>NZ_JBIWLX010000014.1:0-325499 GCF_044766405.1 Streptomyces sp. NPDC102270 | reverse complement strand
GGCTACACACCTACAATCACCACCGCGGACACACCGCGCTGAAAGGCCAACCACCCGCCAGCCGCGTCCCCAACCTCACGGGTCAGTACAGCTAGCGGGGCGTACAGATCGACGCCGTTGCCGTCGGGGTCGTGCAGGGACGCGTACCGCTGGCCCCAGTCGGCGTTCCACGGCTTGAGCTCACCGTGGAAACCCTCGCCCACCAGCTGTTCGTACACCGCGTCGACCTCGGCCGGGCTGTCGCAGCGCAGCGCGAGCGCGGTGCGGCTGCCGCCGGCCGGTGCCCGCCATCCGGGGTGGAAGGAGCGGACCGTCTCCTCGGTGTCCAGCATCAGCCGCACCCCGCCCGGCAGTTCGGCCTCCGCGTGCGGCTGCGACTCGGCCCCCTCGGGGAACGGAAACCCGAGCCGCCGGTAGAAGGCGACAGAAGCGATCATGTCGGAGGCCACCAGACCGATGGCGTCGAATCGTGGAGTCATGCCCCCACCGTAGGCAGCGCCTCGACGCCCGGTCTTGAAGGAATCGGACACACCGGCCGGGGGCGATGCGGAGGGGACGGATCTGGCTGGGGTCGTCACCACCGGGCCGGGGCCGCCGCCACCGCCACGGCCGGTTCGGGCGGGCTGATCTCCCAAGTGACCGCGGGCGCCGGACAGCGTGGCGACGCCGAAGGGGCGCGGGCTCATCGGCTCCGGCTGTTCCGGGTCCGGGCCGATGATCTCCGGACAGGTGGTGTCGCCCGGAACCGGACGCCTTCGGGCGGGTGCTCCCGAGACCGGCCTACGCTCGGACCATGGCTCCCCGACTCCTCGTCCACACCCGCACCACCGCCTACCGCCACGACTCCATCCCGGCCGCCGTCGACGCCCTCCGTGCCCTGGGAGGCTTCGAGGTGGACGCGAGTGAGGACCCGGCGGCCCTGGAGCAACCTCTGGACCGGTACGCCGCCGTCGTCTTCCTCTCCACCAGCGGTGAGATCCTCACCCCGGCGGGGCGCGAGCGGCTGGCCGCTCACGTGGAGTCGGGCGGCGGATTCGTCGGGGTGCACGCGGCCGCCTGCACCGAGTACACCTGGCCCTACTACGGCGAGCTGCTGGGCGCCCGGTTCGACAGGCACCCCGCGTTCCAGCCCGGCAGGGTCCGCGTCGAGGACCGCGACCACCCGGCCACCCATCACCTCCCCGCGGTATGGGAGTTCACCGACGAGTGGTACGACTTCCGGACCAACCCCCGAGGGTCCGTACGGGTGTTGGCGTGCGCCGACGAGTCCTCGTACGAAGGCGGCGGCATGGGCGCCGACCATCCGCTGGTCTGGTGCCGGGAACAGGGCGCGGGCCGGGTCTTCTACACCGCGCTCGGGCATGCCGCCGAAGTGTACGCGGACCCGGACTTCCGGGCCCATCTGCTCGGCGGGATCACCTGGGCGGCACGCCTGGGGCGGAGCGGGGCCTGAGCCCGTCCCGTCCCGTCCCGGCAGGTCCCCGTACGGCCCGCGCTCCCGGACCGCACCGCCGTACCCGGCACGGACCGTCCCCGGCCGGTCCGGGGACGGCGGCAGCCCTCGCCGTGCGCACCCCGGCACTGTGAGGCTGTGCCGTGTTCGAGCGGAGCGAACCGCCCCAGGGGGAACCACGGGGGGAACCACGGCGGTTCGGAAAGGGAGACTTCCATGAGCATGCGCAAGCGGGCCGTCGCGACGGTGACCGCCGCGTTGCTGGGCGCCGGGACACTCGGCCTCGCCGTGGCGCCGGCGGCCGACGCGGACTCGTACCACGGCATCGACGGCAACGGCGTGGTCAGCGACGACTGGCAGGACGAGGAGGACCTGAGCGTCGACGACCACACCAACAGCAACGCCACGGCCCTGTGGCAGTCCGTCCTGTACGCGGACGGCGCCAAGTGGCAGGACGAGGACGGGGACTGGCACAACTACTCCAGGAACCAGATCGACGGTGCCTTCGGCGCGCGGACCGAGTCGGCCACCCAGTGGTGGCAGGAGCGCTATGGCCTCACGGAGAACGACGGCGTGGTCACCGACCAGAGCTGGGAGTTCGCCCAGCAGTGGCTCCACGGCCCCTTCTCGGGCGGCCAGGTCCGCTACCACGGCGACAAGCGGGACGTCGACTTCAAGCGGATCAGCGGCAAGTACCGGGTGAAGCTCAAGGGCACCGGCCCCTGGCGGAACGCGTACTACGACCAGGTCGGCTGACCCCGGCCGGCGCGGGAGCGGGCGGCCGCACGGTCACCCGCGCCCCGACGGCCACGCCCACAGCACCCCTGCCACCAGCAGCACGATGACGGCGAACGCGACCAGCGCCGCCGTACGCCACCACCGGTACTCGAGACCGGCCGGAACCGCCACCGCCACCTCCGGCACCACCGCGGTCACCAGCGTGCCGTACGGCCACACCGGGTCGGCCAGGTCCCACAGCGCCAGCAGCCGCGCCTGGTCCGCGCCCGCCACCCGGCACAGCGCCTGCACCGCACCCCGCGGCGGCTGCTTGGCCCCGCTGAGATACCGCTGCCAGGACGACTTGCTGTAAGCGGTGCGCCGGGCCAGCTCGGCGAGGCTCAGATCCGTACGGTCCTTGAGGTGCCGCAGTTGCTCGACGAGATGCCGCGCCTCCCTCGGAAGCGAGTCCGGCAGCGGCCGCCAGCGCGTCATGGTCGTCCCCCAAGTGCTCGCCGCCACCCGGCAGGGGCAGCGGCCCCCCTCCCCGCCGCATCGTTCGACGCCCGTTTGCCCCGGCCAGTTCCCCTCGCCCGCGGATGACCGAAGCTGAACGAATCCGGCGGTGGGTAGCCCCTGCGGCCGGTCGACGTTCAGTCGCGCGGCGGGGCCGTGCTGGCCCGCTCCACCAGCCGCGTCGACAGCTCGGTCCGGGTGCTCTCCGGCCGGTCGCCCTCCACCATGCGCACCAGCAGCCGCAGGGCCGTCGCCGCCATCTCCGACAGGGGCTGACGGACCGTGGTGAGGGCCGGAGTGGTCCAGCGGGCCTCGGGGAGGTCGTCGAAACCCACCACGCTGATGTCGTCGGGGACGCGCAGGCCGCGTCCGGCCAGGGCCCCGTACACGCCGAGGGCCATGTGGTCGGAGCAGACGAAGACCGCGGTGGGCGGTTCGGGCAGATCGAGGAGTTCCAGCGTGCGGCGGCGGGCCGTGCTCTCGTCGAACCCGGCGTGGCGGACGTACTCGGGACGCTGCCGTATCCCCGCCGCGGCGAGCGCGGAACGGTAGCCCGCCACGCGCGCGCTGCTGCACATCCTGCGCTGGTGACCGGCGACGACCGCGATGCGCTCATGGCCGAGCGCCAGTAGATGCTCGGTCGCGGTCACCCCGCCCTGCCAGTTCGCCGCACCCACCGAGACCACGCCCGGCGGCGGCTCCAGATCCGGGTCGATCAGAACGTACGGGATGCGCTGCTGGTCCAGCCAGCCGTACTGCGACGACGTCAGCTCGGCCAGGTTGAACAGCACCCCCGAGGAGCCGCGGGCGGTGAGCTTGTCCATCCAGCCGCGATCCGGGCGCCCCGCCCGGTTCCGGGGCAGGCCGGCCGAGACCACCACCTCCAGGCCCGCGTCGTGGGCGGCCGCCTCCACCCCGTGCAGCACCGCCCCCGACCAGGAGGTCTCCAGCGAGTGCACGACGAGGTCGACGAGGCTCGACGACTTCGCCGCGTCGAACCTCGGTCTGCGGACGTACCCGAGCCGGTCCAGTGCCTCGGTGACCCGGCGGCGGGTCTCGGGAGCCACGTCCTCGCGGCCGTTGACCACCTTGGAGGCGGTCGGCACCGAGACGCCCGCCTCTCGGGCCACGACCGCCAGCGTGGGACCGGCCGCCACGCTCGCACTCCCCGTGCGGACCATCGGGAACCACCTCTCCGGCCCGCCCGAGGGCCATGAAAGTTTCGACCAGCGCGGAAATAGTAAGCGCTTCCTACCCTAGGTTCGCCCGATGAAGTCGGGAAGTGGTCGTGCTTGGCGGTTATTCAGGTCCTCCTGACTTTCGAAACGTCGAACGCGTACACACAGATGACGGCGGCCTCGAGGCCGCCGTCATCTGTGTGCCTGCCGGTGTCTCAGTCGCGGATGAAGCTTCTCTCCCGCGAGTTGGCCCGAGATGCTCTCGGCAGCTGCACGGATGAGTTCATCCGGCGCATTCACGGCACCCCCATGTACGCCGAGTAGCGGCCGAACCATGCTCTGCCCCGGAATACGGAGCCGACATGTGGTGCTCTGTTGTTCATGGTGCAGTAGTGCGGTGAGGAGGCTGAGGATGACACGAGTCCAGTCGGACCCCGTGGTCAGCACGCCGTACGGGCACGTGCGCGGCCGGTACGAGGACGGCGTCGCGGTCTTCCGGGGCATCCCGTACGCGGCCCCGCCCTTCGGCCCCCGCCGCTTCCGGCCGCCGCAGCCGCCCGAGCCCTGGGACGGTGTCCGCGACACGGTCGACTTCGGGCCGACGGCGCCGAAACCGCCCTACTCCGACGCCTTCGCGCAGTACCTCTCCGACCCGTCCGTGCCCGGCGACGACTGCCTCAACCTCAACGTGTGGACCCCCGAGCCCGGCCCCGGCGCCCGGCTCCCGGTCCTGGTGTGGCTGCACGGCGGCGCCCTGACCAGGGGATCCTCCGCGGTGCCGGTGTACGACGGGCTTTCCTTCGCCCGGTACGGCGTCGTGTTCGTCTCGGTCAACTACCGCCTCGGCGTCGAGGGCTACGGCCTCTTCCCGGACGCTCCCGCCAACGCCGGCCTGCGCGACCAGCTCGCCGCGCTCACGTGGGTCCACGAGTCGATCCGTGCCTTCGGCGGCGACCCCGGGCGGGTGACGCTGGCCGGGCAGTCGGCCGGCGCGATCAGTACCGGCGCCCTGCTGGCCGCCCCGCAGGCCCAGGGGCTGGTGCGGCGTGCGGTCCTGCAGAGCGGGCCGCCCGAGGTGGGCGACCGCGACAAGGTACGGCGGATGGTGCGCCGGATGGCCACCCGGCTGAAGGTTTCCGCGACCGCGGCGGCCTTCGCCGACATCGACCGTGACCTGCTGCTGCGCACCCAGGCCGAGGTGGGCCGGCTCAGCAGCCCGGTCCTCGGCGGTCCCGCCTTCGGGATCGTGGTCGACGGCGACCTCGTGCCCCGTGATCCGCTGGAGGCGCTGACCGACCCGGGTGCCGGCGTCGCGAAGGACGTCGAGCTGATGCTGGGCTGGACCAGCGAGGAGTACCGCCTGTGGCTCGTCCCCGGCGGCCTCCTGGAGCGCGTCGAACGGCTCGGCCCCGTCGCCCTCGCCGGTGCCATGGCCCGCTGCCACTGCGGCTCCGAGGTGGTCCGCGGCTACCGCGCCCTGCACCCCGACGCCGGCACCGCCGAGACCGTCGGCCAGATGGTCACCGACCATCTGCTCCGGATACCGCTGCACCGCCTCGCCGAGGCCCGCCCGGGCACGTCGTACGTCTACGAGTTCGCGTGGCCCTCCCACCTGCTGCACCTCGGCGCCTGCCACGGCCTGGAACTGGGCTTCGTCTTCGACACCGGCGACACCCCCGAGTCCGCCAAGCTCGCGGGCGAGGGCACCCCGACCGAACTCGCCGACGCCATGCACGGGGCATGGGTGCGCTTCGCCGCCGACGGCGACCCCGGCTGGCAGCCCTGGGACGGCACCCACCCCGTGCAGATCTTCGGCAAGGGCGACCCCTACGTCGCGTCCGGCCCTCGGGACGGCGATTTCGCGGTGTGGACGGCGGACCCGACGACCGAGGAGACGGCGCCCGTGTCGGAACCGGCGGAGGGCTGGCCGGCACGGACGGCGGAACTGCGCTCGGTCGTACGACGGCTGCGGCGCTCGGGGCTCGCGCGGCGGCACTGAGGGCGGGCCGCCCGGGCCTCAGCTGCCGGTCGCCCCGACCGAGTCCCGGGCCATCACGTGAATGCACAGCAGGAGGTACTCGGCGGGGTCCTCCGGGACGTGCACGGTGGTCAGAAGCATCTACCGGGCGCCGCGAGCCGGTCCTGCACACCTCCCGCGAGGTCCCGGCTGCCGAAGACCGGATCGTCGACACAGCACGCCCTCTGGTGATCCCCGCCCCGCACGACGACCGGTTCGACGACGACGGCCGCCTGCGCCGCCGGCTCGACATGACGGTCAAGGCTCCGTTCCGCCGCGAGCGCGCAGCCGGACGACGGCCCTCCGGCAGGCCAGGTGGCCGACGGCCGGACCAGGCCCTGAAGCAGAGCTGACCCCGGGCGCGGCACACCGGGCCGGCCCCGGCGATCGCTCGGGGCCGCCACTCGCAGGTTGTCAGCCGGACGCGATGCTTTCGGGGTCGTCCGCCGGGGTGCCGACGCGGAGCCACCGATAGCCGTACGGGGGCAGGTCGACGTGGAACAGGCCGTCCTCACCTGCCTTGAGACCGGTGTGTCCCTCGTCGAGCAGGTCCGTCAGCCGTCCGCCGCATCCGGCCTCGGCCAGTTCCAGCCGTACGGCGTGAGGCCGGTCCGCGAAGTTGTGGACGGCCAGCACGGTGCCGTCGCCGGCGCGGCAGACGTGCGCCAGGACCGCGTCCTCTCCCGTGTTCAGCAAGCGGTAGTCGCCCCACGCCAGTTCGGGGGCCTCGCGGTAGCGCTCGATGAACAGACGCATGCGGCTCAGCAGGGAAGCAGGATCGCGGCTCTGCTCGTACACGTTGATCTTCTGGGGGCCGAACGCTCCGTCCACCAGCGGATTGGGGAAGGCGTCCGGCTCGGCGGTGGAGAACCCGGCGCCCTTCTCCGGGGTCCACTGCATCGGGGTGCGTACGGCCTGGCGTCCCTCCGCGGCCAGGTTCTCGCCCATGCCGAGTTCCTCGCCGTAGAAGAGCACGGGGGTGCCCGGCAGGGTGAACAGCAGGCTGTAGGCCAGTTCGACGCGGCGTCGGTCGCCGTCGACCATGGGCGGGAGCCTGCGCCGCAGCCCTCGGTCGTACAGCTGCATGTCCTTCTCCGGGCCGAAGGACGCGAACACCTCGGCCCGTTCGTCGTCGCCGAGTTTGTCGAGGGTGAGTTCGTCGTGGTTGCGCACGAACATGGCCCAGTGGGCGTCGCGCGGCGCCGCGGGGCGGTCGCGCAGTGCGGCGGCCAGCGGCCTGGCGTCGTGGCGTGCCATCGACAGGTACATCTGCTGCATCGCGACGAAGTCGAAACACATGGTGAGTTCGTCGCCGCGGTCCGAGGAGGGGTCGCCGAAAAAGCGCGTGGTGCCGTCGTAGGGCAGGTTGACCTCGCCGAGCAGGACCGACTCGCCGTTGCGGCGGCCGAGGAAGGCACGCAGGTCGGCGAGGTACTCGTGCGGGTCGGGCAGTTCCCCCGCGTCGCTCTGTCCGTCGGTCTCCAGCAGGAAGGGCACGGCGTCGACCCGGAAGCCGGACAGGCCGAGCTGGGTCCAGAAGCCCATGATGCGGGCTATCTCGTCACGGACCTCGGGGTGGGCGACGTTGAGGTCGGGCTGCTGCTTGTAGAAGCGGTGCAGGTAGTACTGGCCGCTGCCCTCGTCGTACTCCCACAGGCTGTCCTCCGCGTCGGGGAAGACCACGCCCTGGGGGCCGTCCTCCGGTGGCTCGTCCTTCCAGACGTACCAGTCGCGGTGGGCGGAGTCCCGGCTGGAGCGGGCGTCCTGGAACCAGGGGTGCTCCTCGGAGGTGTGGTTGACGACGAGATCGGCGATCACGCGGATGCCGCGGTCGCGCGCGGTGCGGACGAACTCGGCGAAGTCGCCGAGGGTGCCCAGGCGCGGGTCCACGCCGTAGAAGTCGGTGATGTCGTAGCCGTCGTCGCGCTCCCGCGTGGGGTAGAAGGGCATCAGCCACACGCAGGTCACGCCGAGGCGCACCAGGTGGTCGATGCGCTGGGTGAGCCCCGCGAAGTCTCCGACGCCGTCGCCGTTGCCGTCCTGGTACGTCTCGACGTCCAGGCAGTACACCACCGCGTTCTTCCACCACAGGTCGGACGTGCGGGTCAGACGCATCGGTACTCCTTCGCCGTGGCGGGGATCGGGCGGGTCACGTCGAGTCGCGGCAGTACCTCGGCGCCGAACGCGTCGATGAACGCGGTCTGTTCCCGGCCCACATGGTGCAGCATCACCGCGTCGAACCCCAGGTCGGCGTACTCCTGGAGCCGGGCGGCGTGCCGGCCGAGGTCGGAGGAGACGTCGACCGTGCGCGCCACCTGCTCGGGGGTGACGTGCTCGCTGACGACATCGAACAGTTCCGCGGAGTCGAGGTCCCAACTGACCGGTGGGGCGTGCACGTTGGTCCGCCACTGGTCGTGCGCGAGGGCGAGCGCCTCTGCCTCGTCGGGCGCCCAACTCAGGTGCACCTGGAGGTGGAGGGGTCCACGGCCGCCCGCCTCACGGTACGCGCCGATGATCTCGCGCAGGCGTTCGCGCGGGGCGTTGACCGTGATCAGTCCGTCCGCCCACTCGGCGCACCAGGCCGCGGTGGCAGTGCTGCACGCGGCTCCTATCAGCGGCGGTTCCTCGGGCGGCAGCGTCCACAGCCGGGCCCGGTCCACGGTCACCAGCCCGTCGTGGCTGACCTCCTCGCCCCGCAGCAACGCCCGGATGACGTCGACGCACTCCCGCAGGCGCGCGGAACGGATGTCCTTGCGGGGCCAGCCCGCGCCGGTGATGTGTTCGTTGGAGGCCTCTCCGGTGCCGAGCGCGGTCCAGAACCGGCCCGGGTTCATGGACGCGAGGGTGGCGATCGCCTGGGCGACGACGGCGGGATGGTAGCGCTGGCCGGGCGCGTTCACCACACCGAACGGCACCTGGTCGGTGGCCTGGAGAGCGGCTCCGAGCCATGACCAGGCGAAGCCGGACTCCCCCTGACGCACGCTCCACGGCGAGAAGTGGTCCGAGCACATGGCGGCGGTGAAGCCCGCCTGCTCCGCGCGTACCACGGCGTCGAGCAGATCCGCGGGCGGGATCTGCTCGTGCGAGGCGTGTAATCCGTAGACAGTCATGGCAAGCGACTACCCGCCGGACGGTCACTCAGCGGGTGCCGACTCCCGGGTCTCGGCGCCGCTGGAACTCCTGCGCCGCACGATGCGTGTGGTGGAGTCGAGGGGCGGGGGGAGGGGCTTCGGGAGGTGTCCTCGGAGGACGTCCACGGGGGGCGGCCCTCGACGCCGACGGCTTCGTGTCCGGCCGAGCGCCGCCGCGGGTCCGCAGGTCCGGAGGTCAGGCGCTGGCGTGGCGACGCACGGCCGGCCTCCGTGGAGCGGCGTGCTGGGCGGGCCGGTCGGCGTTCTCGGACCGGTGCTGCCGCAGCCACAGGGTTGTCGCGGACAGCAGGCCGGCGAAGACGACCAAGAGGAGTACGGGCACCCACATCTGCCGACTGCCGAAGTTCTGCCGGCCTCCCCAGGCGGCGGTCGCCGCCCAGAGGAGAGTGCCCAGCGCGTAGAAGGCTCGGATGCGGCGCATCTGCCGTACCGCGCGCTGGAGCTTGGAGTGATCGTTCTTCGGTGCCATGCGGGCCGTGTACCCCCGATCTCTCCTCTCGATCAGCCCGAGTGGACTTGTCGCAGCGGGCAGTGGACGACGACCTCGGGCCGGTTCGTCCTTGACGGCCGTCACCCCTTGCAAAGGCCCCGGAGCCGACCACATGTCTTCGGCCCCCGGCGCTGTGCGCCGGGGGCCGAAGGTCGGTCATGCGCGTCAGCGCTCCGTCGTACCGCTGTCCCGGTAGGAGCGACGGGCCGCGTCGGCGGCCTTGTCGGTCTGGGCGTCGTACTTGTTCCCGGTCCGCTCGTCGACCACGCGCTCAGCGCGCGTCACGCCCTTGTCGGCCTGGTCCGGGTGGCCCTTCGCCATTGCCTTGGCCTTGTTCGCCATGTCGCCCAGCTTGCCCATGGGATACCTCCCGCGATAGCGCGTGCTCGTACCCGGGGGCGAGTACCCGGTGGAGCCGGGGCAAATCATCCCGAACGGACCGGCGGGCAAACCACGCGGACGGACATGCTGCTCGTGGACGAGCAGCGGCCCGAGCAGCCCATCCTGCCGGCCGGCGACGGCAATCCCCTCGACGCCTGGCGGCCGGCCGCGGTACGCGGGGAACCCCGCGAGCAACCACGACGAATGCAACAGCGCCGGACAACAGCCCCCGGGGCGAAAACGCGCACCGTTCCCGCTAACGCACCGCTCCCGCAATCCCCGAGATCGCCTCAGGGCCCACCCGGCAGCATCCCCCGATCAGCCGTGCGCCCGACTCCCTCCACCCCATGACCTCGTCCGACGTGAACGAGGACCGTCCCTCCCAGCGGCGCGCCCCCGCGTTCCAGGACTCCCCGCTGTTGGGGTAGACCACGACCGGCTTGCCGGTGACCCGCGCGGCCGTCTCGATCGCGTGGTCCACGTCCTCCGGCACACAGCAGTTGACGCCGACCGCGATGACCTCGTCCGCGTCGGCGGCCAGGGCGAACGCCTCCTCCAGGGGCTGGCCCGCCCGGGTGCGGTCGCCGGCGACGGAGTAGGAGAGCCAGGCCGGGACACCGAGGCCACGGATCGCACCGAGCAGCGCCTGCGCCTCGTCGCTGTCGGGGATCGTCTCCAGGGCCAGGACGTCGGGCCCGGCCGCCGCGAGCACCTCGAGGCGGGGCCGGTGGAAGGCCTCCAGCTCGGCCACGCTCAGGCCGTAGCGCCCCCGGTACTCCGAGCCGTCCGCGAGCATCGCGCCGTACGGCCCGACCGAGGCCGCCACGTACAGCGGCCGCCGGACCCCCTTCGCCCGGGCCTGCCGCGTTGCCTCCCGCGCCAGCTCGACGCTCAGGGCGAGCAGTTCCGCCGCTCGCTCACGCTCGATCCCGCGCTTGGCGAACCCCTCGAAGGTGGCCTGGTAGCTGGACGTGATCGCCACGTCCGCACCCGCCTCGTAGTACGCGAGATGCGCCTCGGTGATCGCCTCGGGCCGCTCCGCGAGCAGCCGCGCCGACCACAGTCCGTCGCTCAGGTCGTGCCCGGCGGACTCGAGCTGGTTGGACATGCCGCCGTCGAGCACGACCGGGCCGGCCGCGAGGGCCTCGGCGAAGGGGCGGGTGAGGGCGTCGGGGACTTCCGGGGTGTCGCTGGTCATGCCTCGACGCTAACCGAAGGGCCGGAAGACGGCCGCGGCTGTCCGGTCCGCGAACACCGGGACCAGCATGCGGGACCACGCTCACCCGCATGCCGGACCTGGACACCGGCCTCGTGGCGGCCGAAGCGGCGGAGAGCTTCGGCGCCGTCCCTGTCCCCGCCCCAGGCACGGGCCGGGTTCCCGCGTGGAGCGGACAGCGGCGCTCAAGGGCCTCACCCGGACCCAGGACATCACCGGACCGTGGGCGGCTGCCCGGGGAGACCCGGCACGGGAACTACGGTCGAGGAAGCAGGGCGGCCGAGCACAGGTCGATCGACGGCCTCCAGGAGCGGCCGGCTTTTCCCGCCCCGCCCCGGCACCGATCACTGCGCCGCGTGGCGTCCGCCCCGGTGTTGCCTGCCCTGCCTTCTCACCGTCGGTGGGATCACCAGGCCGACCAGCAGCCCCACCGCCAGGAGGTAAGGCCACCAGCCCAGCCCCTCGGCCACCTCGGCCGTGGTGTGGGGTGCCACGGCCGCTGCCCTCGGCGTCGTGGCGGAGCGGACGCTCGGGGACGCGGTTGCCGAGACGGCGGTCAGTACGACGTCGTTGCCGTCGCCGCCCCGATAGGTGATCCGGTACGTCGTGTCGGCGAGCTTGAGCCGCGTGCCCTCCTTCAGCCCCTTGAAGGCACCCTTGGTCTTCGACGTGCCCTTGTTGTCCAGCACGGTGATCCTGCGCGCCGGGTCGGTCCCGGCCGCCGAGAAGTCGAGCTCACCGGCGAGCCGTACCGGGCCCGTCACCTTCAACGGACCCCCTCGCAGGACCAGTTCACCCTTCGCGCTCTGCGTGTAACCGCCGTTGACCGTGAGGCCGCCCGTCACCACACCCTCGTTGGTGACCGCGCCCTTCACCGTGCCCTTGCCGGACAGCGAGGAGACCACGCGAAGGCCGGCCGAGCCCGCGTCCAGCCGTGCGGCCGTCGAGCTGAGCCGGATTCCCTTGCTGTGAGCGAGAGTTGCTCCGGACCGCAGGGCGAGCGTCCCCTTCGCGACCGTCGTCGTCCCCGAGTACGTCACCGCCCTTCCGGTCAGTGTCGTGGTCGCCCTGCCCGCCTGGGTGAGGGAGCCGCTGCCGCTGATCCGGGGCAGGGTGAGGGACTTGGCCGCGTTGTCGAGCACGAGCGAGCCGTCGTTCACGACCTGGTAGTGGGCGCCCCCGGTGTAGAGGCCGCCGTCGCCGCCGGACCTGCCGTTCCCGAGCCGGAGCACGGCACCCTTCTCGACGGTCGTGGAGCCGTCGTAGTACTGGACGGCTGCGAAGGTGACGTCATTGCCCTTCGTTCCCTTGATGACGATGTCACCCGCGCCGGGCGCGGACAGGGTGTCGTGGAAGCGGCCGCCGCCGATGGGGGCGCCCAGGGTGACCGGCCCGTTGTAGTCGAAGGCCAGGAGTGAACGGGAGCGTGCGGCCAGCAGGTTGATGTAGACCGTCTGTGCCGTGCCCGGCATGAAGATCCTGTGGGTCGTCCCGTCGCCCCACTGCACGTTCGCACCCTTGATGTTGGTGCCGCGCTTGTTGACGTTCTTGGTGGCCGGCGTCCAGTTCAGGGCGGGGTCGCTGAGCGAGGGGTCGGTGTCGCCGCCCTGGTTCGACCAGCTGTACTGGCCCGTGAGGATCACCTTGCCGCCCGGCCGGGACTGGACGTTGATGTCGCTGCCGTACTCGCGCTGGTAGAAGTCCATCCGCTGGGTGACGGTCTGCCCCAGCGGGGTGTCCACGGTCCAGGTGCCCTGGTTGAGCACCTTGCGGAGGTTCGGCAGCTCGGTCGCGTACTCGGGCCGCCCGGCGTTGGCCTGCGTGCCGTTGTCGATGACCCCCGCGAACGGACCGGACGTCAGGTCCCAGGTGCCCCAGAGGAAGCGCGGCTGGGTGATCAGGCCGGAGCCGCTGACGGTGCCCAGGTTGTAGGCGCTCTTCAGGGACAGCCGCAGGGTGCCGTCGACCCGGATGTTGTCCTGGTTCAGCCGGAACGCCGGTGTGTTGTACGGGAAGTGGCCGATCAGGCCGGTCGTCCCCCCGTTGCCGTACTGGAGGGTCGCCCCGCGCTCGACCGTGACCGCGGGCGGATCCGGGCGGGTCGTGGTGACGTACGGGTGATTGCCGCCCAGTGTCCGTACGGACTGCCGTTGGCGGGACCCCGGCAGCGTGAAGTCGCTGTCCTTGGTGAGGACCAGCGTCCCGTTGCCGCGCACGGTGAGCGTGCCCTGGCCGCGGAAGACCCCGTCGTACGTCGTCGTCCCCGGCGGCACGGTGACGACCGTGTCGCCGGTCAGGGTGACGTCCCGGTCCGCGAGGACGTCGGCGGTGGCGTCCCGGGGGCCGGCGGCCAGAGCCGGGGGAGCCCAGGCCAGGAGGGTGACGAGGACGCCCACGGTCGCTGCTGTCTGGTGGATTTGGCTGCGCACATGATCGGAGACGCGCGGAGGTCGGGCCGATAACAGAAATCTGGAAGGCAGAAAGCGCCTTCTTCTGATCGCGTCCGACCCGTTGACCTCATGGTTCCCCAGCCGTACCTTTCGGCTGTTCGCAATAACAACAGATGTTCTCAATATCGAACATCGCTCTCAGGACACCCCCCATCCGAGAGGCAGTCCGTATGAGCCGCGCCCCCGAAGTCCCCCATCGACGACTGCTGCTGAAGGGTGCCCTGGCCGCGGGCGCCCTGGCCGTGACCCCCACAACCGCCGAAGCCGCCCCGCGCCCGAAGAAGGCCGCGCCCTTCGTGAACCCGCTCGTCCGCAACCGCGCGGACCCGTACATCCACCGTCACACCGACGGCTCCTACTACTTCACCGCCACCGTCCCCGAGTACGACCGCATCATCCTGCGCCGCTCGCGCACCATCAACGGCCTCACGAATGCCGACGAGTCCGTCATCTGGACCAAGCACCCGACCGGTGTCATGGGCGCCCACATCTGGGCGCCCGAGATCCACCGCGTGGGCGGCAAGTGGTACATCTACTTCGCCTCCGCGCCCGCCGAGAGCGTCTGGGACATCCGCATCTGGGTCCTGGAGAACTCCAACCCCAATCCCTTTCAAGGGACTTGGGTGGAGAAGGGCCAGATCAAAACCGCCTGGGAGACCTTCTCCCTGGACGCCACCACCTTCTCCCACCGGGGCACCCGCTATCTCGCCTGGGCCCAGCACGAGCCCGGACTGGACAACAACACCGGCATCTTCCTGTCGAGGATGGCGAATCCGTGGACCCTGACAGGTCCTCAGATCCGGCTCTCCACCCCGGAGTACGACTGGGAGTGCGTCGGCTACAAGGTCAACGAAGGGCCCTCGGTCATCGCCCGCCACGGCCGGCTCTTCCTGTCCTACTCGGCCAGCGCCACCGACTACCACTACTGCATGGGCCTGCTCACCGTGGACGCGGACGCCGACCTCATGAACCC
This sequence comes from Streptomyces sp. NPDC102270, assembly GCF_044766405.1. Taxonomy (NCBI): domain Bacteria; kingdom Bacillati; phylum Actinomycetota; class Actinomycetes; order Kitasatosporales; family Streptomycetaceae; genus Streptomyces; species Streptomyces sp. NPDC102270. The sequence goes on along the minus strand of NZ_JBIWLX010000014.1, from coordinate 310,956 downwards.
GGCGAGCTGGTCCAAGTCGCCGACCCCCGTCTTCACCAGCAACGACACCACCAGGCAGTACGGCCCCGGCCACAACTGCTTCACCGTCGCCGAGGACGGCCGCAGTGACGTCCTCGTCTACCACGCCCGCCAGTACAAGGAGATCGTCGGCGACCCGCTGAACGACCCCAACCGCCACACCCGCGTCCAGAAGCTCGGCTGGCACGCGGACGGCACCCCGAACTTCGGCACACCGGTGGCGGACACCGCCACGAACACGGAGGTCGCGTCATGAGACGTGCATACGCCGTACTGCTCGCCCTGTGTCTGGCCCTGGCCGGCGCCCTCGCGACCGCCGGACCGGCCCAGGCCGCCGCGCTGACCGTCCCCAACGGCGTTCAGTTCACGGACACCTCGGGCAACGCCGTGCACGCCCACGGCGGCGGGGTCATCAAGGTCGGCTCCTACTACTACTGGTTCGGCGAGGACCGCAACGCCGACAACACCTTCCGGTACGTGGACGCCTACCGCTCCACCGACCTGAAGAACTGGGAGTTCAGGAACCACGTCCTGACCCAGTCCAGCGCCGCCGAGCTGGGGACCGCCTACATCGAGCGGCCCAAGGTCGTCTACAACGCGTCCACCGGCAAGTTCGTGATGTGGATGCACAAGGAGAACGGCACCGACTACAGCGAGGCCCGCGCGGCCGTCGCCGTCTCCTCCACGGTCGACGGGAGCTACACCTACCAGGGCAGCTTCCGCCCGCTGGGCGACAACATGTCCCGTGACATCACGACCTTCGTCGACACCGACGGCACCGGCTACATGGTCTCGGCCGCCAACGAGAACTACGACCTGCACATCTACCAGCTCACCGCCGACTACACGGGCATCGCGAGCCTGGTCGCCAACCCGTGGGTCGGTGGACACCGCGAGGCACCGGCGCTGTTCAAGCGGGGCAGCGTCTACTTCATGCTCACGTCGGGCGCCACCGGCTGGAACGCCAACCAGCAGCAGTACGCCACCGCCACCTCCCTCGCCGGCCCGTGGACCGCGATGACGAACGTCGGCGACTCCACGGCCTACAACTCGCAGACCGCGTACGTCCTCCCGGTGCAGGGGACTTCGGGCACCTCGTACCTCTACATGGGCGACCGCTGGGGCAACTCCTTCGGCGGGACCGTCAACGACTCGCGGTACGTGTGGCTGCCGTTGACCTTCCCGAGCTCCACCACGATGTCCATGTCCTGGTACCCCGAGGTCACCGTCGACACGGCGGCCGGGACGGTCGGCGGCACGAGCGCCACGTACAACACGCTGATCGCCCGGCACTCCTCCAAGTGCGCCGACGTGACGAGCCAGTCGCTGTGGCAGGGCGCCCAGATCAAGCAGTACGACTGCAACGGCGGAGGCAACCAGAAGTACTGGTTCAAGTCCGTCGGCAGCGGCTACTACCAGCTGGTGGTCAGGAACAGTTCCCTGTGCGTGCAGGAGAACGCGAGCACGATCAGCCAGGAGAACTGCAGCGCGTCCGCCACGAGTCAGCAGTGGTCGCTGACCACCACCGGCTCGTACGTGAACATCAAGTCCCGCGCGAGTGGTAAGTGCCTGGACGTGAACGGCGCCTCCACCGCCAACGGCGCCGCCATCATCACGTACACCTGCGGAACAGGCACCAACCAGCAGTGGACCAGGGGTAGTTAGCAGTCGATCCCATGACGCACCGCCGAGGAGCGGGGTGACCCGCCTCGGCGGTACCCGTCGCCCCGGAGATCAAAGACTCGGGCAACGGGACCTCACTCCCGGGCCGCTCGGGAAGAGGCACCCACTACTGCAACGGCACGCAGCAGGCCGCGGGCTCCACGGGCGACGACTCGACCGGCGCCAAGCTCACCGCCTGCAACGGCGCCGCGTCCGACTCCTACTGGGACGGCTCCCATCTCCTGGCCGCCGACACCCAGAACATCAACGCCCGACGCGTCGGCTACCGCTCGGACCAGAGCTGCCCCCGGCCCGCAGGAACGGGGCCCGGCGCGTCGAGCGTCGGGCCACCGTGCCGACCAGGACGTCAGGACAGGAGGTCGATCGCGTCGATCGACGTGCCCGCACTGAGGAAGGACGTCGACCCCGAACCGCTCGCCACATAGATCTTCAGCGTGTTGTAGGCGCTGGTGTCCGTCAGCCAGGCGGACGCCGGCACGTTGTAGGTGAACGTGTAGTTGTTGCCCCGGTACGAGCCCACGGTCAGCGACCGGGTGCTCGGCTGGGTGGGCGGCGAGGGGACGGCGGAGGTCCAGGTGTCGTTGACGACGACCTGCGGGCGGCCGTTGGCGTAGGCCGTCGTCACGCCGATGCGCAGGGTGTGCGCGGCGGCGGCCTGGGCGGCCGTCAGCTTGAAGTAGACGATGATCCCGCTGTTGACGTCCTTCCACAGATAGCAGGGGAAGGACGAGGTCTCGGTGCCGCTGCCGACGATGACGTTCCCGGTCCAGGAGGAGGCGCGGGCATCGGACGGATGGGCGTACGTCATCAGGTCGGCGTTCTTGAAGCCGCTGGGCGTGCCGTTCCAGTCGTTGATGCGCCAGATCGCGCTCGCGTTGCTCGGATCGTTCGAGGACGGGATCGCGATGGAGTTGAGGGTGGTCGTGCCGCCCGCGCTGACACTCACCGAGCTGGTGTAGACGGCGAGTTCACCCTTGAAGACGGTCAGTGTGTACGTTCCCGGCAGCACGCCCCCGATGGAGAAGTAGCCGTCCGACGACCGTGCCGTACCCCAGTACTGGGCGGCGGAGTTGGCGAGTCCGACCGTGTAGGGGTGCGCCGTATTCCGGCCGGTGATGCCGACGCCCGCGACCTTGCCCCGGCCGCTCGCGGGGACGTAGCCGGAGATGCCGAGCGAGTCCGCCCACGAAGTGGTGAGGGTCCCCGGGTACAGCGCGGAGGAGGGGGCGCCGCCGTCGGTGAAGGCGATGACGTAGGGGCCCTGGAGGCCGAAGCGCTGGGCCTCCGTCTGGTTCTCGCCGTAGTAGAGGATCTCGTACAGGCCACCGCCGTCCGCGCTCTGGTGGCGCAGGAGGGAGCGGTAGAACGGGCCGCCGGAGGCCTTCTCGTGGTTGGAGCGCACGATGTACAGGCCGACGCTGCCGGTGGTCCAGCCGACGTAGTTGTAGTCGATCACCCGCGCCTTCGCGTAGTGCTTGGAGCGGGTCTGGCCGTCGGACTTCGCGAAGACGTCCTGGGCCTCGATGGTGGTGGGCGCGTAGGTGTACGAGTCGGGCTCGTCGTTGAGGAACTTGCCCGCGTTGACGCGCAGGATGTAGCGGGTCGCCGAGACCGAATCGTCGGCCTTGTTGGTCCACAGGTAGACGTTGTTCTCACCGCTGCGGGCCGCGTAGTAGTGCTTCAGAGTGCCGTAGGCGACCGAGATCAGGATTGTCGTGCCGGACTGCTTGATGCTCACGGTGGAGGTGCCGAGCCCGGACTCGATGTGCGAGTTCTTGCCGCCGTAGCCCTGGTACTGCGTGCCCTTGTAGACCAGCGAGGTCAGGTCGCCGTTGGTCTTGCTGACCTTGAAGACGAGGCTCGCGCCGGTGTCGACGACGTAGTTCGAGCCGTCGTCGCTCCAGCCGAAGGTCGCGGCGGACGCGGACTGGGCGAGCGGCCCGGCGAGCGCGGCCGTCCCTGCAGCGGCCGCGGTGCCGAGAACGAAGGTGCGGCGTCCGACCGGTCGATGCACGGGGAATTCGGACATGGGGGTGCCTCCTTCGAGACATGTGGGGGTGGTGCGGGTGCTTTGGAGAGTGACAGTTGAATCGATTTCGCGAAAGGGCTTTCGCCTCCTGGAGGTTGGCGATTTTGTGAAATCGGTTCGAGGTCTAGAAAGCGCTTGCAGATGGCGGTACGGTCCGGCGCCAGGTGTTGTCCCCCTGACGGAGGAACCGCGAATGAGACGTTTCAACCTGGCCCTGCTGGCGGCGGTGGCGCTGGCCTCGGGCTTGACGGCCGTACCGGCGCAGGCGCACACCGGACGTCCACTGGGCCTGGAGAACTGCACGGCGGCCGGCTGCCACTTCGACGTCCCGCCGGGCACGTACGACGTGAAGGTCCTCCTGGGCGGCGATGCGGAGTCGCACACCGCGATCAGCGGCGAGACCCGGCGTTCGCTCCTCCCGGAGACGGCGGCCGCGGCCGGTGAGCGGGTCTCCCGCAGCTTCACCGTGAACGTGCGCACCCCGGAGGGCGAGCCGACCGGACCCGACGGCACCCCGGGCCTGGACCTCGTGCTGGGCGGTTCGGCCCCCGCACTCGCCGACATCAAGGTCACCCCCGCCCGGCACGCCCGCCAGATCTTCCTGGTCGGCGACTCCACGGTCTGCGACCAACCCGGCGACCCCTACTCCGGCTGGGGCCAGCAACTGCCCCAGTACCTGCGCAAGGGCGTGTCCGTGGCCAACTACGCCGACTCCGGCGAGAGCACGGTGACCTACCTGTCCGAGCCGCGCCTGTGGGCCACGGTCCAGCCGCTGATCCGCCACGGCGACCTCGTCCTCATCCAGCTCGCCCACAACGACAAGACGACCGACGAGGCGACGTACCGGGCGAACCTGGAGACTCTGGTCGCGGGTGTGAGGGAGAAAGGCGGGAACCCTGTCCTCGTGACGCCCATCGTGCGACGCTGGTTCAACTCGGACGGCACGCTGAACAACGGGACGGCCCTGCTGGTCAACGGCCTCGGGGTGGACCATCCCGCGGTGATCCGCTCGGTGGCCGCGGCAGAGGACGTCCCGCTGATCGACCTGACGGCGAAGACGAAGACGCTGGTGGAGTCCTTGGGAGTGGAGGGCTCGAAGGCGATCTACCTCTACAACGAGAAAAGGGACAACACCCACACCTCCGTACACGGAGCCACCGTGTACGCGGGCCTGGTCCGCGACGAACTGCTCGCACAGGGACTGGTGCCCAAGGGGTCTGTGAGGGTGGGATAGACGCCTGGGGCGTCCCGACCGGAACCGGGGCGCCCCAGGTCTGTGATGCGAGCCGCGAGCCTCCCGGCCCGCGAGCCTCCCGGCCTGCGAGTCTGCGAGTCGAAGAAAGAGAACCGATGCAGTTGCCCCCCGAGGACCGCACCCTCAGTCCGCACACCGGCTACACGCGCGCCCATTGGGAGGCCGTGGCCGACGCCCTGCTCGCCGCGGTGGAGCCGTACGCCACCGAGGACCGCGCCCTCTACCACCTCCCCGGTGACCGGCAGAGCTGGTCCGGCCACCTCTCCGACGGGCTGGAGGGCTACGCCCGTACGCTCCTGCTGGCGGCCTTCCGCCAGGACGGGCCCGCACTCGAGCGGTACGCGGACGGGCTCGCCGCCGGAGTCTCGGGAGTGTGGCCCCGGATCGAGGACCGCAGCCAGCCGTTGGTGGAGGCGGCGTCGATCGCGTTCGCGCTGCGGATCACGAAGCCGCTGCTCTGGGACCGACTGGACGAGGCCGTACAGCAGCGGGCCGCGGCCTGGCTCGGCGACGCGCTCACCGCCGAGGCCTGGCCCTGCAACTGGGAGCTGTTCCCGGTGACGGTCGCCGGCTTCCTGTCGTCGGTCGGCCATGAGCCGGAGGCCTCCCGCAAGGCGATCGACCGCGGGCTTGAGCGCATTGAGCAGTGGTACGTCGGCGAGGGCTGGTACACGGACGGCGACGGCCGCAAGTTCGACTACTACAACGGCTGGGCCATGCACCTCTACCCGGTGCTGCACGCCTGGCTGGCCGAGGACTCCGGGCTTCTGGACCTGTACGGCGGCCGCCTCTCCCGCCATCTGGACGACTACGCCCGCCTGTTCGGCGCAGACGGCGCCCCGATGCACCAGGGCCGCTCCCTGACGTACCGCTTCGCGAGCACCGTCCCGCTGTGGCTGGGCGCGCTGACGGGCCATACCCCGCTGTCCCCGGGCGAGACCCGGCGACTGGCCTCCGGGGCCCTCAAGTACTTCCTGGACCGGGGCGCGGTGGACTCCCGCGGCCTGCTCACCCTCGGCTGGCACGGCCCCAACACCGGTGTCCTGCAAGGCTATTCGGGCCCGGCATCGCCGTACTGGGCGAGCAAGGGCTTCCTCGGCCTGCTCCTCCCGGCGGACCACGAGGTGTGGACGGCGGTGGAGGAACCGGGTCCGGCGGAGCGCTCCGACGCGCTCACCGCGATCGCGGCCCCCAACTGGCTCCTGCAGTCAACGAGTTCCGACGGCGTCGTCCGCCTCCACAACCACGGCAGCGAGGACGTCCGCTACGACCCGTTCTACACCCGCCTCGCCTACTCCACGGTGACGGAGCCCTCGGCGACGTACGACAACAGCCTCATTCTGGACGGCGATCCGAGCCGTACGGAGATCGAGCCGTTGGGGGTGGGGGAGGGGTGGGCGGCCTCGCGGCACGCGGCGGCCGGGGGTGCGCGGGTCTCCAGTGTCGTGCTCGCGCAGGGGGCGGTGGAGGTACGCGCCTTCCTCCTGACCGGGGCCGAGCCCGGGACGCCGGTGCGGGTGACGGGGTGGGCCGCGCGGGACGGTGTCCGGGCCGAACTGCTGCCCGCCGTGGGCCTGGACGAGGAGCTGGGCGGGGTGACGGGGGAGGGGGACACGCTGTTCGTCGCCCTGGCCCGACTCACCGGCGACGCGGATGCCGTGCCGTTGGGCGAGGCGGTGACCGTAAAGGCCGTAGGACCCGGGGAGTTGACGGTGGTGTGGAGCGGGGGCGTCGCGGTGCGGGTACGGCTGGACGACCTGGGAGTGGAGGTCACCGCCGAGGACTGAGCCGTCACAGGCTTCGCGTACGTCGGCGTGACGGGGATGTGCGGTGTGGGCGGGCCGTGACCCTCGGCCTTGCCCCGCTCGGCCGGGTCCCCGGAGAATCCCGGCATGACCTCCGTGATCCGCCACGTGACGATCGACTGCGCCGACGCCTACGCGCTCGCCGACTTCTGGTCCCAGGTCCTCGGCCAACCGCTGCACGAGGAGGACCGGCCGGGCGACGAGGAGGCCCGGATCGAGGGTGCGGGCCTGCTCTTCGTCACGGTCCCGGAGGGCAGGAGCGGCAAGAACCGCCTGCACTTCGATCTCCAGCCTCAGGACCGCACCCGCGACGAGGAGGTCACCCGCCTCCTCGCCCTGGGCGCCACCCTCCTCGACGACCAGCGCACGGGCGACGGTCTGGGCTGGGTGGTCCTGGCCGACCCGGAGGACAACGAGTTCTGCGTGGAGCGGAGTGCGGCGGAGCGGGAGCGCTGAATTCCGGGCCGGCTGGGTGTGCGGGGGCTCCGACCGGCGAGGTCAGAACTGGTTCTCGCCGCCGTTGACGTGCAGGGTGGTGCCGAGCAGGAAGCTGGCGTCCGCGGAAGCGAGGAAGGCCACGGCGGCGGCCACCTCCTCCGGGCGCCCCATCCGCCCGATCGGCACTCCCGCCGCGAGTTCCGCCTTGAAGGGGGCCGTGTTCTCCTCACCGATGGCGCTGTCGACTCCGGGGGTGTCGATCGCGCCCGGCGCGACCGAGTTGACGCGGATGCCCCTGCCCTTCAACTCGTTGGCCCAGGTTCGCGCGAGGGACCGGACCGCGGCCTTCGACGCCGCGTACAGGCCGAAGTTCTCCCTGCCGTCGTCGGCGCGGATGGAGTCGTTGAAGATCACCGAGGCGCCGTCGTTGAGCAGCGGCAGCCCCTTCTGCACGGTGAGCAGCGTGCCCCGGACGTTGACGTCGAAGATCTGGTCGAACTGTTCCCCGGTGGCCTGTGCCAGCGGTGCGAGCGTGGCCATGCCCGCGTTGGCGAAGAGCACGTCCAGGCCCCGGCCGCGGTCCCGGATCGCGTCGTACAGCCGGTCCAGGTCGGCCGGCTCCGATATGTCGCCCGCCACCGCGGTCACCGCAGAGCCGATCGACTCGACGGCCCTGTCGAGCGCGTCCTTGCGCCGGCCGGTGATGAACACATGGGCGCCCTCGGACGCCAGCCGCTCGGCGGTGGCCAAGCCGATTCCCGTGCTGCCGCCGGTGACGAGGGCGGTCTTGCCTTCCAGCTGTCCCATTGCCTGAACTCCCCAACTTAGATACCGATCGGTGCAGAAAGGAACCGTAGCACTTCTGCACCGATCGGTATCGATCCGCTAGGATGGGGTCGTGGAGAGCACCGGGAAAGCGCCGATCGGCCGGCCGAGAGGCTTCGACGCCGACGAGGCCCTGGAACAGGCGATGATGGTCTTCTGGGAGCAGGGCTACGAAGGTGCCAGCCTGACCGACCTGACCGGCGCCATGGGTATCACCCGCAAAAGCATGTACGCGGCCTTCGGAAACAAGGAGGAACTGTTCCGCAAGGTCCTGGAGCGCTACACCGAAGGTCCTGCCTCCTATGGGGACCGCGCGCTGGAGAAGCCGAGCGCGCTGGAGGTGGCCACGGCGTTCCTCGCCGGCTCGGTCGACACAACCACCCGCCCCGACTGCCCTGCCGGATGCCTGGGCGTACAGGGCGCACTGGCCTCCGGCGACTCCGGACAGCCCGCCCAGGACGCCCTGATCGCCTGGCGCGACGACGCTCGCGCCCGCCTCCGCCACCGGTTCCAGCGTGCCGTCGACGAGGCCGATCTGCCCCCGGGCGCGGACCCGGAGCTGCTAGCCCGATACATCATGACCGTGGCGAACGGCATCGCCGTCCAGGCGGCCGGCGGCGCAACCCGCTCCGAACTCCAAAGGGTGGCCGACGCGGCACTGCGAAACTGGCCACCGGTCTGACCGTCGGTGTCCGCGGGAGCGGGTGTATCACCCGGCACGGCACAGGTCACAGGTCACAGGTCACTCTCGGCCAACTGTGCTGCCTTCACCGAGGATCAGCTGGACCGTTCACCCGGCGAGGGCTGGGCCTTCCGTGAACTGGCCCTGCGCCTCAAGGGATCCACGTACGCCAATGCGCTCGGCGACCTGTCATGACCGCGAGTCGGTCCCGAGGAACGTCCGCGTGAGCAGGTCGGCGTAGGCCACCGAGTGCTGAAGGATGCCGAGATGACCGCCGGGAAACTCGACGAAGTCCGCCTGCTGCGCCTTCGCGAGGAACTCGGCGGTGCGATACAGGAGGTGACCGCGCGAGTCGGTCCCCGCGGCGACGGTGAGACGGGCCTGCGACGGGCCCGCCTCCGGGACGTACAACGTGAAGGGGCCGATGACATGCGCGAGGAGGAGCGCCATCGGGCTCGCCAACTCCTCCTCGCGGCTGAGGGGTTGGCCCTCCGGAAGCTCCCCCGCCTCCCGTTCCTCCAGTACGGCGGTCATCCGGGCACCCCCCGCCGCGAGCCCCTTGGTCCGGTAGACCTCGCAGACCTCCCGGAACGCCGCCTGCTGCCGTGCTCCGTCCGGCAACACCCCCACGCACGGCGGCTCGTGTGCGACGACGTGCCGCAGCCGCTCCGCGTGCCGGGCGAGCAGATCGAGGGCGGCCACGGCGCCGGAGCTGGTGCCGAAGACGTACGCCGACTCACCCTCCGGAAGCGTCGCGTCCAGCACGCGCCGCGCGCCGTCGCTCCAGTCCTGGACCCGCTGGTCCTCGACGGGTTCGCCGAGTCGGCCGTGGGCGAGGCCGAGGGGGTCGTACGTGACGACGGTGAAGTGCGCGGAGAGCGCGTCCGTCACCGGGGCGAGGCCCATGGGGTGGCCCGCGCCGCCGGGGATGAACAGCAGCACGGGGCCGTGGCCGGTGATGTCGTAGTGCGGGTCAGTCATCGGTGCTCTCCTCTTGGGGCAAGTGGGGCCAGTTCTCGAGTGCCACATGCAGGGCGTCGACCGCCCTGTCCCAGGACTTCTGCACGTCGCGGGGGGCGCCGAAGCCGCCCGCCGACTCCAGGGCGCAGTAACCGTGGAAGGTGGCGCGCAACAGGCGTACCGCGTCGGTGAGATCGGGTTCGGCGAGGCCGTAGGCGCGGAGCATGCCATACGTGATCTCGGCGGTGCGCCGGAGCGCGGGGGTGCCGGAGATGAGCGACTGGTCCATCCGGGTCTGCGTGGCCGCGTACCGTCCCGGCCGCTCCAGCGCGTATGCCCGGTAGGCGCCGGCGAAGGCGGTCAGCGCGTCCTTGCCGGCCCGCCCCGCGACGGCGACGGCGATCCGGTCGATCATCTCGCCGCCGGCGAGCAGGGCCACCCGGGTGCGCAGGTCCTGAAGGTTCCTGACATGCGCGTACAGGCTCGCGTCCTTCACGCCGAAGCGCTTGGCGAGGGCGGCCAGGGTGACGTTCTCGAAGCCGATCTCGTCGGCGAGGTCGGCTGCGGCCTCGGTGAGGCGGTCGGGGGTGAGGCCTGCTCGGGGGCTCATGGGGGCAGATTACCTAGGACCCCTAGGTTGTCGGCCACTGGTTTTCGGCAGGCGGTAGGAAAGCCCAAGTCCCCTACGGGGGCAGTGGATTCACGCCATGAGCGACGACGAGGAGTACCTGGTCGCGGCTTCCTGCATCCTCGCCACGGCCGGTGAGCTGAACGTCTCCACTTCCCTCGTGGACGACGAAGGCGTGGACCTCGTCTTCCACCGGCGCGGCAGCACCGTGACCCTGGCCGTGCAGGTGACGGCCAGGATGTCCACCGGCGTCCTGGTCCGACAGGGCAGGCTGATGGCCTTCGTCCGGTCGCAGACGTTCCAGCCGCGGTCCGACCTCGACATGCTCTTCGTCGCCGTGGACGTGGAACGGGGGGCGATCATGACGGCATGGCTGGTACCGAGCCCCGCGTTCGCCGAGATGGTGCCCGAGCCGAACAACAAGGGTCGCTTCCGGTTCTCCGCGTCCATGAAGCCGGCCTCCATGGACCGCTGGACCCCGTTCCGGCTGGAGGCGGCCGAACTGCCCCGGCGCATCCTCACTCGACTCGCCGAGTTGGAGGAGGGACCCGCCCCCAGCCTGTAACAGCTGACGAGGTCAGCTCCGCGAGGCGAAGGCGACGAACTCCGACCAGGTGGTGGGGGAGAGGGCGAGTCGGGGACCGGTGGTGTCCTTGGAGTCGCGGACGTGGATGGTGGTGGGGGCGGCGGCCACTTCGATGCAGTCGCCGGAGTCGTCGCCGCTGTAGCTGCTCTTGAACCAGGCCAGTTGAGTCGTGCTCATCATGCTCCTCGCATCCGCTCCAACAGGCTCCGGGAGTCCTCAGGAGTCAGAGCCTGTGAGCGAAGTTTCGCATAGCGCATGTGGAGCATGCTGATCGCTTGCGGCTTGACGATGAACTGGCTGTTCTCCTGGCCCTCGCAGTAGGCAAACCACTCGTTCTCCGATGTCTCCAGCAGCCGGATGGGCCCATTCAGGCCAGGGTGGTAGCCACGCGTCAGCGGCATCACCTGGAGCTCGACGTTGCGCGGCTCGGTGGCTTCCAGCAGGTGCTCGATCTGCTCGCGCATGGCCTCCTCCCCGCCCGTCGGCCGCCGTAGGACATGCTCTTCGACGATGAAACTGAACGACGTGTTGGGCCGCTCCCCGAGCAGCGACTGGCGCGCCAGCCGAGCCGTGACCTGGGCCTCGATCTCCGAGTCGGTGAGCACGGGCACCCGCTCGCGGAACAACGTCCGCGCATACCCCTCCGTCTGCAGCAGCCCCGGAACGAACCGGTTCTCGAAGGTGTACAGGCTGATCGCCACCTCTTCCAGCTCGGCCCATTGCCGGAACCACGAGGCCAGCCCCTTCTCCCGCGTCGCGTGCTTGTAGACCCCCTTGAGCACCCCGAACGCGTCCAGGATCTCCTCCGCCCGGTCGACGAACCGGCGTTGGGGGAAACGGCGGCCCTGCTCGATCGACGCGACCGTGGACGGCTGATAGCCGACCAGTGGGGCGTACTCCTCCTGTGTGTGCCCGGCCCTCCTGCGGAACGCCTTGTGCGCCTCGCCGAACGCCTTCAGGCTGTCGGACGGTTCGGGTTCGTTCGCGATCTTCTCGAGGCCGATGGTCTCGATGGTGCTGTCGGTCATACGGGTAACTCCCGGGTGCCTTGGTGCCTACCCCGCCAGACCACCCATGGTCACGGACCGTCACGGGCACTGTCCACTCCGTGACTCGTACAACCCGTAGCGTACGAGTTTCGTGCCTGGCCGACTCCCCTCCCTCCCGGGACGGTTGGGGCATGCACGCAGAGACCGATCTCCAACCTCCCGCCGCCGTCAGCACGTTCACCCAGCTCTTCGCCTGCACCCCGCCCGGTGCCCGGCGGGCCCGGCGGCTCGTCGCCAACCGGATGGACGTCTGGGGGTACGCCCACGGCGGCGAACCGAACGAGGACGTCACGCTCGTCGTCGCCGAGTTGGCCGCGAACGCCGTACGGCACGGTCGGGTGAGCGGGCGCGGGTTCCGCGTACGACTGCTGCTGCGCGAGGAGTCGCTGCGGGTGGAGGTGAGCGACGCGAGGGTGGACCGGCTGCCGGTGCCGGCGCGGGAGGCGGACGAAGGAGGGCGGGGACTGCTGCTGGTCGAGGCGCTGGCGGAGAGGTGGGGCGTCGAACTCCGGCCGGGCGGGGCGTACAAGACCGTGTGGGCGGAGCTCCGAGTGGGGGCGTGCGGCGGCTGACTCCTGCTATGGCGCGGCCCGCTGACAGCCGGTCTCCGTGGGCTTGTCATGCAGGTAGCGGGACCGCTCCAGAGGGGTGAGGTCGGTGTCGACGGCCGCGCAGATGTCGTGGATCGCGCGGGCCGGGTCGGGCAGGTCGACGTTCCACAGGCCCACGGAGCCGTCCGTACCGATGGCCAGGGTGCGTCCGTCGGGGCTGAACGCCACCGCTTCGGGTGAGCGCGTCGGCAGGGTGAGTCTGTTCTGGCCGGTGGCGAGGTCCCACAACTGGACGCCTCTCGCCCCGCTCGCGGCCAGGGTGCGCGCATCGGGGCTGAAGGCCAGCGACGCCACTTCACCCTCGACACGGAAGTTGTCCTGGAGCCGGCCGGTGCGCGCGTCCCACATCATCACCGATCCGCGACTGCCGCTCACGGTGGCCAGGGTGCGCCCGCCCGGGCCGAACGCCAAGGACGACAGGGTCTGGGAGCTCGGCTCGATGGTGCGCCGGGTGCGTCCCGTCGCGGCGTCGAGCAGCCTGACCTGATCACCGCCGGCCTCGATGTCCACGACGGTGAGTGTCCGTCCGTCCGGGCTGAACGCCACTCGCCGGACGGGGCCGCCGTGGCCGGGCTGAGCCGCGGTGTGCAGTGCGCCGGTGGTGAGGTTCCAGAGGTGTACCGTCCCCTGCCAGTCGACGACGGCGAGCCGTGTCCCCTCGGGACTGAAAACCGCCGTGTCGACGGCGTCCAGGGCCCGGCTCAGGCGAAGTCGGCCCGTGGCGACGTCCCGGACCTCGATCACCCCCTTCTTGACGGACCTGGCAGCCAGGGCACCGCCGGTCGGGTCGAACCCCACGGCCGCGAGGAGGCGAACCGGGACGGACGGCTGCTTCCCTCCGGGGGCCGAGTCCGTGTCGAGCGGTAGTGAGGCTTTACGATCGCCGGCCCCGGCATCCCAGAGCTGTACCGCCCCAATCCCGGGCGGCCCTTGGCGGACCGTGGCCACCCCGTGTCCGTCCTGGCTGAAGACCATGTCGTCGATGGAGGTGTCGGCGGAGCCGGGCAGAGTGGTCTGCGGGAGATCGGCGGACAGGCGGTGGACACGGACGTTGGGGTCCCCGTTGCTGCTGGTGACCAGAGTTCGGCCGTCCGCACCGAGGGCCACTTTCATGACTCCTCGTCCGTGGTGACCGGCGGTCACGGTGGCCCGCGCCGCGCCGGAAGCGGTGTCGCACAGTCGCACCGTGTCGTCGCGGCTCGGGATGGCGATCGTCCGCCCGTCGGGGGCGAAGGCCACCTCGTTCCACTCGACGGGAACGTCCTTGAAGGTGTGCCGGACGATCCCGGTGGCCGCGTCCCGCAGTTGCACCGAACCGTCGACGCGGAGCGCGTAGGTCCGTCCGTCCGGGCTGAAAGTGACCGCCCTGCCGTCGATTCGGCCGCCGCCGACGATCCGGGTACGGCCGGTGGCCACGTCCCACACGCGCACGAGTCCGTCGAGGCCCACCGCGGCGACGGTCCGTCCGTCACGGCCGAAGGCGACTGCCTCCAGGTCGGAGTGCCCCGTGAAGCCGCGCCGGTTGCGGCCGGTGGCCACGTCCCACACCCGTACGGTGGTCGTCGCGGAGGCGGCGGCCACGGTACGACTGTCAGGGGTGAAGGCGATCCCGCGTACCGAACCGCCGGGGACGGTGATGGTTCTGAGTTTCCTGCCGCTGGCCGGATCCAGTAGCCCTATCATCCCGTCGGCGCCGCGGGCGAAAGCGACAGCGAGGGTGCGTCCGTCGGGGCTGAACGCCGCGACTTCGCCGCTGCCGTAGCCAGTGAACGTGTGTCGGAGTCGGCCTCCGGGCAGACTCCAGATCCGCACCTTGCCGTCTCGGCTGTTGGCGGCGACGGTGTGTCCATCCGGGCTGAGAGCGATGGAATCCACGGGATCGGTGCCGCCGACCAGGCGCTCGCGCAGCGGTAGTGCCGCTGCGGCGTACAGGGCGGCGGTGGCCTCGCGGGTCGGGCTGGTCCGATAGGCGTGGACGGCGAGCAGGGCTGCGAGGTCGGGGTCGGAGTCCAGCAACGCACCGGACTGGGCGGCGAGTTGCCGGGACTGGGCCAGCTGCTGGGCCGATACCGCACTCTGCCACTGCCCCACTGCGAGGCCGGCGGCCACGAGGGCGAGGCACAGGGCGGCGGTGACGGCGGTGAGCACCAGCCGGGACCGGCGACGGCCCTTCTGCTCGTGGTCCCGGCCGGCGTCGAGGTAGGCGCGCTCCAGGTCGGTCAGGTCCTCGCGCGGTGCGCCGCCGAAGTGCTCCTGGGCGGCGGCAAGCCGGCTTCCCCGGTACAACGCGCCCTCCTCACGGCCGAGTTCCTGCCAGGCGTGGGCCGCTTCGGTCAGGTTCCGGTGCACCCGCAGGCGTTCGCGGTCCTCCTCGATCCAGCCGCGCAGTCGGGGCCAGGCCGTGAGCAGTGCCTCGTGGGCGATCTCGACCGTGTCGCCGTCCAGGGTGAGCAGCCGCGCTCCGGCGAGCGCCTCCACCACCCGGCCGGTGTCGCCGAGTTCCGCGCGCTCGACGGGACGACGCGTGTCGGGCGTGCCGTCACCGGGGGCGACCATGCGTAACAGCACCCGGCGGGCCGCGGTCGCCTGGTCCTCGGTGAACCGGCCGTAAACCTCCTCGGCGGTCTTGGCGATTGCGCCGTCCAGGCATCCCGCCGCCTCGTACCCCGCCATGGTCAGGGTCTTGCCGCGGCGGCGGCGCCAGGTCTCCAGCAGCGCGTGGGACAGCAGGGGCAGCCCGCCCGGCGCGTCGGCGATCTCTTCGACGAGCCGGGCGGTGAGGGCGCGTTCCACCGTCAGTCCTGCGGCCGTGGCCGGCTTGACCACGGCGTCGCGCAGTTCCGTCCGGCTCATCGCTCCGGTCAGGAGGTTGGCGTCGCGCAGCGCGTCGGCCAGCTCACGGTGCTCGGCGCAGCGGCCGTAGAAGTCGCCGCGCACCGCCAGCAGCACCCGCAGACGGCTCTTGGGCCGGCGGGCCGTCAGCAGCAGATCGATGAAGCGGGCGCGCTCGGCCGTGTCGTGGCAGAGGGTGAAGACCTCCTCGAACTGGTCGACGATCACGAACGTGTCCGCCCTGGCGTCGCCGTCGCCGTCGCCGTCGCCGTCGCCGTCGCGGGGAGTCGCGGGTGTGAGGAGCGGTGCGTGGCTGCGGGCGGGGTGTTCGCCCGGTGTCAGAATCCGGATCGCGGCCGGGCGCGGGCTTGGCTCCTGAGCGCGCCGGAGGACGGGTATCAGGCCGGCCCGCAGCAGGGAGGACTTGCCGCTGCCGGACGGGCCGAAGACCGCGGCGAACCGTCGGCGGCCCAGCAAATCGACCAGGTCCGCGGTGAGCTGTTCCCGGCCGAAGAACAGGTCGCTGTCCCCGGTCTCGAACCGTGCGAGACCGCGATACGGCGGGAGTGCTCCGTCGTCGTCCCGGGAGCCGTCACCGGCGGACTCCTCCACCGCCGCCTTCCAGCGGGCCTCCCATTCCGTCAGGTCCGCACCGCACGCCCCCGCGTAGGCCAGCACCACCGGGAGCGTCGGCAACTGCTCGCCCGCCGCGGCCTGCGACAGCGTGGTCACCGAATAGCCCGCCCGCCGTGCCAGCGACCGGTAGGTGATCCCGTCCGCTTCCAGCCTCAGCTTGCGTAACTCGAACGCGAACCGCTGCACCGGACCCGCAGCCGGATCCACCGGCACCTCACGACGCCCCGCCACACCTTCACCCCGTTCAATGTTCGGCCGCCAGAACGGTACTGCCGAACAATGCGCCGACCGGTGGACTCGGTGATCAGCGCGCCCCGACCGGGGCCTGCCTGATCGAAGAGGACTCTGCTCACGCATGCAATCCCCATCCCTCGTCCCCCCTCCGGCGAAGCTGGGCCGGCTGGACGCGTTGCGCGGTATCGCCGCACTCGTCGTGGTGTTCGACCACTCCTCGTACACCTTCATGGCGGACTTCCGGCGGGAGTTGATGCCGCAGTTCAACACCAGCCGCTACGGCATCATGGTGTTCTTTCTGGTGAGCGGCTACATCATCCCCGCGTCGCTGGAGCGACGGGGCTGCGTCCGGACGTTCTGGATCGGGCGGATCTTCCGTGTGTACCCGCTCTGGGCGGTGGTCGTCGTGGTGCTCCTTGCCGCCAACCTCTTGGGTGTCGCGGAGCTGCACGACTTCGGCGGGCAGAGCACTGTCTCCGTGGTGGTCGCCCACGTCACGATGCTCCAGGAGTTACTGGGAACGCCCAACCTCCTGCTGGTCCTGTGGACGCTCTCCTACGAGATGTCCTTCTACCTGCTGGTCGTCGCCCTGTTCACGGTTCGCCTGCACCGGCAGTCCGCGGCGGTCGCGGTCACCCTGGCAGTGCTTTCCGCCGCGAGCGTGATGGCGGGCGCGGTGCTGCCCGCCTCCGCCCTGTCCGGCCTGGTCGGCACCGGCCCGCTGATCGTGTGCGCTTCGATCACCATGGCGCTCGCCATCTGCTGTGCGAGCGCCGGGTCACCCGTACTCCGGGGGTTCGGGGGCGTGTTGGGCGGGGTGCTGGCGCTCGCGCTGGTCGGGTTCAACGGCACGGTCCCGCTGTGGGAGGGCCTGGTGATCCTCGCCGTGATGTTCCTCGGCACCGCCGTTTATCGTGCCGAGAACGGTCAGAGCACGTGGGTTCGTACAGCCGCCGCCGCTGTCCTGGTGGTCGTCTGTGCCGTGGGGAGCGCGTACTGGTCCGGCACCGACGACCACTTCGCACGGCGCGGCTGGATCGTCGCGTTCCTGCTGGCTGTGCTCACCTTCGGCGTCGGACTGGCGTCGCGCGGTCGACGCATACCGTCGCTGCTGACCGGACTGGGAACGATCAGCTACTCGGTCTATCTGGTGCATCCGGTCCTGCTGGCGGTGATCGACGCCACGATCGGCCGACGGCGACAGGACAGGTTCGTGCTCGAAGTGGCCTTCTTCGCCGCGCTGTTGCCCGTGTGCCTGCTGACTCACCGTTGCGTCGAAGCGCCGAGCCAGGCTTGGGGGCGCAAGTTGGCGGCCCGTATGCACGCGGGACGGCAGCAGCCAATTTCCGTCGCACCACACCCCTGAGGCCAGGGGCGGGGCGCGGTGCCGGAAGTCGTTTCCATGCAGGCGCCGGTGATCCTAAGGTTGCCAGGTCGTCCGGCACCGGGGGAGGCACATGGCGAACGAGGCTCAGCGGGACGGTGAGGCCGTCAAGCCCCTTGCAGGAGACGTCCGTTCGGTCCCGCTGTGGCGGCAACGCTACTTCGCCGTGTTCTGGGCCGCCCAGACGCTTTCCGTCCTCGGCGACTCCTTCGCCCTGATCGCCCTGCCGCTGCTGGTCCTTGAGACGACCGGTTCCGTCGCACGGATGGGGCTGTTGACGGGGGTGGGCGGGGCGGCCGCGGTCGTCGCGGGCGTGTTCGCGGGGGTCGTGGTGGACCGGGTCGACCGGCGTCGGCTGCTCATCGGCTGCGATCTCGTGCGCATGGGGCTGTACGGCGTGATCCCGCTGGTGTGGCTGGCGGGGCCGCAGGTCTGGCTGCTGTACGCCGTCCTGCCGCTGTGCGAGGCCGTCGGCATGCTGTTCGCCGTCGGATACGTCACCGTCGTACGGAGTCTCGTCACCACTGCTCGACTCACCGAGGCCAACGGGCGGTTGAACGCCACCGCCGCCGCGGCCGGGGTACTGGGACCGGTGTGCGCCGGTGTCGTGGCCGCCTGGACCGGGCCCGCCGCCGCAGTCGGTGTGGACGCGGCCAGCTTCGGGGTGTCGGCGCTGTGCACGTGGTTCGTACGGTTCCGTTCCCGTCCCGCCGAGGGGGCCGGACGCACCGCTCTGTGGCGGGACCTGCGCACCGGAGTGGCCTTCCTGCGCGGACACTCGGTGCTGCGCGCGCTCACCGTGCTCCTGTTCGGGTTCAGCTTCCTCGCCCTCGGCCTGAACGACCTGGTGATCTACCACCTCAAGCACGACCTCGGCCACGACGACGGCACGGTCGGCACCGTCATGGCCGTCGGCGCGCTCGGCACCGTCACCGGCGCACTCCTGGTGGCCCGGGTACGCCGACGGCTCGGTTTCGGCGCGGTCTGGGCCGGCTCGGTCGCGGTCTGCGGGCTCGCCTTCGCCGAGATCGGCTGGGCCCGGGGCGTCCCGGCCGTCGCGGTGCTGTGCGCGCTCTTTCTCGCGGGCGGCGCCATGGCGGGCACCTGCTCGATGTCCCTGCGCCAGGAGGTCACCCCCGAACACCTTCTCGGCCGGGTCACCTCGGTGTTCTGGACCCTCCACTACGCCGCGGCCCCGGTCGGCGCGGCCGTTTTGACCTGGGCGGCGGAGCGACAGGGCACGGCCCCAGTCGCTCTGGCCGCGGGCGCGTGCTGCGTACTGATCGCGACGGCCGCACTGTTCACGCCCCTACGGCGGTCCGGCCGGGAATGACCGCCGCCCCGCCGCGCCTCACTGACTCCGCTGGCCCAGGATGCAGAACTCGTTGCCCTCGGGGTCCGCCAGGACCACCCACGACTGCTCGCCCTGGCCGATGTCGACGCGTCGTGCGCCGTGTGCCACCATGCGGGCCACCTCGTCGTCCTGGTCGTCGGGCCGGAAGTCGAGGTGCAGGCGGCTCTTGGACTTCTTGCTCTCCTCGATCCGCACGAAGTCCAGCCCCGGCAGGCGGTCCGGAGCCGGACGGATCTCGAACTCGTCGTCGGAGGAGTGGACGACGACCCATCCGAGCGCCTCGGCCCACCACTGCCCCAGCGCCGCCGGATCTTCCGCGTGGACGATTACCTGTTCCCATTCCAAGGCCCTCCGTCGAGCCTATATTCGACGGCCGGCGTGGACGTGTGATCTGCGCGACCGGTGCCAGGGTGGCCGGCTCACCCGTTGACTCCCGCGTAGTGCCGCAGGCTCCAGCGCCACAGCAGCCGTGAGCCCAGATAGGCCACCACGCCCAGCAGCGGTGAGGCCGCCGCCAGCCAGTACGGGACGCCGGTGTCGTGGCCGTGGCCGGTCAGGACGGCCGCCGGGAAGTAGGCGACGAACGCGAGGGGGAGGCCGTAGGTGAGGAGGCCGCCGACCGCCCTCGGGAGGACGTTCAGGGGGTAACTGCCGAAGGTGCCGAGGAGTTCCTCCAGCCAGCGGCCCCAGTAGTCGGCGGCCGGGAAGCGCAGGGCCGCGCACATGATCGCGGTGAAGAGGGCCGCCTCCAGGAGCATGCCGCCGATCAGGGCCGCGATCAGGTAGGAGATCCGGTCCGGCGTCCAGTCCAGGTGGCTTCGGCTCAGGGCACCCACCATCAGGCCCACCGCGACCGTGAGGTCGCCGATCGCGTTGGTGGGGAAGAAGGCCAGCTGGAGTTGGCGGTGCACCGGCATCGGGCGGGTCAGGTAGATGTCGATCCTGCCCTCCTGGATCTGCCGGCCGGCGCCGTGCACCCGGCCCAGCACGAGCACGAACAGTCCGTGTGCGAGCATCCTCGTCGCCGGGATCAGCAGGACCTCCGAGCTGTCCCAGCCGCCCATCCCGGTGAACCGGGTCAGCAGCACGGTGGCGAACACGATCACCGACACCTGCCAGATCGCGCCGATCGCGATCATCAGCAGGAACTCGGTGCGGTACTCCAGCTGGGCACGGAAGTTGAGCCGCGTGATGCGCCACGCGATCCGCATGCCGTTCACCGGATTCCTCCGAGGATGCCCCGGCCTTCAGGCCGGAGAGGAATTGGACTCCTGCGGAGCAGGGCAGGGAAAGCCGAATCGCCGTCAGGGCGATTCGGCGTCAGCCACGGCGGCGGCGCGCTCGCCCTCCAGGCGGTAGACGATCTCGGAGTTGAGGGACCGGCGGTTGGCCTTGGCTTGGGCGGCCAGCCACGCGTGGAGGTCGGCAGGCAGGCGGAACGTGATGCGCTTCTCTTCATCCATGACTCCAGAGTAGTGGTTTCCCGACGTTCTAAGAATGCTAAGATGACACCATGACGACACGACAGCAGGCGAGTGAGGAGTCCGGGCACGCCCGGTACACCTACCGCCTCCGCGTGTCGTCCACCGCGCTCGCTGGCCTCGATGCCGAGTGGGCGCGCTGCCGGTGGATCTGGAACGAGTGCGTGGCCATGTCCCGCAAGGTCCACGGCCTGAACAAGGACGCCACCGAGAAGGTGACGTGCGGTCCGGCGCAGCTCGACAAGATGCTGACCGAGGCCCGCACCGCGATGGAGTGGCTGCGTGAGGGCTCCTCGGTGCCGCAGCAGCAGGTCATCCGCGACTTCGGCAAATCCCGCGCCAAGGCACTGAAGGACATCAAGGCGGGGCTGCCGATGCGGCAGCGCACCGGGATGCCTCGCATCAAGCGCAAGCGTGACGCTTTGCCGTCGCTGAACTACACGCGGCGCGGCTTCCGCCTCAAGGACGGCCGCCTGCACCTCGCGGGCGGCATCGCCCTGACCGTGGTGTGGTCCCGCGCCCTGCCCGCCGACCCGACGTCGGTACGGGTGTACCGGGACAGTCTTGGCCACTGGTACGCCTCGTTCGTCGTGGAGACGGCCGCCGAGCCGCTGCCCGCAACGGGCCGGGTGATCGGCATCGACTGGGGCGTCAAGGAGACCGCGACCACTACCTCGGACGCCCACGACCTGCCACATGCCCAGCACGGGAAGACGGCCGCCGCGAAGCTGGCCCGGTACCAGAAGCAGATGGCGAGGCGGAAGCCCGCGCACGGGAAAGCCGCGTCGAAGGGCTACCGCACGGCGTCCCGCGCGGCGGCCAAGGCCCACAAGAAGGTCGCCCGGCAGCGGCAGGACACCGCCCGCAAATGGGCCAAGACGGTCGTGCGCGACTTCGACCAGCTCGCCGTGGAGGACTTCAAGCCGAAGTTCCTCGCGAAGTCGACGATGGCCCGCAAGGCCGCCGACGCCGCGATCGGCGCGACCAAGACCGCGCTGACCGAGATGGCCCGCAAACACGGCCGCATCGTGCACCTCGTGCACCCCGCCCACACCACGATGGACTGCTCCGAGTGCGGTGCGAGAACCAAGCACGCACTCCCCCTCTCCGAACGAACGTATGCGTGCACCGCGTGCGGAGCCGTGTCCCTTAGGGACAAGAACTCCGCCCGCGTGATGCTCGTCCGGGCTGGTCTCAACCCGGCTAGTGCTGATGGTGGAAGTCCTCTGGGGGCGCCGCTCCCGGAGGCAGCCTGAGCTAGGAATCCCCTCCCCTCAGGGAGGGGAGGATGTCAAAGGCCTCAGCCTCCTTGGGACATGACGCGGCGGGCGGCCCGCCGCCACAGGAAACGGGTGAACAGGGTGAGCGCCACGACCCAGAACGCCTGGATCGCCAGCTGCTCGAAGGCGTCCGACAGGGGGATGCGGCCGATGTAGATCGACAGCGGCACGCTCAACGTGGCCTGGAACGGCAGGAATCCGCTCAGCGTGATGAACCAGTCCGGGAAGAACCACAGCGGCGCGTACACCCCGGACAGCAGGTTCTGCGCGAAGATCAGGATCAGCATCGCGGCGTTGTTGCGGACCGTCCAGAAGCACAGCTGGTCCAGCAACAGCATCACGTGGTACAGGACGCACTGGCCCAGCAGCAGGCTCAGCGCGAACACCCCCGCCACCGCGGCCGACCGGGGCGGATCCACCACCCCGGCCGCCAGACAGACCAGGTAGCCGCCGAGCGCCCACGCGAAGCCGTACAGCTGCTCGCCGAGGGCGCGCAGGGCGTGGTAGCGCTGGGGTGGCAGCGGGCGCAGGTACCAGTAGACGATCGTGCCGAAGTGCATGTGCTGGAGCACGGTGTCCCGGCCCGCGTACTGGTCCAACTCCCTGAGCCGGGAGGCGAGTACGGCCAGCACGGCGTAGGTGACGGCCTGGCCCTCGGTGAGGCCCGCGGTGGTGCCGGTGTGCGCGTACAGGCCGTGCCACAGGGAGGCCACCAGGACCACCTGGACGGCCAGCCGGACCAGGACGGCCGTCATCCGGGGCGGCGCGTGCAGCTCGCCGAGCGGGGTGACCCGGGCGGCGCGCCAGGCGTGCAGGACGGCCATGTCAGACCGCCTCGGTCGCGGGTTCCACGTGGACGTAGGCCGCCCGCATCACATCTTCGAGGTCGGCCTCGTCGATGGCGACGCCCGTCACCTCGTACCGCTCGATGACCGCCTTCAGCGCCTGGTGCACGGTGGGGGAGTCCGGCCCGTCGGGGCTCTCGGGGCCGAACACGACCTGCGGGCCCTCCTTGCTCAGCACCGCGATCCCCGGCAGCGGGACGACGTCCGTGTGCGCGTCGGCGAGGGTCGCTCGGACCTGCCAGGTGGAGCCGAACTTGCGGCGGATCTCGTCGAGCGAGCCGTCGAGGACGAGCCTGCCGTGGTTGATCAGGACGACCCGCTCGGCGAGCCGCTCCACCTCGGTCATGTCGTGGGTGGTCAGCAGGACCGTACGGCCACGCTGCTCGACCTGGTGGCGAAGGAACTCCCGCACCTGCTCCTTGACCACCACGTCCATGCCGATGGTCGGCTCGTCGAGGAAGACGACCGGCGGATCGTGCAGCAGCGCGGCCGCGAGGTCGCAGCGCACGCGTTGGCCGAGGGAGAGATGGCGGACCCGGGTGTCCCAGAACGTGGACAGTTCCAGGATGTTGTCGAACTCCGCGAGACGCGCGGCGTGTTCGGCTTTGGGCACCTCGTAGATGTCCCGGAGGATCGAGAAGGACTCGCGCACCGGCAGGTCCCACCACAGCTGGGTGCGCTGCCCGAACACCGCGCCGATGTTACGGGCGTTGCGTTCGCGATCCTCGTACGGCACCACGCCCGCCACTCGGGCCTCGCCGGAGGTGGGCGTGAGGATGCCGGTGAGCATCTTGATGGTGGTGGACTTGCCGGCGCCGTTCGGGCCGAGCAGCGCGAGGAGTTCGCCGGGCGCCACGTCGAAGGTGATGTCCGAGACGGCGTGCTTGGCGACCCGCTCCGGGTTGACCAGGGAACGAAGGGTGCCGGCGAGGCCGGGGCGGCGGACGGTGGTGTGGAAGGTGCGGGACAGGCCGCGAACCTCGATGCTTCCGGGCACGCTGTGAACTCCCTTGTTGGGAACAAGAGTTGCGGCCGGTCGGCTTGGAGGGCCGACCGGCCGCGGGTACACCATGACCGTCGCAGAATCCCGATCACACTGGCAATGGATTAATCCACCGGTGAATTGGACTAATCGATCACCGGCAGGTCACTGGCAGGTTCACCGGCAGATCACCGGGAGAGCACCGAGAAGACGAACGAGAACTCCGTCGGCTCGGCCCGCAGGTGGTACTGCGGGAGCGGGCCCGGACCGCAGGACGCGGTCCCGATGCCGTGATGGCCGTGGTCGAGGTTCACCCACACCGTGTCACCGGCCCTCAGGTCCGTCAGATGCGCCGCCGCGTCCAGCTGCTCGGTCGTCCAGCGCCGGGCCGTGAAGGCGAACTCCGGGTCGCCCTCGATCCGCAGTCCGCCGAGCTCCACCCAGCGGACGTCGGCGCGGGCGCCGTTCTCCTGCGGGCGCAGATACGGCGTCTGCAGCGCGTCCACCGTCGAGTCCCAGCGGCCGATCATCGAGGCCTTCCGGGTGTCCGGGTAGGCCTCACCGGGACCGCCGCCGAACCATTTCACCTGGTCGGCCTCGGGAAGGCCGAGCCGGACGCCGAGCCGGGGCAGTGGCACCGTCCACTCGCCGTCCGGGGCCACGGACACGGTCAGCCGCAGCCGGTCGCCGTCGGACGTCCAGCGGTAGACCACGCCCAGGCCCACCTCACGGGCCGCGGGCGCCACCCGGGTGCGGACCGTCAGCGCGTCCTCGCCCAGTTCAACCGAGTCGAGCCGGTGCCGCATCCGGTGCAGGCCCAGGGTCCGCCACAGCGTGCTGTAGCGGATGCCGGTGGCCCACTCCGTGCCCTCGTCGTTGTCGGTCGTCGCCCGCCACACGTCCAGCCGCGGGCTCTCGACGGCGACCCCGCCGATCGCCTTGAGCGCGCCGGTACGGCCGTCGAAGGACGCCGGGCCCAGGGTGATCAGCTTCTCGCCGCGCACCGGCCGGTCGCCGGCCGCGACGGAGGGCCGTACCGGCGCGGTCGCCGGGAACTGGCCCCACGCGACGACGTGGTCCTTCGGCGCCCAGGCCGTGTCGGACGCCAGCAGCGCCCGCACCGTCCACTGCGCCTCCGCCCCCTCGTGGGCGGGCGGCTCCGGCAGCTTCAGGTCCGCCGACTCGCCGGGTGCCAGCTCCGGCACCGACAGCGTGCCGGCCTCGACCGTCTCGCCGTCCACCTGGTACGACCACTCGAAGGCGAGCTCGGAAAGATCGGCGAAGTCGTACGTGTTGGTGACCCGTACGGTGCCGTCGGCGCCGTCGATGCGGACCGGCTCGATGACCTTCTTGTACTCGACGAGTCCCGGGGAGGGCGTGCGGTCCGGGAAGATCAGGCCGTCGCAGACGAAGTTGCCGTCGTGCAGCTCCTCGCCGAAGTCACCGCCGTAGGCGTAACCGAGCTCGGCGTGCTTGACACCGTGGTCGATCCACTCCCAGATGAAGCCGCCCTGGAGACGGTCGTACTTCTCGAACAGCTCCTGGTAGTCGGCGAGGCCGCCGGGGCCGTTGCCCATGGCGTGGGCGTACTCGCACTGGATGAACGGCAGCTCGCGGCGCTTGTGGGTGCCACCGTCGAGCTCCTTGCCGATCTGCTCCACCTCGGCGTGGTTCGCGTACATCCGCGAGTACACGTCGGTGTCCCGGCAGTTCCAGTCGCCCTCGTAGTGCACCAGGCGGGAGGAGTCACGGCCGTGGATCCACTCGGCCATCGCGGTCAGACCGCGGCCGGTGCCGGCCTCGTTGCCCAGTGACCAGAAGACGATCGAGGGGTGGTTCTTGTCCCGCTCGACCATACGGGCCGCGCGGTCCAGGAGGGCCGGGATCCAGCGGTCGTCGTCGACGGGGTTGTCCCGCCAGTCCTGCTCGGTGAAACCGTGGGTCTCCAGGTCGCACTCGTCGATGACCCACAGGCCGTACTCGTCGCACAGGTCCAGGAACGCCGGGTGCGGCGGGTAGTGCGAGGTGCGCACGGCGTTGATGTTGTGCCGCTTCATCAGCAGCACGTCCTCGCGCATGGTCTCCAGGTCGAGGGTGCGGCCCTTCTCGGGGTGCCACTCGTGCCGGTTGACGCCCTTGAACAGGACCGCCTTGCCGTTGACCTTGATCAGACCGTCTTCCAGGACGACCGTACGGAAGCCGATGCGCAGCGGGACCCGCTCGCCCTCGGTGACCAGCTCGCCGTCGTAGAGCCGGGGGCTCTCGGCGCTCCACGGTGCCACCAGGGTGGTCGCCGTCTCGCTGGTGGCGACATCGATGTCCAGGGCGGGCACGAGCACCCGCCCGTCGACGTCGGAGTCGACACGCAGCGTGCCCTCGCCCGTGAGGTGGTCGTAGGAGGCGTGCACGAAGAAGTCGAGCACGGCGCCCGCCGGGCGGTGCAGCAGGGTCACCTCGCGGAAGATGCCCGGCAGCCACCACTGGTCCTGGTCCTCCAGGTAGGACCCGGCCGACCACTGGTGCACCCGGACCGCGAGGACGTTGCCCTTCGGCTTCAGGAGATGGCCCACGGCGAACTCGTGCGCGAGCCGGGAGCCCTTGAACTCGCCGATGTCCGTGCCGTTGAGCCAGACGCGGGCGCAGGACTCGACACCGTCGAACCGGATGACCGCGCCACCGTCCGAGGGCCAGTCCTCGGGGAGATCGAAGACCCTCAGGTGGTCGCCGGTCGGGTTCTCGGTGGGGACGTGCGGCGGGTCCACCGGGAAGGGGTAGAGGTGGTTGGTGTAGATGGGCAGCCCGAAGGCCCCGTCCCCCTGGAGGACCCAGTGCCCGGGGACCGTGACCTCGGCCCAGCCGTCGGCGTTGTATCCCTCCTCGGCGAAGGAGTCGTCCTCGGCGTCGGCGGTCGCCGAGAGCCTGAAGCGCCAGGCGCCGTCGAGGGAGAGGGCCTTCGCGTCGGAGGACGCGTACCAGGCGCGGGGCGGGAGGGCCCCGCTGCCCGGTGAGACGTCCTCGACGTAGTCGACGGCCGTGGTCGTGCGGAAAGACATCGGTCTCCAGGTCCTGAGAGAGGTGTCAGCCCTTGATGCCGGTCTGCGCGATTCCCTGGACCAGCCAGCGCTGGAGGAAGAGGAACACGAACAGCAGGGGCAGGATGGAAATGGCGGTGGCCATGAAGATCAGGTGGAAATTGACGGTCTGGTTGGTCATGAAAGAGGACAGTGCGACCTGGACGGTCCAGGAGCTCGGGTCCTGGCCGATGACCAACGGCCACAGGAAGGCGTTCCAGCCGCTGATGAACGTGATCGTGGCCATCGCCGCGAAGAAGTTCAGCGAGTTGGGTACGACAATGCGCCAGTATGCGCCCCAGTAGCCGAGCCCGTCCACGCGTGCCGCCTCCTCCAGCTCCTTCGGGAACCCGAGGAAGTACTGCCGGAACAGGAAGCAGGTGAAACCGCTGAACAGGCCCGGGATGATCAGACCGCGGTAGGTGTCGATCCAGCCGAGGGACGAGACCAGCACGAAGCTGGGCACGAAGGTGACGGCGGTGGGGACCATCAGGGTCGCGAGGACGGCGTAGAAGACCTTGTTGGCGTGCTTGTAGGGGATGCGTGCGAGGCCGTAGCCGGCCAGGGAGCAGATCAGCAGGGTGCCGACGGTCATGGAGACGGCGATCACCGTCGAGTTCCACATGGACCTGGCGAAGTCGACCGTCGGGTCGTCGAACAGCTCGCTGATGTTGCCCCACTGGAAGGAGGGGAGCAGCTTCCAGTTCTCGCCCGTGATCTCCGGGTCTGTGGAGAGGGAGTTGCGGAGGATCAGGTAGAAGGGGAGCAGGAAGAGCAGGGCGGCGACGCTGACGGCGATGTACAGGCCCGTGTTGCCGAGGACGGCGCCGCGCTTCTTGCGGCTCTCCTTGCCCACCTGAGGTGCGGTGGTGGTCACTTGGAGTCCTCCCCCCTTCCGAAGCCCATGAACTTGCCCTGGAGGAGCGTGACGGCGCAGATCAGCACCGTGAGGATGACGGCGCCCGCGCTGCCGGCGCCGTAGTCCTGGTTGTCGCCGAGGGCTGTCTTGTACAGGACCATGAGCGGCGTCTGGCCCCAGGTCGCCTTGATCGAGATGATGTTGAAGAACTCGTCGAACGCCTGGTAGGCGGCGACGAGCAGGAGCAGGATCACCGCGGTGGAGGTGGCACGCAGCTGGGGCAGCGTGATGTACCGGAAGGTCTGCCAGCCGGGCTTGGCGCCGTCGATCGCGGCCGCCTCGTACAGCTCCGCCGGGATGTTCTGCAGCGCGGCCAGGAACAGGATCATGTAGAAGCCGGCCTGCAGCCACATCCGTACGGTCACGATGACCAGCCAGTACCAGGGCGGGTTCGGGTCGGACAGATAGGCGATGTTCTCGACGCCGAACCAGCCGAGCACCGTGTTCATCAGGCCGAAGCGGACCCCGGTGAAGATGGACATCTTCCAGATCAGCGCGGCGGCGACGTAGCTGACCGCGGTGGGCAGGAAGAACACCGACCGGAAGAACGCCCGCATGAAGCGCAGCCGGTGCACCAGCAGGGCCAGGCCCAGGGACAGGGCCCAGGTGAGGGGCACGATGAGCGCGGCGAACACCGTGAACGTCACCAGGGAACCGGTGAAGTTGGAGTTCGTCAGCATGCTCTTGTAGTTGTCGAAGCCGATGAACTTGCTCGGCGTCACGGTGAAGCGTGCGTCGAAGAAGCTGAGCCAGATGCTCCAGACGATCGGCACGAAGACGAAGATCGCCAGGCCGATGAGGAACGGCCCGGTGAAGAGCCAGAAGTTGAAGGTCGGGTTGCCCCGTAGGGCCCGCCGCGGCCGGGCCGGTGAGGCCTTGGCCGGGGCGGGCTGGGCGACCCCGCGCGTGGTGGTGGTCGACATGTCGTGGTTTCTCCGTCGGCCTAACCGAAGAGCTTCTTGAGCTCGGCGTTGACCTTCTTCTCCGCGGTGGCGAGCGTGGCGTTCGGGTCGCCGTTCTTACGGACGCTGTTGGTGAACGCGTCGGTCAGGGCGGTGATCATGGACTGGGTCCAGCCGATGTTGTCGAAGTGCCCGAACTCGTTGAAGAGCTTGACGCCCTCGGCCGGCAGGCCCGACTTGAGCTTGGTGGCGGACTGCGCGATGGAGGTGCGCGGCGGGATGTGGAAGCCGTACGAGGTGGCCCAGTCCTCCTGGTACTGCTTCTGGTCGATCCACAGCCACTTGACGTACTCCTTGGCCGCGTCGACGTTCTTGCCCTTGGCGTTGACGAACATTGACCAACCACCGTTGTAGACCGACTGCTTGCCGTTGTCCCCGACCTTGGGGAAGGGGAAGACGCCGAGGTCGTCGCCGAGCGCCTTCTGCATGGCGGGCATCGCCCACATGCCGCAGAACTGGATGGCGCACAGGCCCTGGTTGATCGCGGACGGGTCCCAGTAGTCGGCCGGGGCGTCCAGGAGCAGGTTGCCGCTGGTGAAGAGCTGGCGCAGCTGCTTTATGCCGGCGACCACGGCGTCCGTGTGGAAGGCGGGCTTGTTGTCGGCGGTGAGGGTGTCGGCGCCGGCCGACCAGAGGAGCGGGTTGATGGCCGGGGTGAGGTCGTTGCCGAGGAAGACGCCCTTGACCTTGCTGGTGGTGAGCTTCTCCGCCGCCACGAGCAGCTCGTCGAGGGTGGTCGGCACGTCGACCTTGGCCTTCTCCAGCATGGACTTCCGGTAGAAGAAGAACTGCGGATCGTCGATCATACGGATGCCGTATATCTTGCCGTCCACCGTGTGCGACTTGATGTCGGCCGGGTTGAAGTCGTCCTTGACCGGGTCGATGATGTCGGTCAGGTCGGCGACCTGACCGCTCTTGACCATCTGGATCTGCGGGTGGAACTCGAAGACGTCGGGCGCCTGCTTGGTGAGCAGCGACGAGAAGAGCTTGGCCTCGAAGGTGTTGCCGGTGATCCAGTTGGTGGTCACGTTGGCCTTCTTGTACGCGGCCGCGTAACGCTTGATCGCCTGCTCCGTCCCCGCCTCGCCGTAGGCGTGGAACATCTGGGTGAGCTGGGTGCCCGAACCCCCGCTTCCGCCTCGGCCGTTGTTCCCGCCGCACGCGGCCAGACCGCCGGCGGCGGCCAGCCCCATCGCGGCCTGCAGAACGCTTCGACGGTTCCAGTTGGTGCTGCTCATTGCCGACATGCTGACGTCCTTGTCTCGAATACGGCTACGGCTCTGTGCCATGGCTCTGCGGCTCAGTGCCAGGTGGCTCAAATGGACCTGCGGTGCGGGACGTTAACCTTCGGCTAAGCCTTCGGCAAGGGGTTGGACGAAGTCTGCACGAAGCGTTGTGCGGCGTTCGGGATACCGGACGCCCCGGGGTTGCGGGCCGCCGCACCAGCGGCCCGCAACCCCCTTGTGGAGGCGAGGTGTTACTGCTTGAACCAGGCCTGGTTGGTCCCGCCGTTGCAGGTCCACAGGCCGACCTTGCTGCCCTCGGCCGTCGCCTGTCCGCCGACGTCCAGGCAGGTGCCCGACGCCTCGCTGACGACTTGGCCGTTGGAGTTCAGCAGCCATTGCCGGCTGCCGTCACGGGTCGCTTCCGGGCTCGTCGTGAGCCCCGAACTCCCCGCGGTCAGATAGCCGTTCACGCCCTTCAGACGGCCCTTCGCGTCGTACGACCACACCTGCTCGGGCCCGCCCGTGCAGCTGCTGATCGACGCGCCCGAGGCGCTCGCGGTCAGGCACTTGCCGGACTGCCTGCCCACCAGCGCGCCGGTGACCGCTGACGTGCCGTGGCCCTTCTGGTCGAGGACGTACGTCGTGATCGACCGGGCCGGCAGGGTCGCCGACGCCGTGCCGCCCTTGACCGACGGCTTGGCGACGTCCGCCCAGCTCTCGGTCGCCGAGGTCCGCACGGCCTTGCTCGCGCGCACCGGCGCCTTGCTGTTGAAGTGCAGCTTCACCGCGGTGTCGGTGGTGTTGTGGTTGTTGACCACGACGACCCACTTGCCGTGGTCGTCGTACGTCGACACCTCGACGCCGTCCGGTACTCCGGTCACGTTGTGGGCGACCGAGCCCGGCCGGACGAACTTGCTGTACTGGCCGAGCGCGTAGTACCGCTTGGTGAAGTACAGGGTCTGGTTGCCGTTGGTGGCGTAGTTCGGGTCGTAGTAGATCAGGCCGTCGTTCCAGCCCTCGCTGTTCTTCGCGAGCGGGTCGGAGCCGATCTGCTCGGAGAGGGCGACCCACCACTGGAACGCCGAGTCGTGCGCGGTCGCGAAGTCCTTGTAGATGATCCGGGACAGGTTCAGACCACCGTCGATCGTGGGGTCGTACTCCTGGGCCCAGCCCGTGCCGCCGTTGCCGAAGCAGCAGATCTCCGTGGACCAGGACTGCTTGCCGACCGACTTGGACGTCTCGTAGATCTTCGCCCGCTGGTCGTCGCCCGGGTTGTTGTACGTGTGATGGGCGAGCTTGTCGACGTACTGGGCGGTGCCCGGCTGCGAGATCCACTGCGGCACCTCGGTGTTGAAGCTCACCGTGGAGCTGGACTCGTCCGCGATGATGCCGGTCTTCTGCTTCCGGGCCTGCTGCTCGGCGCCCAACGCCCGCACGATGTCGTCGCGTTGGTCGACCGGCACCAGCATGCCCTCCTGGCCGCAGTCGCCGAAGCTGTTGGTGGGCTCGTTGAAGGGGCTGATGTAGTCGAACTTCACGCCCTGCTTGGCGAAGTGGGCGGTGACGTCGGCGACGTACTTCGCGTAGTCCTGCTCGTTCTCCGTCTTCAGATAGCCGCCGCAGCTCTTGGCGTTGGTCTTCCACTGCGCCGGTGCGCTGTTGACGAAGGCGATCAGGTCCTTCACGCCGTACTTGGCGGCCGCGTACAGGAACGTACGGCCCGCCTTGTCCTTGCTCCAGTCGTACGAGCCGTCGGCCTTCAGGAAGTCCTCGGGAGCGCGCGGCGCGTAGGTCACGCCGGTGCCGCCACCGCCGATGTTGTAGCGGTAACTGCTCAGTGCCAGGCCGTCCTTGGAGAACAGCAGCCTGGACACCCGGGCCTGGACCTTCGGGTCGAAGTTCTTCAGGTCGTTGACCCACCAGGCGCCCGAGGCACCGATGTTGTCGATGGTCTGGGCGGCGTGCGGGGACACTTCGGCCACCGTGGGGGTGGAGGCCGACGCGGGCGGGGCGGATATCAGGGGTCCCGCGACAGCGAACGCGGCTGCGGCTGTCAGCAGGGCCGATCTCTTGCGGTGGGGGTTGCCAGCTGCTCTCCGGGGAGCGCGCACGTGGTTTACCTCGATCGTGTGATGGTCGGCTTCTGGGCTTGCGGTGTGCTGGGCCGTTCGGGCTACGGTGATCGTGCGATCTGGGACGCCGGGTACGGCGCCAGCGTGCGGGGCCCCCGTCTCCACCGGAGCGATGGTTCGGGGCCTCCCCGTCGCCTCTGGCAGTACCAAACTGGCCAGGTCGTGAGGGAACTGGCCTCCCGGGATCGGACCACGGACAGGATCCGTGTCGCTGCCTCGGGGTCGAGTACGCCGGGGACTGGGGGTACCCCCTCTGGGGGAGCGCCCAAGACCGTTCGGGGCGTGCGGCAGAGCGGGCTCATTCCTGCTCCGTCCAGAGGAACGGTGAGACACGTGCATCCCTTCCGTCGTCATGAAGGTGGTGCGGTGTACGGCTCCTAGCGGAGGTCGTGCGCCTTGCTTCTCGCAGGAGTGGTGCGCTTTGTCGCCGACCTCTGCCCGACCGACTGGAGCGCGCCTTCGAGCGCGAACGTCGCCGCGCCCAGGCATGCCGGGTCCGTCGGGATCGGGGAGAGGACGATCTCGGTGGCGGCCATCGGCCGGGGCAGCGCGTGCCGGGCGACGGCCTCGCGCACCTCCTCGACCAGGGGCTCGCCGAGGGCGGACGCGACCCAGCTGCTGAGCACGACCACCTCGGGGTTGAAAAGGTTGACCAGGTGCGCGATGGAGGCGCCCAGATAGCGGGCGGTGTGCCGGACGACCTTGACCGCCTCCGGGTCCCCGGTGAGCATCCCGCGGGCCAGCGCGGCGATCGTCGCCGTCTGGTCGCCCGGGTGCAGCAGCTCGCTGTCGGGGCTCAGCTCCCGCAGGTTCAGCATGATCCCGGGGGCGCCCACGTACGTCTCCACGCAGCCGTGGTTGCCGCAGCGGCACTGGCGTCCGTCCAGGACGATCGTGTTGTGGCCCCACTCGCCCGCACTGTTGGACACACCGCGGTGCAGGGCGCCGCCCAGCACGAGTCCGGCGCCCACGCCGGTCCCGAGGGTCACCACCACGGCGTTCCCGCTGCCGCGCGCGGCCCCGAACCACAGCTCGGCCACGGCGACGGCACGCAGCGGATTGTCCAGGTAGAGCGGGTAGGCGATGTACTCGGAGAGCAGGTCGAGCAGCGGCACGTCGTGCCAGTCCCAGTTGGGGGCGTACTCCGAGATGCCGGTGGCGCGGTCCACCTGCCCCGGCACGCTCACGCCCACGCCGAGCACCCGGGCGCCCTCGATCCCGGCCTGCGCGACCACCGAGCCGACGGCGGCGGCGACATGGCCGACCACCTGCTCGGGGAGGCTCTCGCCGGGGCGGACGTCCTCCTCGGCCCGGGCCAGGACGTTCAGCGCGAGGTCGAACAGCTCGACGTGGACGTACGTCTCGGCGATGTCCACGCCGATCAGCGCGCCCCCCGACGCGTTGACGGCCACGAGCCCCCGGGGGCGCCCGCCGGCCGACTCCTCGAACCCGACCTCCGTGATCATGCGGAGGTCGAGCAGCTCGCCCACGAGCGTGGCGACGGTGGCCAGGCTCAGCCCGGTGGCCGCCGCCAGCTCCTGCCGGGACGTGGGCGACTCGGCGATGATCTGGCGCAACACCTCGTAGCGGTTCGCGGTGCGGATGTCGCGTGACGTGCGCTTCACCGGGCCTGCCCCCATCCCTTCGCTCATGCCGGGACGACAGTGGCACCGGCGCGGCGCAAGGTTATGGGCTGCCGGGGACTTTGTACAAGGGGTTAGGAAAGGGGCTTTATAAAGTCGGCGACGGTCAGTCGGCGAGTACGGCCCGGACGAAGGCGTTGGCGAATTTTCCCTCGGGATCCAGCTCGTGCGCCAGCTTCCGGAAGTCGCCGAGCCTCGGGTAGCGCTCGCGCAGCACCTCCGCCGGCGTGGTGAAGACCTTCCCCCAGTGCGGCCGGGCGTCGAAGGCGTCCAGTGCCTCCTCCAGCCGGTGCACCACCGGAAGGACGGCCGCGGTGTCCTCGATCCAGGTGAAGTGCAGGGCCACGGTGTCCCGGCCGCAGGAAGGGCTCAGCCACTGCTCGTCGGCGGCCACGGTCCGCACCTCGCAGATCTGGAGCACCCCGGAGACCGTGTCCCGGATGCCGTCCACCGCGTGCAGCGCCTCGATGGCCCGCTCGCGCGGCAGCAGGTACTCCGACTGGAGCTCCGTTCCGCTGCTCGGCGTGAAC
The DNA here is from genome assembly GCF_044766405.1 of Streptomyces sp. NPDC102270. NCBI lineage: Bacteria > Bacillati > Actinomycetota > Actinomycetes > Kitasatosporales > Streptomycetaceae > Streptomyces > Streptomyces sp. NPDC102270. The sequence goes on along the minus strand of NZ_JBIWLX010000014.1, from coordinate 276,876 downwards.
TCGGCCCGGAAGTGCGGCAGTCGGTCGTGCCAGGGCCCCGGCACCCCGAACTGCTCGGTGCAGTTGAGCGCGGGCATCCCCGGCACCGGGTGCATCTTCTCGGTGGCGGGCGCGGCCCACGGGAAGTCTGCAAGGGGCTGGTCCGTCCGCCGTTTGACCCAGACCTGCCGGAAGCCCGGGGCGCGCCAGTCGGTGAAGAGGCTGACGCTGTACGCCGTCGACATGACCGTCTCGAAGGCCGCCGAGTCCAGCCCGGTGAGCGGGAGTTCGGTGAAGACGTACTGCTCCACGTCGAAGGACGGCACCAGGTCCAGGGTGAGCGCGGTGACGACTCCGAGGGCGCCGAGTGAGGTGACCGCGCCGCCGAAGCGGGGGTCGTCCCGGCCGATGGTCAGCACGGAGCCGTCCGCCGTGACCAGCTCCACCTCGCGCACGGCCGAGGAGAGCGGACCGTTGCCGACGCCCGAGCCGTGGGTGCCGGTCGCCACCGAGCCGGCCACGGAAATGTGCGGCAGCGAAGCCATGTTGGGCAGCGCGAGGCCGTGGGTGTCCACCGCGCGGGCCAGTTCGGCGTACCGGACGCCGCCCGGGACCCGTACCGTACGGGCCGTGGTGTCCACGTCGATCATGGGCGGCAGGCCGGCGATCGACAGCAGGACGCCTTCCGGACCCGGCTCGGCGATCTCGTTGAAGGAGTGCCCGCTGCCCAGCACCCGCACCCGCGCGCTGTCCGCGACCAGGGCGGCGACCTCGTCGAGCGAGTGGGGCCGGTGCAGTTCCTTGGCGGAGTAGGTGATGTTCCCCGCCCAGTTGGTGATCGTCTCCGACATGTCCGTCGTTCCTCCCGGGAGTGCGTATGCGTTGACCCTCTCATTTGTCGGGGCCTACCGTAGAGAGCGTTTTCTACAAGGGTTTCCGTAACCTTCCGTAAGTCTGGAGGATCACCACCTTGCCCGAACGACCCCAGGCGCTGTTCGCCATGACCGCCGAGAACGTGCCGCTCGTCTTCCCGCCCGAGGTGCTGGCGCGGCTGCGGGAGTGGGTGGACATCGATCCCGGGCTGGTGGCCGAGGACCTCACCGACCCGGCGCTGGCGGACGTCCTGGCCCGCACGGAGATCCTCGTGACCGGCTGGGGCTGCCCCCGCCTGGACGCGGCCGTCCTCGACGCGGCCCCGAAACTCCGGGCCGTCCTGCACTCGGCCGGCTCGGTCAAGGGGTTCGCCACCCCGGAGGTCTGGCGGCGCGGGATCACCGTCTCCTCGGCGGCCGAGGCCAACGCGGTGCCCGTCGCCGAGTACACGCTCGCCGCGATCCTGCTCGCCGGCAAGGACGTCTTCGTGCGCCGGGAGCGCGTGCGTACCGAGGGCGCGGCTGCCGGGTGGGGGATCGTGCCCGGCATCGGCAACCACGGGCGGCGGGTCGGCGTGATCGGGGCGTCCAGGATCGGGCGGAAGGTGATCGAGCTGCTGCGGCCGTTCGACCTCTCGGTGAGCCTGACCGACCCGTACGTCGACGAGAGCGCGGCGGCGGAGCTGGGCGTCCCGCTGCTGCCGCTGGACGACCTCCTGCGCACCTGCGAGATCGTCAGCGTCCACGCTCCGGAGACCGCTGAGACCCGGCACCTGATCGGCCGCCGCGAACTGGCCCTCATGCCGGACGCCGGGGTGCTGATCAACACCGCGCGCGGATCCCTGGTCGACACGGACGCCCTGGTCGACGAGCTCCGCACCGGCCGCCTGAGCGCGATCCTGGACGTCACCGACCCCGAACCCCTGCCCACCGACTCCCCCCTCCACGACCTCCCGAACGCCTTCGTCACCCCGCACCTGGCCGGATCCCAGGGCAACGAACTGGCACGCCTGGGCCTGGCCGTCGTGGCGGAGGCGGAGCGGGTGGTGTCGGGGGGAGCGGTCGCGTACCCCGTACTGCTCGAGGCCCTGGAGCACGGCGCTTGACGGCTCGGTGGGTTGCCTGGGTGTGAGGTGTGAGCCTGGGGCGCTACGGCGTTGTCGGCTGTGTGGGTAGGGCGGCGACGAGTGGGTGTCGTGGGCGGGGTGCGGGAGTGGCGTACCCAGTGCTGTTCGAAGCACTGGAGGGGGAGGGTCGACGCTCGGTGGGCTGTGTGGGCCTGTGGGGTGTGGATCCGTGCCGGTGCGGCATTCGGCTGCGTGAGTGGGCCAGCGATGAGTGGGCGCGGCTGGTCCGGCTGTCCTGGCCGGGCCAGGCGTGGCGTACCCGGTGGTGTTCGAGGGGCTGTAGCGGGTCGCTTGACGGCTCGGTGGGCTGACTGGGCAGGGAGTGAACGCGGGCCGCTACGGCATGGGCGGCTGCGCGCATAGGGCGGCGACGAGTGGGTGTCGTGGGCGGGGCGCGGGAGTGGCGTACCCGGTGCTGTTCGAGGCGCAGGAGCGGGAGGGCTGACGCTCGGTGGGCTGTGGGGGCCTGTGGGGTGCGGATCCGTGCCGGTGCGGCATTCGGCTGCGTGAGTGGGCCAGCGATGAGTTGGCGCGGCTGGTCCGCTGTCCTGGCCGGCCCAGGCGTGGCGTACCCGGTGGTGTTCGAGGGGCTGTAGCGGGTCGCTTGACGGCTCGGTGGGCTGACTGGGCAGGGAGTGAACCCGGGCCGCTACGGCATGGGCGGCTGCGCGCATAGGGCGGCGACGAGTGGGTGTCGTGGGCGGGGCGCGGGAGTGGGGTACCCGGTGCTGTTCGAGGCGCAGGAGCGGGAGGGGCGACGCTTGGTGGGTGTCTGGGTGTGAGGTGTGGACCCGTGCCGCGACGAGATGGCGTGGTTGGTTCGGCTGTCCTGGCCGGCGCAGGCGTGGCGTACCCGGTGTGTCCGAGGCGCTGGAGTGCGGCGCCAGACCCCTCGGTAGCCTGCCTCGGCATGAGCCCTGAACCCGTCCCCGCCGCCCTCCCGCAGACCGAGCTGACCCGGCACCGACGGCTGCGTGAGCAGGGCAGCCTGGACCGGGCGGATCTGGACGCCGTCCTCGACGCCGGGTTCGTCTGTCATCTTGGAGTGGTGGTCGAGGGGCGGCCGCTGGTCGTGCCCACGGTGTACGGGCGGGACGAGCGGCAGCTCTATCTGCACGGCTCGGTGGCCAGCCGCAGTCTCGCCGGTGGTACGCCGGTCTGTGTCACGGTCACGCACGTCGACGGGCTGGTCCTCGCGCGGTCCGTCTTCGAGCACGGCGTCAACTACCGCAGCGCCATGATCCACGGCGAGGCCCGCAAGGTGACCGACCCTGAGGAGAAGCTGGCCGGCCTGCGCCGGCTGACCGAACACGCGACCCCCGGACAGTGGTCGTACGCCCGGCAGCCGAGCCGGAAGGAACTCGCGGCCACCACCCTGCTCGAGCTCAGCCTCGACGAGGCCTCCGTCAAGATCCGCACCGGCGCGCCCGACGACGGCGACGGACCCGACGCCGAACTGGGGCTGTGGGCCGGTGTGCTTCCGCTCACCTCGGTGTGGGGCGCGCCCGTTCCCGACCCGTCTCTGCCTCCCGAAACGCCCATACCGTCCCACATCGCGCGCCGTGAGGGGACCCGGCACGGGTGATGTCGGTGCGAGGGCATACCGTGAGGAGTCGGTCGTACGTCTGAGCCGGGAGGAGACACGGGATGGGCAGCCGTACCGCGCTGGTCGAGGATCTGATGGAGAGGTTCCCGCAGGTTCCACGGGAAGCCGTCTTCAAGGAGGACCTGCTGCGCGGTGGCGTGGCCTTCGATCCGTCCGCCCTCAGCGACAACGAGTCCGGTGAGGTGAAGCCGAAGTCGTACTTCATCTTCTCCTTCGACCACGGGACCCTGCCGGAGCTGGGCGAGGCCGCGCTGCGCCGGCCGCCGGAGGAGATCATCCTCACCGGCGGACCGTACGACCTCAGGCGGACGGTGGTGTCGGTGCGGGTGAACCCCGCCTCGCCCTACCGCGTGGCGGCCGACGACTCCGGCATGCTCGGGCTCTACCTTGACGGCAAGCGGATCGCCGACGTGGGCGTGCCGCCGATGCCGGAGTACTACCGGCACAAGCTCTCCAGCGGAAAGTCCGTCATGGAGGTCGCCCCGACCATCCAGTGGGGCTACCTGATCTATCTGACCGTCTTCCGGGTGTGCCAGTACTTCGGCGCGAAGGAGGAGTGCCAGTACTGCGACATCAACCACAACTGGCGCCAGCACAAGGCGGCGGGGCGGCCGTACACGGGCGTCAAGGACGTGGACGAGGTCCTGGAGGCGCTCGAGATCATCAACCGGTACGACACCGACAAGATCTCCACCGCCTACACGCTCACCGGCGGCGCGATCACCTCGAAGCTCCAGGGCCGGGACGAGGCCGACTTCTACGGCATGTACGCCAAGGCCATCGAGGAGCACTTCCCGGGCCGCTGGATCGGCAAGGTCGTCGCGCAGGCGCTGCCGAAGGACGACGTGCAGCGCTTCAAGGACTACGGCGTGCAGATCTACCACCCCAACTACGAGGTGTGGGACGAGTACCTCTTCAAGATGTACTGCCCGGGCAAGGAGCGGTACGTCGGCCGCGACGTGTGGCACAAGCGGATCCTGGACTCGGCGGAGGTGTTCGGGGCACGCAATGTCATCCCCAACTTCGTCGCGGGCGTCGAGATGGCGGAGCCCTTCGGCTTCAAGACGGTCGACGAGGCCATCGCGTCCACCACCGAGGGCCTGCGGTTCTTCATGTCGCACGGCATCACGCCCCGCTTCACCACCTGGTGCCCCGAGCCGACGACCCCGCTCGGCAAGGCCAACCCGCACGGTGCGCCGCTGGAGTACCACATCCGGCTGCTCCAGGCCTATCGCCAGACCATGGACGACTTCGGTCTCTCCTCGCCCCCCGGGTACGGCCCGCCCGGACCCGGCCGTGCCGTCTTCTCGGTGAGCTCCTTCATGGACAGCCTTCCGGCGGCCCCGGAACCGGCCGAGGTCTGATCGGCGCGACAACGGCGCCGGCCCGCTTCGGGGCCGGCGCCGCTTGGTGACCCCCATGGCCGGACTTCCCCGTTACGGCTGATTCCTGGTGGCGGGATTGATACGTTTCCGCCTCCGGTCCGTACACAAGGACGCGACTCCGCGCAGCACTGTGCCGTGGGGGAGTGGACCGAACCTTCGGTAACCGATTTGAATAGCGTGCTTGTCAGTTGTGTGGGAGGCGTGAAAGGCTCCTGTCCTGCCGCGAGGTTCCCCCCAACTCCTTTGCCAGTATGGCGAGTTGACTTCGCTTTCGATGCAGGAGACCCATGCCCGACCTGCCGACCCCCCAGGACGCCGCCGAGGCCGCGCTGTTCTCCGAGTGCTGGGATGCCGTGCTGTCGTACGCCGATCTGTGCACGGCCGGCTCCACCGCCGCCACCGAACTGGCCACGGAGGCGTTCTCCCTCGGCATGCGCGAGGCCCGCGAGGCGGAGGCCGCCGTACGTGGCGCCGGCCGCCGTCCGGCCCGGCTGCCCCGCATACCCCTGCTGCTCACCGCAGTTCGCACCACCGCCGCGGACTGGGAGACCCAGGGCCTCGGCCACCGCCTCGACCCCGATCTGCGGCTGTGGCTCAACTCCGACAAGGCCGCCCGCTACACCGGCCCGCCGCTGCAGCGCCCCATCGCCCTGCGCGGACTGCGCGATCTGCAGGCGGCGGACGCCGAACTGCTGTGGCTGGCCGAGGTGGAGGCGCTGCCGCTGCCCACGGTGGCCCGCCGGCTCGGCCTCGACCCGGCCACCGTGGGCGACGAACTCGCCCAGGTGCGCGGCCTGTTCCGGGACCGCAGCCACCGCAACCACCTCGACATGCCGATGGACGCGCAGTGCCGCAGCTACGCCCGGCTGCTGGACGCCGTCACCCGCTCCACCTCCGGGGAGACCCCGCCCGACCTCTCCCGCCATCTCGCGCGATGCCGGCAGTGCGCGGAGGCCGCCGCCTGTCTTCGCCTGCACGGCGGCGGCCTGCCCGCGGCCCTCGCGGGCGGGGTGATCGGCTGGGGCGGACTCGCCTATCTGGAGCGCCGCCGCCGGGCCGCCGAGGTACGCCTGGGCGTCGGACACCCACTGGCACTGGAGAGCGGGCCCCCGAACCCCGGCGCGCACAAGGCGAAGGCCGTACGCAACGGGCTGCTGGTCGCCGCTGTCCTCGTCTCCCTGCTCGCCCTCGCGGTGTCGATGATGCCGGGCGACGACATGAAGAACGGCGCCGCCGGGCCCGGCACCTCGGCCGAGGGCCAGCCGGTGGCCAACCCCACCTGGTCCGTCCCCACCGCCACCTCGGGGGCGCCCGGTTCGGCGGGGACCTCCAGGACGCCCGCGGGGAACCCGTCGGAGTCCACGAGTGTGAAGAACTCCGACCCCGAACCCCAGGGCACCTCCTCCGCCGGCGCCGAGGGACCCGAGCCCAGCGAGAGCGTCACGCCGGCCTGCCGGGTCGAGTACTCCCTCGTCAACCAGTGGCCCGACGGCTTCCAGGCCGCCGTCACCGTCACCACCACCGAGGCTCTCGGCGACTGGCGGGTCACCTGGTCCTTCAAGGACGGCCAGAAGGTGACGCAGATGTGGGACGCGGACTTCACCCAGAGCGGCGCGAAGGTCACCGCGAGCGCCGCCGACTACAACAAGTCGGTCCCCGCGGACGGTTCGCTCTCCTTCGGCTTCCTCGCCTCCTGGCAGAGCAGGAACGCCCCGGCGTACGCCTTCTCCCTCAACGGGCGGGAGTGCGCCAAGTCCTGACGGTGTATCAGGTCGGCAGACTGTTGGACAGCCGTTGGGTACGGCGTCGCCTACTTCGCCGCCCACAAGCCCCTGACGTGCCCGATGTGCCGGGTCATGACCTCGTGGACCGCCCTCCGGTCGCGGGCGATCAGCGCGTCGAGGAGTTCGAGGTGCTCCTCGGCGGAAGCCAGCAGACGGCCGGACTTCACCAGCGGGGTGAGGCCGTACAGACGCGACCGCTTGCGGAGGTCGCCGACCACCTCGACCAGGTGGGCGTTGCCCGCGAGGGCGAGCAGGCCGAGGTGGAAGCGGGTGTCGGCCTCGACGTACGCGATGAGGTCACCGGACACCGCCGCCTGGACGATCTCCCGGGCGGCGGGACGCAGCGCCTCCAGGGAGACCGGGTCGGCGGTCGAGGCCAGCTCCACGACGGTCGGGATCTCGACGAGCGAGCGGATGTGGGTGTACTCGTCGAGCTGCTTCTCGGAGACCGCGGTGACCCGGAACCCCTTGTTGGGGACGGTGTCGACCAGGCCCTCCTTGGCGAGGTCGAGCATGGCCTCGCGCACGGGCGTGGCCGACACGCCGAAGCGGGCGGCGAGCGCGGGCGCCGAGTACACCTGCCCCGGGAGCAGTTCGCCCGCGATCAGCGCGGCCCGCAGGGCGTCGGCGACCCGCTCCCGGTAGCTGCTCTTCTTGCCGCCGAGGACGGGCAGGGCGGGGGCAGCGGCGGCGGGGGTACTGGATCGCTGGGCGGCCATGAGAGGCATCTCCTAGTGGTGCAAGTGCAAGTGCAATGTCACGCGGCACCGGGCATTATCCTCGACGTTCCGGGACACGCTCAGGCCTCACAGGACGAATCCCGCCGGGAACGGGTCGGTCGGATCGAGCAGGTACTGGGCCGTGCCGGTGATCCAGGCGCGCCCGGTGAAACTGGGCAGGACAGCCGGACGGCCCGCCACCTCCGTCGTACCGAGGAGCCGGCCCGTGAACCGCGTCCCGATGAAGGACTCGTTCACGAACTCGGTGTGCAGCGGGAGTTCACCGCGCGCGTGCAACTGGGCCATGCGCGCACTGGTACCGGTGCCGCAGGGGGAGCGGTCGAACCAGCCCGGATGGATGGCCATCGCGTGCCGGGAGTGCCGGGCGGTGGCACCGGGCGCGATCAGATGGACGTGATGACAGCCGTGGATGGACGGATCCGCCGGGTGGACGGGCTCCTCCTCCGCGTTGATCGCCGCCATGAGGGACAGCCCCGCCTTCAGGATGTCGTCCTTGCGGTCCCGGTCGAAGGGCAGCCCGAACTCCGTCAGCGGCAGGATGGCGTAGAAGTTGCCGCCGTACGCCAGGTCATAGGTCACCGTCCGCCCGTCGGCCAGTGCGATCTTGCGGTCCAGGGCGACGGAGAAGGACGGCACGTTCCGCAGCGTGACGTTCTTCGCCCTGCCGTCCTCCACCGCGACCTCGGCGACGACGAGACCCGCCGGGGTGTCGAGCCGGATCGTGGTGACCGGTTCGACGACCTCGACCATGCCGGTCTCCACCAGCACGGTCGCCACCCCGATCGTGCCGTGTCCGCACATCGGCAGATAGCCCGAGACCTCGATGTACACGACACCCCAGTCGCAGTCCGGGCGGGTCGGCGGCTGGAGGATCGCGCCGCTCATCGCCGAGTGCCCGCGCGGCTCGTTCATCAGCAGCTGCTTGATGTCGTCGCGGTGCTCACGGAAGTACAGCCGCCGCTCGTTCATGGTCGCGCCGGGGATCGTGCCGATCCCGCCGGTGATCACGCGGGTGGGCATGCCCTCGGTGTGCGAGTCGACGGCGTGCAGGACGAGTGTGCTGCGCATGGTCCGCTCTCCTTGACGAGTTACGCGAGTCCCGCGGCGACGGCCTTCTCCGTGGCGGCCCGCACGACGGTCTCCTGCTCGGGCAGCAGGGGGACGCGCGGTGGCCGCACGGGCCCGCCGTGCCGGCCGACGATGTCCATCGACATCTTGATGGCCTGCACGAACTCGACCTTGGAGTCCCAGCGCAGCAGCGGGTGCAGTTGCTCATACAGCTTCTTCGCGGTGGCCAGGTCACCGCTCACGGCGGTCCGGTACAGCTCGACCGAGGACCTGGGCAGCGCGTTCGGGTAACCGGCCACCCAGCCCTTCGCCCCGGCCAGTGCCAGCTCCAGCAGGACGTCGTCGGCGCCGATCAACAGATCGAGTTCCGGGGCGAGTTCGGCCAGCTGGTAGGCGCGTCGGACATCACCGGAGAACTCCTTGACCGCGCGGATGAACCCCTCCCCGTGCAGCTTGGCGAGCAGCTCCGGCACCAGGTCGACCTTGGTGTCGATGGGGTTGTTGTACGCCACGACCGGCAGGCCCGCCTTCGCGACCTCGGCGTAGTGCGCGAGGACCGACCGTTCGTCGGCGCGGTAGGCGTTGGGCGGCAGCAGCATCACGGACGCACAACCGGCGTCACGCGCCTGCTCGGCCCAGCGGCGGGATTCCGCCGAGCCGTACGCGGCCACCCCAGGCATCACCCGCTCACCGCCTATCGCGGCCACGGCCGTCTCCACGACCTTGGCCCGCTCCTCGGGCGTGAGCACCTGGTACTCGCCCAGCGAGCCGTTCGGTACGACGCCGTCGCAGCCGTTCTCGACCAGCCAGGCGCAGTGCTCGGCGTACTTGTCGTAGTTCACCGACAGGTCGTCGTTCAACGGGAGGGCGGTGGCGACGAGGACTCCGCGCCACGGACGAAGGCTGGTGGTCATGTAAATCGCCTCTCCATAGGGTCCATAGACTCTGACAGTCTCAATAGGGTGTGACATTTCACTGCTCTTCGGTCTCTCCGGCCTGCGCCAGCACGCCCAGCGGTACCGGCCGTGCGAACGGTCTGCGCCCCGCCGTCTCCGCGCACCCGGCGACTCCGGCCACCCCGGGCCCGCACACCCGGCCCTGGCACCAGCCCATCCCGGCCCGCGTGAGCAGCTTCACGGTCCGCAGATCACCGGCCCCCAGCTCGCGTACCGCCTCCCGCACCGCACCGGCGGACACCTCCTCGCACCGGCACACCACCGTCTCGTCGGTGACCTGCTCGGCCCAGTGCGCGGGCGGCGCGTACACGGAGTCGACGGCGGCGAAGAAGGCCCGCAGCTTCTCCCGGGTGCGTGCGGCGGCCGCCCACTCACCCGGATCCGGCGCCCGCCCGGCCAGCCGTGCCGCGATCGACCGCCCGGCGATGTGCCCCTCGGCGAGCGACAGGGCGGAGCCGCCGATGCCGGTGGTCTCGCCCGCCGCCCACACGCCCGGCACGTCGGTGCGCTGCTCGTCGTCGGCGTAGACGTCCGTCCCGTCGATCCGGCAGCCCAGCGCGTCCGCGAGGTCGGTGTGCGGCAGCATGCCGTGGCCCACGGCGAGGGTGTCGCAGGCAAGCCGACGCCGGGTGTCCGGGCGCACCCGTCCGTCCCGGTCGAGGGCGGCGATCGTGACCGCCTCAAGCCGCTCGGTGCCGTGCGCCGCCACGACGGTGTGGTGCAGGAGCGTCCGCACCCGGTGACGGAGCAACCGGCCCGCGTATCCGGCCCCTTCGGCCAGCTTGTCCGGCCGGCCCGCCAGCGCCCGGGACCGCCGTACGAACGACGTCGGGTCGGCCGAGTCCACCAGCGCGGCGACCGTCGCGCCCGCCGCGGCGAGCCCGGTGGCGACGGGCAGCAGCAGCGGTCCGGTCCCGGCGACGACAGCGGTACGGCCGGGCAGCACGAGCCCGCCCTTGAGCATGGCCTGTGCCCCGCCCGCGGTGACGACACCGGGCAGGGTCCAGCCGGGAAAGGGCAGCACCTTCTCGTAGCCGCCAGTGGCGAGGAGGACCGCGTCGGCGCGCACCTCGACTGGTTCCTCCTGCGCGGGCCCGGTGAGAGCGTGCACGGTGAAACCGGCCGTACCCCGGCGCTCGACGAACCAGACATGATGGTCCGTCAACTGCCGTACAATCCCTGCCCGTACGTAGGCGCGCAGTCCGTCCCGCAGCCTCTCCCAGGTGCGCCACTGATGATGCAGCGCCTGGGGGCGACGGGCCCCGAGCCCCGGCGCGGGCTGCCGGTAGAACTGCCCGCCCGCCTCCGCCGCCGAGTCGATCAGCGCGACATGGATGCCGCGGGCGGCCGCCGCGAGGGTCGCGGCGAGCCCGGCCGGGCCCGCGCCGATCACCACCAGACGCGGTTCACTCATGGTGGCCCGTCCCCTCCTGCGTGCGGATCGCGTCGCCCGGCCGCAGGGGCGCCAGGCAAGCCCGTTGGTTCGGGCGGTCGTTGACGGTCACCAGGCAGTCGAAGCAGACGCCGATGCCGCAGAAGATCCCGCGTGGGCGGCCCTCGCCCCGGGTGGTGCGCCAGGAGGTGACCCCCGCGGTCCACAGCGCGGCGGCGACGGTCTGACCCGGCAGGGCCTCGATCTCCCGTCCGTCGAGCGTGACGGTGAAGGCGGGACCGGGCTCGGCGCCCACCAGCTCCAGCGGATTCACGAGGCCTCCTCGCAGCCGGACGACGCGTCGCACGAGGAGCCGGAGGCGGGGAAACGGTCCGGCCGGAAGGGTGCGAGATCCAGTTCGGGAGCGTGTCCGGCCAGCACCTGGGCGATCAACTGCCCGGTCCCGGTGGACAGTCCGATGCCCGCGCCCTCGTGACCGCATGCGTGGAACAGCCCGGGCACCCGCGGATCGGGGCCGATCGCGGGCAGATGATCGGGCATGTACGGCCGGAAGCCGAGGTACGTCCGCATCGCGCGCACCTCCTCCAGGAACGGGAACAGCCGGGTCGCGCCCGCCGCCAGCGCCCGCAGCGCGGGCAACGACAACGAGCGGTCGAAGCCCACCCGTTCACGGGTCGAGCCGATCAGGACGGGCCCCGCCGCCGTCCCCTCGACGACCGGCGAGCTCTGCAGGGCCGCCGAGTCGCTGGCCACGTCGGCCACGTAGTCGGCGGCGTACACCTTGTGGCGGACCAGGCGGGGGAGCGGCTCGGTGACGAGGACGAAACCGCGCCGGGGGAGCACGGGAAGGTCCACTCCCGCCAGCGCGGCCAGCTCACCGCCCCAGGTCCCGGCGGCGTTGACGACATAGGGCGCGTGGATCTCGCCCCGGTCCGTCCGCAGCCCGCGTACGGCGCCGCCGGCACCGCGCAGGACCTCGGTCACCGTCGCACCGGTGAACAGGCGGGCACCCGAGGCCCGTACGAGATGGGCGGCGGCCAGCGCCGGCATGACCTGCGCGTCCTGGGGATACAGCACACCGCCCGCGAGCCCGGACGCCAAGTGGGGCTCCAGTTCCCGGAGTCGGGCCGCGTCCACCCGCACCGCCTCGACGCCCGCCGCCCGTTGCCCGGTCGCGAACCTCTCCAGCGCCGCGAGGCCCTTGGGAGTGGACGCGACGACCACGCCGCCCTTGAGCTGGTACTCGATCGCGTCGCCGATCTCCCGCGCCAGCTCGGCCCACAACCGGCCGGACAGTAGGGCGAGTTCGAGCTCGGGACCCGGCTCCTTGTCGGAGACGAGGAGATTGCCCTCACCGGCGCCGGTCGTGCCGCCGGCCACCGGGCCGCGGTCGACGACGATCACGTCGAAGCCTGCTCGGGTGGCGTACAGGGCACAGGCCGCGCCCACCATCCCGGCACCGACGACCACAACATCGCAGGTCAGTCGCTTGCTCACGCCAGTACTATGTCACATGCCGCTGCGGGCGGAAACACCGTCAGTCGAGCTCGCCCGGGTCTGCGGCCGGGGTGCGGCCCGCGTGGACGTCCTTCAGACGCGCCGTGCCCAGCTTCGCCGCCTGCTCGGTGCTGTCGTGGTCGGCCCCGCCGAGGCCGCCGTTGGTGATGGTGATCGCGTCCGAACCGACCCGCAGGGCCGCCACGTCGAGGGTCAGGGTGGCAGGGGCGCCGCCCGAGGTGCCCTGGACCGTGACCCGCAGCCCCTGACGGGCATCACCCACCTTGGGCAGGGAGGTCGAGACCACCTGGACCGTGCGCTGCCCGCCCGAGCTGTCCTTCGCCGTGAACTGGTCGCACGTGACCGGCAGACTCTTCAACCAGGCGAAGGACGTGTCCAGGGCGGCCTTGTCATAGGCGGCCACCTGGTACAGCAGCCGGGACGCACCCTCCTCGAAGCCGGTGAGCGCGGACGCCCCGGACGGCTTGCCCAGAAGATCGTCGCTGTAGAGCCGGTCGAGGAGCTTCTGGCAGTCCGCGGCGTCCGCCTTGGCGGTGAGGAAGTCGGCGACGTCCACCTTGCCGACCAGCAGGCTGTCGCGCCAGGTGGCCGCGTTCTTGACCTGGTTCCAGTCGTCCTCCAGGTCTGCCTCGGTCACCAGCGCGGCCCGCGCCCCGGCCGGGGTGAGCGGGGCCGGGGACGCCTGCGCGAGGGGCGAGGAGGAGATCCGCGTGGTGTCCGCGCGGTCCGGCCCGCTGTCGTCACCGTCCCCGTCCGAGCACGCCGCAGTCGCCAACAGGACTCCGGCAGCCAGGGCCGGGGCGAGGGCGCGCAGGGGGCGGGGTGGGCGGGGCGGACGGTGGCTCATCACGAGGTCTCCTGGTGATGGGGGTCGGTTCCATGCCACAGCCGCTCCTCCCGGACGACCAGCGCACCGGGCTGTTCGAGTGAGGGCGGCGCTCGCAGCGGGGTCGGAAAACCGGTGGCGCACCCGACGCGAGCGCCTCTAAGGTGAGAACGCTTCGCACGGCGGCTCACGGCTGCCGTGCCCCACGAGCGAGGAACGAGGGAGGTGTCGACCGATGACTGTCTTTGCGACGAGCGCTGCCCGCATCCAGATCATCAAGTCCACCTCCGTGGCCGTCGGCTGACACCAACTCCTCGTGCCGGGGCCACCCTTGTGAAGGGTCTCCCTTGACTTCCAGCTCCACTTCTCACGCTTTCTCCGCTCTCGCTCCCTACGGCTGGGACGAGGCATGGGCGGACCTGTTCGCCCCCTACGAGCCCGAGGGGCTCCTGCCCGGACGTGTGGTCCGGGTCGACCGCGGGCAGTGCGACCTCGTCACCGCCGACGGGATGCTGCGGGCCGACACCGCCTTCGTCACCCCGCCCGACCCGATGCGGGTCCTGTGCACCGGCGACTGGGCCGTCGTCGAGCCCGCGGGCAACCCCCGCTACGTACGGACCTATCTGCCACGCCGTACCGCATTCGTACGCTCCACCTCCTCCAAGCGGTCCGAGGGGCAGATCCTCGCGGCCAACGTCGACCACGCGATCGTCGCCGTGTCGCTCGCCGTCGAACTCGACCTCGGCCGCATCGAACGCTTCCTGGCCCTGGCCTGGGAGTCCGGTGCCCAACCGGTGGTCGTGCTCACCAAGGCCGACCTCGTGCCGGACGTGGCGACGCTCTCGCATCTCGTACAGGACGTGGAGACGACGGCTCCGGGCGTTCCGGTGCTGACCGTCAGCGCACTGGACGGGGAGGGGCTCGACGTACTCGTCGCGGTCGTCTCCGGCGGTACGACCGTGCTGCTCGGGCAGTCCGGCGCCGGAAAGTCGACGCTGGCGAACGTCCTCATCGGCGAGGACGTGATGGCGGTGCAGGCCGCGCGGGACGCGGACGGGAAGGGGCGCCACACGACCACGACCCGTAACCTCCTCGCCCTGCCCGGCGGGGGTGTGCTGATCGACACGCCCGGCCTCAGGGGAGTCGGCCTGTGGGACGCCGAGACCGGTGTCGGACAGGTCTTCGCCGAGATCGAGGCGCTGGCCGGGCGGTGCCGCTTCCACGACTGCGCGCACGAGAGCGAGCCCGGGTGCGCGGTGCTGGCCGCGATCGACTCCGGTGAGCTGCCGGAGCGGCGGCTGGAGAGTTACCGGAAGCTGATCCGGGAGAACCAGCGGATCGTCGCGAAGACGGATGCGCGACTCCGTGCCGAGATCCGGAAGGACTGGAAGAAGCGGGGAGCGCAGGGGAAGGCGGCGATGGAGGCGAAGCGGGGGCGCTGGGCGTAAGGGTCGGTGGGGGCTGGTCGCGGCCCTGAGTGGGTGCAGTCACCGTCTGTCTGGCTGCACCCACGCGACTTCCCCGTCACCGTGTCCGATTTCCGCCAGCAGCATCCCCCTGCACGGCGGAGACTGGATGGCGTGATGGACGAAGACACCAGGTACGAAGCCGTACGCAGCCGGGACGCCCGGTTCGACGGGGAGTTCTTCTTCGCCGTCGAGACGACCGGCATCTACTGCCGGCCCAGCTGTCCCGCGGTGACCCCGAAGCGTCACAACGTCCGCTTCTACGCCACGGCCGCCGCCGCCCAGGGATCCGGCTTCCGGGCCTGCCGGCGGTGCCGCCCGGACGCGGTGCCGGGATCCGCGGACTGGAACGTCCGGGCGGACGTGGTGGGCCGGGCGATGCGCCTGATCGGCGACGGTGTCGTCGACCGGGAGGGCGTCGCCGGGCTCGCCGACCGCCTCGGCTACAGCGCACGCCAGGTCCAGCGCCAGCTCACCGCCGAACTGGGTGCGGGACCCGTCGCCCTGGCCCGCGCCCAGCGCGCCCACACGGCGCGCGTCCTGCTCCAGACCACCGGCCTGCCCGTCACGGAGATCGCGTTCGCGTCGGGCTTCGCCAGCGTGCGGCAGTTCAACGACACGGTCCGCGAGATCTACGCCTCGACCCCCAGCGCCCTGCGGGCCGCAGGCCGGACCACCCGCCGCACGGCCACGCCGACAGCGGGCATTCCGCTACGCCTGGCCCACCGCGGCCCCTACCGGTCCGGCGCCGTCTTCGACCTGCTGGAGAGCGAGGCCGTACCCGGTGTCGAGGAGGTGAGCGGGGCACCCGGACGGCGCACCTACCGCCGTACCCTCCGCCTCCCGCACGGCACCGGCATCGTCGCCGTCCACGAACGCCCCGGCACCACCAGGACCACCTCCGGCGCCCACCCCGGCGGCTGGCTCGACGCCCAGCTGCACCTCACCGACCCCCGCGACCTGACCACCGCCGTCGGACGGCTGCGGCGGCTCTTCGACCTCGACGCCGATCCCTACGCCGTCGACGAGCGGCTCGGCGCGGACCCCCGGCTCGCTCCCCTGGTCGCCGCCCGCCCCGGACTCCGGTCGCCCGGCGCCGCCGACCCCGAGGAGTCCGCCGTACGGGCACTGGTGGGCCGGAGGGAAGCCGAACGGCTCGTCCAGCGGTACGGCAAGACCCTGGACGCGCCCTGCGGCGGCCTCACCCACCTCTTCCCCGAACCCGCGGCCCTCTCCGAGGCGGCCGGCCCCCTGGGCATGCTCGCCACCGCCCTCGCCGACGGCGCCGTACGACTCGATCCGGGCGCCGACCGCGACGAGGCGCAGCACGCGCTGCTCGCCCTGCCCGGCCTGGACGCCCGTACCGTCGCCGTCATCCGCAGCCGTGCCCTCGGCGATCCCGACGTCGCCCCACCCGGCCCCGAAGCCCCCGACACCTGGCGCCCCTGGCGCTCCTACGCCTGGCAACACCTGCGCACCGCAGGAGAGTTGGAGTAATCATGGCCATCCTCTGGACCCGTCTCGACAGCCCCGTCGGCACCCTGCTCCTCACCGCCGACGAGACCGGCGCGCTGACCTCGCTGTCGGTCCCCGGGCAGAAGAAGGGCCGTACCGTCCAGGAGGGCTGGGTCCACGACCCCGGTCCCTTCCGGGTCGCCGAGGAACAGCTCGCCGCCTACTTCGCCGGTGAACTCAAGGAGTTCCAGCTGGAGTTGCGGCCCGAAGGCACCGAGTTCCGGACCCGCGTCTGGGACGCCCTCGACGACGTTCCGTACGGCGCGACCACGACGTACGGCGAGATCGCCGCCCGCGTCGGTGTCTCCCGTGTCGCCGTCCGGGCCGTGGGCGGCGCGATCGGTGCGAACCCCCTGCTGATCCTCCGCCCGTGCCACCGGGTGATCGGCGCGAACGGCCTGCTCACCGGGTACGCGGGCGGCCTGGAGCGCAAGACGGCCCTGCTCACTCTCGAAGGCGCCCTCTAGGACTCCTCCAGCCCCCAGCTGTGGATGCGTCGCGGATGGATGCGGATCAGCTCCTCGCTGAAGTGCGGGCCCAAGTCATGGGGTCCCGTGAGGAGTTCCGCCTCCCCGCGGATGTCGATGCCACGCACCGTCCACGGCTTCAGACTGACGATGTCGTCGACGACCAGCGCGACCTTCGGGTTCTTCTGGAGGTTGCGCCACTTCTTGGTGCGGCCCATCGCGTAGCCGCCGATCAGGATGGTGCCGTCGTCCTGCGGGAAGAAGCCGACCGGGTTCGCCTGCGGCTGTCCCTGCGGGTCGACGGTGGCGAGCCGCCCCAGCCGCTGGGACCTCAGGTACGCGCGCTCGGCCTCGCTGAATTCGGTCATGGCAGCCAGCCAAACATGCCCGCGCCGCCCGCACATCGGAATCCCGTCCTGGGGCTGCCTAGGGCTGCCTGGGGCTGTCCGGGGCTGAGGTCCTAGGTCAACTGCCCCACAACACCGTCCCCAGCCACGCGCCCATGATCAGCAGACAGGTGAACAGTTCCGCCAGCACGCTGGAACCGCCCGAGCGCATCGCCGTGCGCAGGGCGGCCCTCGCCTCCCCGTGGCGGCCGAGGCGCAGGCGTTCCGAGACGTAGATGCCGCCCATGAATCCTGGGATCGCGCCGAGCACGGGGATCAGGAAGAAGCCGAGGAACGCACCCGCCCCCGCGTACACCCCCATCCGCGGCGTGGCCCCGCTCTCCCGCAGTCGGCGCGGCGGCAGCGACCAGCGCACCACCTGGGAGAGGAACAGGGCGACCGTGGCCCCCACCAGCACGCTCCAGGCGACCGGCTGGGGATCCTTCAGCGCCCACCACAGGACCGCGGCCCACACGAGCCAGGACCCCGGCACCCCGGGCACCAGAACCCCGACCAGGCCGAACAGCATGACCAGGCCCACCAGCAGGAGGTCCCACACTCCCATTAGTCCAGGGTGCAGGAGCGGAGCCGAAAGCGCAGGTCAGCGATGTTCGCCCGGGCCGCGCATCGGGGCCGGGTCGCTCCGGCGACCTCTTTGGCAACAGGAGTTCGACACCTCACTCGACACGCCGTTCGCCGGGCGCGGGGACGCTTGATTTTGCGGATGCCCCGTTTTCATACGGCCCACGCGGTGGACAATTGGGGGCATGAGCCAGCAGGGGGGAATGCCCACCGGTCACGAGGACGACTGGTGGAGGCAGCTGTACGACTCCACCGACGACACGGGCCCCACACCGGCCCCCGACACCCTGGACGACCGCTTCGCCTCGGCGTCGGGGACGGTACGGGACGGGGCCGGGGGCGAGGCCGACGAGGTAGGGGCCGGGGTCGGTGGGGAGGCTGCCGGGTCCGGTACCAGGGTCCCCGCGCCGCGCACAGGCCTCTCCGACGCGACGGCTCCCTCACCAGGCCGGCACCGACCCCCATGGGAACCGCCGCCACCCGACCCACCCGCGTCCTTCCCACCGGGTCTCAGGCCACCGGGCTTCGAGTCCACGGAGACACCTCCGCCCACCATGGTTCCGCCCTCACGCACCCCGACCGAGCCCCCGAGCCCCCCGACCACCCCACCGCGCCCTGCGGGCCGTGTCACGGACCCAGCCGACGGTGGTGCACCGCGCGGCGAAGGAGACTGGTGGGCTGCTCCCCCCGCCCCCGATCGCGACTCCGGCGCCGCCCGGGAGACCTCCGCAGTCACGCCACCTCGCAGCGGCCCCGGCTCCACCCAGGCCAACCCCACGCCCGAGCCCTCCGTTCACGGCCAGGACGTACCCGCCGCCGAGCCGCAGGCATCCCGCAGTGGCCCCGGCTCCACCCAGGCAAATCCCACGACCCCCACGCCCGAGCCCCCCGGTCACGGCCAGGACGTACCCGCCCCCGAGCCGCAGGCACCCCGCACCGCCACCCGCCTCGACCTCCCCACCCTCCCTCCCGCCCCCGTCGGCTTCGTCGGGTCCGGGCCGCCCACCTACGACGCCGAACCCACCGCCCTCCCGCCCGCGGACCCCGACGAACTCGACGACCTGGTGGCGGACACCGTGCTCGACGGGGCCAGGTACGGGGCCTGCACGCTGCGGGCGGTGTCCGTGCGAGGGGACTCGGCCAGGTTCCGGGGCGAGCCGCGCAGGGACTCCCTGCTCACCGCCCGCTTCGGCACCGGCGACCAGGCGCTGATCCTCGTCGCCATGGCGACCGGCGCCCGCGCCACCCCCGGTGCCCACCGCGCCGCCGCCGAGGCATGTCACTGGATCGGACGGGCCATAGGGCGCAGTCACGCCCGGCTCGCGCAGGACATCGGCGCCGCTCGCCGAGGGGACCTGAAGTCAGGGCTGCACCGGCTCACTGACCGCAGTCTCGGCAAGCTCCGCGCCAGCGCCGTGGAGCAGGGCATCGACCCGGAGGAGTACGCCGCCACCCTGCGCTGTCTGCTCCTGCCCGCCGACCCCGACTGCCGCATCCGGGTCTTCTTCGGCGTCGGCGCGGGCGGCCTCTTCCGCCTCCGTGACGGCGAGTGGCACGACATCGAACCCCGTATCACCGACGTCACCGGCGAACCGGTCGTCGGCTTCGGCTCGCCGCCCCCCGAGACCCCCGACGGCGACCGCCTCACCATGGACCTCGGCATCCCCACACCCCCGAGCCCCTACGAACCCGCCCCCGAGCCGCCCCGCGAAGCCTTCCGCTTCCGCGCTTCCGTCGCCCGCCCGGGTGACACCCTCCTGATGTGCACCGGCGGCCTCGCCGACCCCCTGCGCGGCGAGCCCGAACTGGGCGAGTACCTCACGGGACGGTGGTCAGGCCCCCCGCCCGGCCTCGCCGAGTTCCTCGCCGACTCCCAAGTCCGGGTCAAGGGATATGCCGACGACCGTACAGCCGCCGCTGTTTGGGAGGCGTGATCGCGGCCATTGTGGATTGATGGACCCAAGGAAACCGAAGGGGTGCGTGGATCCATGGCCAAGCAGAACGTCGCCGAACAGTTCGTGGACATCCTCGTCAAGGCCGGGGTGAAACGCCTCTACGGCGTCGTCGGCGACAGCCTCAACCCCGTCGTGGACGCGGTCCGCCGCAACTCCGCCATCGACTGGGTCCACGTACGGCACGAGGAGACCGCCGCCTTCGCCGCGGGCGCCGAGGCACAGATCACCGGGAACCTGGCCGCGTGTGCCGGCTCCTGCGGACCCGGCAACCTGCACCTCATCAACGGCCTCTACGACGCCCACCGCTCCATGGCCCCGGTCCTCGCCCTCGCCTCGCACATCCCCTCCAGCGAGATCGGCCTCGGCTACTTCCAGGAGACCCATCCCGACCGCCTCTTCCAGGAGTGCAGTCACTACAGCGAGATGATCTCCAGCCCCCAGCAGATGCCGAGGCTGCTGCAGACCGCCATCCAGAACGCCGTCGGCCGCTCCGGCGTCAGCGTCGTCACCCTCCCCGGCGACATCGCCGACCAGCCCGCCCCCGACAAGGCCGCCGAGACCGCCCTCGTCACCTCCCGGCCCGGCGTCCGCCCCGGCGACACCGAGATCGACAAGCTCGTCGAGATGATCGACCAGGCCGACAGGATCACCCTGTTCTGCGGCAGCGGCACGGCGGGCGCGCACGCCGAGGTCATGGAGTTCGCGGAGAAGGTCAAGTCCCCCGTGGGCCACGCCCTCAGGGGCAAGGAGTGGATCCAGTACGACAACCCCTTCGACGTCGGCATGAGCGGACTGCTCGGTTACGGCGCCGCCTACGAGGCCACCCACGAGTGCGACCTGCTGATCCTGCTCGGCACCGACTTCCCGTACAACGCCTTTCTCCCCGACGACGTCAAGATCGCCCAAGTCGACGTGCGCCCCGAGCACTTGGGCCGCCGCTCCAAGCTCGACCTCGCCGTCTGGGGCGATGTGAAGGAGACCCTGCGGTGCCTCACGCCGCGGGTGAAGGAGAAGACGAACCGGCGCTTCCTCGACAAGATGCTCAAGAAGCACGCCGACGCGCTCGAAGGGGTCGTCAAGGCGTACACCCGCAAGGTCGACAAGCACGTCCCGATCCACCCCGAGTACGTGGCCTCCGTCCTGGACGAACTCGCCGACGACGACGCGGTGTTCACCGTCGACACCGGCATGTGCAATGTGTGGGCCGCCCGCTACATCTCGCCCAACGGCCGCCGCCGCGTGATCGGTTCGTTCTCGCACGGGTCCATGGCGAACGCGTTGCCCATGGCGATCGGGGCGCAGTTCACCGACCGGAAGCGACAGGTCGTGTCGATGTCCGGGGACGGCGGGTTCTCCATGCTGATGGGCGACTTCCTGACCCTCGTGCAGTACGACCTCCCCGTGAAGGTCGTCCTCTTCAACAACTCCTCGCTCGGCATGGTCGAGTTGGAGATGCTGGTCGCCGGGCTCCCCTCCCACGGCACCACCAACAAGAACCCCGACTTCGCGGCCGTGGCCCGGGCCTGCGGTGCCCACGGAGTGCGCGTCGAGAATCCCAAGGACCTCGCGGGGGCACTGAAGTCGGCGTTCAAGCACAAGGGGCCGGCCCTCGTCGACATCGTCACCGACCCCAACGCCCTCTCCATCCCGCCGAAGATCAGCAAGGAGATGGTCACCGGCTTCGCGCTGTCCGCCTCCAAGATCGTCCTCGACGGCGGAGTCGGCCGCATGCTCCAGATGGCCCGCTCCAACCTCCGCAACGTGCCCCGGCCCTGAGGGGCCCCATGGGTGCGAGACTGGCGCATGCCAGACATCGCCTTCACCGAGGTCGCGCCCGTCGTCCCGGTCCGCAACCTCGACGCGGCCCTGGAGCGATACCGCCGACTGGGCTTTGCCGCGCGTGCCTACGACGGTCCGGAGCGGTACGGGTACGTCGAGCGGGGTGCGGTCTCGATGCACGTGACCGAGTGGTCCGAGCACGACCCGCTGCGCACCGGAGCCGTCGTCTACCTGTACGTGAGTGACGCCGACGCCGTCCATGCCGAGTGGACGGCGTCCGGCGTCGAGGGCCGCTTCGTCGAGCCGGCCGACACGCCTTACGGGCTACGGGAGTTCGCCTATGTGGACCCCGACGGCACGGCTCACCGGGTGGGGTCGGCGCTCGGCTCCTAGCTGCCGGAGGGCACCCAGGCCCGCTCGCCCGCGGCGTTCGTGCCGTACCAGAGACGGGTCAGGCCCTTGATGCTGGTCGTGCGGAACGGGCGGCCGTGGTCGTCGATGCGGACCGTGCCGGTGCGGCCCTGCGAGGACCAGTCGAGTTCGAGGTACCAGTTGCAGTCGTACGTCTGCGTCGTCGCGGAGACCAGCAGCACCTCCGGGTCCGTGGCGGAGACCCGGTAGGGGAACTGCACCGCGGGGACGGTCTGCCCGGTGTCGTTGCCGGCGACCGCGTGGGCGACGGGACGGTCGATGTCCAGGTTCACGTCGAAGCCGCGCGGGGTGATCCCGCCGCCGCAGCCCTGGTCCATGGCGTACGCGGTACCGGGTGCCGGGGAGCTGCGGCCGGTGATCCGGACGCGGAGTGCCTCCAGGACGACGGCCGTGGACGAGCGTCCCTGCACGGAGATCTGCACCTTCGTCTCCCGCCCGTGGATCGCGCCCTGCGTCGCCGCCCAGATCCCGGCGTCCTGCACCAGCGGGGGCGGGGGAACCTGGGAGGGCGGCTTGTCGATGACGTAGTCGTGACCGCAGCTTCCCTCCCAGATCTGGGAGTTCGCGCTCCAGGTCAGGGGAGTGCCGGTGGCGGCCCCCTGCTGCTCGGACTTGCCGGTGCCCTTCGAGACGGTGCCGCCGCCCGCCGCCGACGGGGAGGGGCTGTTCCGGGTGCCCACGGGCGACGGGGATCCGGAGGTCGCGGAGGGGCTCGGCGACTTGGACGGGGAGCGGCCGGGCATGCCCGACGCCGTCGTGCGGGACGACGGGTCCGGGGCCTGGGCCACCTCGTCCGACGGGGAACGCTTCGAGGGCAGCGCCGACAGGCTGCCCAGCGTGGCGAGCAGCACCACCGAGGCGGCCACGGCCACGGCGACTCGCCGACGCCGGTACCAGGGGCGACGCGGAGCGGCCCCGCGCCCCGCGACCAGGGCACCTGTCTCACCCGCCGCGCCTACGTCCGCCACGTGGCCGTCTGCCACGCCCGCCGCGTCGCCGTCGCTCACTGCCGCCGCCGCTGCGGTCGCCGTGCTCGCCTGGCCGACCGTTTCTGTGGCGCCGCCATCTGCCGCGGGCGCCACATCGGCCGTCGCTGTCGCACCGCCCGTCCCCCTTGCCCCGTCTTCCGCCCCGTCTTCCGCCCCGGCCTCCGCCTCCGGCTGATCCGGCGCCTCCGCGGTCTCGCCCGCCCGCGGCCGCTGTCGCGCCGCCACCGCCGACAGCCACAGCCGGTGCAGATCCATCCGCTCCTCGGCCGACGCCCCGCACAGCGCGGCGAACCGCTCCGCCGGTGCGAAGTCGACCGGTACGGCGTCACCCGCGCAGTACCGGTGCAGCGTCGAGGTGTTCATGTTCAGCCGCCGGGCCAGCGAACCGTAGCTGCGGTCCGTGCGCTCCTTCAGCCGCCGCAGCAGGGCCGCGAACTCCTGGACATCGTCCTGTGGTTCCGGTGCCGACAACGATTCCCCCTTGATCCCGCATCCCAGGCACTCCATATACCTGCACGTCAGACGGCATGGGATGGTTCCATGCCGACCGATCCCGTGTCCCGTGTTGCATCCGCCCCCTGGGACCGCTGATGCTCTTGGTGTCACCCCGACCGGGCCGGACCGACCATCCGGCGTCGTGGTGGCATCCCACATCCATGTACGTATCTCACGGGGGACACTCATGCCCAAGCGCAGTCGAGCAGGCGCGCTCACCGTACTCTCTCTCACCGGCCTCACGCTCGGCGTCACCTTCGCCGTGCAGGCCGCAGCCGCGCCGGCCGCGCCCGGGTTCCTCTCGGCCGCCGACCTCCCGCCGCACCCCTCGTCCGCCTGGACGGCGGGCAAGGTGACCGACGGTGTACCGGACGAACTGCTGCTCTGCCTGAAGGACGCGCTGCCGGGCTACGACTCCCGGTACCGCGACTTCCGCACCGACCTGGACACCAGCGCCCGCCAGCTGACGATCGAGGTCGGCACCAAGGCCAAGGCCGCGGCCCTCGCCGCCCGTATGAACAAGGAGATCCGCACCTGCGCGGACCGACTCGAACAGGGCGACCCGGACCTCGAGGCGACGTACAAGGACTACGGCAAGGTCGCGGTCGAGGAGGGCGCCCGGGTGCACGGTCTGCACACGGAGCACTCGTACGGCGCCACCGACATCCACCTGCTGTCGGTCGGCCGGGACGACCGGACCGTCACCGTCGTGGAGTGGTCCCAGATGGGCGACTTCGCCGACGCCCCGGTGAAGGCCTTCAAGAAGACGACCGCCACCGCGGTGAACAAGCTCCACTGAGCAGCGGGGCCGCCCTCCCGCACGGGGGTCGGGCGGGCGGCCCCGCACCCACCACATCACCGGCACACAGGAACCAGAAAGAAAACGGGGAACACACATGAACACGACCAAGGCGACCCGCCGCACCACCCTGGCCCTCGGCCTCGCCCTGGCCCTCGGCCTCGGCGTCACCGCCCAGGCCTCCGCCGGAGCACCGCGCAGCGTCAGCGGGAAGCCCTCCGACAACATCACCCGCATCGCCGACTTCTACGGTGCCTACATCGACGCGGTGACCGACGAGGGCAGCGGCGACCTCCGGGACGCCCTCCGCGCCCACTACCTCACGCCCGCCTTCCAGAAGGAGCTGAACGCCTGGGAGGAGAAGGAGCACGCCGACGGCGTCCTGCGCGCCCAGAACGTGCCCCTCGCGTGGAAGGTCACCGACAACGGCACCAACGCGACCCGCACCGAGGCCGTGGTCACCCTCACCTGGAGCGCGGGCCAGACCAGCACCCTCGTGGTCGACATGACCCGCGGCAGCCACAAGATCCTCCACATCGGCGCCAAGGGACTCGGCAGCAAGTAGCGGCGGATTCAGGCCAGTTTCCCGGCTGCCCCAGCTCTTCGCCGGGTACGTCGAGGTCGGCAGCGCCGGGTCGGCAGATCGGCCCATGCCGGGCGGCCTCGGAGACCGCCCGAGGGCACACGAACACCGGCTCACCCCCGCTCGCCGGCCCCGCTCGTCGGGTGCCGGTGGCGGGGGCGCACGCCGTTCGAGGGGCGCGCGGGCCGTCGTACGGCAGGCTCTTCACCGGGAGGCCGGATCGGGTGCGTGGGCGTCCGGGGCCGGTCCCCGACCAGCAGCCAAGGCCCGCCCATCTGCTCAGACCCCCGGCACCATCCCGCGACCAGGTACTTTCCCGCACCTCCCGCTCGTGAAGGGCTCGCGCGCCGCCCGGGGCGTCCGGCGGGCGGCCCGTACGGCCCGCCGCGGGGCGCGCACGCACATCGCAACCGCGCCGTCGTGCGCGGCGGCTCGCGGAACGCGGTCAGGGATTCTTCCGCCCGTGCGGCACGGCCGTGGTCGCCACCGCAAACGTGGCCGAACACCTGGTCGTTGACGATTCGACATGACTGGCGCCTGAACTATGGGGCATGGATCCCCGTGAACGTGTTCGAGCAGGAGGGAAACCGACATCGGCACGCGGGCGGGGGTCATGAAGAGGCAGGCACGAGGAGGCGGTCCCACGGCAGCAGGGGCCTTCTCGGTACAGACAGTGGAGGAGAAGGCCGGCAGCGCCCGGGAGCAGGCGCAGTCGCCGCAGCTCCGGCGCAGACTGGAGCGGGCGGACCTGGGGGCCGTACCAGAGACACGAAGGGCCTTGCGCGAGTTGTTACGACACTGGGGGAGGCCCGGGCGATCCGAGATAGCCGAACTGCTCACCAGCGAACTCGTCACCAACGCACTCGTGCACACGGACCGCGACGCGGTCGTCACCGCCACGGTCGGACCGCGGGCCCTGAGGGTGGAGGTGCGGGACTTCGTGGCCCGCATACCCCGGGTGCGCGTACCGAACACCGACGACGGTACGCACGGCAGGGGCCTGGCCCTGGTGCAGTCCCTCGCGGACGC
Source organism: Streptomyces sp. NPDC102270 (assembly GCF_044766405.1). Taxonomy (NCBI): domain Bacteria; kingdom Bacillati; phylum Actinomycetota; class Actinomycetes; order Kitasatosporales; family Streptomycetaceae; genus Streptomyces; species Streptomyces sp. NPDC102270. The sequence goes on along the minus strand of NZ_JBIWLX010000014.1, from coordinate 251,145 downwards.
CTGGGGCGTACGGGCACACGGCGTGGGCAAGTCCGTCTGGTTCGAACTCGACGCCGGAGCGGCGTGAACGACGGGGAGGGGGCGTGACCGACACGGTCACGCCCCCTCCCCATGTGCTGCTTCGGCCTCCTGGCCGCCTAGCCGAACTGCTGCTCAAGGTCCTTGAGTTTGCGCTCCAGCGAGTCGAGACGCGGGAGGGCCATTGTGTCGTCCTCCGCGGTGAGGTCGACGGAGTGCGACTCGGACGCGCCGCGGACGGGCTGGAGTGAGGGACGCTGCCGTACGGGCAGCGGCTCCGGGTTGGGTATCGCGGGCTCCGCGGAGGCACGCTCCAGGGCGGCCTGCGGCTGCTGCTCCAACTGGCGCCCGCCGCCCCGGCCGACGAAGCCGCGGTGACCCCGGCTGATCGCCTTGAGCTGGGCTCGCTCCACGCGCTGCTCGCCGCGTCGACGCAGTCGGGCCGCTTCCTTCTCACGCTGGTCCTCGCGGACCTCGTCGACCGCCTCGTCGAGGCTGCGCACGTTCTCCAGCAGCATCAGCGACCAGGCCTTGTACGTCTCGCGCGGCGCCCTCACCCAGCGGACGATACGGATCTGGGGCAGCGGACGCGGCACCAGACCCTGCTCGCGCAGCGCGGCCTTGCGGGTCTGCTTCAGCGCGCGGTCGAAGAGGACGGCGGCCGACAGGGACATGCCGGAGAAGAACTGCGGCGCGCCGTCGTGGCCGAACCCCCTGGGCGCGTGGACCCAGTTGAACCAGGCCGCGGCGCCCGCGAACGTCCACACCAGTATCCGGGAGCCGAGGGCCGCGTCACCGTGGCTGGCCTCGCGCACCGCGAGCACGGAGCAGAACATCGCCGCGCCGTCCAGGCCGAACGGCACGAGGTATTCCCAGCCGCCGGTGAGGCCGAGGTTCTGCTGGCCGAAGCCCACCAGACCGTGGAAGGAGAGGGCGGCGGCAACCGCCGCACAGCAGAACAGGAGGACATAGGAGGCGGTGCCGTATATGGCTTCCTTGCGCCTGCGGCGCTCCTCGCTTCGCTCCCACGAGTCGTCTTTCGCGTGCTCCCCGCCGGACCGCTTGCTCCGCGCGAGCACCGCCACCGCAGCCAGCATGCCCAGGAGCAGTACGGCGCCCGGAAGCAACCAGTTCAGCGATATGTCGGTCAGTCTCATCTGGGGTCCCTTGCATTGGGATAGGGCGTAACGCCCGCCATAGTGGCCCAATCCCAACGGCCCTCAGGCGTTTTCGGGGCAAGAGGCCGCCAAGGAAGTGCAAGGGGTTGCCCAGGGCGACGTTCTGCTCGAACTGCCGCGTGAGGGGCGGGAGTTGAGTTCGAATAAGACTACCCGTACGGGTGGTTCCTCGGAAAGTTCCTGCGCCTAGTGAGGAAATTGTGAATTGCCTGTAACCGAACGGGCGTCCCAGTCGGCGTTGATCTTACGGGACGGGAGGAGGGGGGTCTCGGGCGGGGTCCCCTGAGGGTGCCTCAACTTGCTGCGACCGCCGTCAGCTTGGCGATCCGGGCCGTGTCGCAGGTGCGCGGACACGTGGCGCAGGTGTCGTCCGGGTCGAGGGTGTAGTACATACAGCAGGTCACCCGGTCCCGGGTGCGCAGGGGGCCGCCGTCCGGGCCGACCAGGGCGCGGAAGGCCGGGGAGCCGGCGTACGGCTTCGTCGTCCCGGGCAGCAGGAGCTCCAGGGCGTGCTCGGCCCGGCGCTTCTCGTGCTCGCCGAGGAGCGCGGCGACGTACCAGATCCCCTCGACGATCTCGTCGGTCACCAGGCCCCACAGGGCCCTGCCGCGGCGGCGCATGCGCGGGCCGAAGGCGCTGAGGAGCGGCTCCATGTGCTCGGCGATCGCGTCCCGCAGCTCGGCGCGCAGGGACTCCTCGTCGGGGACCGGGTACGCGCCGGGGAGCGTTGCCGCCGGGTCGTCGGGGAGGCAGGCGAAGGGGCCCGGATGGACCGCGAGGGACATGGGACCGCGGGTGCGGTCGTAGGAGACGTGGGTCAGGGGGTAGCGGGGGACCCGGCGGTGCAGGAACCACGGTGCGGTGAAGAGGAGGCAGGCCGGCCAGGCGTAGCGGTGCAGACCGAAGCCGGCGATCACGTCCGGGCGGCCCCTCTTGGCGTTGTCCCTGAGGATCTGCTCGTCGTCCTAGGCGAGGAAGGCGTCCAGGGCGGCCGCGTTCCCTGCCAGGGCGGCGGCGGTGACCCAGCCGTCGGTGGCCGGGAGGGGGGTGTCCTGGGGCAGCTCCGTGACCGTCAGCGCCGGGAGGGCCTCGGTCAGGCGGGCGTAGGCGGCTGTCACGGCGGTGGCGGAACGGGGGGTGGGCAGCGGTGTGGACATGGGGGGCCACCGATTCGCAGTCGTCCGTCCAGGTAAGTGAGGCTTACCTTACCAATGACTTCGGGATGTGAACCGGAGCGATCTGCGCTTAAGGTGCTTGACGCATGAGTAACAACCTGCCGTTAATGACCCCAAGTACCGACACGTCCGGAGGAGTGCCCGTGAAGCAGGCTGCGCAGAGCTCCTTCCGCGTGCCGTCGCAGATGCGGGCCTCCGACGCGGGCCGGGCTCGGGCCGAGGCGGGCACGGGTTCCGGTTCCGGGGCCCGGGGTGAGCACACCCACAGCGAGGTGCCGATTCCTCGGCCTGTCGTGCAACGGGCCTCTGTGCGGGGGCAGATCCTCGACGCCTTGCGTACGGCGCTGGTCGCGGGGGAGCTGCGGCCCGGTGCCGTGTACTCGGCGCCGGCGCTGGGCGAACGGTTCGGGGTGTCGGCGACGCCCGTGCGGGAGGCCATGCAGCAGCTCGCGCTGGAAGGGGCCGTCGAGGTCGTTCCCAACCGGGGGTTCCGGGTGGTCGAGCGGGGGGCCCGTGAACTGGCGGAGCTGGCCGAGGTGCGGGCGCTGATCGAGGTGCCGGTGGTGTTGCGGCTGGCGCGGACTGTGCCGGTGGAGCGGTGGGCGGAGTTGCGGCCGGTGGCGGAGGCGACCGTGCGGGCCGCGTCGTCGGGGTGCCCGGCGACGTATGCGGAGGCCGACCGGGGGTTTCACCGTGCGGTGCTTCTGCTGTCGGGCAACGAGCAACTGGTGCAGATCTCGGAGGACTTGCACCGGCGGTCGCAGTGGCCGCTGGTGGGCGGGGCCGCTGCGCGGGGCCGGGCGGATCTGATCGCGGACGCGGCGGAGCATACGGCGCTGCTGGATGCGTTGATCGCGCGGGATCTGGATGTGGTGCGGGGGTTGGTGGGCGGGCATTTCGCCGGGGGTGCGTGAGGGCGGCTGCGGGTGCGGGTTCGGGTTCGGTGGGGGCGGGCGTTTCTGCGCAGTTCCCCGCGCCCCTGGGGTGTCCGTCCTGGCGCAGATGCCTGCAACCCCTAGGGGCGCGGGGAACTGCGCGACCAGCCCCCACCGACCCGTACCCGCCCCGTCACCTCACGCCGTAGCCGCCGGTGGTGTCAGCTGTCGGGAGAGCCACGTGGGTACGCCGCCCAGCAAGCGGTACAACCGCCGGGCCTCCTCGCGCAGTCGGGAGGCCTCGGGTTCTGTTTCCGCGTCCGCCAGGGACGCGAGGGCCGGGGCCGTGCCCACGAGGTAGCCCAACTCCTCGCGGATGCGCAGCGATTCGGCGAAACCGTGCCGCGCCTCCGCCAACTCGCCCTCGCGCAGGGCAAGTCCGGCGAGGTGGCGCCAGGTGAAGGACAGGAGCAGGGAGTCGGACTGGGCCGTGGCGCCCGCGTGGGCGCGGCGGTAGGCGGCTCGGGCCGACTGGGGGGAGTGGGTCAGGTTCTCCGCCAGCAGACCCCGGCGGAAGTCCAGCAGCGCCCGCCCAGGAGCCCCCGGAGGGATCAGCGCCGCCGCGCGGCCCAGCGCCGCCCTCGCCTCGTCCGCGCGGTCGCGGACCCCGTGGAGCGTCGAGGCGTACGCAAGTTGCCCTCGTTCACAAGCGGCCGCGCCCCGTTCCTCGTCGCTGTGGGCCAGTGCCTCGGCGGTGCGCAGCGCGTCCTCCGCCTCGGGCCAGCCCTGCTCCGTGTACAGGCAGCGTTCCACCAGAAGTGCGGCTCTCTGCAGGGCCGCCGGTGCGGTGACCGGTTGAAGCAGGGCGGCCGCGTCGGCCCAGCAGGCCCGTGAGCGCAGCCGCCATACCGCGGTCTGGAGTGGATCGTCACCGGCGGTCGTTCCGTTACCAGACATGGCGGTATGCGCCACGTTGCCCTCCCCGAGCGCGCCGTCGAGCTTTGAGTGGTGGCGGCATCTCAGCACGAAACGACGGGCCCGGCCAAGGGGGTGGGTGAAGGAATTCACAAAGTCGTGGGAGTCGGGGGGCTCACAGGTTTCAGCTCATCCGCAGTGCCAGGAAGAAATCCAGCTTGTCCTCCAGGCGCGAGAGGTCGCGGCTCGTCAACTGCTCGATCCGTCCGACGCGGTAGCGCAGCGTGTTGACGTGCAGGTGGAGGCGGGTCGCGCAGCGGGTCCAGGAGCCGTCGCAGTCCAGGAAGGCCTCCAGGGTGGGGATCAACTCGGCCCGGTGGCGGCGGTCGTAGTCGCGGAGCGGGTCGAGGAGGCGGGCCGTGAAGGCGCGGCGTACGTCGTCGGGGACGAAGGGGAGCAGCAGGACGTGCGAGGCGAGTTCCTGGTGGCCTGCCGCGCAGACTCGGCCGGCGCGGGCCGCGGCCACCCGGCGGGCGTGGCGGGCCTCCTCCAGGGCGCCGCGCAGGCCCTCCGCCGAGTGGACCGACGCGCTGACGCCCAGGGTGACCCTGCCGTCGTCGTCCAGGCCGGCCGAGAGGGGGTCCCGGACCGACTCCAGGAGGGCGTCGGCCAGGATGCCCGTCTCCGAGCCGTCGTGTTCGGTCGAGACCGCGGGGAGGGGGACCAGCGCGATCGCCTCGTCGCCGGTGTGGGCCACCGCTATGCGGTCGGAGGGCTCGGGGCCGGTCGCCTGCGGGTCCACCAGGATCTCCTCCAGGAGGGACTGGGCCATGGCGCCGCCCTCAAGGTCGCCGTCCTGCCATTCGACCTTCGCCACCACGACCTGCCAGTGGGGGGCCGCTCCCAGGCCGGGGAGGAGTACCGGGGCGGCGACTCGCAGGCGTGCGGCGATCTCGGCCGGTGCCGCTCCCGTCTGGACCAGTTCCAGGACCTCCTGGGCCAGGCGGCGGCGGACCGTGCGGGCCGCGTCCCGGCGGTCCCGCTCGACGGAGATCAGCTGGGTGACGCCCTGGAGCAGGTCCAGGCGCTCCTCCGGCCAGTCGCCGGCGTCCGCCTCCACTGCCAGCAGCCAGTCGGACAGGACCGTCTCTCGTACGTCCCTGGAGGCATGGGAGGAGCGGCCGCTGCTGCGGACCGGGAAGAGGGAGTACGTCGACGAGCCGAGCGTGACTCTGTGGGGGCCCCGGCGGCCTGTGCGGGCAGCGGCCAGGTGTTCCGCCGCGAGCTTCGCGCAGGTGTCCGCGGGGAGGCCGGGGCCCGCCACCTTCGGGCCCGCGATCAGGCGGCCGGTGGGTGACAGGACCCAGGCGCGCAGGTCCAGGTCGGAGCCCAGGAGGTCGAGGACCACGTCGGGGCCGCCGCCCGCCGGGCCCGAGGTCATCATGCGGCGGTGGCGGTCCACCACGGCCGCCAGGTCGCCCGCGCGCTCGCCGGAGACCTGCCGTACGACATGCTCGGTGATCGTGGCGAAGGCCACCGACTCGTGCACCGCGAACAGCGGGAGGCGGTGCCGGGCGCAGGCGACGGCCAGGTCCTCCGGGACGGTGCCCAGTTCGGCCTCGCCGGCCGCCAGCGCGACCACGCCGGCCTGCACCAGGAGTCGTACGAAAGGCTCCGAGTCCGCGGCGTCCCGGCGCCAGGCGAGGCCCGTCAGGACCAGTTCCCCGCCCGAGAGGTAGCGGCTGGGGTCGCGCAGGTCCGTGGTCATCACACCGCGCACGGTGCGGTCCAGTTCGTCCTCGCCGCCGAGCAGCCGCAGGCCCAGCGCGTCGGTGTCCAGCAGTGCGCGCAGCCGCATTCTCGTCGCCGCCGTTCTTTGTCTCGAAATCTACGATGGAGGGAAGGGGCCGGTGGAGGGGGAGCGGCTTCTCGCCGTCTCCGAGGCTGTGTCCCAGGTCACGTGGGCTGTGTCGCACGTTTCCGCAGGAAAACCTAGAGGTTACCGAGGACCTCCGTTCATACGAATCTACAAGATGAGGGCCGCGACCAGCCAACTCCTTCATGGTTTCCGTGACTGACCCCGTCGGAGTACACGGCTGTGTACTGGCTCCACTCCGCGTAAACAGCACATGAACGAGCCGGGCCCGCCGCACACGATCTGGCTCGATCCGTACGATCACGAGACGAAGAAGAGAGCCGGTCATGGACTTCCTTCGCCCCGCCAGCTGGGAGGAGGCGCTCGCCGCAAAGGCCGAGCACCCCACCGCTGTGCCCATCGCGGGCGGCACCGACGTGATGGTCGAGATCAACTTCGACCATCGGCGGCCCGAGTACCTGCTCGACCTGAACCGCATCTCCGACCTCACCGAGTGGGAGGTCGGCGAGGACACCGTGCGGCTCGGTGCCTCCGTGCCGTACACCCGCATCATGGAGCACCTGCGAGGCGAGCTCCCGGGCCTGGCCCTCGCCTCGCACACCGTGGCCTCCCCGCAGATCCGCAACCGCGGCGGTGTCGGCGGCAACCTCGGCACCGCCTCCCCGGCCGGTGACGCCCACCCCGCCCTCCTCGCGGCCGGCGCCGAGGTCGAGGTCGAGTCGGTCCGGGGGTCCCGGCTCATCCCGATCGACGACTTCTACACCGGCGTGAAGCGCAACGCTCTGGCGGCCGACGAGCTCATTCGCGCCGTGCACATCAAGAAGGCCGACGGGCCCCAGCAGTTCAGCAAGGTGGGGACGAGGAACGCCATGGTCATCGCCGTGTGCGCGTTCGGGCTCGCCCTGCATCCCGCGACGCGGACCGTGCGGACGGGGATCGGTTCGGCCGCTCCCACACCCGTTCGGGCCAAGGCCGCCGAGGAGTTCTTGAACGCGGCTCTCGAGGACGGCGGGTTCTGGGACAACGGCAAGATCATCACCCCTTCGGTCGCCAAGCAGTTCGCGGACCTGTGCGCCGCCTCCTGCAGCCCGATCGACGACGTCCGGGGCACGGCGAGCTACCGCCGCCACGCGGTCGGCATCATGGCCCGCCGCACGCTGACCTGGACCTGGGAGTCGTACCGCGGCCCCGCCGCCACCACGGAGGGAGCTGCGTAATGCGCGTCAACTTCACTGTCAACGGACGTCCCCAGGAAGCCGACGACGTGTGGGAGGGCGAGTCCCTGCTGTACGTGCTGCGCGAGCGGCTCGGGCTTCCCGGTTCCAAGAACGCCTGCGAGCAGGGTGAGTGCGGGTCCTGCACGGTCCGGCTGGACGGCGTCCCGGTGTGCTCCTGTCTCGTCGCCGCCGGGCAGGTCGAGGGGCGCGAGGTCGTGACCGTCGAGGGGCTCGCGGACTACGCCAAGCAGCGTTCGTGCGGGCACCGGGCGCCGGCGGGGCAGGACTCCCACACCGGCGAGGGCACCGAACTCTCGCCCGTCCAGCAGGCGTTCATCGACGCCGGTGCCGTCCAGTGCGGGTTCTGCACGCCGGGGCTGCTGGTCGCCGCCGACGAGATGCTGGAGCGCAACCCGAACCCGAGCGACGCGGACATCCGCGAGGCGCTCTCGGGCAACCTCTGCCGCTGCACCGGCTACGAGAAGATCATGGACGCGGTCCGCCTCGCGGCCGCCCGGCAGGGAGAGGCGGTCTGACGTGTCCACTCCTAACGGCACCCCCACCAAGATCACCCAGGGTTCCCAGACCAAGGGCGGTATCGGCGAGTCCACGCTCCGCCCGGACGGGACCCTCAAGGTCACCGGCGAGTTCGCGTACTCGTCCGACATGTGGCACGAGGACATGCTCTGGGGGCAGATCCTGCGCTCGACCGTCGCGCACGCCGAGATCGTGTCCATCGACACGAGCGAGGCCCTGGCCCTGCCGGGCGTGTACGCCGTCATGACGTACGACGACCTGCCGACCGAGGTGAGGAACTACGGTCTGGAGATCCAGGACACCCCGGTCCTCGCCCACGGCAAGGTCCGCCACCACGGTGAGCCGGTCGCCATCGTCGCCGCCGACCACCCCGAGACGGCCCGCCGTGCCGCCGCGAAGATCAAGGTCGAGTACCGCGAGCTGCCCGTCATCACCGACGAGGCCTCCGCGACCGCCCCCGACGCGATCGTCGTCCACGAGAACCGCGACGACCACCACATCGGGCACGTCCCGCACCCCAACATCGTGCACCGGCAGCCGATCATCCGCGGTGATGTGCAAGAGGCCGCGAAGAAGGCCGACTTCGTCGTCAAGGGCGAGTACACCTTCGGCATGCAGGACCAGGCCTTCCTCGGCCCCGAGTCGGGTCTCGCCGTGCCGGACGAGGACGGTGGCGTCCACCTCTATGTCGCCACCCAGTGGCTCCACTCCGACCTGCGGCAGATCGCCCCCGTCCTCGGCCTGCCCGAGCGCAAGGTCCGCATGACGCTGTCCGGCGTCGGCGGGGCCTTCGGCGGCCGCGAGGACCTGTCGATGCAGATCCACGCCTGTCTGCTCGCGCTGCGCACCGGCAAGCCCGTCAAGATCGTCTACAACCGGTTCGAGTCCTTCTTCGGGCACGTCCACCGCCACCCGGCCAAGCTGTACTACGAGCACGGGGCCACGCGCGAGGGCAGGTTGACCCACGTCAAATGCCGGATCGTCCTCGACGGCGGCGCGTACGCCTCCGCCTCGCCGGCCGTCGTCGGCAACGCCTCCTCGCTCGGCATCGGTCCGTACGTCGTCGACGACGTCGACATCGAGGCCATCGCCCTCTACACCAACAACCCGCCCTGCGGCGCGATGCGCGGCTTCGGCGCCGTCCAGGCGTGCTTCGCCTACGAGGCGCAGATGGACAAGCTGGCCGACGAAGTGGGCATGGACCGGGTGGAGTTCCGGCAGCTGAACGCCATGGAGCAGGGCACGCTCATGCCGACCGGCCAGCCCGTCGACTCCCCGGCTCCCGTCGCCGAACTCCTGCGCCGCGTCAAGGCGATGCCGCTTCCTCCGGAGCAGCAGTGGCTCGCGGCCGGCGAGGAGGCCGACGTACGGCAGCTGCCGGGCGGTCTGTCCAACACCACCCACGGCGAAGGGGTCGTCCGCGGTATCGGCTACGCGGTCGGCATCAAGAACGTCGGCTTCTCCGAGGGCTTCGACGACTACTCCACGGCGAAGGTCCGCATGGAGGTCGTCGGCGGTGAGCCCGTCGCCACCGTGCACACCGCCATGGCGGAGGTCGGCCAGGGCGGGGTCACCGTCCACGCGCAGATCGCCCGCACCGAGCTCGGTGTCGCGCAGGTGACCATCCAGCCCGCGGACACACAGGTGGGCAGCGCCGGTTCGACGTCCGCGTCGCGCCAGACGTACGTCACCGGTGGCGCCGTCAAGAACTCCTGCGAGCTCGTCCGGGAGAAGGTCCTGGAACTCGGGCGCCGCAAGTTCGGTTCCTACCACCCCGCCTGGGCCACCGCCGAACTGCTCCTGGAGGGCGGCAAAGTCGTCACCGACGGCGGCGAGGTCCTCGCCGACCTGGCCGACGTGCTCGAAAGCGAGAGCGTCGAGGTCGAGGCGGAGTGGCGGCACCGGCCCACCGAGGCCTTCGACCTGCGCACCGGGCAGGGCTTCGGACACGTCCAGTACTCCTTCGCCGCCCACCGCGCGGTCGTCGAGGTCGACACCGAACTCGGGCTGGTCAAGGTGATCGAGCTGGCCTGCGCCCAGGACGTCGGCAAGGCGCTGAACCCGCTGTCGGTGATCGGCCAGATCCAGGGCGGTACGACCCAGGGCCTGGGCGTCGCGGTGATGGAGGAGATCATCGTCGACCCGAAGACGGCGAAGGTCAGGAACCCCTCCTTCACCGACTACCTGATCCCCACGATCCTCGACACGCCGACCATCCCCGTCGACGTGCTCGAACTCGCCGACGACCACGCGCCGTACGGGCTGCGCGGCATCGGCGAGGCACCCACCCTGTCCTCGACCCCGGCCGTGCTCGCGGCGATCCGCAACGCGACCGGGCTGGAGCTCAACAGGACACCGGTACGGCCGGAGCACCTGACCGGCACGTGATGAACCGGTGATTCCCCGGGGGCCTGGTCCCCCGGGGTCCCAACTGTCCGTCCTGGGCCGTCCCCCGGGTCGTGCACATCCCAAATCCCGTGCCCGACAAGGCGGTTGCACGGGTGTCCCTGTGAACCTTGGGAGACGGCACCATGACCCAGCAGTCCCTGGAACCCAGGACCACGGCCGACGACGCGGGAGAAGGCACCCGCGTCCCGGCCGGCAGGTCCTGGCTCGACCGGTACTTCCACATATCCCGGCGAGGATCCACGGTCGCGCGTGAACTGCGCGGCGGCGTCACCACCTTCATGGCGATGGCGTACATCCTCCTGCTCAATCCCCTGATCCTGTCCGGCAAGGACGCGGCCGGGGACACGCTCGGCCAGAAGGCACTCATCACCGCGACCGCGTTCGCGGCGGCCCTCACCACGCTGCTGATGGGCTTCTTCGGCAAGGTGCCCCTCGCCCTCGCCGCCGGCCTCTCCGTCTCCGGCGTGCTGTCCTCGCAGGTCGTGCCCGTGATGACCTGGCCGCAGGCCATGGGCATGTGCGTGATGTACGGCGTGGTCATCATGCTGCTGGTCGTCACCGGCCTGCGCGAGATGATCATGAACGCGATCCCGCTGGCCCTCAAGCACGCGATCACCATGGGCATCGGCCTGTTCGTCGCCCTCATCGGCTTCTACAAGGCCGGCTTCGTCCACCAGGGCAAAGCGACCCCGGTGACGCTCGGCCCCACGGGCGAACTCGCGGGCTGGCCAGTCCTGTTGTTCGCCCTCACCCTCCTCGCGATCTTCATGCTCCAGGCGCGAGGCGTGCCCGGCGCCATCCTGATCGGCATCCTCGGCGGGACCGTACTCGCCGTGATTCTCAACGCCACCGGTGCCGTCGCCCCGAAGCAGTGGGCGAGCGGCGCCCCCGAACTGCACGGCAGCGCGGTCTCCATGCCCGACTTCTCGATCTTCGGGAAGGTCGAGTTCGGCGGCTGGGGCGAGGTCGGCGCGATGACGGTCGGAATGATCGTGTTCACGCTGGTGCTCGCCGGGTTCTTCGACGCGATGGCCACCATCATCGGCGTCGGCACCGAGGCGAAACTGGCCGACGCGCAGGGCCGGATGCCGGGCCTGTCCAAGGCCCTGTTCATCGACGGCGCGGGCGGTGCGATCGGCGGTGTGGCCGGTGCCTCCGGCCAGACCGTGTTCGTCGAGTCGGCGACGGGAGTGGGCGAGGGCGCGCGTACCGGCCTGTCCTCCGTCGTCACCGGACTGTTCTTCGCGGCCTGCCTCTTCTTCACCCCGCTCACGGCGATCGTGCCCGGCGAGGTCGCGGCCGCCGCCCTCGTGGTGATCGGCGCCATGATGATGATGAACGCCCGCCATGTCGACTGGGCCGACCGCGCCACCGCGATCCCGGTCTTCCTGACCGTCGTGGTCATGCCGTTCACCTACTCGATCACGGCGGGCGTGGCCGCGGGCGTCATCTCCTACGTCGCGATCAAGGTCGCGCAGAGCAAGGCGCGGGAGATCGGCGCCTTCATGTGGGGACTGACGGTGATCTTCCTGGTGTACTACGCCCTCAACCCGATCGAGAGCTGGATGGGCGTGCACTAGCCGCTCGAACACCCCTGTAAGCAACCGCTGTGAAGGAGACCGAGACATGCTGGACATCGCCGACGAGCTGCACCGGTGGGTCGAGCAGGGACGCGACTTCGCCGTGGCCACCGTGGTGGCCGTCGGCGGCAGCGCGCCCCGCCGGCCGGGAGCCGCCCTCGCGGTGGACGCCGACGGCACGGCGATCGGCTCGGTCTCCGGCGGCTGTGTGGAGGGCGCGGTCTACGACCTGTGCCAACAGGCCCTGGAGGACGGGGAGTCGGTCCTCGAACGCTTCGGGTACAGCGACGAGGACGCCTTCGCCGTCGGCCTGACCTGCGGCGGCGTCATCGACATCCTCGTCACCCCGGTCCGGGCGGGCGACCCCGTCCGTACGGTCGTCGCTGCAGCGCTCGAAGCCGCGGCGAAGGGCCGGTCGGCGGCGCTGGCGCGGATCGTCTCCGGCCCACGCGAACTCCTCGGCCGCGCGCTCGTCGTAGGACCCCAGGACGTCTCCGGTCAGGGCGGTTTCGGCGCCCATCCTGAGCTGGACCGCACGATCGCCGCCGAGGCCGGCGCCTTCCTGGACGCGGGCCGCACCGGCACCCTGGAGATCGGCGAACAGGGCTCGCGCTGCGGTGCACCGCTCACCGTGCTCGTCGAGTCCTCCGTGCCACCGCCCCGGATGATCGTGTTCGGCGCGATCGACTTCTCGTCGGCGCTCGTGCGCGTCGGGAAGTTCCTCGGCTACCAGGTCACCGTGTGCGACGCGCGCCCCGTCTTCGCGACCGAGGCGCGCTTCCCGGAGGCCGACGAGATAGTCGTCGAGTGGCCGCACAGGTACCTGGAGCGCACGGAGGTCGACGCCCGGACGGTCCTGTGCGTCCTCACCCACGACGCCAAGTTCGACGTACCCCTGCTGCGGCTGGCCCTCAGGCTCCCGGTCGCCTACGTCGGCGCCATGGGCTCCCGCCGCACCCACCTCGACCGCAACGAACGCCTGCGCGAAGTCGGCGTGACAGAGCTGGAGTTGGCGCGGCTGCGGTCACCCATCGGCCTCGACCTCGGTGCGCGTACGCCCGAGGAGACGGCCCTGTCCATCGCCGCGGAGATCGTCGCGAGCCGGCGGGGCGGCAGCGGGGTCTCCCTCACCGGCGCGCACACGCCGATCCATCACGACGCGACGTCGGTACCGGCCCGCCGGATCGGGTCGGTGGCCTGAGCGGACACCTCGGGCTGGTCCGGCCATGTGAACGCGTACCGCGGATCACCGCCCCGGCTCAGCCGGACGAACCGCAGCAGTTCACGCACGATGCCGGCACTGCCCTGTGCCCAGTCGGTGCGGGGTTCGAGGTCGCTCGGGGTGGCCCGGTGCTCGACGTTGGACCACCGGGCGCCGTCGGTGTCCCGGACCGCGCGGGCGGCGAGGTCGGTGACGAGGATCCGCGCGAAGTCGTACGCCTCCTGCCCTTCGGCTCCTTCGGCTCCTTCGGCGATACGGTCGCCGGCCAGGGCGAGGACACCCGCCGTGCCGCAGCAGCGGCCGTTGTTGTCCCAGAACCCCGGCCGCAGGCGCTCGGGGAGGCCGGAGCGGACGACCGTGTGCCAGCAGCGGTCGGCGAGCGCGGCCCAGGCCGGGTCGCCGTCGGTGTCGCGCAGGAGCCGGAACATCTGGGCGTCGCCGGTGGGGCCGTGGCACCAGCCGTAGGTGATGGGTTCGATCAGGTCCGGGAGGTACTGGGGGGTGGAGTGCGGGACCAGGAAGCCGTCCGGGCCGCCCTCGTCGCGGGCCACGACGTCCGCGACCCCCGCGAGTGCCAGGTCGATCAGGTCGGCACGGCCGGTCGCGTGGCCGATCCGGGCGAGCGCGTAGGAGATGCCCAGCGTGCCGTGCGACATGTGGTGCATCCGGGCCTCCGGGCCCGGGCGGTGTTGCCAGGTGACGCCCCACGGGGTCTTCTCCGCGGCCCGCAGATAGGGCTCCACCGCGAGGACGGCGAACTCGGGGTCGCCCATCGCCAGGGCCGCCAGGCCCGTCCCGCCGTTGCCGCCCATCAGCTCGAACAGCTCGCCCCAGCGCTCCCCGTCGAAGTGGGACCGCACGAGAGCCATCGCACGGTCGGCCGCCGTCCCGGAGGCGGTGTCGCCGAGTTGGTCGCCCAGGGTGTGCAGGACCAGCGCCATGCCGGACCGGCCGAAGTACAGCGAGTCGTCCTCGTGGCCGTCGACGGCGGCGGCCAGACCGCGTCCCGCGCGGAGTGCGAGGTCGGCGTAGGAGTCGTCGGCGAAGTGCCGCCAGGCCTCCAGAAGCACGGAGACGATCCCGGCCGTGCCGTTGTAGAGGCTGGGGTCGGTCTCCTCCTTCGAGGGTGCGGCCGGCCAGGCGAGTCCGCCGTCCGCGGTCTCCCGCGCGGTGGACACCAGCCACCGCAGCCCGTCCTCCGCGACTTCCTCGACTTCGTCCACCTGCACGGTCGTACCGTCAACTGCCGTCATGACGCCCACTGTTGCACGATCTTCAGGCGCCCCGCAGGAGCCGGTTCAGCGCACGTCCGAAGACCGACCTGGCCGCCACGCCCAGCAAGGGTTCGGGGAGCAGGGGAACCCGCAGTTCTTCACGCCAGATCACGCGCGCCCGGCCTCCAGGACCCGGGTGCACCTCCAGTTCGGCCCAGCCCTTCACCACCCGGCCGCGCTTCTCCAGCCGGCACAGGCCGGAGACGCCCTCCGCAGGCGGCCGCCAGACCATGACCTCCATGGGGTCGTCGAAGCCGAGCGGGCCGATCCCCGAACGGGCGACGACGAGCGTGCCCTCGGCCGTCGGCCCCGGCGGCACGACGGTGACGCGCGTCAGGGGGACGCCCTCGCCGTGGCGGGGCCACTGAGTGAGGCGGCGCCAGGCCTCGTCCTGGGAGAGCGGGGCCGTACGTTCGAGCAGGAAGGTGACCACGAGCTGATCTTAGGGAGTCGGTCCTGCTCAGCGCGGATTTCGTACGGGTCTCACAGACTTGGTGCCCGGGTGCATCCGACCCGATGATCGCGCCCGGCCGCATGGACCCGTCCCAGGCGGTTACTCGCGGAGAGGAAGCCGAGAGGAAGAAGTGGACGCGAGAGCCGGGAGGTGGCCGTATGACGCGCGTGCGTACGGTGCTGTTCGACCGTGACAGCATCCTCGCCGAAGACCCGCTCGACCCCGAACGGGTGTGCCCGGCGCCCGGTGCCCGCGAGGCGCTCGACCTGCTGCGACTGCACGACGTCCGCACCGGCTTCGTGGCGTTGCGACCGGGCGTCGGGCACGACCGGCTCAGCGACGCCGAGGTACGGGCCGTCAACCACCGCGTCGACGAACTCCTCGGCCCCTTCGACATCTGGGGAGTGTGCCCGCACGGCCCCGACGACGGCTGTCACTGCCGCCCGCCCGAACCGGGCCTGATCCTCTGGGCGGCGGGCCGGGTGTGCACCGCGCCGGCCGACTGCGCGGTCGTCGGCACCGCCGCGGACGCCGAGGCCGCGGCCCGGGTGGGCGCGCACGGGATCCTCGTACCGGACGAGCGGACCGGGCCGGAGGAGACGGCACGGGCCGATCATGTGGCGCCGGACGTCCTGACCGCCGTACGCGCGCTGCTCACCGGGCCGCCGCAGGGGCGGGTCCTGGTCGACGAGCGGCCGATCGAGTCCGCCTTCGAGCCCACCGTCGAGAACGGCGAGGCGTGAGGGTCAGGGTTCCGTCCAGCGGCACAGCAGGCGGAACGCCGCGAACAGGGCCAGGGGCCAGACGGCCGCGAAGGCCCAGATCACCGCGGGCCGAGCGGTGACGATGCCCGTCACCATGAGCGTGATCGACACCGCGAGCAGCAGACCCACGGTCAGGACGTGCGGCCGGTAGTGCGTCACCCGGGACAGGTCCGGTCGGCGGCGCAGCCGCCCTGTGCGCATTCGGCGGTCCAGGCGGCGGTCGCGGCGCAGGGCGCGTTCCACCTCGTCCAGAATGCGCTGTTCGTGATCGGGGAGTCGCTCTGTCGCCACTGTCGCTCCTCGTGGATCCGGCGAGTCCTTCTCCGGGTGCCCGGAGAAGGACTCTGCGAACCGTGCGGTCAGCCTCCGGAGTTCTCGCCGAGGAGCTTCTTCATCTCACCGATCTCGGCGGTCTGCGTGGTGACGATGTCACCGGACATGGCCTTGGCGGCCTGGTAATCGCCCTTGGCCTGCTCGGTCCCGGCCATCTCGACGGCGCCCTCGTGGTGCTCGACCATCATGGTCAGGAACATGGCGTCGAAGTCCTTGCCGGACGCCTTCTCCAGCTTCTCCATGTCGGCGCCGTCCATCATCCCGGCCATGCCGGAGTCCGCCGAGTGGTCCATGCCGGGCATGTTCCCGGCCATGTCCTCGGGGACCTTCTCGCCCCAGGTCTTCAGCCAGCCCGTCATGGTCTCGATCTCCGGGCCCTGTGCCTTCTCGATCCGGGCGGCGAGAGCCTTGACCTCGGCGGACGAGGCCCGGTCGGCTGCCAGGCGGGCCATCTCCACGGCCTGCCGGTGGTGCGGGATCATGCCCTGGGCGAAGGAGACGTCCTGCGCGTTGTGGGCGTCGGCCGAGGTCTCGGCGGACACCGAGGGCGACGAGGCGGCCGAGCCGCTGCCGTCGCTGTCGCCGCCACACGCCGTGAGGGTGAGGGCGGCGCTCACGGCGACCGCCGCGAGACAGACACGGCGGATCAGGGTACGGGTGCTGCGCATGCTGGAACTCCTGTGCTGTGAAAGGGATCTGGACGCGACGGAGCACGCCGTTTCTAGATCCGCAGGAGCTGGAGTTCCGCGAGGGAGGGCGGCGCGCGGGCGCCTTCCTGTGCCGTGACGGTCTGAGCGCACAGATCGGCCGTGCCCAGGGCGCTTGTCGACGGGTCGGGGACGAGTGCGGGCAACGCCGGCCCACCGCTCACGGCCCCCGACGCACAGGTCGCGTCCGCGTGGTGGAGATGGCCCGACCCGCAGCCGTCGTGACAGACCGTGTCGACGACGGCGGTGACCGTCGTCCGGTGCGCGGCCCTGCCCTCGTGCCCGGCCGTACCGCCACCGGGGGCCAGGGCGTGCATGCCCAGGACTCCGACGAGCAGCCCGAGCAGGAGCAGCGCCCGCCACAGGGGCGGACGCGCGGTGGGCTGCTCGGAGCTGATCATCGGGCTCATTCTATAGAGGGCTGTACCAGGGCTGTGCGTCGACGCCGTCCGACCTACGTACGGCCCGGCACCGCCCTCCGTTCAGAGCGCCTCCGGCGTACGTTGTCGGGGAGTCCGTCGAGGGGCGGCGGGCCGGGAAGGACCGTGTGGACACCGAGAGCCGAGCCAGGGCACAGCGCTTCGCCGAACTGCACCGGGAGGGCTGCTTCCTGCTCCCCAACGCATGGGACGTGGGCAGTGCCCGGATCCTGGAGGCGGCCGGTTTCCCGGCCGTGGCGACCACGAGTGCGGGCGTCGCGTTCTCCCTCGGCCGGCCCGACCACGACTTCTTCGCCGAACAGCCGCCCGAGGACCGCGTCGACCGCGAGACCATGCTGGGCCGGGTCCGTGAGATCGCGCGCGGGATCGCCGTACCGCTGAGCGCGGACCTGGAGGACGGATACGGCGAGTCGCCCGAGACCGTCGCCACCACCGTCGCGAGGACCGTCGCCGCCGGAGCCGCGGGCGGCAACATCGAGGACTTCACCGGCGACCGCACCCGTCCGCTCCACGACCTGAAGCTCTCCGCCGACCGTGTCCGTGCCGCCCGCGAGACCCTGGCGGTCGACGGCGGGCCCTTCGTCCTGGTCGGCCGCACCGACGCGCTCCTGGTCGGCGGCACCCTCGACGAGGCCGTCCGGCGGGCCAACGCCTATCTGGAGGCCGGAGCCGACTGCGCGTTCGTCCCCGGCGCCGCCGACGCCGAGACCATCGGCACACTGGTCCGTGCGATCGACGGCCCCCTCAACGTGGTCATGGGCCTGACCGGCAACGCGCTCTCCCTGGACGACCTGCGCGAACTCGGCGTCCGACGGGTCACGGTCGGCGGCAGTATCGCCCGGGCCATGTACCGCCATCTGCTCGACGCCGCACGGGAGTTGGCCGACCTGGGCACCTTCTCGTACGCCGCCGACCAGCTCTCCCAGACGGAGCTCAACGACCTGTTCCGCCAGGGCTGAAGGCAGGACTGGAGGCAGGGTCGGCGGCAGGGCTGGAGGACTGCAGCGCACAGCTCGGCGCCTCGGGCGCGTCCACGGCGTGCCGCGTCAGCGAGCAGACCGTACGCAGGGCGACCTTCCAGCCGCCGTCCTGGAGTACGGCCGCCCCCGGGCCCCCGGTGTCCAGCCGGCGGCCCTCGCGCGTGAGGTCGTAGGCCACTTCGGCGAGCGCGTCCGAGGTGTACGACACGGAGGTCACCTCGGCGCGCAGCTTGCTGCCGCTCGGGTCGCGGAAGAGGTTGTCGATCATCAGGGCGTTCTCGTCGCCGTCCTCGGCCGCGTCACTGCGCTGGTCCAGGGAGGACTTCGGGTCGAAGAGGACCGTCCACACCTCCCGGATGTCCCGCTCCGCCTGCTCCGGGTCCGAGGGCGCGGTCGCGGTCGGTGTCGGGGAGACGGAGCGGGTGGGGGAGCCCGCCGCCGTGGTCGGACCGGGCGAGCCGGTGACGGAAGGGCTGCCCGTGCGGGAGGCGCCGTCGTCACCGCCGTCGCCGTCGCCGCAGGCTCCGGTGAGGACGAGGGCGGCGACAGCCAGGGCCACCGCCCAGCTCCCGTGCCGTGCGGGGGAGGTCGCGCAGGTCATGGCACTCCATCTCCGGGTACGCCGTGTGGCTGGCCTACCCGGAGCCGGGGGATTCATCCGGGGTCCGGGAGAAAACCCCCGGACCGGGTGGCCCCTACTGCTCGGTGCCGCCCCGCCGCCGTACCACGAGGACCACCGCGGCCACCGCGACGAGGATGCCCGCGCCGATCCCGGTCCAGGCGCCCGCCGACAGCCCGCTCTCGTCGTCCTGCTCCGTGCCGGCGGCCTGCGGCGAGGCCGCGGGCGTGGTTTCCACGGTTGTCGGGGCCGGGCTCGCGGAGACACTCGGGGCCGGGCTCACCGGCTTCGCGCCCGGTGCCGCCGCCTTCAGCTTCAGGGTGGGCGCCGGGTTGTCGCCGTTCTCGCCCAGCTCGATCCAGCGGTCGACGTGCCCGTCGCCGTAGGTCTGCAGGGTCTTGAAGGGCACCTCGTTCGCGTCGGGCAACTGCCGTACGACGACGGAGTACTCGGCGCTCTCGCCGGTCTTCAGTTCGGCGCCCTTGACGCTGTAGCCGTCGTCGGTCGCGCTGAACTTCCAGCCCTCGGGGCCCTTGCCGTACGTCACGTCGGCCGGCGCGATGCCCTCGGGCAGGACCACCCGGACCTCCTTGATCCCGGAGGTGTCGGACTCGGCCTCGGCGTGGAAGGAGACGGTGACGTTCTCGGCGAGCGCCTGCGCCTTGTCGGCCTCGACCTCGGTGTGAGCGGCGGCCGGAACGGCGGTCAGGAGGACAGCCGTTGCGGCTCCGACGGCGGCAACGGACAGACGGGACAGGGGGATACGGGACATGCAGGTCTCCAGGCAGGGGGTGCGGCGGGGCGGCCGTCCGACGCGGGCCGGAACGGTGTCCCCGTGGGGTCAGTGGGCGAGAGCTGCGCTCGTCGCCGGAGGACCCCGCCGTACCACCGCGTGTGCCAGCAACGGCCGTGCCGTGAGCGGCCGTTCGTCGTACGTCGGCACGACCGTCACCGCGGCCGTCGGCGCGGGTGACATGGGCCGGGTGAACAGCCGCCGGGCGGCGGCCAGTCGATCCCCCACCGCGTCGAGCGCCGCCGTCACCCCGCGGGCCACCGTCCAGCAGGCCGCGTCCGCGCGGTGCAGCAGGACGGCGACGAGCGCGGCGGCCAGCGAGTGGGCCGCCGTCATGGCCAGGGAGTCATGGAGCCGCTCGTGCCACGCCGAGTGGGCGTCGTGCACATGGCCGCCGGGGTGCCGCGCGGCCGCGGTGAGCGTCAGCCACAGATGCAGCCCGGACTGTCCCGCGACACTGCACGCGACGACCGTCGCCAGGCTTCTGGGCCGCTGCACACCGACGAGACCCACCGCGAAGAGCACCGCCGTCGCCGCGGCACCCTGCCTCCAGGGCACCTGGCCCTCGGCGAGCAGATGATGGGCACTGATCCCGAGCACGGTGCCGACGACGGCGAACATCGCGGCCCGCAGAACGGGCAGCGGCGCGCGAGTGGACGTGACCGGCAGGTGCATGGCCCGCTCATCATGGATCATGGCGGGGCCGGCCGGCAGAGGAAACCGTGGACGCGTACCGACGCTGGGAGTCTCAGTGGGTGCCGGACCCCGGCCCGGTGCCCCCGCCGGTCCCGGGCCGCAGGACCTGGCCCTGGATGACCTGGGGCTCCGGCCCGCCCTCCTGCGCGGCGCGGGCCTCCGCCTTGAGGATGCGCGCCGACCTGCCCGCCGTACGGGCCAGTTCCGGGCCCTTCTTAGCGGCGATGACCGCGATGACGACCAGCAGGATGATCGCGAGCTCGCTCAGTCCGAACATGGGGAAGGCCTCCGTCACAGTGACACCGACATCGGACGAGACGCCCGCCGGACCGGCAGCGTACCCGCACTCCCGGCCGGGTGTCCCTACAGGTTGCTTTGCCTGTCCTTTACTATTGGTGCGACCTGCCCCGACAAGAAGGAGCCACAGTTCCGCGATGGGTGAGCCTCCCAGTACCGGCCGCGCCACGTCCCCCACGTCCCCACGGACGAACGGGCGGAGGTGACCCGGTGACCGAGACCGTGCTGCTTGCTTCGGCCCTCCTCCTCACCCTGGCCTGTGCCGTGTTCGTCGCCGCCGAGTTCTCCCTGACCACCGTCGAGCGCGGTGACCTGGAGCGGGCCGCCGAGGCAGGTGAGCGCGGCGCCGAGGGCGCCCTGAAGGCCGTACGCCGGCTCACCTTCCAGCTCTCCGGTGCCCAGCTCGGCATCACGGTCACCTCGCTGGTGATCGGCATGCTCGCCGAACCCTCCCTCGCGGCGCTCCTCAAGGGCCCGCTGAAGGACGCAGGGCTCGGCGCGGCCGCCGCTCCGGACGAGGTCGAGTCGGTGTTCACCGACGACCAGCTCGCCCGCATGGTCGTCGACGCCAGCGAGGCGGGGCTGCTCTCGCCCGCCGACGGCGAACGGCTGCGGGACGCGCTGGAGCTCGGCACCCGGCCGGTCGGCGAGATCCTGGTTCCGGTACCGAGGATGCGGACCGTCGACACCTCGGTCACCCCGGCCCGCCTGGAGCGGATCGCCGCCGAAGCGGGCTACTCACGCTTCCCCGTCACCGGCCCGGACAGCACCCTGCTGGGCTATCTGCACATCAAGGACACCCTCGGCGTCACCGACCGCGAACGGCCCTTCCCGCGCGCCACCCTGCACCCGGTCACCCGGGTCCGCATCGACACCCCGCTCGACGACACCCTCACCGCGCTGCGCGCCGACGGGAGTCATCTGGCGGCGGTGACGGGTCGGACGGGGACCGTCCTCGGGTTCGTGACCATGGAGGACGTCCTCACCGAGCTCGTCGGGCCGACTCCGGCCACCGCGTGAGCGCCGGTCGGGCCCGCCGCCCTGCCGGCGGATCCGGGGAACGCCGCGCTCGCCCCGGTCGTTCACACAGCGCACATCCCTACAGGAGGAGCAAGCCCGTGTCCGCCACCCCGACGGACTCCCGCCCGACGCGATCGCCGCGCCGTTGAGTACCACGAGCGCCGTCCTCGGCCTGCTGGCCGTGTTCCTGCTGACCGCCGGCACCGGCTACTTCGTCGCCCAGGAGTTCGCGTACGTCTCCGCGGACCGGCTCGCCCTGTCCCGTGAGGCGGAGGCCGGGGACCGGAGGGCCGCCCGCGCGCTGACGGTCCTGGAACGGCTGTCCTTCATGCTCTCCGGTGCCCAGCTGGGCATCACCGTCACCGGTCTGGTCGTCGGCTTCATCGCCGAACCGTCCGTCTCCGCGCTGCTCCGCCCCGCCCTGACCGGCCTCGGCGTCCCCGAGGGGGCAGTCGGCGGGATCTCCGTCGTGCTGGCCTTCGTCCTGGCCACCGTCGTCCAGATGGTCCTCGGTGAACTCGCCCCGAAGAACCTCGCGATCGCCGTCCCCGAGCGGCTCGCGAAGGCCCTCGCCCCCTCCACGCTCGGCTACCTCAAGGTCGTCGGCCCGCTGGTGCACGTCTTCGACGGGGCGGCCAACCGCCTGCTCCGCAGGGTCGGCATCGAACCCGTCGAGGAACTCCACCACGGCGCCACCCTGGAGGAGCTCGGCCACCTCATCGGCGAGTCCCACGAACAGGGCGAACTGCCCCGGGACACCGCCGAACTCCTCGACCACGCCCTGGAGTTCTCCGAGCGCACCCTCGACGAGGTGATGGTGCCGCGCGTCGACACCGTCTTCGTGCGGGGAGACGCCACCGCCGCCGAGGCGATCGACCTGATCGCCCGACACGGCCACTCCACCTACCCCGTCCTCGGCGACCACCCGGACGACGTCCCCGGGGTCCTGGGCGTACGGGAGTTGACGCGACTGCCGGCCCAGGAGCTGACCCGGGCCACCGCGCGCGTCCTCGCCCGCACCCCGCTCCTGCTGCCCGACACCCTCCCGCTGCCGCAGGCAGTCGAGCAGATGCGGGAGCGGGGCGACGAGTTCGCGGTCGTCCTGGACGAGCACGGCGGAGTCGCCGGCATCGTCACCTACGAGGACATCGCCGAAGAGCTCGTCGGCGACATCGCCGACGAGAGCGACACCGTCACCGAAGTCGCGGTGCCCGACGGGGACGGCTGGCTGGTCGACGCGGGCCGGCGTCTCGACGAGATCGCCGACGCCACCGGCGTCGAACTGCCCGGGGCAGAGGACTACGACACCGTCGCCGGGCTGGTCGTGGACCGCCTCGGCCGCTTCCCGGCCATCGGGGACCGGGTCACCGTCGAGCTGATCGGCACCGGCCGCGCGCTGATCGACGTACGGACGCTGGACCGCCACGTACCGGAGCGGGTCCGCGTCGAGAGGCTTTCCGAGCCGGCGCAGGAGCAGACATGAGTTTCCCGATGGCGCTCTTCGTCACCGTCCTGCTGCTGATCGGCAGCGGCTTCTTCGTGGCCGCCGAATTCGCTCTGGTCGCCGCCAAGCGGCACCGCATGGAGAAGGCCGCGGCCGAGGAGCGGCGCGGGGCGAAGGCGGCTCTGGCCGGGATGCGTGAGCTGTCGCTGATGCTGGCCGGCGCCCAACTGGGCATCACTGTCTGCACGCTGGGCCTCGGCTCGGTCTCCAAGCCCGCGATCTCCCACGAACTCGGCCCGCTGCTGCATGACCTGGGCCTGCCCGGCGGACTCAGCTACGGCGTGGCCTTCGTGGTCGCCATGATCGTCGTGGTGTTCCTGCACATGGTGCTCGGCGAGATGGCCCCCAAGTCCTGGGCCATCGCCCACCCCGAGCGCTCCGCCATGCTGCTCGCGCCGCCCTTCTGGGCTGTCGTCAAGGTGGTCCGGCCGCTGATCTCGGTGCTGAACAGGATGAGCAACGCGTTGGTACGGCTGTGCCGGGTCACCCCGCGCGACGAGCTGGCCGCGGTGCACAACCGTGAGCAACTCACCCATCTCGTCGAGGAGTCGGAGCGCCTCGGACTGATCAGCGAGGCCGACTCCAAGCTGCTCACCCGTTCGCTCACCGAGCCCGAGACCCCGGTCGGCGAGCTCCGCATCCCGGCCGCGGAGATCACCTCGGTGCCCGGCACCGCCGACCTGGACGCCGTCCTGCGCACGGCCGCCGACCACGACCGCACCCGCATGCTGGTCCGCGAGGGCGACTTCGTGCTCGGCTCGCTCCACGCCCGCGACGCCCTGGTCGCCCGCGCCCAGGGCCGCGCCGGTACCGCCCGCACCCTGGCCCGCCCGGTCCCGGAGCTGACGGAGGACACCACGGTCGCCGACGCGATCGACCTCCTGCGCCGCAACCGGGCCTCCCTGGCGGTCGTACGGGACACGGCGGGCACGCTCACGGGGATGGTGACGCTGGACGACCTGCTGGCGCGGTACCTGCAGCCGTCCCGGACGTGACGCCCATGAGCAAGGGCAAGGAGATCACCGCTCTCCTTGCCCTCTTCAACGTATAGCTCACAGGGGGCCTTGCGGCAAGATCCCCGTCGTGCCGCACAATCTCCGTCCGAGACACGGAGGGGGATCCGATGATCGACGTGATCGTCGTCGGCGGCGGCCCGACCGGCCTTATGCTGGCCGCCGAACTGCGACTGCACGGCGTGCGGGTGGTCGTGCTGGAGAAGGACCCGGAGCCGACCGAGATCGTCCGCTCGCTCGGCCTGCACGTGCGCAGCATCGAGGTGCTGGACCAGCGGGGGCTGCTGGAGCGGTTCCTCGCGCACGGAAAGCAGTTCACGGCAGGTGGTTACTTCGCCGCCATCGACAAGCCCTGGCCGGACGGTCTGGACACCGCCCACGCCTACGTCCTCGGCATCCCGCAGACCGTCACCGACCGCCTGCTGGCGGAGCACGCCGTCGGACTCGGCACCGAGATCCGGCGCGGCTGCGAGCTGGTCGGACTGAGCCAGGACGAGCACGGGGTGAGCGCCGAACTCGCCGACGGCACCCGGCTGCGCTCGCGCTATCTGATCGGCTGCGACGGCGGCCGCAGTACCGTGCGCAAGCTGCTCGGGGTCGGTTTCCCCGGCGCACCCGCCAAGGCCGAGACGTTGCTCGGCGCGATGGAGGTGGGCGTGGAGCCGGAGACGGTCACCGCCGTGGTGACCGAGATCCGCCGCACCCAGAAGCTGTTCGGCCTCGGAGCTGTCGGGAACGGGTTGTACCGCGTCGTCGTGCCCGCCGAGGGTGTGAGCGGGGACCGCACGGTGGCGCCGACCCTCGAGGAGTTCAAACGACGGCTCCGGGCGGTCGCCGGGACCGACTTCGGCGTGCACTCACCGCGCTGGCTGTCCCGCTTCGGCGATGCCACCCGGCAGGCCGACCGCTACCGGGTCGGCCGGGTGCTGCTGGCCGGCGACGCGGCCCACGTCCACCCGCCGGTGGGCGGACAGGGCCTCAACCTCGGTATCCAGGACGCATTCAACCTGGGCTGGAAGCTGGCCGCCGAGGTGGCCGGCTGGGCACCCGAGGACCTGCTGGACAGCTACCACAGCGAACGGCACCCGGTGGCCGCCGACGTACTGAACAACACCCGCGCGCAGATGGAGCTGCTGTCCACCGAGCCCGGGCCGCAGGCGGTGCGGCGGCTGCTGGGCCGGCTGATGGACTTCGACGAGGTGAACCGGTACCTCATCGAGAAGATCACCGCGATCGGTGTCCGCTACGACTTCGGCGAGGGCCATGAGCTGCTCGGCCGACGCCTGCGGGACCTCACACTCGGACGCGGCCGCCTCTACGAGCTGATGCGCGGCGGCCGCGGACTGCTGCTCGACCGGACCGGCCGCCTCTCGGTGGCGGGCTGGGCGGACCGGGTCGACCACGTCGTCGACACCGCCGAGGAACTGGACGTCCCCGCGGTACTGCTGCGGCCGGACGGCCATGTGGCGTGGGTCGGCGAGGACCAGAACGAGCTGCTGGACCGGCTGCCCAGGTGGTTCGGCGCGGCGGCCTGAGCGGGCGGTCGAGCGGAACGGTGAGCGTGACTCGGGTCGGTCGGCTCGCCCACTGGTTCCGCCGCACCGCCGTGAGCGTGTCGAGGGTCGGGTCAGACGGTGGCGGGCAGGACGTGGTCGCCGGCCTTGTCCGTGCTCAGGCACAGGGAGCAGACCACCGCGTCGTGCGTGGCGCAGGCGGCCAGGTCGGGGCGCTCGTAGGGCTGCCGGCAGACGTGGCAGTCGTAGGTGACCGCGCTCGGGTTGCCGTCCGCGTCCAGCATCGGCTCGTCGATGCCGTCGCCGGTGCGGCGCAGGTAGTACTTGCCCTTGGTGACGACCGCCATCAGCGGGGTGAGGACGAACGCGATCACCGCGGCCGCGACCGGGGAGTACGGCTGGAGGGTGTCGCCGAGGGCGTGGAAGTACATGGCGATGGACAGGCCGGACGCGGCGACGAAGGCCACCACGCCCACCGGGTTGACGGCGTAGAGCATGCCGCGGCGGAACTCCGGCTGGAGCGGGGAGAGCTTGAGCAGGTACTTGTTGACACCGATGTCGGTGGCCACGGTGACGACCCAGGCGATCGCACAGTTCGAGTAGAAGCCCAGGATGTCGTTGAGGAAGCTGAACATGTCGGCCTCCATCAGGGCCAGCGCGGAGCCCAGGTTGACCAGGACGAAGACCATGCGGCCGGGGTAGTGCCTGGTGAGCCGGGTGAAGGAGTTGGTCCAGGCGAGCGAGCCGGAGTAGGCGTTCGTCACGTTGATCTTGATCTGGCTGATCACGACGAGGGCCACGGCCAGCGGGAGCACCAGCCAGGACGGCATCATCGCGTCGAAGGCGCCCTTGAACTGCTGGATCGGCTCGGGGGCCACGTCCGGTCCGACCTTGGCGAGGATGTACACCGCGAGGAAGACGCCGATGGCCTGCTTGAGCGCGCCGAGCACCACCCAGCCGGGGCCTGCCATGACCACCGCGGTCCACCAGGTGCGCTTGTTCGCCTCGGTCTTGGGCGGCATGAAGCGCAGGTAGTCGATCTGCTCACCGATCTGCGCGATGAGCGAGAGACACACGCCCGCGCCGAGCAGCACGGACGCGGTGTTGACCCCGCCGTCGCCGTCGGTGCCCGCGTAGGCGAGGAAGCGGTCGACGGTGCCCGGATCGGTGGAGACGAGGTAGACCAGCGGGCCCACCATCAGCAGCAGCCAGATCGGGGTGGTCCACACCTGGAGCTTGCTCAGCGCTCTCATGCCGTAGATCACCAGCGGGATGACCATGAGCGTGGAGACCAGGTAGCCCAGCCACAGGGGCAGTCCGAGGCCGAGCTTGAGGCCCTGGGCCATGATCGAGCCTTCGAGGGCGAAGAAGATGAAGGTGAAGCTGGCGAAGATGACGCTGGTGAGGACCGAACCGTAGTAGCCGAAGCCGGAGCCGCGGGTGATCAGGTCGAGGTCGATGTTGTAGCGGGCGCCGTAGTAGGCGAGGGGGAAGCCGGTGACGAAGATGACGACGGCGGCGACCGCGATCGCCACGAGCGCGTTGCCGGTGCCGTGGGCGAGGCCGATACCGGCGCCGATGGAGAAGTCGGCCATGTAGGCGATGCCGCCGAGTGCCGTGGTGGCCACGACCATGGGGGTCCAGCGGCGGTAACTGCGGGGCGCGAAGCGGAGGGTGTAGTCCTCCAGGGTCTCCTTGACCGCCTGGTCGGCGGATTTCGACGGGTCTGCCGTTGCCGGCTGTGACGCTGTGGTGCTCATGTCACGCCTCCCAGTGCTGCTCTTGCGGGCGGTGGGGAGATGCGTGGGAGACCCGCGTGGCGTCGTCGGCAGGCCGGGGAGTCGAGAGCCGGGTGGAGCGGTTCTCGGCCCTGTATACGACTCGGGTTCCCACGAGCCGCCACGCTAGAAAGCGGTTGTTACCGATGGGCTGGGGGTGTCATGACCCTGACGTTTCCGGAATCTCACCGCTGCTGATCGGTGTCGCGCTCGCACCGACGAACCTGCCGGGCCGGGGCAGGTCGGGTTCGCCGCGGGGCTCAGGCCGGGGTGTGCGGTCGGCTCTCGGAGAGCGGGCTGCGGCCCGCCTCGTCCTGGACGAGCAGGGAGAGCAGTGCCGCCACCGTCAGGCCGGCCTCGGCAGGATGGCGCAGCACCTTGCCCGGGTCGATGCGGTAGGTGTTGGACCGCCCCTCCCGCACGTGCGAGAGGTATCCGTCCTGCTCCAGATCGGAAATGATCTTCTGGACGGCGCGTTCGGTGAGCCGGCAGTGTGCGGCGATGTCGCGGATCCGGGTGCTGGGATTGTCGGCGATCGCGGCCAGCACCCGCGCATGGTTGGTGACGAACGTCCATCCGGTGTGAGACTCGGGCACTCCATCCATGGCAGCAGTCTAGCGACCGGTCATTCACGCATTCAAAAACCTGAAGTTTGTTTCATGTATTGGTTGACGTATGTTGTCGGTGAAGGGGATTCTGAGGGACAGAGGCAGCCGAGACATGAGGGAGAGGGCCATGCCGGAACCTGCGCACTCGGCGCAGCGCCTCACCACGCTGGACGCGCGCCCGTCGTGTCTGGCCACGATCGAGGCCGCGGCGGCCGGGGAACGGACGGTCGTCACCTGCCGGGGTGAGTTCGACGTCGGAGCCCAGGAGCTCCGGTCCGAGCTCTACGCCGTCCTCGACCGCTCCGCCACCGGGGTGGACCTGGATCTCGACGAGGTCCGCTTCTGCGACTGCGCCGGCCTCAACGTCCTGCTGGACCTGCGCCGGGAGGCCCTCGACCAGGGCAAGACCGTCACCGTCAGGGCGTACAGCCCGTCCGTGGGACGCCTGCTCGACCTGACCGGAGCGCGTGAGCTGTTCGCGACCGAGAACCCCGGGAGCGCCGGGAGTCGGCCTGTGGACGTGGACCAGGAACTGCGCCTGGAGGTCGACCAGTTGCGCCGGGCGATGAGGACCCGGCCGACCATCGACGTGGCCCGTGGGATCGTCATGGCCTCCTTCGGGCTGAGCGCCGAGGACGCCTGGACGGTGCTCGTCGCCGCCTCCCAGAACACCAACATCAAAATGCGCGATCTCGCCGAGGAGCTGACGGGCGCCGTCCATGGAGCCCCGGTGCCGGAGCAGGTGCAGCAGCAGATGGCGGCGGCCGTCGCCAAGGTACGGGAGACCGTGCCGACACCGTCCGACGTCGGGGCGGCTGCGGGAGGCGAGGCCGGGTCGGCAGGTCCGCCGCCGGCGGCTGCGTGAACGCTGGCCTGACGCGCGTGAACTCCGGCCGCCTGAACGCGGCTACGTGCCGACACCGTCCGACGTCGGGGCGGCTGCGGGAGGCGGGGCCGGGTCGGCAGGTCCGCCGCCGGCGGCTGCGTGAACTGGCGGCCTCACCGTGCCGACGCCGTCCGAGGGTGGGTCGGCTGCGGGAGGCGGGCCAGTCTGTCAGGTCCGCGGTCGGCGCCTATGCGAACTCTGGGAGCCTGACCGTGCCGACACAGCCCGACGTCGGGGCGGGGCCGGGTCGGCAGGCCCGCCGCCGGCGGCTGCGTGAACGCTGGCCTGACGCGGCGGCTACGTGAACTCCGGCAGCCTGAACGCGGCTACGTGCCGACGCCGTCCGACGTCGGGGCGGCTGCGGGGGGCGGGGCCGGGTCGGCAGGTCCGCCGCCGGCGGCTGCGTGAACGCTGGCCTGACGCGGCGGCTACGTGAACTCCGGCAGCCTGAACCGTGCCGACACCGTCCGACGTCGGGGCGGCAGCGGGAAGCGGGGGCGGTCTGTCAGGTCCGCGGTCGGCGGCTGCGTGAACCCCGCCAGCCCCCGCCTTCAGCGGCCTACGTGAGCTCCAGCAGCCCCCGCCGGACCGCCTCGGAGACCGCCGCCGCCCTGTTGTCCACGCCGAGCTTGCGGTAGACGCGCACCAGGTGTGTCTTGACCGTGGCCTCGCTGAGGTACAGGGAGTCGGCGATGGCACGGTTGCTGTGGCCGTCGGCCATCAGCTGCACGACCTCCCGCTCCCGACGCGTCAACTCCGGTGCGGGGCTGACCACTTGGCCGACCAGGTCGCCGACGACCTCGGGGGCGAGGCCCATCCCGCCCACCGCGGCGCTGCGCACGGCCCGGAAGAGCTCCTCGGGCGGCCCGGCCTTCAGGACGTAACCGCGCGCACCCGCCTCCAGCGCACGCACCACGTCGGCGCGTCCGGAGTAGCTGGTCAGCATCACCACGGGCACGGCCGGAGCCCGGGCGGCGAGCGCGCGGACCGCTTCGACGCCGTCCGGGATGCCGCTGCCGCGGGCCGTGCCCTCGAACCGCAGGTCCATCAGGACGACGTCGGGGGCCAGTTCCACGGCGAGGCGCACGGCCTCCTCGGGGTCCGGGGCCTCCGCGATCACGTCGATGTCCGGCTCGCCCTCCAGCAGGGCGCGCAGCCCGGCCCGTACGACGGTGTGGTCGTCGGCGATCAGCAGGCGCAGCGGGGACGCGGTCACCGGACGGCCGCCGCGGGACTCTCGGCCAGGAGCGTGCCGGACGACGTCCGGGCGGGCACGGTGGCCCGGATCCGGGTGCCCCGGCCCGGCGCGCCGTCGACGGCGAGATCACCGCCGTACTCCCGAAGCCTCGCCCGGGCGGCCGGCAGGCCGAACCCGCGGTCCGACGGGGGCCGGCCGGCGACGCGGGCGAGGTCGAACCCGACACCGTCGTCGCAGACGTCCAGGTCGACACGGTCCGCACTGTGGTGGAGCGTCACCAGCAGGTTGGTCGCCCGCGCATGTTCCCGCACGTTGGCCAGCAGGCCCTGCGCCACCCGGAACAGGGTGGTGGCGGCCTGTTCGTCCAGCTTGGGCCGGTGCTCGCCCGTCGAACGGAACCGTACGCGCGCCGCCGTGCCGTCCTGCTGGGCGCGCAGGCACAGCAGCCGCAGGGAGCCCTCGATGCCTTCCTCGACGACCACGGAGGGGGTGAGGTCACGGATCATCCGCCGGGTCTCGGCGAGGCTCACGTCCAGACCGTCGGCGACCGCGCGCACCCGGGTGCGGGCCGCGTCCGGGCGGTGCTCCCACTCCCGTTCGGCGGCCTGCAGCAGCATCAGGCTGCCGGACAGTTCCTGCGCGAGCGTGTCGTGCAGGTCCCGGGCGATGCGCTCGCGTTCCCCGAGCATCCCGGCCCGCCGCTGCTCCCGCGCCAGTACCTCGCGCGTGCCCCGCAGCTCGTCCACCAGGCGCTGCCGTTCGGCGGCGTCCCGCTGCTGCGCCCGGTACAGGGCCACCGTGCCCCACACGGCCGCCACCGGGATCAGCACCACCTCCGGGTCGAAGCCGCCCGCGCTCCGGGTGAGCTGACCGACCAGTACGAGCGTGATGACACCGACCAGGGCCGCGGCCGCCCGGCGTCCGAGCGCCCGCAGGGCCGCGCAGGCCAGGGGTACGGCACACCAGACATAGGCGTTGGTCAGGAGGGGCGGGGTGAGGGCCACGAGCACCGCCCACCACGCGACCAAGGCCGCCGCCCACACGTGCCGGGCGAGCGGCCCCAGTCTGTGCCACAGCGCCAGCCCGGCCGCGTACGTCGTGGCGAGGAGTGCGCTGACGGTCACGATGTCCCAGCACAGCGCGATGTCCAGGGCCACGAGCCGGACCAGTGCGGTGCCGACCACGAGGAAGAACACGAGGTGCGGGACGTGCCTCAGGGCGCGGTGGTCGTACACGGCGAACCCCCTGAACTAAAGATCCTGGGACAGGGGGTCCGAGTCTATCCACCGGCTGTAGGAACGGGGTCAAGGGCCGCCGCGGGGTCAGGCGCCGGGGTGCAGTCCCAGGACGCCGGGCGTGGGCTCGCCCTTCACCTCGCCGAAGTACAGGGCGAAGGTCTGCTTCAGGCGCTCCACCTCGGCGCGGTCGGCCATGAACTTCGGGAAGCCGTCCACGTGGGCGTTCGGGTACTCCCAGATGGGCTTCAGGCCGGCCGGGGGCGTGATGTCGGTGCGCACCGACCAGCCGTTGAAGGAGTTCTGCTGCACCGCTGTGGACAGCTGCCAGTTGAGGTACAGCTTCGCCGCCGTCGAGTTCTTCGCCTGCTTGAGGACGGCCGCGCGCTGGCCCCAGCCCATGAAGGGATGCCCGTCGGCGATCACGAACTTCGCGGGGGACGTCGAGGAGGGGACCGCCGAGCCCGCGGTGCCGATGCCGATCGCCTTGGTCCCGCCGAAGACGGCGTCGCCCGGCGAGTTGCTGCCCCGCGCGAACCGCACGTCCTGCGCGGCGAGTTTGGCCACCCACTCCCAGCCGTACTTCTGGACGTACAGCGAGTAGAGGTAGAGGACGGCGTCGTCGTCGTGCGGGAACGACGAGGCGATCTTTCCCTTCCACTTCGGGTCGACCAGGTCGAGCGGGCTGCGCGGGGCGTCCGAGCCCACGGCCGCGGTGCCGTAGAGGAAGCTGAACGCGATCGCCGAGACGGCGACCCAGGCGCCCTGCGGGTCCCTGAACGACTTGTGCAGCTTCGAGAACCCGGCGGGTTTGTAGTGCAGCAGCCGCCCCTGCTGGTTCCAGCGGACGAAGTCCTGCAGCGTCTGCAGCTGTACGACGTCGGGGACGAGGGTGTTCGTCGCGAACTGGTTGTCGACGCGGACGTCGTGGTACTTGCTGTAGTCGACGATCAGCGTCAGGTCGATGTCCGGGAAGCGGGCCTTGAAGGCCGCCTTGGTGCCGTCCTGCTGGGTCGGGGTGTCGCCGCCTGAGTAGACGACGAGCTTCCCGCCCTCCTTTAGGGCGTCCCGGTAGAGCTCGTCGAGTGTGCGGGTCTCCTCGGGTCCGGTCGCGTGCCGTGCGGCCGCGGCGGGGGAGGCCGAGGCGGAGGTCGCGGTGGCACCGATCGCTCCGAGACCGAGGGCGGCACCGGCCCCCGTGGTGAGGACACGTCGTCTGCTGAGAAAGCTGGACATGCTGCGGAGACCTCTCTGAGGGGGGTGACGTTCAGAGCCCGGCGCCATGGGCGACAGCCATTCTGGTGCGGCCTCGTGCGTCCGCGCGTCGTCCGTACGGATCGACGGTCCGGCCGACGGTGGAATTCCCGTTCAACCGAAAGGATGAACGAGGAAAGGATCAGTCGCTCCCGGTGCCGCCGAACGCCCCGAGGATCCGCTCGGCGGCCAGCGTGGCCGTCAACCGGCCCTCCCTGACCTGCTGTTCGAGTTCCGGGGCGAGGGACTGGACGGCCGGGCTGGCGTGCAGCCGGCCGAGCAGCTCGTCCCGGACCATCGCCCACGCCCAACCGACCTGCTGGTCCCGCCGTTTGGCGGTGAGCCGCCCGGTGGAGTCGAGAAGTGTCCGGTGTTGTTCCAGGCGCTCCCAGACCACATCCAGTCCTGTCCCCTCACGGGCACTGCAACTGAGCACCGGGGGAGTCCAGAAGGCGTCCTTGCCGTGCATGAGCCGCAGGGCGCCCGCCAGTTCACGTGCGGCCGCGCGGGCGTCGCGCTCGTGCGGGCCGTCCGCCTTGTTGACCGTGATCACATCGGCCAGCTCCAGAACACCCTTCTTGATGCCCTGGAGCTGGTCGCCGGTGCGGGCCAGGCTCAGCAGCAGGAAGGAGTCGACCATGTCGGCGACGGCCGTCTCCGACTGCCCGACGCCGACGGTCTCGACCAGGATCACGTCGTAGCCGGCGGCCTCCATCACGACCATCGACTCCCGGGTCGCCTTCGCCACCCCGCCCAGCGTGCCGGCGCTGGGGGAGGGCCGTACGAAGGCGTCCGGGTCGACCGCCAGCCGTTCCATCCGGGTCTTGTCACCCAGGATCGAACCGCCGGTACGGGTGGAGGACGGGTCCACGGCGAGCACGGCCACCCGGTGCCCGAGCGAGGTGAGCATGGTGCCGAACGCGTCGATGAACGTCGACTTCCCCACGCCCGGCACCCCGCTGACCCCGATCCGCCGCGCCCGGCCGCTGTGCGGGAGCAGCTCGGTGAGCAACTCCTGAGCCAGGGAGCGGTGCCGGGGGTGGGTGGACTCGACGAGCGTGATGGCACGGGCCACGATCGCCCGCTTGCCGTCGAGGACACCCTTCACATACGCGTCGAGATCGATCACTGCCCGTGCCCGAGGTCGGCCGACAGACGCTCCACCAGGTCGTGGGCAGCGTCCGGAATCACCGTCCCCGGCGGGAAGACGGCCGCCGCGCCCATCTCCAGCAGGGTCGGCACGTCCTGCGGCGGGATCACCCCGCCCACCACGATCATGATGTCCTCCCGGCCCTCCTCGGCGAGCTGCTCGCGCAGCGCCGGTACGAGGGTGAGGTGACCGGCCGCCAGTGACGAGACGCCGACGATGTGCACGTCGGCCTCGACGGCCTGGCGGGCCACCTCGCCCGGGGTCTGGAACAGGGGGCCGACGTCCACGTCGAAGCCGAGGTCGGCGAAGGCGGTCGCGATCACCTTCTGGCCGCGGTCGTGGCCGTCCTGGCCCATCTTCGCGACCAGGATGCGCGGCCGGCGGCCCTCGGCCTCCTCGAAGGCGTCCACCAGGGCACGGGTGCGGTCCACGGACGGCGACTCCCCTGCTTCGTTGCGGTACACGCCGGAGATCGTACGGATCTGGCTGGCGTGCCGGCCGTACACCTTCTCCAGGGCGTCGGAGATCTCGCCGACGGTGGCCTTCGCGCGGGCCGCGTGCACGGCCAGCTCCAGCAGGTTGCCCTCGCCGTCGGCCGCCCGGGTCAGCGCGTCCAGTGCGTCCCGGCAGGCGGTCTCGTCGCGCTCGGCGCGCAGCCGCCGCAGCTTCTCGATCTGCTGGGTCCGTACGGAGGAGTTGTCGACCTTCAGGACATCGATCGCCTCGTCCGTCTCGACCCGGTACTTGTTGACGCCGATGACAGGCTGGCGGCCGGAGTCGATACGGGCCTGGGTGCGGGCCGCGGCCTCCTCGATACGCAGCTTCGGAATACCGGCGTCGATCGCCTTGGCCATGCCACCGGCCGCCTCGACCTCCTGAATGTGCTGCCACGCCTTGCGGGCCAGGTCGTACGTCAGCCTCTCGACGTACGCGCTGCCGCCCCACGGGTCGATGACCCGGGTGGTGCCGGACTCCTGCTGGATCAGCAGCTGGGTGTTGCGGGCGATGCGCGCCGAGAAGTCGGTGGGCAACGCCAGTGCCTCGTCGAGGGCGTTGGTGTGCAGCGACTGCGTGTGGCCCTGCGTCGCCGCCATCGCCTCCACACACGTACGCGTGACGTTGTTGAAGACGTCCTGCGCCGTCAGCGACCAACCCGAGGTCTGCGAATGGGTGCGCAGGGAAAGGGACTTGGGGTTCTGCGGGTCGAACTGCCGCACCAGCTTGGCCCACAGCAGGCGGGCCGCCCGCAGCTTGGCGATCTCCATGAAGAAGTTCATGCCGATCGCCCAGAAGAAGGACAGCCGGGGCGCGAACGCGTCCACGTCCAGGCCGACTTCGCGACCTGCCCGGAGGTACTCCACACCGTCCGCGAGGGTGTACGCGAGCTCCAGGTCGGCCGTGGCACCGGCCTCCTGGATGTGATAGCCGGAGATGGAGATCGAGTTGTAGCGGGGCATCCGCTGCGAGGTGAAGGCGAAGATGTCGGAGATGATCCGCATCGACGGCTTCGGCGGATAGATGTAGGTGTTGCGGACCATGAACTCCTTGAGGATGTCGTTCTGAATGGTCCCGGCCAGCTTCTCGGGCGGTACGCCCTGTTCCTCCGCCGCCACGATGTACAGCGCCAGCACCGGCAGCACGGCACCGTTCATCGTCATCGACACGGACATCTTGTCCAGCGGGATGCCGTCGAACAGCTGCCGCATGTCGTAGATCGAGTCGATGGCCACGCCCGCCATGCCGACGTCACCGGTCACGCGCGGGTGGTCGCTGTCGTAACCGCGGTGCGTGGGCAGGTCGAAGGCGACCGACAGGCCCTTCTGGCCGGCCGCGAGGTTGCGCCGGTAGAAGGCGTTGGACTCCTCGGCGGTGGAGAAGCCCGCGTACTGGCGGATCGTCCAGGGCTGGTTGACGTACATCGTCGGGTACGGGCCGCGCAGGTACGGCGCCACACCCGGGTACGTCTCCAGGAAGTCCAGGCCCTCCAGGTCGGCGCCGGTGTAGAGCGGCTTGACCTCAATGCCCTCCGGTGTCTCCCAGAGGGGCTCGGCGCCCTGCGTGGCGCCCTTCACGGCCGTACGCCACTCGTCGGCACCGCCGCCCGGGGCCGGAGCCCCCAGCTCGATCCCGGTGAAGTCGGGGATGGAAGGGCCGGCGGGGGCGGTCATCAGGACACTCCCATGCGGTCGAGGGTGGCGGTGAGCACGGCGACGGCGTCGCAGCCCGCGAAGACGTAGGAGTCCACGCCGGAGTACTGCCCGGGCCGTCCGGCGAGGAACACGTGCCGGGCGCCTTCAGCCTTCAGGGTCCCTGCGACGTCCTCGGCCCGCTCCTCGTACAGCGCGTCGCTGGAGCACAGGCAGACCTCGGTGGCGCCGCTCTCCTCGAAGGTGCCCTCGGTGATGGGCTCGACGCCGCCGGCCTGGAAGAGGTTGGCGGCGAAGGTCAGACGCGCGGTGTGGGCGGCGGCGGGGCCGATCGCGGCCAGGAAGACCCGGGGCCGGGACCCGGTCGCCGCGAGGTGCGCGTCGGAACGGGCGCGCAGTTCCTCGTACGCCTCGTCGCGCCGCACCCGGGGCAGGCCGCCGGCCCGCGGCTCGGGCGCGGGGGCACGCTCCACGGGCTTCTCGCCGAGGTGCGGGAACTCGCTGACGCCGGTGATGGGTTCGCGGCGGGTGGCGAGCTTCTTGGAGCGCTGCGCCCACGTCGTGGCCAGGTCGGTGCGGATCCGGCCGGAGCGCAGGACGGCCGCCTGGCCGCCGTCGCGTTCGATCGTCCGGAAGAACCGCCAGGCCGCCTCGGCGAGTTCGTCGGTGAGCCGCTCCACGTACCAGGAGCCGCCCGCCGGGTCGATCACCCGGGACAGGTGCGACTCCTCGACCAGGATCGTCGAGGTGTTGCGCGCGACGCGGCGGGCGAACGCGTCCGGCAGGCCGAGCGCGTGGTCGAAGGGCAGCACGGTGACGGCCTCCGCGCCGCCGACCCCGGCGGCCAGGGTGGCGATCGTCGCGCGCAGCATGTTCACCCACGGGTCGCGGCGGGTCATCATCACCGGCGACACCACGGCGTGCTGCGCCTGCGCACCGGCGCCGGGCACCCCGCACACCTCGGCGACCCGCGCCCATAGCCGGCGCGCGGCCCGCAGCTTGGCGATCGTCAGGAACTGGTCGGCCGTCGCCGCGTACCGGAACTCCAGCTGCCCGCAGGCCTGTTCGACACTCAGCCCGGCCTCGGTCAGCCCCCGCAGATAGGCGACACCGGTGGCGATCGAGGCACCCAGCTCCTGCGCCGCCGAACCGCCGGCCTCGTGGTACGGCAGCGCGTCCACGGTCAGCGACCGCAGCCCCGGGTACTCCTCGGCACACCGCCGCGCGAGCGGGACGACCTGGGCGAAGCCCAACTCCTCGCCGGTACGGGCCTCGTGGCCCAGCGGGTCGGCACCGAGGTTGCCGCGCACGGCCTTGTGGTCGATGCCGCGCTCGTCGTGGAGCCGCAGCAACTCCTCTGCGGCGGCCTGGAACTGTCCGCCCGCATCGAGGACGACGGGGGCCAGGTCGAGGTGGACGCCGTCGAGGACCGCACCGAGCGACGCGACCGGGATACCGCCCTCGCCCGCGACCAGCCACAGCGAGGTGACACCGTTCTCCAGGTCCGTGAGGACCGCGCTGTTGTCGGCGACCGCGTGCCGCTGCCGTACGTCCCAGCCGCCGGTGGTGTTCCCCTCGGGGCGGGCGCCGCGCACGAAGGGCGCGAAGCCGGGAAAGCCGGGGTCGGGCGCGGTGTCGTGCGCCGTGTAGAGGGGGCGGGTGCGCAGCCCGTCCTCGAGCGCGGTGGACAGGGCGTCCTCCGCTGCCGCGCCGGAGACTTCCTTGCCCGACTTGCGCAGGACACCCGCCACCAGGCTGTGCCACTGATCAAGGTTCGCGTCAGGGAACTCGGCGGCCAGCGAGAGCCCGTCGTCAGGCAGGACCGTCATGCTCGGATGCTAGGCCAGACCCCCAAAGGAGCAGCAGGGGGCACGGCTGTGACCTTGCCCGCAACGAGACTGTGACCCCGGTCTCCCGGGCCTGCGGAGCGGTCGCCACCGGACCGGCGGGACCTGCGTAGGCGCCGGGCACGGTGGCTGCGAGAGCAGAGCTGGATCACGGGAGCGTGATGAGGGCGATGCTCTCTGTCTGCGCGACGGCCAGCCGGGTGCCGTCGGGGTGGAGGGCGGCCACGGGAGTGGGGATGTGGGTGATGCCGAAGCATGTGGTCTTGACGGATACGCCGACCTCGGGCCATTCCGCGACGAGGCGCCCGGTGGCCGTGTCGAGCAGGCGTGGGTGGCCGAGAAGGGAGATCACGTGATCGCCACGGGGCAGGAGCAGGACACCCGGCTCGGCATCGGCGACCGGGTTGCGGTGGAGCCACCGTCCCTCGGACACCGACCACACACCGAGGTGGCGAGCCGGAAGTGCGGTCCCCTCTGCGTCGCTCCCCCCTTCGGCCCCCGTCGCCAGCACCAGCCGATCGGCGTCGAGCCAGCAGCCCGCCGTCACCTCGCCCTTCATGACCGCCGCTGCCGGCAGCAGACCCTCGCCGTCCAGAGTGCCGGGGTCGGTGAGCGCGAGCGCCGTGTCGTAGACCATGGCGGTTCCGAAGGGATGCCAGACCCATCCGACCGAGAGCAGGTACCGGCCGTCCGGGCTCAGGCTCAACCGGGAGTGGAAGACGTCCCTCGGCTCACGCCCGCCGGCGGTCAGCCGCTCGCCGCTCGCCGCGTCCTCGATCTCGAGCACGTTGTACTCGTCGGGGCAGTGCACCACGGCCTCGCGGCCGTCACCCAGTGCGCCGAGGGCGAGCGGATAGTCGTAGTTCTCGGCCTGGTAGTCGCTGCGGATCAGCTCCCGCACGAACTGTTCTCGTTCGAGCAGCACTCCCTCGGTGCCGCGTTCCTGGAACACCGCGGAGTACGGCCCTGAGACCGAGGTGATCCCGGCATCGAACGGAAAGCTCCATTCGAAGGCCACCTTCCGCTTGCGCTCCACCCCGTCGCGGCTCCAGCGCCGACCGCATCCGGAGACCAGCTCGTCGCCTTGCCATGCCAGCGCTTCCGGCGCGGCCGCTACCGCTATCGACTCCACGGTCATTGATGACCCCCTTCTGAGAACCTGTGGTCGAAGTTCATGCCGTAGATCGTCCCGACCAGCGTCGGTGCGAACAGGATCGCCGCATTCTCGGGCCGTACCGGTCGGCGAGACCATAAGGAGACTGGTCCGTTGTCCCAAATTCGGTGCCGGGCCGCGACCATGCAGACATGGATCATCCAATGGAGGGACGCGGCCGGGCGGGGCCGCGGGCACGCGGCTGCGTGATCGCCGTGCTGGTCGCGGTGGGCGTGGTGTGCTTACTGGCGCTCTGCATGCTGTGGCAGATCCACCGTACTTTGGATCGCACGCCGCCCGATGTCGGCGCCTTCACACACTCCGCTGCCACCCGGACCGCCGGCGTGGACGCGGCGCGGAGGAGTTCCGCGAGCCTGACGAACCTGACGTCGGCGTTGTCGTGGGCCATTCCGCTCGGCACATCGGTGGCGGACTCCTGCCAGACCGAGGACCAGAACCCGTTCATGGGGGCCGCGCGCTGGGCACCGATCAACTGCGTGCGCAGTAGCGTCCGCTACCTCGCGTTTGACGGGGACATCAGCACGCGCCTCCACCAACTCGACGCCGTGCTGGCCGAGCAGAAGTGGGTGGGCTCGGGTCAGTTGCCGCACACGCTGACCGGGATGGCGACATGGATGAGCCAGGCTGGCGGTGACCCGTCCCCGGCCGTGTCGCAGCGGGGAAGCACCGAGCCCCCGGGTTCGCAGCCGATTTGCCTGTCCACGACGTACGGCCCAGCCACGCAGCAGGAGCTTGCGCACGGCGGGCTCGGCGTCCGGCTGCGCGTGTCCGTGGCGGAGCTTCCGTGCACGCCCAGAGCGGACACCGGCGACATCCAAATGAACGGCACCCTGGACAAGTCCGCGGCTGACGGAACCATCTACCTCGCATGGCACCCTCTGTCGACCTTCGCGGTGAGCCGGTCCGCCTACACGGCGCACCGCTACGTGGCGGCCTTCTCCCTCGTCGACAGCTACGCCGTCCAGTCCACCCCGACGACCTCCCCGCCGAGCAGGTAAGACGACGACGTTCCATCGCGC
Source organism: Streptomyces sp. NPDC102270 (assembly GCF_044766405.1). Lineage (NCBI taxonomy): Bacteria > Bacillati > Actinomycetota > Actinomycetes > Kitasatosporales > Streptomycetaceae > Streptomyces > Streptomyces sp. NPDC102270. Next base: position 211,439 of record NZ_JBIWLX010000014.1, on the reverse strand, counting down.
CTCCCCGGCAGCCACCTGCGAGGGTGACCACCGCTGCAAACTCCCGCCGCACCAGCGTGCCCAGGTTGGCCTGGTAAGAGGATCTCGGCGTGGCGGATTCCGGTGCCGGTCTGTCGCGGGATCACGGTTTTCGCTGTGCTTGCTGCACGGAGTCCAAGCTGAGACCGCTCCACATCCATCACGTCGCCAGCAGACACATTCGAATTCGAAACGTTTATCCTGCTTGTGTCTCATGGCAAGCAAGTGGCCGTTGCTGATGGTGAGTTGACGGGGGAGTCACAGGCATGGGAGTAGTGCTGCCTGGATGGGCGGATGAGCTGCTGGACCTGATCGGCGTGTCCTGGCCGAATGTGGACGAGGACGACTACCGGCAGATGGCAGATGCCATGCGGGAGTTCGCTGACGACATCAAGGACGGCACAGCGACCGCCCATCAGGGCATCCAGGCGCTGGTCGCCTCTTCCGGCGGCTCGTTGGCCGCGGAGGCGCTCGATGCCCATTGGGGGAAGATCCGCGGCAAGCATCTGGAGAACCTGGCCGAGTGCGGCCGGCTGGCGGCGACCGCGCTGGACGGGGTGGCGGTGGTCATCGAGGGCGCCAAGGCCGCGGCCGTGGTCCAACTGGGCATTCTCGCGGCGGAGGTCGCCGCGGCCCAAGCAGCGGCGCCCCTGACGTTGGGGCTGTCGGAGTTGGGCGCACTCGGGGCTACCCAGGCAACCCGGCTGATACTGAAGCGCCTGTTCAAGGAGGCCGCCGAGCAGGCCGCCGAACAGGTGGTCGGCTTGGCGCTGGCCCCGGTGGAACAGGCGCTGGGTGCCATGGTCGGGGACCTGGTGGTCCAACTGGGCGGCAACGCCCTGGGAGTGCAGAACGGTGTCGACCTGAGCCAGACCGCGCGGGCGGGCAAGACCGGTCTCGGCGACGGGGCCGACGCCACCAAGGGGCAGCTGAAACTGGCCAGCGCCGGCGGAGGCAGTGGCGGTGGCGGAGGGGCGGGTAGTGGTTCGTTCACCTTCGACCCCGATGAGTACGAGCGGGCTTCCACCAGCCTGACCAGCGCGGGGGGCGTCTTCCGTAACCGTGCCGGGGGCAGGATCAGCAGGGCCAAGGGCCACTACGGGCGTACGAAGGGCAAGGACGCGATCGCCGATACGGCGAACGCCGTGCTGGACAAGGTGATCGACGGCATCGAGGAGGCCGTCAAGAAGTCCGCCAAGCACCTCGACGACAGCATGACGCGCGGCCTGAAGCAGATGGCCCGCAACCATCAGGACAACGACCGCGGTCTCGCCGACCACTTCGACGGCCTGCGCAAGGGCGGCGACGGCAGCGCGGGGTCCCCCAAGTCCGGCCCGGGCACGTCACTGGCCTCCACCGGGACGGGACCGGGCCGGCGCAGCGGCGACTCGTCGAGCCCGCTGCGGGACGGGGCGGGCGGTGACGGGCTGGGGACCGCACAGCCGGCCAACGGTCGCTGCAAGGGCGGCGACCCGATCGACTTGATATCCGGTGAGATGATCCTCACCGAGACCGACGTGAGTCTGCCCGGTCTGCTGCCCCTGGTCGTCGAGCGCACGCACGTGTCGTCGTACCGGTGCGGTCAGTGGTTCGGCCGTTCCTGGGCCTCCACGCTCGATCAGCGGCTGGAGGCCGATGGCGACGGGCTCGTCCTGGCCGCCGCCGACGGCATGCTGCTGGTCTACCCGGTTCCGCGCCCCGACGAGCCGGTCCTGCCGGCCCACGGCCCCCGGTGGCCGTTGACCTGGGACGGCACACCGGGTGGAGAGATCCACATCACGGACCCGGCCACCGGTCACACCTTCCACTTCGCTCCCATCCCGGCGCCCGCCCCCGGCACCCCGGCCGCCCACCGGATGACCCTGCCGCTGTCAGGGGTCTCCGACCGCAACGGCCACCGCCTGGAGATAGACCGCACCGAGTCCGGCACCCCCGTCGAGGTCTGGCACAGCGGCGGCTACCGGATCGCCGTCGACACCGACGACAACCGGATCACCGCGCTGCGGCTGCTCGACACCGAGGACGGCGGCCCCGAGGGCACGGCACTGCGCCGGTACGGGTACGACGTGCACGGCGACCTCGTCGAAGTCGTCGACGCCCTGGGCCACGCCGCCCGCTTCACCTACGACGGCAACGGCCGCATCGTCGAGCGCACCGACCGCAATGGCGGCTGGTACCGCTGGGAGTACGACAGTTCGGACCGCTGCATCCGCGGCACCGGCGCCGACGGCTTCCTCTCCTGCACCCTGGACTACGACCTGCTCGGCCGCACCACCCGGTACACCGATTCCCTCGGCCACACCACCGTCTACCGCTACGACGAGCACCGGCAGCTGACCGGCTGGACCGACGCCGAGGGCAACACCGTCCACCGCCTGTGGGACGGCCCCGAGCGCCTTGCCGCCGTCACTGATGCCCTGGGCCGTACCACTCGCTACGAGTACGACCACGCCGGGAACACCACCGCCGTCGTCCGCCCCGACGGACACGTCATGCGCGCGCTCCACAACGACCTCGGCCTGCCGGTCGAGATCACCGAGGAGGACGGCGCCACCTGGCGGTACACCTACGACGAGCGGGGCAACCGGCTCTCGGCCACCGACCCGGCCGGTGCCGTCACCCACTACAGCTACGACGAGCAGGGCAGGCCGACCGCGATCACGGACGCCCTGGGCCACACCCGCCGGATCGAGGCCGACGCGGCCGGCCTGCCCGTGGTGCTCACCGATTCCCTCGGCCACACCACCACCGTCGAGCGGGACGCCTTCGGCCGCGTGCGCACCTTCACCGACGCCGACGGCCGCACCGAGAGGTTCGGCTGGACGACGGAGGGCCGGCCCGCCTGGCGCGAACTGGCCGACGGTGCCCTGGAGATGTGGGAATGGGACGGTGAGGGCAACCTCGTCGCCGCCACCGACCGGGCCGGGAACACCTCCCGCTTCACCTTCACCCACTTCCACCTCCCCGCCTCCCGCACCACCCCCGACGGCGTCCGTCACACCTTCCACCACGACAGCGAACTGCGCCTCATCGGTGTCGCGGCCCCGGACGGCCGCGTCTGGGAGTACACGTACGACGCAGCCGGACGCCTGGTCCGCGAGCGTGACTTCGCGGGCCGTACCCTCACCTACCGCCCCGACCCGACCGGCGCGCTCGCCGCCCGCACCAACGGCGCCGGCGAGACGACGACCTACGTGCGGGACGTCCTGGGCCGCCCGGTTGAGGAGCACCGCGCCGACGGCGTCAGCACCTTCGCCTACGACCTCTCCGGCACCCTGCTGCGCTCGACCAACGCCACCACCACCGTGGAGCACACCTACGACCTGCTGGGCCGCAAGCTGTCCGAGACCATCAACGGCCGCACCACCACCTGGGCGTACGACCTCCTGGGCCGCCGCATCGAGCGCCGCACCCCGTCGGGCACCGTCTCCACCTGGAGCTATGACGCCACGGGCCGACCCACCGCCCTGGACACCGAGGGCCACCGGATCGACTTCACCTTCGACGCCACCGGCCGCGAGATCCTGCGGGGCCTGGGGCCAGGCCTCAGCCTCACCCACGACTGGGACACCAACGGCCGCCTCGGCGCCCAGCAGCTGTCCCACGGCGAGCAGCTGCTGGAGCACCGGCGCTACAGCTACCGCCCGGACGGATTCCTGACCGAGATCCGGGACCTGACCGGCGGCAGCCGCCGCTTCGACCTCACCCCCGCCGGGCGGGTCACCGCCGTCCACGGCACCGGCTGGAGCGAGTCGTACGCCTACGACCCCGCCGGCAACCTCACCCGCGCCGCCCGACCCGGCACCGACCCGGACGCCACCACCCGTGAGTACGACGGCAATCGGCTGCGCCGCTTCGGCCGTACAACCTGCGAGTACGACGGCAACGGGCGCCTGGTCCGCCGCCACACCCGCCTCCTCAACGGCCAGACCAAGACCCACACCTACACCTGGAACAGCGAAGACCGGCTGACCGGCACCACGACCGCCGACGGCGCCCGCTGGGTCTACGAGTACGACGCAGCAGGCCGACGTACCGCCAAGCGGCGGCTCGACACGGACGGGCGGGTGGCAGAGGAGACCCTTTTCGCCTGGGACGGCACCCGGCTGTCCGAACAGACCACCCTGGCCGGAAGTACGACCACCTGGGACTACCACTCCGGCACCCACCGCCCGCTCACCCAGCTCGACCGACACCCCGCAGCCGAGCCCCGCTTCCACGCCGTCGTCACCGACCTGTCCGGCGCGCCCACCGAACTCGTCACCCCGGACGGCACCATCGCCTGGCGCGGCCGCACGACCGTGTGGGGGCTGCCCCTGCCCGCTGCCACGGACAGCCCGGCCACCGGCGCCACCGACTGCCCGCTGCGCTTTCCCGGCCAGTACGCCGACGAGGAGACCGGCTGGCACTACAACTACTTCCGGCACTACGACCCGGAAACCGCCCGCTACCTCAGCCACGACCCCCTCGGTCTGGCCGCGGCCCCCAACGACTACGCCTACGTCGACAACCCGTTCACGATCGCCGACCCGCTCGGCCTCATGCCCGCCATCCACGGCCCGAACGGCCAGTGGATGCGTGATCCCAACGCGCCGATCATCCAGCACAATCGCGACACCGAGTACCCCAGCAGTTACCGGCAGTCCACCCACGACGCCATGGCCTCGCAGTGGACCGTGGAGGGCCAGATGCAGGGCGGCGTCCCCGTCTACCCGACCGGGCACCCCAGCGCGGGTCAGCGCATCCCCCGGGACCAGCTGAACTGGTTCGACTCCAACGGCAACCCGGTCCCCAGCGACCAGCTGACCTACGAGCACGTGCACCCGGTCGTCCAGCACTGGAACCAGACCGGATACAACACCGACCGCGGCACCCGCAACGACTACTACAACGACACGAATAACCTGGTGCCCATGACCCGCAGCCAGAACTCTGCGGGAGGCGGACGGATGACGGCGACGTACCGGCAGGACACCGGACCCAACTACTCCTGCTCCTGACCCGCTCCGGCAGCAGACACACTCAGAAGCACAACAGTGAGCGACAGGAAGAGAGCCAGACGATGGACATGACGTCGAAGGTGGCCGCCCAGCCCGGAGCCGCCCCCATCGAGGGCCTGCCCGACGCCTGGCACTGGTCCCGCATGATCTTCAACTTCGACGCCGTCCTCACCCCGGACCACGAGCACCTGCTGGAGATGCGGGTCATGGGCCGCTACGACGCGAACCTGGCACAGGCCGTGCTGGCCTTCGCACGCAAGCACAGCACGGACATCACCGACAGTGGCCGGCCGCTGGTGGCTCTGGGCGGATTCACCTGCCCCGGCTGGGAGTTCGACACCATCGCGGCCGTCGGCCCCGGCGTCCACGACAACCATGCCCAGGACGACGCCGACCTCCACAAGGCCACCTGGACCCTGTTCCCCGGCTACCGCTGCGAGTTCTCCGGGACGGAGACGGAGGAAGAGGCCATCCACCTGTTCCGCCTGGCACTCCAGCCGACCAAGCTCGACCGCGAGTGCGTCCCCTTCCTGCGGATGCGCTACGCCAACACCCGCACCCAGAGCCACAGCACCGGCCCCGACCGCGGCATCGCCCCCCTGCCCGTCCTGCTGAACGAACTGTCCCTGCTGGAGGGTGCCCCCGGCAGCTGGGTCGAGTGGGAGAACCGCCTCGGCGAGATCCTCAAGGCCGAAGCCGACCCCGGGGCCGGCCTCACCCTGCACACCGCGGCCGGTGACCGCGGTATCACCGGCGAGGAGCTGCTCGGCCTCGCCGAACAGTCCGTCGTTCACGCCGGCGAGGCTGCGTGACCAGGATTCGGGCGAAGGCGTGGAACGGTGACACCTGGGACGACCCCGCCGAGGACACGCTGTACGACCTCCTCAGCGAGCTCAACCTCGTCCACCGCTTCCTGATCGTCGAGCGGGCCGACTCACCTGATCCCGGGCAGCACTACATCCAGGTGTACCTGGAGGACGACCACAGCTGCCTCGTCGAGTACCGCGACGGCGGTCCACACGCCCATTACCAGGCCCGCATCCCCGCCCCCTATGCCATGCACGGGCATGACCTGGCCGCCGATGTCGTGAAGAGTTGGGCACGCGCCGACGACCAGTGGCGTACTGCCCTGTCATGGTCTCCACTGACTGTGTGAGCTGTCGCTCAGAGCCAGTCCCGCCGCTTGAAGATCACGTACAGACTCACGCAGACCACCCCCGTCAAGCCGATCGCGAAGGGGTATCCGAAGCTCCAGCCCAGCTCCGGCACGTGCTCGAAGGTCATGCCGTAGATCGTCTCGACCAGCGTCGGAGCGAACAGGATCGCCGCCCACGACGAGATCTTCTTGAAGTTGTCTACCGGGTGGTTCTGACCTGCGGCGATACGGTTGTTTGTGTCTTTGACCTGCAAGGATGAGGCTTTCAGGGTCTTTCAGGATCATGCCGTATTACGCAGCCGATTCTCCCCACGCGCTCCCCAGAGCGGCTCGTACTCCCCAGATTCTCCCCAGAGAGCGCCGCCGGACGGAAGGCGTTGGCCGTGGTTTCGCCAGCTCGTCGGAGGGGCGCACCGGTCACGCCGAGTGGTCGGTGACAGAGTGAAGGCGGGCGTCCTCGTGGTCCGTTGTCCCGGAGGGACCGGCGAAGGCCGTGACCTGCCACGATGGGCGGTCCGGGGCCGCTCGAAGTACAGCCACTCCCTGCCCGAGCAGGAACCGCTGAGCCGCTTCCTCCTGCAGTTCTCCCTGCGGGAAGCCACGCTCGCCGCCGTCTACCAGGCCAGTTGGGACGACCTTCCCGGGCGCCTCCTTCCGGCGCTCGAGAGCTGCCTACAGCGCGTGCCTCTGGCCTCCAGACTGGGCGGTCGCTGGAGTTTGCAGCCCATGCCCCTGCCGTGGAGAGTTCTCGCCCATGCGGACCAGGGCAAGTCGTGACGTCGAGAGGACTCGCGGAGCCAAGTGAGCGGGCGATGTCCGGGCGAGGTCGTGAGCGGTCCACCGCCACGCGTCCTCGTCGTCCTCGCTCTCCTTCGCAGGGTCCCAGTCGGGGTGCAGACCCAGTTCCGTACGGCGTGTTCGTTCGTACGGCAACGGCTCGCCGAGGGTCAGCAGTTCGTCCTCCGCCTCGCCTGTTTCGCCGTAACGCCTGATCACCGTGCCGTGCTCGGCGACGAGCCATGCGGAGCCGTCGCCCTGGCCGCCGTAGTAGTACGCCTGGGCTCGCCCGTAGCGGGCACTGAGTTCGGTGCACAGGCGCAGCACGTCCTCGCGGCGCTCCTGGCCGTGCGGGTCGCACCAGGCGCCCAGGACGAGGGTCCGGCCATCGAGTTCGGGGGTGACGAAGACCCGTTCGTAGCCGGTGTGTTCGTCCGTGTCGCAGACGTGGCCGGCGTCGACGATGTCGTTGCCGAGCGCGAAGGTCACGGGTCGTGGATCGGTCAGGCCGAGGACATGCATGATCCCGGTCTGGTCTCCGCCGGGGATGGCCATCCAGTAGTTCCAGCAGGCCCACAGCGGTTCGGGCCGATCGTCCGGGAGCTTGATGCGGATGAGTCGTTCGATCGCGGCCGTGTCTGCGCGCGACAGCGCCGGTTCGCCGCCGAGTTCGACGAGTACGGTCAACGCCCGCGCCCGCTGTCGGCCCGGCCCCCTTTCGCGTATGCGCCGGAGCAGCGGAATCACGTGCTCGTCGGTGCGGATCAGGGCGTCCTGGGCTTGTCGGGCGACCTCCTGGTCCGGGTCGCCGAGCAGCGGCAGCAGGACGGCGGCGGACCGGCCGGCTTCCCCGCAGTGCTCGATCCCACGGACGGCCTGACGGCGCACGAGCGGCACGTGGTGGGTCAGGGCCGCGGTGTAGCGGTCGAGGACGGCCACGCCGAGTTGGGAGAACGCGAAGCCGGCGCGTTTGGGGGACTCCTCGGTGGACGCGGAGAGGAGCCCCTGGAGCAGACCGTCGAACCCTGCCCCCTATCCGCCTGAGTACGGCGGTGATCGGTCGCCAGTCAACCGGGGACTCCGCGTCCATCACCTCCCGCACCAACTGCTCCACCCCGCCGGCGCCGAACATCACCAACGCGGCTGCTGCTGCCTCGTGCCGGTCCGGCCTGCCGAGGTCTCGTATCAGGTCGGCGTTCACCACGTGCCCCCCAGCAGGGTCGACCAGAGCTTCCGAGCGTCATGATTCCGCAAGGGTCTGACATCGACCGAGCGGTCCCGCTACTCGTACGCCCCCCCCCGGGCGGGTCGTTCGTCCAAGATGGCCGTCCCATGATGCGGCCGTGGAGTGCCACCTACTGGAGTGGACAGCAACCAAGGCCCAGGTCTCGGACCTGGGCCTTGGTCATGGAGCGGGTGACGAGAATCGAACACTCTCAGCTTGGGAGGCGGCGGCGCTTAGAAGCACCGCTGCTGACCGCAGTTGTCCGCCCTGATGGGCACGCTGTGGGCACGACCTTCGGGGCTGAGCACAAGTCCGACTTTTTGGCGGGAGCGTCCCTCCCGGGGACGCTGATCAAGATCGAATCGCGGCATATCGGCACGGCAGTGGTGCCGTGCCGGGACCCGTCCCGAAGGCCCGCTCCTGCTGACCGGAGTCGCTTCGTGACGGGGCTCGCCCGTCACTGCGTGGGCACGGCCCGCCAAAGGAGGGCACCAGGCGCCACTCGGGAGAGGCCGCGGTCCCCGGGCATCGGTCGTGTTCCTGCTCGGATACGGCCGGACAGACAGCGAGGCCATGGCGCAGCAACTGGGGCCACTGGAGCGGATCAGGGACCGGTCCCGGACGCTCCTCCTAGCATCGGGCATCAGCTGCGGGCAGCACCCACGACCGGCCTCCACCGGAGTCAAGTGCCTCGCGTACAACCAACGATTCGGGTCCGGTACGCGCAAGCCCGGTCGTCATTACAGATGCAGTGTGTGCCGGAGATACCTGTGAAGGGGTATGACCATGGGGCAGGTACGCGAGGGTGCACGGTTGGCGGCCTGGGCCGTCAGCGGGGTCATCGGCCTGGCGGTGTTGTACGTGATCGGGGTGTTCGCCTTCGGCGGTGCGGAGTGGATCACCGCCCCGTTCCGCGGTGAGGCGGACAAACGCGAGAACACCGTCGGCTCGGGCGAGTTCCGTCAGACCACGTACGAGGAGTTCTTCGATCTGTGCGAGGCCGTGCAGAACGCCGAAGGGACGATCCAGGCGCTCCAGGAGGAGCGGGAGGTCGCTTCGGAAACACGCACGACGCAGATCGACCAGTCGATCACCGCGCTGAGGGCCACGCGGATCGAGTCGGTCAATACCTACAACTCGAAGGCCGCCCAGGAGCACCGCGCACCCTTCCGCGACAAGGATCTGCCGTACCGGCTGGATGCCACCGCCAAGCGCACGACATGCACCAACTGATCCCCGTCTCATCCAGGGAAGAGGGCAGCACCGCATGAAGAAGTTCGCACGCATGGCCCCGGCCACGGTTGCCGCGCTCGTTGTGGGCCTTGCCCTGACGTCCTGCACCGAGTCCAGCCAGGACAAGGAGAACAAGGCCAAGCAGGACACCTACGACCACCTCGTGGCCGAGCAGCCGGCGGGCCGCATGGAGTACTCACCGACCCGCGAAGCGATCAACCAGTGGATCAAAACGTGGGGGAAGCGGGGCAAACTCTCGTACGTCTACATCCAGAACGCCAATGGCGAGTACGGGTACTTCATCATGAAGGGCCTGCCGGTGCCGCGCTGCAAGATGCTCACTCCGACGGAGAGGGTGGAGTCCTCCTCCAACGGCGTCGCGGTCCTCGCACAGCCCGGCATGGACGGCACGTACACGTCGGGTTCCACCTGCAACGCCTACTACGGTTTCGACGCCACGACGGGCGCGTACATGGAGTTCACGGTCGGCACGAACCAGTCGTTCTTCCTGTTCGACAAGCCCATGACGATGCCGGAGTACGCCGGCGCCAAGCAGTTGGGGCCGACCTCGGTGAAGGACGTCGGGTAGCAACCGGAGCGGTCGAACCGGAGCGGTCGGGGGCGGGTTGGAAGAGTTCCGGCCCCCGTCTCCCGTCAAGCGGCGTCGATGGCGCCGGTGTTCTTGCGGGCACGTCAGTACGCCGACTTCAGCGTTCCTCCGGGGAGGCTCTTCCCGTCCTCCCGGCCCACGCCGCACAGCACCCACCGGAACCCGGCGTCCCACTCCTCGTCCGAGGAGTACCAGCCCCACATCTCGTGTCCCTGGCCACGGGCCCAGTTGACGCCGTACTTCTCGTCGCAGAGGTCTCCCGCGTCGACACTGTCCGCCGAGCCGTCGCCCGAGGCCCGGGTCCAGCCCACCATCTGCTGGTCGTGCGGTCCGCCGCAGTTCACCAGGGTCTTGGTGTACGTGTCGTCCTCGTCCTTCCGCGTGTCGATGCAGTCACCCGGGCCCAGTTGCGTGACGTACACCTCGTTGCCGAACTTGCGGAAGTCGCCGAGCGGGCCGCCTGCGGTGGCGTTCTTCAGGAAGAGCAGGCAGGCCGAGGGCGGCGGCTCGCTCTGCCCGGTCCCGGGCGTGAGGACGTACAGCACCGGGTCGGCCATGGTCGCCCGCAGCTTGGCGGTGCGCCGGGTGCACTCGTCCCGCACCGCCCGCGGGCCGTCGGCTGCGACGGCCGTGATGACCTGGCCGTCGGGATTGTCGTCGTAGCAGTCGACGAGCTTCACCTTGGGTAGCTCCTTGAACTTCCCGTCCTTCCCTTCGGCGTCGACGCACTGTCCCGGTGCGAGCTCCTCGCGCAGCCCCGCCCGCCGGCCGTACGGGTACGCGTTCCGCGTCACGGTCGGGGAAGGGCTCGCGGCCACCTTCGTGCCGGCCTCCGGCCCTTTCACCCCGGCCTTCTCCGTCGGGTACGTGGCGGCACCCAGCGCGAATCCGCCGCCCCCCACCAGCACGGCAACGAGCGTCAGCAGTACGGCCGTTCGCAGGCCGGGCGCTCGGCGAGCAGCGCCCGAGACGCTTCCCGACGCGCTCCTGGAGCCGGTCGCGGCGGTGGCACCGGCGCTGGAACCGGTCCTCTCCCGGGCGGTTCCGGGAAGCGGGGGCAGCGGCGTCCGAGGGGTCCTGGTTCCCCCGGCCTCCGCGAGCAGCTCACGCGCTTGCTCCACCCGCATACGCTCCGCCGGATCCTTGGCCAGCAGCCCCATGATCACGCGGCTCAGCGGGTCGCTCGCCCGCTGCGGTACGGCGGGTTCCGCGGTCAGCGCCGCCATGAGGGAGGCGTCGAGCGTGTCCCGCTCGAAGGGGGAGGCGCCCTCGACAGCGAAGTAGAGAGTGGCACCGATCGAGAACAGGTCGGTTGCTTCCGTCGCGTCGCCGCCGGACAGTCGTTCCGGCGCCAGGTAGCCCGGGGTGCCCACCACCATGCCGCTCCGGGTGACCCGGGTCTCCCGGGGCCACAGCGAGATGCCGTAGTCCGTGAGCAGGACCCGTCGATCGGCGGCGCCGGACGGGTCCGGCGCCAACAGGACGTTGGAGGGCTTCACGTCCCGGTGGATGATGCCGAGCCGGTGCCCGGCGGACAGCGCGTCGAGGGTGGCCGCCCCGATCCCGGCCACCTCCTCGCTCGGCAGCGGCCCGCGGTCCTCCACCACGGCCCGCAGATCCCGGGTGCCGGGCAGGTACTCCATCACGATCCACGGGCGGTCGTCGTCCTCCACCACGTCGTACACGGTGATCACGTTCGGGTGCTCGCGCAGCTGCGCCGCCTTCAGCGCCTCCCTGCGCCCGCGGTGGACGGGGTCGTCGCCGGGTCCGTGCGACTCGTACGGAACGTTCTCGTACGGAACGGCGATCTCCTTGACCGCGACCCGGACCTGGAGGTCCTCGTCCTCGGCCAGCCACACGTGTCCGCCACCGCCGGAGCCCAGCCGCTCCTGGAGCCGGTACCGTCCGGCGATGACCCCGCCGAAGCCACGGTCCGCGCCGCCGCTCACCGGACGACCAGCGGGCGGAAGGCGGACCGCACATCGGACTTGGACGGGTCGACGTACATCGAGACCGTGCTCTCCGCGGTGAAGATGGTCGAGGGGCAGCTCGTACCGCTGATCTGGATCTTGCGGTCGGCGACCAGCCTGCCGGTGCGCAGCTCGTAGACCTTCACCGGGATCTCGATCTTGTGGAAGCTCACGTACCCGACGGCACCGGAGGACTCGCTCCGGTACGGGCAGGTCTCGACGGAATCCCCGAAGGTGTCCTCGCCCATGCAGACCACCAGCACCGCGTCGGCGGCATCGTCCGCCTTCCAGGAGCCGGGGAACTGCTTCGGGTAGCCGGAGGTGGTGCCGTCCTCGTCGGAGGCGTAGAACAGCGCGGGGTTGGTGCCCTTGCCCATGGGCTTGGCGCCGCTGTACTTCGCCGGGTCGGCGCAGTACTCGGGTTGTGTGCCGGCCTCTCCGGAGAGCAGGTTGCTGACGTTCGCCAACTCGACGCTCAGGGTGGCCTTCCTGGCTCCCTTCCGGGCCCGGTCCGCGAGGCCGCTGCCGGGATACCGGTCGAGCAGCCGCTCGTAGTACGTGCGCGCCTCCTCCCAACTGTCGTCCGCCAGGAGGTCGTCACCGCATCCGACGAGTGCCGCGGGCGCGGTCAGCGCGGCCGTGTCGGCGGCCCGGTCCAGTACGTCGTGGCTCCGCCCCCGGTCGCGGAGCCAGTCGGTGACGGCGGCGGTGTCGCAGGGGTCCTTGGCGGGCAGCCTGCCGAGGAATCCGTTCAAGGTCGCTTCGACCGTCTTCTCGTTGCCGCCCTTTGCCAGCACCGAGGCGAGTGTGCCGAAGCCGTCCGCCAGGGCCTCGGTGTCCCCGGTCAGCGCCGTGCTCAGCTCGGCCCGTGCCGTCCGCAGCCGGTCGCACGCCGCTACGGCCTCGTCACCGCGGGCGGTGAGCGGGGCGTCGGCGACGCGGTGCCCGAACCACACCCTGCCCTGGGCGGTCGACACCCGTGCGCAATCGCCGCTTTCGCGTGCCTCGGTGACGCTCCGACCGATCCTGAACGCGTCGAAGCGCAACAGCCCCACCACCAGCAGCACCGGCAGCGTAATGCCGAGCGGGACCAGGCGCTGTCTGTGCCTCGTGCCCCGGCCGCCGCATCCGCGCGCCAGGAACCACCCGTGGACGACCACGGTCGCCCACCACACGAGCACGGCCACCTCGTACGACGGCGAGGCGGTCGTGACGAGCCCGAGGACGAGTACGGCGCTGCCGACCACGGCGGCGAGGGCGAGCCGGCGTCGCCGCAGCATCAGATAGCCGACGCCGAGCAGCGAGGCATTGCCCAGGGCGACGGCCACCGGGTCGGGTGCCCTGGGCTCGTCGGGCGCGGTACTCGGCATGGTGGGCAGGGCGTACGTCGGGTCGCTCATCCTGATCTCCCCCGGTCTCGGTCACGAACAGGTCCGGCGCCCGCATGGTGCGGCGCCGTTCCCGGGAGGGGTCCCGGGGCGGACCGTGAACCGGCCGTGCTGTGGGGGTTCTGGGCGGGTCCGCGCGAAGTCCGGTGAAAGAGATCACCGCCAGGTGCGGGCTGAGTACACTCCGTCGTCTGGCAGGACCATTGGCGGTGGGGCGAGGGGCGGGTCGGTGCTGGTGACGCCGGAGGCCGGGGACAAGATCGCCGGCCGGTACCTCTTGCAGGAGCCCATCGGCAGAGGCGGGATGGGCGTCGTCTGGCTGGCCTGGGACGAGCGGCTCGAACGGCGGGTCGCGGTCAAGTGCGCACGCCTGGACGACGATCGGGCCACGCGACGGCTCATGGGCGAGGCGCGCAACGCCGGGCGGCTGCACCACCCGAACATGGTGGGCGTCTTCGACTTCGTCGACGAGGGCGCCACCTGCTGGATCATCATGGAGTACGTCCCCTCGCGCAGCCTCGCGCAGATCCTGACGGAGAGCGGTCCGCTCACGCCCGAGGCGGCCGGGTCGATCGGCTGCCAGATCGCGGCCGCGCTGGCGAAGTCCCACCACGAGGGCGTGGTGCACGGCGATGTGACACCGGAGAACATCCTCGTCACCGACGAAGGCTTCGCGAGACTGACCGACTTCGGGATCTCGCGGGCCCTGTGGAGCGACGTCACACACAGCGGGACGAGCGGTGTGCGCGGCAAACCCCGCTATCTGGCCCCGGAGTTGGCCAAGGGGCTGCCCGCGGGCGAGAAGTCCGACGTGTTCTCCCTGGGCGCCTCCCTGTTCATGGCGGTCGAGGGCCGGTCGCCGTACGGCGAGGTCGAACACCCCATGGCCTACCTGGCCCGGGCCGTCGAGGGACACATCGAGCCCGCGCACCGGGCCGGCCCGCTGGAGGGGCCGCTCACCGCCCTGCTGGAGGTGGAGCCCCGGCGCCGGCCCGACGCCGCCAAGGCGCAGAGGCTGCTGACGCGCGCCGCGCCACCGCCCCCGCACATAGCGGAGCAGTTGAACGACAGCCGTATGCGGGACTTCACGTCCCCAACCCTCCGGCTTCGGCGACTCGTCCGCCGAGCGCAGGAGTCCACACCCTTCGCGCCGCAGCCGCAACAGCCGCCACGTCGACGCCGGTTGGCCATCACGGCGGTGGCGCTGGCCGCGGCGGCCGCGATCACGGCCGGGCTGGTTCTCTTCGGCCCGTGGGCCTCGAAGGACGAAGGAGACGAGGGCGGCCGTAAGGGCGCGACCGACGCGAAACCCTCGGCCACGGCGCCGGTCGGTGCCATCGGCGACGAGCGTACGGCGGACCCTTGCGGGCTGCTCGACGCCGCCTCGCTGAGCCGCTTCGGCGGCACCGTACTCGCCCCGGACTACGGGGAGTTCGACCGCTGCGACGTCCTGGTGCGCAACAACAGCGGTGACGACAACGCGGACGTCCAGGTCAACCTCGACGCGGACCGGGACGACTTCGACGACATCGAATCCACCCACCTCGCCGCCGGTCTTACGGTCGTGACCCTCAAACGGAACGGGAGGGCCTGCGAGCGGGCCGTCCTGACCGCCGACGGCAAGCAGATCCGTGTCATCGGGAAGCAGCTCGGCGCCGTGGCGCCGGACCCGTGCCAGATGGCCGACGCCGCCACCGACCGCGTGGTCGGCGTGCTGGCCGACGGCCCGGTGCCCCGGCGTTCGTCGTCGCCGGCCGCGAACTCCCTGGCCCGGCTGGACACCTGCACCCTGCTCGACTCCACCGCCCTCAAGCGGCTGCCCGGCGTCGACGCGGACAACCGGGACCGCGGCTTCGGTTCCTGGAGTTGCGACTGGTCCAGCGACGACGGCAAACGCGAGGTCGAGATCCAGTTCAGCCGGGACAACTCGCTGGACGCCGACGACGGAACGGCGGTGGACGTCGCCGGGACGCGGAGCTACTACGTGGCGGACGAGGCCGAGGACGACAGCTGCACCGTACGGACACCGCACCGTACGTACACGGACTCCGTCGGCGACCGCACGACCGAACTGGTCCAGCTGACCGTGTACGCCCCGCAGCCGGACCGGCAACTGTGTGACAGCGCGGCGGAGTTCGCGGCCGTCGTCGTGCGGAACATCGCGAAGCGACTGCCGGAGGCGTGACATGACGGAGCTGGGAACTCCCCGCGGCACAGGCGCCAGGCGGTTGCCCGCCACCCATGGGAGCCTCGCCCGTGGCGCGTCCGCACCGCTGCCCGGCACCGTCTTCGCGCTCGCGCTGACCGGCGGTATGACGTTGGGGCCGGGGGAGGGCCGCGAGGTGCTGTTCGGCCGCAACCGCCCCGAGGTGCATGTCTGCCTCGGCGAGGACGACCCGCAGGTCAGTCGCCACCAGGGCACGCTCACGCACCGGGACGGCCGCTGGTGGGTGAGCAACTCCGGGCGGCTGCCGATCCGTTGTCCGGGGGCCCGGCTGCTGTTCCGGGACGAGGAGCCACTGCCGCTCGACACCGGCTACACCCCGCTGTTCGTCGGCGGGTCACACGGGCGCGAGCACCTGCTGGAGGTCTTCGTCACCGGCCCCGAGGGAGACCGGCCGCCGCCCCGGCACGAGGACGTCACCCGCCCGCCCCGGGTATGGGCGCTCACCGAACAGGAGAAGCTCGCCCTCGTCGTCCTCGGCCGGCGCTACCTGCTGCACGAACCCCGGCCACAGCCGCTGACCTGGCGGCAGACCGCCGCCGAACTCGCCGAGGTGCAGCCCGGTGCCGGCTGGACGGACAAGCGCGTCGAGCACCTGGTCAACGGCGTGCGCACCCGGCTGTCCCGCGACGGAGTGCCCTGGCTGACCCGCGAGGAGATCGGCGAGCCGGTGGGCAACGCGCTCAACGACCACCTGATCCGGGCCCTGCTGGCATCGACCACGCTCGTACCGATGGACCTGGCACTGATCGACGCCGCCTGACGCCGTCACCATGGCCGCCGGCAGAAGTACGTGGTGCCTCGACGGCCGTAGAGAAGGGCCACACCGATGCCGGTCAGGACCATCGCCATGATGTCCAACACGGCGTACTCCCGCCCGTACGGGTACGCCGGGTCCATGAAGCCCTGCGCCCGGGACCCAGGACGACGAGGAGCCGGACGGCAGCGGCCGTGCCGACGATCCTGGCTGTCCACCGGCCGCGACGGACGCGTACGGCGGACCAGATGTAGACGCAGAGGATCGCAGCGGTCCCCTGCTGTTCGGCGGGGTCGTCGCTCCCGCTGACCAACACCCAGAGCACCGCGGACGTGATCAACAGCCAGAACGCCACGGTGATCACCCCGGGCCTGCGGGCGTCCGCCTCCACCTACTCCTCCTCGGGCTCCTCGGGCAGGAGTTCCGCCGCACCCGGTTCGTTCGGCGAGCCGGTCATCGGCATACCTCCGCTGTACGCCGACGGGCCACCCGCGCGCCGATCGCGGCTCCGAGCACCAGCACCAACACCACGACGGTCGTGCCGATGAGCCACGGCTGCCGGTCCGCGGCCGTGTGCCCGGAGACCGCGACGACCTTTCCGCCACCCGATACGGAGGTGATGGCGGCCGGCGTGAGGATCATGTCGTCGGAGCTGAGCAGGTCGTTGTGATGGCGGAAGCCGTCCAGGCCACCCGTGTAGGTCCTGCCGCGGGAGGTTGTCGGCGTTTGCGGGCCGTTTACTCAGAGCCAGTCCCGCCGCTTGAAGATGACGTACAAACTGGTGCATACACCTGCCATTAGTAGCATCGCGAAGGGGTATCCGAACAGCCAGTGCAACTCCGGCATGTGGTCGAAGTTCATCCCGTAGATCGTCCCGACCAGCGTCGGAGCGAACAGGATCGCCGCCCACGACGAGATCTTCTTGATCTCCTCGTTCTGTTCGAACCCCGCCTCCGCCAACGCCCGCATCTCCGCGTTCTGTTGCTGGGTGACGAGGGTGGCGTTGACCGTGAGGATGTCGGCGAGGGCCTGGCGGAAGCCGTCGACTCGTTCGCTGGTGTGGGTGACGTGGTCGGCGACGTCCCGGAGGTAACGTTGCAGTTCCTCGTCCGTGCCGTACTTCGTGAAGCCGGCCATCAGGGCGTGCAGCATGCCGACGAGGGGGCGGGTGGCGCGCTGGAACTCGACCATCTCGCGGGAGAGTTCGTAGATGCGGCGAGAGACCTCCGGGTCGCCGCGGAAGACCTCCGTCTCGATCTCGTCGATGTCGTTCTGGACGCCCGCCACGACCGGGGCGTAGCCGTCGACCACCGCGTCCAGGATGGCGTAGAGCACGGCCTCGGGCCCCAGCTTCAGCAGCTCGGGTGTCTTCTCCATGCGGGCGCGCACCGCCGACAGGTCGGGCGCCGCCCCGTGCCGGACCGTGATCACGAAGTCCGGGCCAACGAACACGTGCAGTTCGCCGAAGTCGACCTCCTCGGGGGCGTCCAGATAGCGGGCCGCCCGCAGGACGACGAAGAGCGTGTCGCCGTAGCGCTCCAGCTTGGGGCGCTGGTGGGCCTCCATCGCGTCCTCGACGGACAGCGGGTGCAGGTCGAACTCCTCGGCCAGGGAGAGGAGTTCGTGCTCTGTGGGGCGGGCCAGGCCGATCCAGGCCATGCCGGAGGGCTGTTCGCGCAGTTCGCGGAAGGTCTCCGCGAGCGTCGCGGGGGAGGACACGCGCACTCCGTCCCGGTAGAGGGCCGCCTGGACGATGCTCGGCGGCTCCACCGTCTCGGAGGCGGGTCGTTCGCCCCCGGGTGGCTGAGTCTCCGGAGGTGCGGAAGGCGGGGTCAGGGCGCGGCGCCAGGCGGACTTCCTGGAGCCCTTTGCGGCGGAGCCGGCGGACGCCTTGGCGGTGGAGCTCTTCGGGGCGGGGCGAGCGCGTCGCTCGGACATCGTGGCTGCCTCTCGCTCTCGGGCCGAGCCGATGTCGGCGTGATCACAGAGCAGGGTATACGGGGCAAATTACATCCTGGGGAGGACTGTGCGGGGACACGGCGAGAGTTGCGGACAGGGGCTGTCCGCAAGCACCCCTAGCGTGTTTCCCATGACGAAGACGACCGCGTCGGCCCCCGTGCTCGGCACCCGCGCCCTCAACCGCGCGACCCTCGACCGGCAGCTGCTCCTGCACCGGTCTAGCCTGTCCGCGAAGGCCGCCGTCGGGCACCTCCTCGGCCTCCAGGCCCAGAACGTCAAGCCGCCGTACTACGCGCTCGCCGCCCGCCTCGACGGGTTCACCCCCGAGGCGCTCTCGGAGCTGTTGGCCGACCGCGAGGTGGTCCGGATCGTCACCATGCGCTCGACCATCCACACCCACACCGCGGACGACTGCCTCACCCTGCGGCCGCTCGTGCAGCCCGCCCGGGACCGCGAACTCACCCACTTCCGCAAGGGACTCGAAGGTGTCGACCTCGACCGCCTCACCGTCCTCGCCCGCGAGCTCGTCGAGACCGAGCCGCGCACCATGAAGCAGCTGCGCGAGGCCCTGGTAGCCGAGTGGCCGGACGCCGATCCGCAGGCCCTCGCCATCGCCGCCCGCTGCAAGCTCCCCCTCGTCCAGGTCACCCCTCGCGGGCTGTGGGGCAAGAGCGGCCAGGTCGCGCTCACCACGGCCGAGCACTGGCTGGGCCGCCCCGCCGAACCCGCCCCCGCGCCGGAGGATGTCGTCCTGCGTTACCTCGCCGCCTTCGGCCCCGCCTCCGTCAAGGACATGCAGACCTGGGCCGGCCTGACCCGCCTGCGCGAGACCTTCGAACGGCTGCGCCCCCGGCTGCTCACCTTCCGCGACGAGAACGGAGTCGAACTCTTCGACCTCCCCGACGCCCCGCGCTCCGACGCCGACACCCCTGCCCCGCCCCGCTTCCTGCCCGAGTTCGACAACCTGCTCCTCTCCCACGCCGACCGCAGCCGTGTGGTGCCGCCCGAGTACTGGGGCCGCAGCTGGGTGGGGAACCTGGTGTACCGCACGTTCCTGGTCGACGGCTTCCTGGCCGGGGTGTGGAAGCTGGAGCGCGACGCCCTCGTCATCGAGCCCTTCGGCAGCCTCACCAAGGCCCAGCGGGCGGACCTCACGGCGGAGGGGGAGCGGATGCTCGCCACGCTGCACCCGGGGACGCCGTACGACATCCGGTTCGGGACCGTGATCGCGTGACCACCGGGTCGCGCACATGGATAGGGGGCGCTGCGGGCCGCTCGTGGTGGCCCGCAACGCCCCCGGTCTCTCACCTGAGCCGATGCTCAGGAGAACCTCTGGGGACCTACGAATTGACCTGCGCGGTCACGAGGCTGGAGAAGGTGGTCAGCCGGGTGTAGACACCCGGGTACCCCGCCTGCGCGCAGCCCTCTCCCCATGAAGTGATCCCTGCCAGGACGCCCCCGATGAGCAGGGGACCGCCGCTGTCGCCCTGGCAGGTGTCTGTGCCGCCGGATGTGTATCCGGCGCAAACCATGTCGCTCGCCACGTAGGACGAACCGTAGGAGCTCTTGCAGCTGGAGTCGGACACGATCGGGACGGTCGCGGTCCGCAGCTGGTTGGAGGAGCTGCCGTTCTCCGAGGTGGTGCCCCAGCCGACGATGCGGGCCGTGGTGCCGGCCGCGTACACGCTCGTCTGGGAGGCGGAGACGTACGACGCCTTCGTGTACGGCATCGACGTCGACAGGGTCAGCACGGCCACGTCGTCGCCGTTGGTGGCGTCCGTGTAGTCCGGGTTGATCCAGATCTTGCTGACCCGGCTGACCGTGCCGTTGGTGCCGTTCAGGTAGGTGCGACCGCCGACGACTCTCACGCTGCTGGTGGTCTCGCCGACCATGCAGTGGGCCGCGGTGACCACCTTGGTCGCGGAGACCAGGGTGCCGCCGCAGAACTGGTTCTGCGAGGCGTCCGTGATCTGCATCATGAACGGGTACGAGGTCGTGGTCGTCGTCGTACCGCCGACGATGGGCTGGGGAGCGGCCACGGCGTTGGGGGCGCCGAGCAACGCAGTGGCGGCGGCAGCGGCGGTCGCCAGGGCCACGGCGCCGGCCTTCTTCGCACGGGTGAGACCGAACATCGGTGAGTCTCCTCAGGGTTGCCGGTGGGGGGTCGCGCGGGTGTGGGGGTGCACGGGGGTCGCGGGACCGACCCCCGTATGCCCGGGCGAGCGGCACGTTCATAAGCTAGAACGCGGAAGTTCCCCTTCCCAATGAGGGAACCCCCTAAGGGAGTTGGGCAGGGAAAACCCTCGGTCGGCCCCGGAGACAGCCGTTCTGACGACCCCTCGGCTACGGTCGGCGGCCCGCAGCCAGCCGGACGATGTCCACCCGGGAGCGGATCCCGAGCTTGCGGTAGACCCGCGTGAGCGTGGCCTCGACCGTCTTCACACTGATGAACAGCCGCGCGGCTATCTCCCGGTTGGTGGCGCCCTCCATCACGAGCGCCGCCACCTGACGCTCCATCGAGGCGAGCCCTTCGAGGCTGTCCAGCCCGTCCGGCGCGACGGAGTGCGCGGGCTCCGGCTCGGCCGGCCGGGCCAACGCGGCAGCCTCCACCTGCCGCAGCCACGGCAGCGCCCGGCAGCGCCTGAAGAGCCGGGCCGCCTCGTCGTACGACGTCGGACCGGGCCTTCGGGTGCGCAACTGGGCCAGCGCGAAGGCGGCGCGGGCCTCCTCCAGGCCGTACCCCAGCTTGGCGAGACGATCCTGCACCGACGTCAACTGCACCAGCGCCGCGTCGACTTCACCCCGCGCCGCCCGCACCAGGGCCTCGGCTCGGTCCAGGACGGCGAGCACGCTCTCCCGGCCCAGCCGGAGCGCGTTCACCCGCGTCTCGTCGATGACGTCCTGTGCCTCGCCGCTCTCCCCGATGCGTACGAGGGCCTCGGCGAGGTCGCCCTGCCAGCGGCCGCGCGCCGGGTCCGTGATGCCGAGCCCGTGCTCCAGCTCGCGCACCCGGCGCAGTGAACGGACCGCGCCCTGCGGGTCCCCGGCGACGAGCTGCGCGTACCCGAGGACGGCGAGGCCCCGGGACTCGTACATCTGGTCGCCGTTCTCCTCGGCGTGATCGACCGCCTCCCGGGCCAGTTCGAGCGCCCGCTCGACACTGCCGCCCGAGGCCTCCGCGATGGAGGCGAGCACGGCCGAGGCCACCTCGCCGATCCCGGTGTCCCGGGCCATCATCAGGCTCTCCCGGGCCAGGTCGAGGGCCCGGCCGCAGTGTCCTGAGCGCAGTTCGGTCTCGGCCACCCCCCGCAGGAAGTGCACCTCGCTCTCGACCGAACCGCGCCGCCGCACCTCGCGCAGCAGCGCGGTGACCGTCGCGCGGGCCTCGGGCAGCTGGTCGCTCATGATCAGCCAGCGGAAACGGGAGTACCCGGCCCCGTTGTGGTGGCAGGCCACCCGCGGGTCCTGGGGCTCCTTCAAGGCGCGCTTGATGGTCGCGGGGGCGTCCGGATGGCCCATGAGGGTCTCCAGCTGGGCCTGGAAGGACAGCGCCATCAGTTCGTTGTAGCGGTCGCCGGCCCGCGCGGCCAGCGCCGCCGAGCGCGCGGCCTCCCCGCGGGCCTCGTCGAAGTCGCCCTCGACGAGCAGCGCCCGCCAGGCCAGCTGGTAGCGGATCAGGGCGAGCAGCTCCGGGTCGTCGCCCGCGTCGGCCAGCGCCTGCGGGAAGACCGCGTCGACCTCCGTCATGGCGTGGCCCGCGGTGTCGATCACGATGATCCAGGCCCGTACCCGGTCCGCGGGCACGGTGGCCCGGGTGAGCACGTCCCGGGCGATGTCCCGGGCGAGGTCCAGCTCGCCGGCGGTGATCGCGTCCTCGGCCGCCGCGAGCCGCCGTACGTCGGGAGCGGGCACGCTGTCGGCCGGGGTGTGCCGGGCCGACAGCAGCCCGAGGGAGGCGGCCATCGAGGGCGCGCCCCGGTCCCGGGCCAGCGCCGCGGCCTCGGCGAGCCGGGCGGCCACCTCCGGGTCGGTGCCGATGGTCGCGAGGGCCAGGTGGCGGGCACGTTCGATCGGGTCGGAGGCGGCCGTGGACAGCGCCCGGTGCGCGTCCCGCCGTTCCTGCGCGGGTGCCTCCGCGTACAGCGCGGCCGAGATCAGCGGATGTGCGAAGCGTACGGCGGGCCCCTCGGCCTCCGTCGCGAGCAGGCCCAGTGCGGCCGCCTGGGCCATCTCCGCCTCGGCGTCCCCGCGGCCGGCCGCGTGCAGCAGGGCCGGGGTGGGACGGGCGCCCGCGCTCGCCACCAGGAGGGTGCGCCGGGCCTCCTCGGACAGCATCTGCAGACGGCTGAGCACCAGGGCCCTGAGGGAGGTGGGCACGGGAAGGGGCTCGCCGGGGCGGGGCGGGGTCGGGTTCTCGCTGAGGGCGCGGCCGAGTTCCAGGGCGTAGAACGGGTTGCCGCCGCTCGTGCGGTGAATGTCCCGGACGGTGGAGCGCTGGAGGCCGGTGTAGCCGCGGTGGTCGAGCAGCGCGGCCACCTGGGCGCGGGTGAGCGGGTTGAAGCGGACGGCGAGACTGTCCGGGGGCAACGCGCGTAGATGGCGGTCGTACTCAGGGCCGTCGGTCCGGACCGCGCACAGCATCCGTACCGGGATGTCGCCGAGCCTGCGGGCGGCGAAGCCGAGCAGTTCCAGACTGGCCGGATCCAGCCACTGCATGTCGTCGGCGACGACCAGGACCGGCCCCTCGGCGGCCAGCGCGCGCAGCGCCGACAGCACGGCCAGGCGCAGGGCGAGGCCGTCGCGCTGCAGGGTGGACTCGCCGCGGCCGGTCAGCGCCGATTCGAGCGCGGTGCGCTGCGCGGCGGGCAGCTTGTCGGAGATGTCGTCGAGGACCAGGCCGAAGAGGTCGGCCAGGGCCAGGAAGGGGAGGTGGGATTCCGACTCGGTGGCCGAGCAGCGCAACACGGTGTGGGCCGTTTCGCCGTATTCCGTGGCCAGGGCCCGCAGCACGGTCGACTTGCCTATTCCGGCCGGGCCGTGCAGCAGCACGCTGCCACCGCGGGCCAGCTGCTCACGGGCCTGGACGAACAGCTCGTCCCGGCCGATGACCAGGTCGGGGCGACATCTCGCAGGCTCCTGGAAGTCGCGTGGCACGGTCACCGCTTCCCTCCCTGTGTCGTGTCCTGGCCAATATTAGGCAAGCTGCTCTGAAATTCGGCGGGAAGATGTGGTGAGGGAGATAACAACCCGTTCCGTATGCAGAAATTCAAACCGCCCGCGAATGAATGAGATGTCTACGAATGTTACGGGAGCGGCCGGGTTGTCACGGGAGCAGTCCTGACCGGCGTGCGGCGACCACCGCCTCGCCACGCGTCCTGGCCCCGAGCTTGCGCATGGCCGACCGGAGGTACGCCTTGACCGTCTCGGCACTCACGCCCAGCCTCTCCGCCGCCACCGCGTTCGTCGCCCCGGCCGCCACACAGGCCACGACATCCAGCTCACGCGGGGCCAGAGAGACCCCCTTCGAGGGCCCGGAACCGGTGGTCAGCAGGGCGCAGGCGTCGAGCAGCTCGGCGCGCAGCGCGGGATCGGTGATCCGCGGGGCCAGCGCCCGCAGCGCCAGGTGAGCCTCCCGGACCTGCTCCCACCCGGAGGCGTCACCGTGGCCGGGCTCGGCCCGCGCCGCCACCAGCACGTCCCGTGCCTCGTCGCCGACGACCAGCGCCTGCTCCACGTCCCGGGCCGCGTCCACCGCGGCGGTCAGCGTGCGGTCACCCAGCGGCCGGGCGTCCCGCAGGGCGCCGTAGAGCACGCCCCGCACCCGGCGCCGTACGACCACCGGCACGGCCAGCACCGAGCGCAGTCCCTCCGCGGCGACGGCGGCGTCGTACTCGTGGCTGATCTGCCGGGACAGGGAGTAGTCCGCCACGGCGCACGGCCGGGCCAGTGCGACGGTCCTGCCGCCGAGGCCGTTGCCCGAGGTCACCGCGAGGGCGAGGAGCGAGGTGGTGGCCGTACCGCTCAGCTCGCTGATCCGTATCCGCGGGCGCCCCGACTCGACCAGACCGCCGAAGGCGACGGGGAGGCCCGTGGTGCGCCGCAGCCGAACGAGCGCACGCCGGATCTCCACCGCCCCGACCGGGTCCACTGTCACCTGTTCGTCCCTTCACCGCGGCACACACCCCCGTTCGGGGGTAGTGAGACCTGCATCACGGATTACACGATGGCAGAGAGCCGCCCGGCAATGGTCCGGTACGAGGAGGACACCAAGATGACGGCCACGGAGGATTTCCGCGGGGCGCGGGACTTCCTGCTGCAGCACCGCGAGGACTACGCCACGGCGTACGAGGGCTTCGCCTGGCCCCGCCCGCGACACTTCAACTGGGCGCTCGACTGGTTCGACGTCATCGCGCAGGGCAACGACCGCACTGCCCTGCACATCGTCGAGGAGGACGGCAGCGAGGTCCGCCTGTCCTTCGCCGAGCTGGCCGAACGGTCCGACCGGGTCGCGGGCCTGCTGCGCGAGCGCGGGGTGGAGGCCGAGGACCGGATCCTCGTCATGCTGGGCAACCAGGCCGAGCTGTGGGAGACGGCCCTGGCCGCCATGAAGCTGCGTGCCGTCGTCATCCCGGCGACCCCGCTGCTCGGCCCCGCCGACCTGCGCGACCGCGTCGAGCGCGGCCGGGTGCGGCACGTCCTGGTGCGGGCCGAGGACGCCGCCAAGTTCGACGAGGTGCCCGGCGACTACACGCGCACCTCGGTCGGCGGCGTACCGGAGGGCTGGCAGCCCTACGAGGACGCGTACGCCGCCTCCGAGGAGTTCCTGCCCGACGGCCCGACCCTGGCCGACGATCCGCTGATGCTGTACTTCACCTCCGGCACGACGGCCCGCCCCAAGCTGGTCGAGCACACGCACACGTCGTATCCCATCGGGCACCTGGCGACCATGTACTGGATCGGTCTCCAGCCCGGTGACGTGCACCTCAACATCTCCTCGCCCGGCTGGGCCAAGCACGCCTGGTCCAACCTGTTCGCGCCGTGGAACGCGGAGGCGACCGTCTTCATCCACAACTACACGCGCTTCGACGCGGCCCGGCTGATGTCGGAGATGGACCGGGCCGGCGTCACGACCTTCTGCGCCCCGCCGACCGTGTGGCGCATGCTCATCCAGGCCGACCTCACCCAGCTGCGCACACCGCCGCGGGAGGTGGTCGCGGCCGGTGAACCCCTTAACCCCGAGGTCATCGAGCAGGTCCGGCGAGCCTGGGGCATCACCATCCGGGACGGCTTCGGCCAGACCGAGACGGCCGTGCAGGTCTCCAACAGTCCCGGGCAGGTGCTGAAGACCGGCTCCATGGGCCGCCCGAGCCCCGGCTACACGGTGGAGCTCCTCGACCCGGTGTCCGGCGCGCCCGGCGCTGCCGAGGGCGAGATCGCACTGGACCTGTCGGCCCGGCCGGTCGGCCTGATGACCGGCTACCACGGCGACCCGGACCGTACGGCGGAGGCGATGGCCGGCGGTTACTACCGGACCGGCGATGTGGCGTCGAGGGACGAGGAGGGCTACCTGACCTACATCGGGCGCAGCGACGACGTCTTCAAGGCCTCCGACTACAAGATCAGCCCCTTCGAGCTGGAGAGCGCGCTCCTGGAACACGAGGCGGTGGCCGAGGCGGCCGTCGTGCCCGCGCCGGACGAACTGCGGCTCGCGGTCCCGAAGGCGTACGTCGTGCTGGCGGAGGGCTGGGAGCCCGGTCCCGACACGGCCAAGGTGCTCTTCGAACACTCCCGGCAGACGCTGGCGCCGTACAAGCGGATCCGGCGCCTGGAGTTCGGGGAGCTGCCCAAGACGGTGTCGGGCAAGATCCGGCGGATCGAGCTGCGTGAGGCCACGGCGGCGGGCTCGGACGCGGAGTACCGCGAGGAGGACTTCCGGTGAACTCGTACACGCACGGCACCAGCGACACCGCACTTCTCGGCGACACGATCGGGGCCAGCCTGGACCGGGCGGTGGCGACCTGGCCCGACCGGGAGGCACTCGTCGACGTGCCGTCCGGACGGCGTTGGACGTACGCGCAATTCGGCGCCGAAGTCGAGGAGTTGGCGTCCGCGCTGCTCGCGTCCGGGATCGCCAAGGGGGACCGGGTCGGCATCTGGGCGGTCAACTGCCCCGAGTGGGTGCTCGTCCAGTACGCCACCGCCCGCATCGGCGCGATCATGGTGAACATCAACCCGGCGTACCGCACCCACGAGGTCGAGTACGTCCTCAACCAGGCGGGGATCTCTCTGCTCTTCGCCTCGCTCAGTCACAAGAGCAGTGACTACCGGGCGATGGTCGACGAAGTGCGCGGCAGGTGCCGGGAGTTGCGGGAGGTCGTGTACATCGGCGACCCGAGCTGGGGCGAGTTGGTGGGGCGCGGCGGCCGTGCGGCGGCGTACCCGGAACTGTCCTGCGACGACCCGATCAACATCCAGTACACCTCGGGCACCACGGGCTTCCCCAAGGGAGCCACCCTCTCCCACCACAACATCCTCAACAACGGCTACTTCGTGGGGGAGTTGATCTCCTACAGCGAGCAGGACCGCATCTGCATCCCGGTGCCCTTCTACCACTGCTTCGGCATGGTGATGGGCAACCTGGCGGCGACCTCGCACGGCGCCTGCATGGTGATCCCGGCCCCGTCCTTCGACCCGGCGGCGACGCTGCGGGCGGTCCAGCAGGAGCGCTGCACCTCGCTCTACGGGGTGCCGACCATGTTCATCGCGGAGTTGAACCTCCCCGACTTCGCGACGTACGACCTCTCCTCCCTGCGCACCGGCATCATGGCGGGCTCGCCGTGTCCGGTGGAGGTGATGAAGCGGGTGGTCGCGGAGATGCACATGGCGGAGGTGTCCATCTGCTACGGCATGACGGAGACGTCCCCGGTGTCCTTGCAGACCCGCAGGGACGACGACCTGGAGCACCGCACCGGCACGGTCGGCCGCGTCCTGCCCCACCTCGAGGTCAAGGTCGTCGACCCGGCTACCGGGGTGACCCAACCCCGGGGCACGTCGGGGGAGTTGTGTACCCGTGGTTACAGCGTGATGCTCGGCTACTGGCAGGAGCCGGAGAAGACGGCGGAGGCCGTGGACGCCGGACGCTGGATGCACACCGGGGACCTGGCGATGATGCGCGAGGACGGGTACGTCGAGATCGTCGGCCGCATCAAGGACATGATCATCCGGGGCGGGGAGAACATCTACCCGCGCGAGATCGAGGAGTTCCTCTACGGCCACCCGAAGATCGCGGACGTCCAGGTGGTCGGCGTCCCCCACGAGCGCTACGGCGAGGAGGTGCTCGCCTGTGTCATCCCGAGGGACCCTGCGGACCCGCCGACCATCGAGGAACTGCGCGGCTTCTGCGAGGGACGGCTGGCGCACTACAAGATCCCGAGCCGGCTGAAGATCCTCGACACCTTCCCGATGACGGTGTCCGGGAAGGTGCGCAAGGTGGAACTGCGGGAGACGTACGGACGGTAGACCGCTGCACAGCCTCTCGGCGGACGGTTCGCCGGGGAGTAGCCCCCGGCGCTGCCCTGCCCTGCCCTCCCCGGCCGGCCGGTGTGCGGGCCGCACCCTGGGCCCGGACCAGCCCGGCCGCGTCGCCGGTCGCGTCGGCGACGACGGCCCGCGCGTCATCGCGGATCGTGACCGGGCCGCGTCCCCCCGTCTGCTGTACCTGGTCGCCGTGTGCGTGGGGCGGAAGCGCACCGACTGTGGGGGCCCTGTGCCTTGAACGCCGCCCGCCAGGCGGTGGTCCTGGCCGGGCCGCAGCCGGTGCGGCCGTCACCGGTCGCGTCAGCGCGGAGCGGGATCGGGTCGCGTCCACCCTGGCCGTCCCGCCGCCCCTGTTCAGGCTTCGCGCTGCCCAGTCGGTCGAATCGCCGACGGCCTACGGCCCGTCCAGTTCCTCCGCCAGGGTGTTCACCGGCTGGGGCGTGCCCGTCAGGTCCAGGACGAACAGGGGGACGCCGAGGGTGTCGGCGCTGGTGCGGGCCTCGGTGCTGTAGCCGGCCAGGGAGAAGTACACGCACCGCGCGGACTCCGTCATGGCCGTCAGCCACAGGCACTCCACGTCCCGCGGTGAGGCCGGCCGCACGGTCGGGTCCACCTGGGCCACCAGCCCGCGGGCCGCGAGGCCGATGCCGGACGGCGGCCGCTGGTCCGCGCGCCGGATGTCCTGGTAGCCGAGCCAGCGCAGATACAGCGCGGCGACGGTGACCGCGTCGCGCGCGGTGCGGATCGTGATCGGCTGAAAGGCGGGGCGCGGGGGAGCGGCGGCGCCCGCGTCCGGCTCCGCCCGCGGACAGGCGTCCCCGGCCACCGCGATCCGCAGGACCGTCCCGCAGCCACAGCCCAGCTCCGGCTGCGGCCACTCGGCCCTGCGGCCGCAGACCGCGCACTCCACGGCGACCCACGCCTCGTCCCACACCTGGTGGGTGACGGCCGTGGGCACGCCGTGCCGGTCCAACGGGGGACAGACGGGGGCGCCGCACTCGCACGGATAAGACGGCGCCGCGTAGAGGTGCTCGCGCCGGCAGACCGGACAGCGCACCGACACGCTCTCGGGCATGGGCTCATCGTCCTCCAGGGCATGCCCGGTTGTCCGCCTCTTGACGGTCTTCACCCGCCCACCTACATTACTTCCAGATAGTAGAAAACTTATTCCACTATACGGAAGTGCTCGCCGCGGGGCGCGACGGGAGTACGCATCCGACAGCCGAAGCAGGAGTACTCAATGGCTCGAATGACCGCTGCCCGCGCGGCAGTTGAGATCCTCAAGCGCGAAGGTGTCACGGACGCGTTCGGTGTCCCCGGCGCGGCGATCAACCCCTTCTATGCCGCGCTCAAGGCCTCCGGGGGTATCCACCACACCCTCGCCCGCCATGTCGAGGGCGCCTCGCACATGGCCGAGGGCTACACCCGCACCCGCCCGGGCAACATCGGAGTCTGCATCGGCACGTCGGGTCCGGCCGGCACCGACATGATCACCGGCCTGTACTCCGCGACCGGCGACTCGATCCCGATCCTGTGCATCACGGGCCAGGCCCCTACCGCCGTGATCCACAAGGAGGACTTCCAGGCCGTCGACATCGCCTCCATCGCGGGACCGGTGACGAAGATGGCGATCACCGTCCTGGAGGCGGCCCAGGTCCCCGGCGTCTTCCAGCAGG
Source organism: Streptomyces sp. NPDC102270 (assembly GCF_044766405.1). NCBI lineage: Bacteria > Bacillati > Actinomycetota > Actinomycetes > Kitasatosporales > Streptomycetaceae > Streptomyces > Streptomyces sp. NPDC102270. The sequence continues at coordinate 181,909 of NZ_JBIWLX010000014.1, read as the reverse complement.
CCTTCCACCTCATGCGTTCCGGCCGCCCCGGCCCGGTCCTCATCGACCTGCCGATCGACGTCCAGTTGACCGAGATCGAGTTCGACCCGGAGACCTACCAGCCGCTCCCGGTCTACAAGCCCGCCGCCGGCCGCGCCCAGATCGAGAAGGCGCTCGGTCTCCTCAACGCCTCCGCGCGCCCGCTGATCGTCGCCGGCGGCGGTGTCATCAACGCCGACGCAGCCGAACTCCTCGTCGAGTTCGCCGAGTTGACCGGCACCCCGGTCGTCCCGACCCTCATGGGCTGGGGCGTCCTGCCCGACGACCACGAGCTGAACGCCGGCATGGTGGGCCTGCAGACCTCCCACCGCTACGGCAACGCCACCTTCCTGGAGTGCGACTTCGTCCTCGGCATCGGCAACCGCTGGGCCAACCGTCACACCGGCAAGCTGGACGTCTACACGGCCGGCCGGAAGTTCGTCCACGTCGACGTGGAGCCCACCCAGATCGGCAGGATCTTCGCGCCGGACTACGGCATCGCCTCCGACGCCAAGGCGGCCCTGGAGCTCTTCGTCGAGGTGGCAAGGGAGTTGAAGGCGGCGGGCCGGCTCCCCGACCGCTCTGCCTGGGCGGCCTCCGCGCAGGAGAAGAAGGCGACCCTCCAGCGCCGTACGCACTTCGACGACATCCCCATCAAGCCGCAGCGTGTGTACGAGGAGATGAACAAGGCCTTCGGCCCGGAGACCCGGTACGTCTCCACGATCGGCCTCTCCCAGATCGCCGGCGCCCAGATGCTGCACGTCTTCAGGCCCCGCCACTGGATCAACTGCGGTCAGGCGGGCCCGCTCGGCTGGACGATCCCGGCCGCGCTGGGCGTCGCCAAGGCCGACCCGGAGGCACAGGTCGTGGCCCTGTCCGGGGACTACGACTTCCAGTTCATGATCGAGGAGCTGGCCGTCGGGGCCCAGCACCGGATCCCGTACATCCACGTGCTCGTGAACAACTCCTACCTGGGCCTGATCCGCCAGGCCCAGCGCGCCTTCGACATCGACTTCCAGGTCAATCTGGAGTTCGAGAACATCAACTCCCCGGAGCTGGGCGTCTACGGCGTCGACCACGTCAAGGTCGCCGAGGGCCTCGGCTGCAAGGCGATCCGGGTGACCGACCCGGCGGAACTGGGCGCCGCCCTGGAGCAGGCGAAGAAGCTCGCCGCCGAGTTCCAGGTCCCCGTCGTCGTCGAGGCCATCCTGGAGCGGGTCACCAACATCTCGATGTCGACGACGAACGACATCTCCCACGTGGTCGAGTTCGAGGAGATCGCGACGGAGCCGGCCCACGCGCCGACATCGATCAAGCCGCTCAAGCCGCTCGAGGTCTGACAGCGCACACAGCCGAAGGGCGGTCCCACCGCAAGGGTGGGACCGCCCTTTCCCGTGCCCGGCTCCCCCGAAGCCGTCCCCCGGTCGCGGGACCCGCCGCCCCCGTGCCGGCGGGCCTCACACAGAGAGAATGTGCCCGGGGCAGGGGCGGGGTGAAGCCCCTTGAATCATGTTCAGAGGTTGATTTGAGGATTCCGTAGCCGGCCTACGACCGCTGCCGTAGTCCCGCTCACTGCCCTTCGTGCTCGGACAGCCCCGGCCAGTCGTCGGGACCGCCGCCCTGCCACTCCACGATGTCGTCGTCCTCGACCTCGATCCGGTCCAGGTCGGCGAGCCGGAGCAGCTCCACGACGTCGTCCAGGTGCGAGGCGACGCCGAGATTCTCGTCGTCCGCGGTCACCCGTCGCGAGCCGTCCAGTGCCGGAGAGTGCACCACCACATGCGGATGCCGTATCGGATGTGCTGTCATGCCTACAGCGTCCTGCGGCCGGACGGAATCCGCACCCCGGTGACCGTGCCCGCCGCACGGCGGAGCGCCGGATACGGGATCGTCCGTATCCGGCGCTCTGTGTTCCTGCCGGCCTTGCCGGGACCGCGGCGACGGCGACGGAACCGGGGCGCGCTCCTTCCCTCAGGTCGAAGAAGGAGGGTCCGGGACCTTCACCACCGCACTGGCTCGCACGCCGCCGCGGTCCTCCCCCGACCGCACCCGGTACCGGGCGACCACCCCACATCCGGGTCGCCGGGCGCGTCGGGTGCGGTCAGGGAGTCTCAGGTGTCCACGCGGTCGGAACCGGTGGAGTGGTTTCCGGGCGGCGCCGTCGCCTGGGCGCGACAGGACAGATGTCAGCGGCGGCGCCGCCCGGAGTCTTGGGGAGCGGAGGTCAGACCTGGGCGCCGGACAGCCGCTCGACCGCACGCAGCAGCGCCGAGTGGTCCAGCGCCCCGTCGCCCTGCGCGCGCAGGCTGGCGACCAGCTGGGCGACCACGGCGCCGACCGGCAGGGCCGCCCCGACGTTGCGGGCGGCGTCGGTGACGATGCCCATGTCCTTGTGGTGCAGGTCGATCCGGAAACCCGGCTTGAAGTCGCGCTGGAGGAAGTTGTCCTTCTTGCGCGTCAGTACCGTCGAGCCGGCGAGACCGCCGCCCAGCACGTCGAGGGCGGCCTTGAGGTCCACGCCCGACTTCTCCAGGAAGACCACGGCCTCGGCGCACGCCTGGATGTTCACGGCGACGATCAGCTGGTTCGCGGCCTTCACCGTCTGGCCCGAGCCGTGCGGACCGCACAGCACGATGGTCTTGCCGAGTGCCTCGAAGACCGGCTCGGCCTCGTCGAAGTCGGCCTGCTCACCGCCGACCATGATGGACAGCACGGCCTCGATCGCACCGGCCTCACCACCGGACACGGGCGCGTCCAGAACGCGGACGCCCTTGGCCCCGGCCGCCTTCGCCAGGTCGACCGAGGTCTGCGGGGTGATCGAGGACATGTCGATCAGCAGGGCGCCGGAGCGGGCGTTCTCCAGGATGCCCTCGGGGCCGTACGCGATGGCCTCGACCTGCGGGGAGGCGGGCACCATCGTGATGATCACGGCGGCGTCCCGGACGGCCTCGGCGATCGAACCGGCGGCGGTGCCACCGGCGGCGGCCAGCCGGTCCAGCTTGTCCCGTTCGAGGGTGAAGCCGGTGACGTCGTAACCCGCCTTGACCAGGTTCTCGGACATGGGGGAGCCCATGATGCCGAGGCCTATCCAGGCGATCTTGGGGAGGTTGCTCATGGTCGGGGTTGCCTTTCCGGGAAGGGGGTCAGCGGGGCAGCCAGTCGAAGGTCTCGGCGCTCGGGCGGTCGCCCGGCTTGTACTCGAGGCCGACCCAGCCGTCGTAGCCCGCCTTCTGCAGCTGGTCGAGGAGGTCTTCGAGGGGGAGTGAGCCGGTACCGGGCGCGCCGCGACCGGGGTTGTCGGCGATCTGCACGTGGCCGGTCTTCGGAGTGAACTCCTCGATCACCGCCGGCAGGTCCTCACCGTTCATCGACAGGTGGTAGAGGTCCATCAGGAACCTCGCGTTGCCGAGGCCGGTCGCGGCGTTGACCTTGTCGACGATCCCCACCGCCGCAGGCGCGCTCACCAGCGGATACAGCGGCGACTCGGGCTTGTTGAGGGCCTCGATCAGGAGGATCGCGCCGATCCGGTCGGCCGCGCGGGCCGCGAGGACCAGGTTCTCCAGCGCGAGCGCGTCCTGCTCGGCCGGGTCCACGCCGTCGACGCGGTTGCCGTACAGGGCGTTGAGCGCGGTGGCGCCGAGCGATCCGGCGAAGTCGGCGGCCACGTCGATGTTGGCGCGGAACCGCTGCGACTCCTCGCCCGGCAGGGACAGGGCGCCGCGGTCGGGGCCCGGCAGCCGGCCGGCGTAGAGGTTCAGGCCCGTGAGCTGGACGCCCGCGTCCTCGATCGCCTTCTTCAGGGCATCGAGCTCGGACCGCCCGGGGGTGGGTGTGTCGATCCAGGGCCACCACAGCTCGACCGCGGTGAATCCGGCCGCGGCGGCTGCCGCGGGGCGCTCCAGGAGCGGGAGTTCCGTGAAGAGGATCGACAGGTTGACGTTGAAGCGCTGGTCTGCGGCTGTGCTCGATTCAAACCCGGGCATGGGATGCCGCCCCTCCCTTCCGTGGCAAGTGTTTCCGTAATGTGGAAGTTAGTTTCTGCTTATTGGAAGATTGCCGTCGGGTCGAAGGCGTTGTCAAGAGGGCCCGACGGAAAACGGCACCGCGGGTTAGGTTGTGCGCGTGCGATTGAGAGTGGAGTTCACGACCGAACCCTTCGACCTCGACGAGGCCCCGGCGCACGCGCTGGTGGCCCGCGAGGTCATCGAGGCCGCCGAGCTGGACGCGGTGGATGTCGGCCCGTTCGGCAACACGGCCGAAGGCGGCGCCGACGAGGTGCTCGGTGCCGTGGACGCCCTGCTGCGCCGGACCCTGGCCTCCGGCGCCACCCGGATCTCCCTCCAGGTGAACGTGGTCGGGGAGGCTGGCGCGTGAGCACCGACGAGCCGTTCATCGCGGCGGTCAAGCCGCTGATCGACGCCATGGGCGGCGAGATGGTCCCGCCCGACGAGGCCGGCCCCGACGACGTCGTGCTCTCCTGGGAGGGCGCCGACGTGCTCGCCGTACGGCTGCCGCAACTCGCGGACTCCCTCGATCACATCCTGGCCGCCATGGAGCGCAAGCAGGGCAAGCCGCTCGCCGACCTCGACCGCAAGGCCAAGCAGGAGGTCGTACGCATACTGGAGGCGCGCGGCGCCTTCTCCGTACGGCACGGCGTGGAGACCGTGGCGAGCGCCCTCGGGGTGAGTCGCTTCACGGTCTACAACTACCTGAACCGGGACAAAGCGTAGGCTGCGAACCCCGGCGGGTTTCGTAACCGCGAATTTTCAACAAAGTGTTGACGTGATGTCGCGTCGGGGCGTTAGCTGACTCCCGTGACTTCGACTTCCACGTCCCCCGGCCTCGCCCGGTTCAACGTCCTCAAGGAGCACGCGGCCCACGCGGTCCTCCTCGAGGCGTGCGCCTCGACGGCGTGGGCTCGTAGGCTGCTCGCCGCCCGCCCCTACGCGACCGCGGAAGACCTCTACGCCACCAGCGACGCCGCCATGGCCGAGCTGACCGCCGACGACCTCGCCGAGGCGATGGCCGGGCACCCCCCGATCGGCCGCCCCAAGCCCGGCGACCCGACCTCCGCCCGCGAGCAGCGCGGCATGGCCGGCGCCTCCGAGGAGCTCAGGGCGCAGATGCTGGAACTGAACCTGGCGTACCAGGAGAGGTTCGGCCATGTCTTCCTGATCTGCGCGACCGGCCGCACCGCCGAGCAGATGCGCGACGCGGTCGAGGAACGGATCGGCAACTCGCCGGAGCGGGAGCGCGAGATCGTCCGCACCGAGCTGGGCAAGATCAACCGTATCCGGCTCGCCCGCATCGTCGAAGAGGACGCCTGACCATGAGCTCGAGCACCACCCCGTCCGTGTCCACGCACATCCTGGACACCAGCGTCGGCCGTCCCGCCGAGGGCGTCCCCGTCCAACTCGCGGCCCGCGCCGGCCGGGAGGCCGACTGGCAGGCCCTCGGCGGTTCCGCGACCGACGCGGACGGGCGGTGCAAGGACCTGCCGGCGCTGCCGGAGGGGACCACCCACGTACGGCTCGACTTCGCCGTGGAGCCGTATTTCCTGAAGAAGCAAGCCGATGCGCAGCAGGACGCCCCCGCGAATCGGGACAGCGGTGCCGGTGTGTTCTTCCCGGAGGTGGCGATCACGTTCGCCGTCGAGCCGGGCGAGCACTACCACGTACCGCTGCTGCTCAACCCGTTCGGCTACTCCGTATATCGAGGGAGCTAGCTAGAGATGCCCACCATTCTGGGACAGAACCAGTACGGCAAGGCCGAGAACCGAGTCGTCAAGATCACGCGGGACGGCGCCACCCATCACATCAAGGACCTCAACGTCTCGGTGTCGCTGAGCGGCGACATGGACGAGGTCCACTACTCCGGCTCCAACGCCAACGTGCTGCCGACCGACACCACCAAGAACACGGTGTACGCCTTCGCCAAGGAGCACGGCATCGAGTCCGCCGAGCAGTTCGGCATCCACCTCGCCCGGCACTTCGTGACGAGTCAGGAGCCGATCAGAACCGCGCGGATCCGCATCGAGGAGTACGCCTGGGAGCGGATCGAGACGCCCGGCGAGGACGCACACTCGTTCGTCCGCCAGGGCCAGGAGACCCGCCTGACCCAGATCACCTACGACGGCTCCGCGTGGGAGGTCGTCTCCGGCCTCAAGGACCTCACGGTGATGAACTCGACCAACTCCGAGTTCTGGGGCTACGTCAAGGACGAGTACACGACCCTGCCCGAGGCGTACGACCGCATCCTGGCCACGCAGGTCGCCGCCCGCTGGCGCTTCAACTGGTCCGACGACGCGCAGGAGATGCCCAACTGGGAGGAGTCCTACGAGCAGGTGAAGAAGCACATGCTCCAGGCCTTCGCCGGGACGTACTCGCTCTCGCTCCAGCAGACCCTTTACCAGATGGGTTCGCGGATCATCGAGAACCGCGGTGAGATCGACGAGGTCCGCTTCTCCCTGCCCAACAAGCACCACTTCCTGGTCGACCTGGAGCCGTTCGGCCTCAAGAACGACAACGAGGTGTACTTCGCCGCCGACCGGCCCTACGGCCTGATCGAGGCGACCGTCCTGCGGGACGGCGTCGAGCCGAGGATCCCGGTGGACCTCACCAACCTCTGACCAACTCCCACTGCGGCACCCGCGGCCCGCCTGTACGGGCCGCGGCACTCAAATCCCAGGGTCCTGCCGTGCCCACTCCGCACAGTGAAGGAGACGCATCATGGCAGCAGCCCAGCGCATCGTCATCGAGAACTGTTCGATCGCGACGGTCGACGCCGACGACACGGAGTACGCCTCCGGGCACCTGGTCATCGCCGGCAACCGCATCGAGTCGCTCGGCGCGGGCAGGGCCCCCGAGGGCCTGGAGAACGTCGACCGCCGTATCGACGCCACCGGCCACCTGGTGACCCCCGGCCTGGTCAACACCCACCACCACTACTACCAGTGGATCACCCGCGGCCTCGCCACCGACCACAACCTCTTCAACTGGCTCGTCGCCCTGTACCCGACCTGGGCGCGCATCGACGAGCAGATGGTCTACGCGGCGGCGCAGGGCTCGCTCGCGATGATGGCCCGCGGCGGCGTCACCACCGCCATGGACCACCACTACGTCTTCCCCGCAGGCTCCGGCGACCTGTCCGGCGCGATCATCCGCGCCGCCCGCGAGACGGGCGTCCGCTTCACCCTCGCCCGCGGCTCCATGGACCGCAGCGAGAAGGACGGCGGCCTGCCCCCCGACTTCGCGGTCGAGACCCTGGAGGGCGCCCTCGCCGCGACCGAGGCGACCGTCAAGGAGCACCACGACTCCTCCTTCGACGCGATGACCCAGGTCGCCGTCGCCCCCTGCTCGCCCTTCTCCGTCTCCACCGAACTCCTCCGTGAAGGCGCCGAGTTGGCCCGCCGCCTCGGCGTACGGCTGCACACCCACGGCTCGGAGACCGTCGAGGAGGAGCAGTTCTGCAAGGAACTGTTCGGCATGGGCCCCACCGACTACTTCGAGTCCACCGGCTGGCTCGGCGAGGACGTGTGGATGGCGCACTGCGTCCACATGAACGACTCCGACATCGCCGCCTTCGCCCGGACGAAGACGGGTGTGGCCCACTGCCCCTCGTCCAACGCCCGTCTGGCGGCGGGGATCGCACGGGTCCCGGACATGCTCGCGGCCGGTGTGCCGGTCGGCCTCGGCGTCGACGGCACGGCGTCCAACGAGTCCGGCGAACTCCACACCGAACTGCGCAACGCCCTGCTCATCAACCGCCTCGGCGCCCACCGGGAAGCGGCTCTCAACGCCCGCCAGGCGCTGCGCCTGGGCACCTACGGCGGCGCCCAGGTCCTGGGCCGCGCGGCGGAGACCGGCTCCCTGGAGGCGGGCAAGCTCGCCGACCTGGTGCTGTGGAAGCTCGACACCCTCGCGCACGCCTCGATCGCCGACCCGGTGACCGCGCTGGTCTTCGGCGCGGCGGCCCCCGTCACGGCCTCCTTCGTGAACGGCCGTCAGATCGTCGAGAACAGCCGCCTGTTGCACGTCGACGAGGACGCCATCGCACGCTCCACGCGGGAACAGGCCCAGCGCCTCACGCGGATCGCCGCGCAGGGCTGACCACGTCACCAGAACTCCGGTCGGGAGGGACGGCTCCCGGCCGGCAGCCGTGGACCCCGCATGCCGGGTTCCATGGCGGCCGTGCCCGGGGCGCGTGTTGGACGCACGCGCCCCGGAACGGTCTCCGTTCCGGTCCCGCACGACCACTCGCACCACCTCCCATCCGGCACCGCCACTCACTCGCACTCGCCACAAATCCACCTCGGCCGGGGCGGGGACGCACGCGAGGTCACCCACCCCATGGAGGCCGTCCCCGCTCAGCCGATCTCGTAACTGTCCCCGTACACCTTCCACTTGAGCGGCGGGTCCAGGTCGAGATTGCCCTGTTCCAGGAAGACCCGCTGGGCCGTCTCGACCCGGCTGACGTCACTGTGCGCCGCCTCCTGCTTCATCGCCCACACCCGGGCGTTTAGGAAGGCGTGCAGGTAAGCCGTCTCGTCGCCGCCGTCCGTGGGGGTGTCCGCGGCCCTGCGTGCCCGGTCGCGGATGCCGCCGAAGCTCAGGGGGTCGGTGCCGGGGCCGTGCATGACCATCGCGTCGTAGTAGACGAACTGGCCGAGTGTGCCGAGACCGTCCTTCTTGGCACGCGCGACCGCCGGGTCGAAGTAGCCGCGGTCCCGCTCGTCCCGCTGTGCCTGGCGGAACGCGGACGTCTGCGCCGCTTCCCGCCAGGCCGCGGGAAACCCCGGGTCCAGCCCGTCGTGGGAGTCGGTGCCGTCCACCGTGCGCAGGGCGGCCAGATACGGGGCCAGCGGGTTGTCGGGGACTCGCTGCGTGTACAGCTCGACCAGCGCCAGCATGTCGCTCGTACCGGAGCAGAAACCGATGATGCCGGCGGTGTAGCCGCGGCCGTCCCCGATGTCCTCGAGGTAGGCGTACTGCGCCTGCCAGTCCAGCGAGGAGTTCTCCGCGCTGGACACCAGCCGCATCGCGAGGTCCTTCTTGACCGGGTCGTCGAGCCCGGTCGGGCCCGCGGCCCCGGCGGACGGCCACCGGGAGCTCAGCACTCCGGCTCCGAGGGCGGCGAGCAGGGTGCGACGGGCGGCGGTTCTGCGGAATCGCATCACAGTCTGTCGATCGTCTGGCAGGAGCGGGGAGCGGGAAGCCGTCCGGTGAGGTACGAGCGCGGCGGGACGCCCATCAGGGTGCGGAAGTCGGACGTCATATGGGACTGGTCGTAGTAGCCGGTGACGGCGGCCAGTTCGGCGGAGGCCAGCTCGGAGGCGTGGGCCAGCACCGCGCGGACGCGGTCGATGCGGGCGTAGTGCTTGGGCGAGAGCCCGACACCGTCGCTGAACAGGTTGCGCAACTGTCGCTCGCTGACGGCGAGTTCACGAGCCACCTCGCTGACCTGACCGGGTGTATGACCGGAGCGGACGGACAGCGCGGCGACCGCGTCCCGCAGCAGTTCGGCGCGTGCCCGGTCGGCCGCGGTGGGCAGCCGGTCCGGAAGGACGTCCGCGAGCCGGGCGACCACGCCCTCGGGCTCCAGCCGCCCGAGCTCGTACGCCAGTCGCCGCGCGGTGGGGCCCGGCAGTGCGCCCAGCGGCACGATCCGCCCGACGAGGTCGACCGCGGGGACGCCCAGCAGCGCGCGGGTCGTGCCGGGGGCGAGGCGCACCTCCACGCAGGACACGTCTGGCTTGCCCCGGTGGTACGTGGCCCGGACGCGTGGTCCCGACACCAGCAGGGTCGGCCGGCCCCGCGCCTCGCTGCGGACGATCACCTTGGTCGAGGGGTCCGGCAACTGGACGAACGGCTCCCGCGGATCCGCCTCCACGTCCAGGGCCCCGATCCCGGCGATCCACGGACCCAGCGCGTCGGGGGTGCGCGGGGCATGCTCGGAGACGGAGTTGGTCACGCCTCCACCGTAAGCGCGCGGCAGGGGGGTCCGGGTGCGCGAAACGTGCCGGAATTTCCTATCGGCCGGACCGGTGCGGCACCCATCGTGGTGGCCATGATCCTGGTCACGGGTGCCACGGGCACCATCGGAAGCGACGTCGTACGACGGCTCGTGGCGCGCGGCGAGAAGGTGCGCGCGCTCACGCGGGACCCGGGCGGGGACCGGCTGCCGCCCGGGGTGGAGGCGGTCCGGGGTCACCCTCGCGACCTCGACTCCGTGGCAGCGGCCATGGCGGGCGCCGACGCCGCCCTCCTCGTGGGCGTGTTCGGCCCGGAGGACGCCGACACCGACGGGGGGATGGTGCGGGCGGCCCGGGCGGCGGGCGTACGGCGAGTGGTGAAGCTCTCCGCGATCAGCGCGGGGGATCCCAGGACGGGCCTGGGCGGCATCGCGCACGGACACGGCGAGGAGGCGGTCCGGGGCAGCGGCCTGGAGTGGGTGATCCTGCGGCCGTCGTCCTTCGCGTCGAACACCTTGAGCTGGGCGGCGGCGCTCCGCTCGGGTGAGCTGGTCCCGAACATGCTGGGAACGGGCCGGCAGGGGGTGGTGGACCCGCGGGATGTCGCCGAGATCGCGGTCTCGGCGCTGGTCGGTCCGGGGCACGTGGAGCGGACGTACACCCTGACCGGCCCCGAGACGCTCAGCCCCCACGACCAGGCGGCCGCGCTGGGGGAGGTGCTCGGCAGCCGGGTGGAACTCCGTGACCTGACCCCGTCCCAGACGCGTGAACTGCTGGTCGCGTCGGGCTGGAGCGAGGAGTCCGCGGAGGGGATGCTGCGCAGCGTCCGCTTCGTGGCCGAGGGCGGCAACGCGGTGGTCACCGGGGACGTGGAGGAGGTGCTGGGGCGTCCCGCGCGGACGTATCGGGAGTGGGCCCAGGACCACAAGGGGTCGTTCGGTGGGGGTGGAGGCTGACCGTTGTGTGTCGGCTGCGGGGCGGTGGGGGCTGGTCGCGCAGTTCCCCGCGCCCCTGGCGGGTGCAGTCACGGCGCCTGCGGCTGCGCCCCGAAGGGGCTGTGGGAACTGCGCGATCAGCCACGATGTACCCGCAGTCGCGAGACGGCGCAGCGAGGCACATGCGAAGGCGGCTCAGACCTCCCCTCGCGGCCGGAGCACCACCGCAGCCAAGCCCAACGCCCCCACCGCGATCCCCGCTCCCACCCGGAACGCCAGCTGATATCCCTCCGCCGTCGCCGAGACCACCTCGCCCCCGTCGGCCAGCAGCCCCTCCGTCCGACCCGCCGCCAGCACCGACAGCACCGCCAGCCCCAGCGAACCCCCCACCACCTGCGTGGTGTTGAACAGCCCGGACGCCAGCCCCGCGTCCTCCTCCCGCGCTCCCGACATGGCGAGCCCGGTCAGCGCGGGCATCGCCGCGGCGAACCCGACGGACAGCAACAGCAGCGGCGGAAGAACGTCCGCGAGGTACGAGCCGCCGGCCGGCGCACGGCTCAGCAGGGCCATCCCGGCGACGATGAGGCCGAGCCCCGCAAGCAGGACCCGGTACGGGCCGAACCGCCCGATGGTCCGCGCCGACAGCCCCAGCATCAGCAGTCCGATCACGACCGGCGCCGGCAGGAACGCCGTGCCGGTGAGCAACTCGCGGAAGCCGAGGACGCGTTGGACATACAACGCACCCAGGAACTGGAAGCCGTACATGGTGGCGATCATCAGGATCTGCACGGCGTTCGCGCCGGACAGCAGTCGGGAACCGAACAGCCGGAGCCGCAGCAGGGGACGGGCGGCACGGGCCTGGCGCAGGGTGAACGCCGTGAACAGGGCGACGGCGGCCAGGGCCAGCACCAGCGTGGTGGCCGGCTCGCGGTCGCCGGACCCGACGATCACGTACACCGTCAGCATCAGCGCCCCCGTCACCAGCGCGGCCCCCGGATAGTCCGCGCCCCGGCCGAGCCCTTCGCCGGCCTCCGGGGCGAGCACCCGAATCGCCGCCACCAGGGCGACGATCCCGATCGGCAGGTTGATCAGGAAGATCCAGTGCCAGTTCAGTGCCTGCGTCAGCGCCCCGCCGAGGAACGTGCCCAGCGCCCCGCCTCCCGCGCCCACCGCGCTGAACACCGCGATCGCACGGGCCTGTTCACGAGGCTCGGGGAACAGCGCGACCAGCATGCCGAGCACCACCGCCGCGGTCATCGCCCCGCCGACGCCCTGCAGGGCACGCGCCGCGATCAGCGTGCCCTGGCCGGTGGCCACCCCGCACAGCACGGACGCCGCCGTGAACACGGCGAGCCCCGTCGCGAACATCCGCTTGCGCCCGACCAGGTCGCCCAGTCGGCCCGCCAGCAACAGCAGCCCCCCGAACGGGATCAGATAGGCGTTGACCACCCAGGCGAGGCCCGGCCCGGAGAAGCCGAGGTCGCTCTGGACGGCCGGCATGGCGACCGTGACGATGTTGCCGTCCAGGATCGTCATGAGTGTCCCCGCGCACAGGACGACCAGGGCCGTCCAGCGGGAGTAGGTTCTTTGCGGCGTTCGTGTCGGGGTTTCGACGACGGTTGTCATGGCGGGCGTGGCCTCCGCTTTCTCCATGGATTCCGGCAACGGGCTTCGGTGCACGACTTGTAACGGGCAACATCGTCAGTGACCATGGAGAGCGGTGTAAGGAGGCAGCTCGATGTCCCAGAGGAACACCGGTGTAACCGTGCAGGTCGTGAACGCGCACGCGTGTCCGGTGCGGGAAGTTCTTGACAGGGTCTCCGGCAAATGGAGCGTGCAGATCCTCGTCGCGGCGGCCCACGGACCCATCCGGTTCACCGAGTTGGAGCGCAGCATCGAGGGCATCAGCCGCCGCATGCTGACCCTGACCCTGCGCAACCTGGAGCGCGACGGCCTTGTCACCCGCACCGTCCATCCCACGGTGCCGCCCCGGGTGGAGTACGAACTCACCCCCGTTGCCCGCGATTTGCACGAGACCCTGCAACGCCTCACCGACTGGGCGGAGCGCAACAGGGTCTACATCGCCGAGGCGCGGGCGCTCTACGACGCCGAGCGGGAACCGGAGCCGGCCTGAGCTACAGCCCGAACAGGCCCGGGTCGGCGGCCAGTTCCTTGAAGACCTCGACGGGCTGCGCGACCAGTCGCCGCTCCTTGAGATCCATGATCCCGCCGACCGCCGTGATCTCGGCCGCCACCGTGCCGTCCTTCTTGAGGATCGTCTGCTGTATGCGGAACGTCTTGCCCTCGCCCCACTCGAAGGCGCAGGTCACCTCCACCTCGTCGCCCGCCAGCAGTTCCCGCCGGTAGCGGATGGTGGTCTCCAGGGCCACCGGGCCCACTCCGCTGCCGATGAGCCCGGCCTGGGTGATCCCGGCGGCCTTGAGCAGCGACCAGCGGGCGTGCTCCGCGTAGTTGATGTACACGCTCTGGTTGAGGTGTCCCTGCACGTCCGTCTCGTACCCGCGGACGGTCACCGGCACGGAATACGGTTCGCTCATGCGTCAATCCCCTCTCAGGCAACGGCAGTTGCTGGACCCGATCCTGGCATGTGCCCGCTACACCCGGCGCGGCGAGGCCAGCAGGTACCGGGCCCTGGTCCGCGGTTCGGTGTACTCGCCGACCTGCCAGCCGGCCCCCTCCAGGGTGATCGCGCAGGCCCGCAGCGCCTCGCCGTCCGGCGCGTGCACGGCCACGGCCTCGGGCTGCGGAGTCGCGCGCACCCGGTAGCCGGACGAGCCCCCCGCTTCCGGCGCGTGCCCGGCCGCCTCCAGCGCGAGGGCGGCCGCCTGTACGAGATGTGCGCGTTCCCAGCCGCAGGGCCGGTCCGTGGCCCCGTCCGGGTTGGTCATCCGGCGCAGCTCCAGCAGCCCCTGCCAGGCGCTGTGCACCTCACGCGCCCGGGCCGGACCGCTCTCCGCGGCCTCCTCGGTGCCGCCGATGTGCGCGGCGAACACGCCGGTGGCCTGGTCGGCGGGCCGCTCGGGCTCCTCCTCGACCGTCTCCCGGATGCGGTGCCCGGCCGGGGTCAGGAAATGGTCGTGCGGCGGCCGGGGGTGCCGGAAGGCCAGCCCGCGCTTCACCAGCGCGTCCAGCTGGGCCTCGGTGCCCTTCAACCGCCCGGTGACGGGATCGGCGGCGTCGATGACACGCCGCTGCGCGGCGGTGGGCGGTCGCGTCACGGCGTGCTCCTTCCGGCGGAGGGGCCGCACGACGGACCGTACGGATCACTGCCCCCTCCGCTTCGAAGGCTACGACGGGGGTCTGACATCCCGCCCGGCGATCACCGGCCGCCCGGGTTCCGCTCCCGGCCGGAAACCCGGCCGGAAACCCGGCCGGAAACCCGGCCGGAAACCCGGCCGGAAACCCGGCCGGAAAGGGGGCGGGCCGAGCCGACGGCGGTGAGCATGCGCAGGAAAGGGCCGACGCCACCAGCCCGACGCACCCCTCGGTCTTCGCGTGCGCCGCGTCCACCTCGGCCGGCACCCGATCCCACCGACCAGGCAGGCCGACCGCCCCCCGACACCCCCGCCTCACACCCCCGGCAACCCCTGCACCGACTGCGCGAGTTGTCCCACCGCGACGACCAGCGGTGTCACCGGCTGTACGAAATCGTTGAGGCGGTCGAGGGCCCGTCGCAGGACCGTCGGCTGGGGTTCGGGTTCGTCGAGTTCCTCGCGCAGGCGGCGCAGTTCCCTGCCGGTCGCGTCGGGGTCGGCGAGCGCCGCCCGGTGTTCCGCCAGCAACTGCTCGACGTGCGCGAGGAGTTCGGCCGTACGCTCGGCGTCCTGCGGCTGGAAGGAGACCGCGCCGGAGAACGCCTGGGCGCCGTGCCCCACGGCCTGGTTGCCGACGTAGTGGGTACCGCCGCTGATCATGACGCCGTTGTTGACCGGAGGGTCCTGGCGCCGGTCGTCGTTGCCCATGATGAGGACCTCCTCGGACTATGTGCCGGAGCCGCCGACGGCACCCGGCGCCGCCGCCGCACCGGACTGCTGCTGGGGGACGTTCTGCGTGGCGGTCGCGCCGGTACCGATCGCCTGGTTGCCGATGATGCTCGTCCCGCCCTGCTGGATGAGGCCCTGGTTGAGGATGGTCTGCTGCTGGGCGCGGAAGTCGGCGATGTCGTAGCCGCGCGCGGCGAGGAACTCACGGATCGCGGCGAAGGTGTGGCGTTCCACCAGGGACGTGATCCGGGTGGCGTCCACGACCTGGAAGTAGTTGTGGTAGTCCGGACTCAGCGCCAGCTCCCGGATGCTCGTCCGGGCGCCGAAGTCGTAGACCGGGTCCTCCTCCAGGGCCTTGAGCTCGTCCGTCATCCGTCTGCTGTGCCGCTCGTCGAAGTAGCTCTGCCGCAGCGCCCTGAAAGGCGCCGCGTAGAACGCCTTGCCGGTGCGGGGGACGGCCTCCAACAGCAGTCCGCGCCGCGCCGCGGGGGAGAGGGGACCGTGCAGCCGGTCCACGACGTGGTACTCGGCGCGCACCGGAGCGAGTACGTGGTTGCTGCAGTGCAGGTGGAGCGTGCGTCCCGTGGTCGAGAAGTGCAGGAAGACGCTCGGCACCACGTCCCCACCCCACAGCGGGACATGCACGGCCAGATAGTGGCGGACGGCCCCGGTGGGACGTTCCGTGATCCGCTCGACCTCGTCGGCCGACAGTCGCGCGGCCGGGGCGAGGCTCCAGGTCCTGATGAACCGCTCGTCGTCGCCGATACTCGTGCCGCTCGCGAAGACCCGGTCCTCGACGACGAGGGAGGCGAGGGACTCGGCGACATCCGCCGGCGTCCCGTCGGCCGTGCCGTGGGTGGCGGTCGCCCGCAGTCGCACGCGTACGTGGTCGACGAGTTCGGTGACGGTGAACGGCTCAGGGTCGGCAGGGCGGCGCGGCACCCCTGCCACGGGGTTGCCGGCGGGCAGCAGCGGCACGCTGAGCGACCACTGCGAGGCGGCCTCCGCATAGCCGATGAAGGGTGTGAACCCGCTGTACACCGTGACGTTCCCGTCCTGCGCCTCCCTGATGGCCGTCAGCCGCTCGGCCATCCACTTCCGCCGCGGCACGGTCGGCCGCGGCTGCCGGGCGAAGGCCTCGCGGGTCATGGTCGTGCGCAGCAGCCGGTCGACGGCGAGATCATGGCGTACGACCGTGACGTACGCGCACGCCACCACCGCGACGGACAGCAGCACGGCCGGTACCCCGGCCAGATAGGCGCCCAGCAGCCAGCTCACGAAGCCGGGGGCGGGCAGCGCCGAGACGAGGACACCGAAGGCGAAGGCCACGAGCACCGTGATGCCGGCCGTGATCACCGTGCCCACCAGCACCCTGCCCTCGGGCTGGTGCCGGCCCCGGGTGGCCCGGCTCGGCCGGCCGCCGGCCCGCCGGCCGGCCGACAGGAACACCGTGACGAACACCAGCCACAGGGGCGCGAACACCGCCAGTACGGCGAAGGCCGCGGTCAGCCGCAGGTCGCGGGAGCGGCGCAACTCCTGGGCCGTCAGACAGTGACGTACCACCGTCACCAGGTCGACGTCGGGCGAGGCCGCCACGGCGCCGGCCTCGTCGGCCAGGAGGTCCTCCACCACTCGCTCGGCGAAGCTCTCGTCGATGTAGGCCGCGGCGCACAGATACCGGGTGACATCACCCGGCGCGCTCCCGACCGGCATGCGGACCGGCGCCGTCGTCATGCCGAGCCCTCCCTCTCTCCAGCGGCGGAGCGGCGCCGTGACGGCGCCGACGGAGCTCCTGGCCCGGATCCCCGGCGGGCCGCCGGTCAGGAGCACGAGCAGCACGCCCGCCGCCAGGCCGAACAGCAGGCCACCGGGCAGCAGGTAGTCCAGCATCATGTCGGTCGGCGCCAGCGGCACCTCGGGCACGAAGGTCCTGTGCAGGCCCCACCACAGGAGGTTGGAGGCCACCGAGACCGACACACCCACGACGAGACAGCGGAGCAGGCCCGGCTTCCCGCGGACCGACGTCCGCCACAGGAAGAAGGCGAGGCCCGCCAGCAGGAACAGGACGGAGAGGTCGTTCACGACCAGTGCGGACGTGGTGCCGTATCGCGCGTCCGACGTGTCCCAGGCGGGGACGAACGCCGCTTCGAGCAGCCGGCGCAGGTTCTTGCTGTCGGACCCCTCGATGTGGAACTTCCGCTCGTACAGGTCCCGGACGGGCCCCTGCACCCACGGGCTGCCGAAGAGGCCGACGCTCAGGACGAGCAGTACGACACGGACGCGTAAGGCCGACGGTGTGTCCGAGGCACGGCGACGAGACGAGAACACCCGGGATCCCCCCATCCCCCGACCCTGCGGATCAGTGGCCGCACTCTATGGCATCCCCGCTCTCCCCGACCATGAATCCCCGCAACACCACCAGCTACTGCCGGTATCCGCTCAGGAACCGCCCGATCCGCCCGATCGCCGCCTCCAGGTCCTGCGCGTGAGGCAGCGTCAGGATGCGGAAGTGGTCCGGGGCAGGCCAGTTGAAGCCGGTGCCCTGGACGACCTGGATCTTCTCCCGCAGCAGCAGGTCCAGGACGAACTTCTCGTCGTCGTGGATCTTGTGGACCTTGGGGTCGAGACGCGGGAAGGCGTACAGCGAGCCCTTCGGCTTCACACAGGTCACACCGGGGATCTCGTTGAGCTTCTCCCAGGCCACCGTGCGCTGTTCGTACAGCCGGCCCCCGGGCGCGGTCAGCTCGTGGATGGACTGGCGGCCGCCGAGCGCGGCCTGGATGGCGTACTGGGCGGGGGCGTTGGCGCACAGCCGCATGGAGGCCAGCATGGTCAGGCCCTCCAGGTAGCTCTTCGCGTGCTGCTTGGGGCCGGTGACCACCAGCCAGCCCGAGCGGAAGCCCGCCACCCGGTACGTCTTCGACAGGCCGCAGAAGGTCAGCACGACCAGATCGGGGGCGAGGGCGGCGACGGAGTGGTGCACGGCGTCGTCGTACAGGATCTGGTCGTAGATCTCGTCGGCGAAGACCATCAGGCCGTGCCGGCGGGCGAGATCGAGGATGCCCTCGATGATCTCCTTCGGGTAGACCGCGCCGGTGGGGTTGTTGGGGTTGATGATGACGACGGCCTTGGTGCGGTCCGTGATCTTCGAGGCCATGTCGTCCAGGTCCGGGTACCAGTCGGCCTGTTCGTCGCAGAGGTAGTGGACCGCCTTGCCGCCGGCGAGGGTGGTGACCGCGGTCCAGAGGGGGAAGTCGGGGGCGGGGATGAGGATTTCGTCGCCGTCCTCGACGAGTGCCTGTACGGCCATCGAGATCAGCTCGGAGATGCCGTTGCCGAGGTAGACGTCGTCGACGTCGACCTCCAGGCCCAGCGTCTGGTAGCGCCCCGCCACGGCTCGGCGGGCGGAGAGGACGCCCCGGGAGTCCGTGTAGCCGTGCGCCTTGGGGAGCATCCGGATCATGTCCTGGAGGATCTCCTCCGGCGCCTCGAAGCCGAACAGCGCGGGGTTGCCGGTGTTGAGGCGCAGCACGCTGTGGCCCGCCTCCTCCAGTGCGTCGGCGTGCTCGATCACCGGGCCGCGGATCTCGTAACAGACCTCGCTGAGCTTGCTCGACTGCCGGAACTCCATGCGCTGCTGCCTCTCCGGTTACCTGTGTTGCTTGGTTTTACCAAGTAGGAGCTTGGAAAGTCCAACAACTTGTCTAGACTGCGTCGCATGTCACCTCGCCGAAGCTACGACCAGTACTGTTCCGCGGCCCGCGCCCTGGACGTCGTGGGCGACCGCTGGACCCTGCTGATCGTCCGGGAACTGCTGGCCGGCCCGCGCCGCTACACGGACCTGCACGCCGACCTGCCGGGCGTGAGCACGGACGTACTCGCCTCACGGCTGAAGGACATGGAACGCGACGGCCTGACCACTCGGCGCCGGCTGCCCCCGCCCGGGGCGGCCTACGTCTACGAACTCACCGGTCGCGGAAGCGAGTTGCTGCCCGTGCTGCAGGCCCTAGGCGCCTGGGGCGGACCCGAGCTCGGCGACCGACGGCCCACCGACGCTGTGCGCGCGCACTGGTTCGCGCTGCCGCTGCTGCGCTCGCTGGAGGGCGAGGGACTCGTCGAAGTGCGGCTGGAGGAGGGGGAGTTCCATCTGCACGTCGGCGCACAGGACGCACCCGCGTACGGCGAGGGGCCGGCACCCCGGGAGCCCGACGCCCGCCTGGTCCTGGACGCCGAAACCTGCGAGGCGCTCAGCCGCGGCGAGTTGAGCCTGCCGGACGCGGTGCGGACCGGCCGGGTCGAGGTGGCCGGAGACGGCGCGATCGCGAAGCTGCTGCGGGCGGGGTGACGGGAGAAGGCCGTCGGCGGGGGCTTTCTTGACGAGTCGTCAGTTTCACAGGCGTACCCGCTCGATCAGGCTCCCGACGGCACCCGCGTCGGTCGGGTCGAGGTGGCCGGGGGCGGCGCGATCGCGAAGCCGCTGTGTGTGGCGTGACGGAAGAAGGCCCGCCGAAGCGGGCCTTCTTGTCGAGCCATCAGGCTTTTTCGCGCAGTCGTGCCGTCAGGCTCCCGGCGGTACCCGGGTGGGTCGTCCCGAGCCGCGGGTCAGCGCATAGCCGCCGACCCCGGCCAGCGCGGCGAGCGCGCCACCGATCGCGGTCCACACCCAACGGTCGGACCACCAGCCGGAGGACCAGCCGTCCTCGGGCTCGATGGCGGACAGCACGGCGGAGGAATCCTCGGAACCGTCCTTCTCCGCTTCGGACTTCACCGCGATGCCCGGCACCAGCGGCTCCGCCAGCGAACCGTCCACCGCGGCCGAACCGCCGATGTCCTTGGAGCCGACCCGGATCTCGGCGCTCACCGGGAGCCCCAGGTCGGCCGTGGTGAGACCGACGGCCGTCAGCCGGACGTAGTACGTGCCCGGCAGCGGGTCGTTGGCCCAGGTCTCCGACCAGGCGCGGACCGTGCGCAGCGTGCAGTCCGCCTCCACCGAGGGAGCGTCCGCTGCGGCGGTTCGCGTCTGGGCGCCGTACTGGCAGGACTGGCGGCGGCGCAGACCGTCGTACACGTCGATCTGCCAGGTCTGCGAGGCGTGCGTCTCGGGCAGCTTCACCGTCGCCTTCACGGTGGGGCGCTGTCCGGCGTCCGCGGGGAACGACCAGTACAGATAGTCGCCCGTGGAGCCGCTCGCCGTCGCGGTCTGGCCCTGCTCGACCTCGGTCGCCGTACGGAACGACGTGCCCGCCTGGGTGGGCGCGTCACCGTCCGCAGAGGCCGAATCCGTCGGCGTCGGCGAGGAGTCGGCCGCGGCCGGTGCGACGGCCAGCCCCAGGATCAGCAGGGAAGCGCTCAACGCGCGTGTGATCCGCATCAGTTGGTCCTCCAGACCGCGAGCCGCCAACGTGACAGCCAGCCCCACAGCAGACCGGCGACGAAACCCGCGAGAATCAGCGCGCCGAGCAGCCACCAGCCGCGCCCGAGGCCGAAGGAGGCCACGTCGCTCGCGTTCGACGGCCCGTCCACCACGTCGACGGTCAGCTCGAGGGGCAGGCCCGGGGTGGTCTTCACCCCGGAGGCCGCCGAGAAGGAGTTGGTGACCTGGAGACACACGGTCTCGGCGGAGGCGTCTTCACGGTCGGCCTTGGGGTATCTGAGCCCCGTCGAGATCACGTCCGTACGGCCGTTGCCCGCACCCTCGCCGCGCACGATCTCCCGGCCGTGCACGGTGACCGCCCGCAGCAGCACCCCGTAGGAGGGGTTCACGGACCGGTCGGCCCCCACGCTCACCGAGGCGCGCAGCTCCTTGCCCGGGTCGACGTCCACCCGGTACCAGCGCTGCTGGGTGAACTCCTCGCGGTCGGTGTAGAGCCCGGACTTCAGCGTCGGGGCGGTGGCGCAGGAGCCGGCGCCCTCCGTGGCCACCGGCGTCACCACCGGGTCGGCCGCGCGGTCCACCAACTGGTTGACCTTGTCGGTGAGTTCGTCGGCGTGCTCCACCGAGGTGTAGGTACCGCCGGTCGCCTCCGCGATGCAGCTCAGCTGCCGCCGCATCTTGGTGTTCGGGACCAGACCGAGGGTGTCGATGGTCAGCCCGACGCCCTTGGCGGCGATCTCGCGGGCCACCTCGCACGGGTCGAGCGGGGCGCAGGTGTCCTCGCCGTCGCTGATCAGCACGATCCGCTTGGAGGAGGCGCTGTCGGTGAAGTCACCGGCGGCCTTCAGCAGTGCGGGGCCGATCGGTGTCCAGCCGGTGGGGGAGAGGGTCGCCACCTGCGTCTTGGCCTCGGTACGGTCCAGCGTGCTGACCGGGTAGAGCTGCGCGGTGTCCTTGCAGCCCGTCTTCTGGTTGTCGCCCGGGTAGTTGGCGCCGAGGGTCCGGATGCCGAGCTGGACCTCTTCGGGCGTCGCGTCCAGCACCTCGTTGAAGGCCCGCTTTGCCGCCGCCATCCGGGTGCCGCCGTCGATGTCCGCCGTCCGCATCGAGCCGCTCACGTCGAGGACGAGATCGACCTGCGGCGCGGTGCCGCCCGTTGGTTCACCGGCGACCGCCGCGACCGGGAAGGCGACCCCGGCCGTCAGGGCGGCGAGCAGGGCGCACACTCCCGCCGCCAGCCGTTTTCTTGTGATCATCGCCGGATCCTATTGATCAGGTGCGCCCGGCTCCAAAACGGCCGCTCACCACAGGGGGTTGGGCAGCTCCGCCCATTGGTCGCCCGGCGTCTCCGGCGACAGCCGCATCAGCGTCAACGCCTTCGCGGGCAGCGGCTGTTCGAGCAGCGCGGCCAGATCGGGCGTGCGCGGCAGCTCTCGTACGGCCGTCTCCAGCGCCCCCCGCAACGCTGTCGCCGAACCCGCCGTACCCGCGAGGGCGCCCGCCACCAGGGAGCCGAACAGCTTGCGCCGCAGGGTCGTCACATCGTCCGTGACGATCCGCCCGGACAGCGCGGGAACCGCGATGCCGTGCCGCGCGAGTCTGGCCGGGCTGACCCGGATGTCGGCGAGGTCCCGGTAGACAAGCCCGAGCGGCGCGCCCGACTCGGACAGGACGACGAGGAGGTTCTGGCCGTGTGCCTCCAGGGCGACGCCGAGTTCCAGGAGCCGCAGCCCCGTCGTGAGGGCCAGCCGGGCGAACGCGGCCAGCCATGCCGGGGATCGGGGCAGCTCGGTGGTGGCGAGGGCCGCCACGGGCAGGACCCGGTCGCCGTACACCTGGGGGGACTCGCGCACCACGGCCGCGAGATCGGGCGAGTCGGCCGTCACCGCCCCCAGCGTGCGGGTGAAGTGCAGGAGGCCGTCCATCCGTTCCGCCAGGGTCTCCGCGAACTCCGAGAGGATCGCCGACATGCCGATCGAGTAGACGGAGATGTCCCGCACCGAGGACGTGAGCCGGGCGCTGAGCGCGGTCTTCACATGCGGTCCGCCGCCGGCCAGGGCGAGGGTGCGCAGCGACATCAGCGGATGCGCGGCCAGGCCGTTGGAGACGGTCCGCTTCAGCACATGTTCCGCCTGCCACGGGTGCACCGGCAGCAACAGCCGCTCCCCGTCCCGCATCCCGGCCGGCCACGCCCCCGTCACCAGGCACTCACCGGCCGGTACGGGCACGAGCCCCAGCCGTACCAGCGGCCGGTGCTCCGGCCCGTAGGCCAGCTGCTCGGCCACCGAGAAGCCGGGCCGGGAACGGCAGTTGGGGTGGTAGGGATGCCCGTCGACGACCCGCTGCTCCCACTCCCAGTCGCGCACCGGCCACTCCTCGGGGCCCGGCGGCTGCCCTGCCCTCGACAGCGCCAACGACGCCACGCTGTCGGCGAGTTCGATCGCGAAGTCCGCGCCGTGCGGTACGCCGAGGGCGGTCATCAGGCACGCCGGATCGTCGTGCACGACCTCGTCGAGCCGTACGACGGTGACCTGGGCGGCGGTCGCGAACGGGTCAGGGTGCGGGCCGCGCAGCCGGCGTCCGTCCGAGAGACGCAGCGTGAGCCCCTCCCGGCCCGCGTCCCGCGCGGCGACCCAGGGCAGCGGCTCGTGCGTGAGCCCCCGCCACAGCCGGGACAGCACGGCCGCGCGGGCGCCGGGCAGCTCGGCCGCGTACCGCGCCACGAGGTCGGGGCGCAGGACGGCCAGCTCTTCGGCGAACCGGGCCTCGGCGGCGCGGGGACGGTGCACGGGCGGACTCCTCGGGTACGACTGGTGTCACAGCGGGACGGAGACGGCAGACATACTGATCGTCATCGCCCCGGATGAACCGTAGAGAACGAGTGAAACGCGTGGATCTCCTGCCCCCGCCGGCCGGCACCTCCGTAGCCCGCCGCGCCGACGCGTACGCGGCAGCGCCCCTGCTGAACTGCCTGCTGCGCGAGGTGGCCGTGCCACTCCCGGAACCCGGCGAGCGCCCGGTGTACCGGCTGCCCGGCGGGCGGCTGCTCAGGGTGCGGGGCGACCGGCGGCCCGCCGAGCCCGAGGTGTACACGGCGGGCGGCTGGCGGCGGATCGGTCACCCCGACCTCGTGAAGCTCGTTGCCGAGGAACTCACCCGGCACACGGGTGTGTCCAACCACGAGCTGCCCGCCGAGATGATCGACAGCCGGGACGCGGTGGCCGCGCTGCTCACGGCCCGGGACCGGACGACGGCGCCCGCCGACCCGTATCTGCGCTCCGAACAGTGCCTGGTCACCGGCCATCCGTACCACCCCGCGCCCAAGGCCCGCGGCGGCGGTCCCGCAGCCGCCTGGCTGCCGTACGCCCCCGAGGCCCATGCCCGTTTCCCGCTGGTCCTGCTCGGGGTGCGCGAGGACGCCGTCGTCGAGGAGGGCGACACCGCGGCCCTCGACGCGCTCGGCGAGGCCCCGTCCGGCTACCGGCTGCTGCCCGCCCACCCCTGGCAGCTCGACCTGGTGTCCTGCGCGGAGGCCTTCGAGGACGGCCGTCTGATCCGGCTCGGCACGACCGCCTTCGAGACCTGGCCGACGGCAGCGATCCGCACGGTGTACGCCCCCTCCCGGGATCTCTTCCTCAAGTTCAGTCTCGACGTCCGCATCACGAACGACGTCCGCCGGCTCTGGCGCCACGACCTGCTCGGACTCCGCCGTACGGATGAAGCGGTCGCGAGCGCCTTCGCCGCGAGCCCCGGCTGCGCCGCCTGGCTCAGCGACCGCGGCTACCGCACCGCCGACTTCGCCTTCGAGGAACTCGCCGTCCTGGTCCGCGACGGACTGCGCGGCCATGTCCTGCCCGGGGCGACCCCGCTGCTCGCCGCCGCCCTGGTGGAGGGCTTCGAGGGCAGCCCGCTCGACGGCACCCGGGATCCGGCGGGCTGGTGGGAGGCGTACCTGGGCGCGGTCGTCCCGCCCGCCCTCGCGGCCTTCGCCGACCACGGCGTCGTCCTCGAGGCGCATTTGCAGAACACCCTGGTCGCCGTGGACGCGGACGGTACGCCCGTGCAGGCGCTGTTCCGGGACGCCGAGGGCGTGAAGCTGCTGCCGGACGTGTCGCGCGAGGCCGGATGGGAGCGGCTGGTGTACTGCCTGGTCGTCAACCACCTGTGTGAGATCGCCGCGGCCCTCGCCGAACGCCACCCGGGCTTCGACCCCTGGCCGGCCGCCCGCCGCGAACTGTCCCGCCACGACATCTCCCGCCACGACCTCCCCGAAGCCACCGCCCTCCTCACCGCGCCCACCCTCCCCGGCAAGACGAACCTGCTGCTGAGGTGGACAGGGGCGGACGGGGCGGACGCCCGCTACCTGCCGCTGCCGAACCCACTGGCCGGCACCTGACCCGAAGCCGGTCCGCTCCTGCGTCGTCTCAGCTCCTTCTGCGGCCGACGGCCTGAGCGGTCGCCACCGCGCCTGCCAGCACTGCGGCGGCGACGGCGAGCAGGACACCCGTGGACCCGAGGAGGTCCGCGGAGTCCGAGGCGTTCTGCAGATCCCCGAGCAGGATGTTGACGGGCGAGACGCCTCTGCCCAGCAGGGTCGCGAGCAGCAGGACCAGGGCGGCCACGAGTGCGTAGCCCTGGTGCCGGAAGAGCGGACGCGAGCAGAGCACGCCGATGGCGACGCCGGTCACGGCACAGGTGAGCTGGGCCTCCACACCCAGCACGGCGTCGGCCGCCGTGAAGGTGTGGGACCCGAACAGCAGCGGCAGGAGCAGACCCGCCACCGTCAGCGGCAGGCACCACAGCAGGGCCGTGGCCACCGACCCGAGCAGCACCCGCAGATGACTGCCCGCGCTGACGACCACGACCGAGCGGTGCGCCGGGTCCTCGAGGCCGATCAGTGCCATGGTCGACCAGCTCGCACACACCAGCATGGCGCCGGCCGCCGAGCCGTAGGTGGCCGCGAGCGGGCCCGAGTCGCTGCTGGTCAGCACCGCCAGCAGTCCGACGAACAGCAGCAGGGGCGCGAGGAAACGCTGGGACAGCAGCAGCACCGTGACCATGTAGCGGATCAGGGCGATCACTCCGCTGTCCGGTGTACCGCCGGACCACATTGTCCTCCAGCGACACGACCGGTGGGCCGTCACGGCTGTCACGCCCGGTCGGCGGCCCCGGGCGTCACAGGAGCACTCGATCGGAGCCGGTGTCCGCGAGGAGTCGCGCGGTCTGCGGGGACGGGTGGTGCAGCCGCAGGGACGTGTGGCTCTCGGCGGCGTGCCGCGACGCGTCGAGGAAGACGCGCAGGCCGCTGGTGTCGCAGCGGCCGACGGTGCTCAGGTCGATGTCGATGGTGGTGATGCCGTCGTGCAGGCACCGGTCCAGGGCGGTCCGCACCTGGGGCGCGGTGGCCGGGTCGATCTCACCGGCCAGGGTGATCAGTGCCCGCGTGCCCCGGTCGTGCCGGTAGATGTTCAGCCGCGGAAGAGTCATGGTGCCTCCGTTCGTCGACTTCGGCCGCCACTGCCGCTTCACATACCGACGATCGGACGGCTGTCCGGACCGGACCGGTCGGGCGGACTGGGCTGATGCGGGACGGCTGTGGGCGCCGCGGCGGCGCCGCCCTCGGACTCCCATGCCTCGTCAGGTTCCAGCGGTTCGTCGGTGGCGGTGGCGGTGGCGGTGCCGTTGTGCCGGGTGTCCGCGGTGATGAGCGCGCTCGCGGTCAGGGGCGGGCCGTCGTGGTCGGACGCGGCAGCCATCAGCCGGGCCGCCGACTCCGCTCCGGTTTCGGGCGGGATGATCAGCAGATCCCAGCGGCCGGTGCCGTAGGAGAGCAGGAGCAGCTTGTGCGGGTCGATCTCCGGGGTGAACCAACCGACCTTGACGACGTGGCCGTTCGCGGAGATCTTGCGCGGGATGACGGGCCAGTACTCGGGGTTGACGGCGATGCGCGTGATGCGGCCCCACAAGGGGTGCAACGCGTCGGTCAGCGCGGGCAGTTCGCTCAGCAGATCCCGGGAGCGGGGCCACCAGGCGCCGTCCAGGAGCCCACGGGACGCGCCGTTCGCCTTCAGGGCGAGACGCGCTGCCGGGGCTGCGACGGGCTCGGGGTGCGGCAGGGTTGGGTTCAAGGTCGCCGACATGGCGCGGACCCGTCTCGGGCCGCCTCCGCGGCGGCCCGGGTTTCATCTCTCACCGAGAACGACCCGGCGAGGAAGCCGGTGTGCGAAATGCCCTCGGTACTGTCGAGAGTACTCCGCACCCGGCCGGGACGCGGGGTGCGAGTGTGTGTCGGCGAAGAGGCTGAGAACGTGCCGGAGAGACTGGACGATCTTGCCGGCCGTACCTCATCGGGGTCCCGTTCCCTTGCGCCTGAAGGCGTCCTTGGCCTTCTCGACGGCCTGTTTCAGGCTTCCGGAGACGCGGTCGTTCCTGCCCTGTCGTTGCAGGCGCCTGTTGCGGGTGACCCGGCCGAGGCGGAACGGCGGCGTGCCTCGCCGTGTGTTCGGGAGTCGCACAACCCGGCACCGTACGGCCACGCCATGTCAGGCGACGGTCCCTGTCAACGCGGTGGCCACGCGTTCGTCAGGCCCGGTGCCGGAGTCGTAGGACCCAGCGGGGGCGTCATGGGCTCCGGCAGGGGTGTCGACCAGTTCCGTGGTCATGAGAGCGGTCGCGGTCGACAGCGGGGCGGTGCCCGCGCTCGCGGCGGCCATCAGCCGGGCGGCCGAGGGGGCGTTGGTCTCCGGGGGAACCACCAGGAGATCCCAGCGGCCCGACGTTCCGGACAGCAGCAGGATCTTGTGCGGGTCCAGCTCCGAGGTGAACCAACCGACCTTCACCACATGGCCGTTGACGAGAATCCGGGGCGGGAGGATCGGCCAGTGGCGGGGGTTGACGGCGATACGGGTGATCCGCCCCCACAGCGGGTCCAGTACGTCGGCCAGCCCGGGGAGTTCCCGGCTCAGGTCACGGGAGCGGGGCCACCAGGCGCCGTCCAGCTCGACCTGTCCGGGGGAGAGGGGTACGGGTTTGAGGGCGAGCCGTGCGGTCGAGGCCCTGAAGGGCACCGCGCGCGGGGAAGGCTGGTCGGTGATCGCGGACATCGTGCGAACCCGTCTCCGAACCCCTGCGCGTCAACAGTTGCCCGGTACCGTTGCTCACCAGGAACGGCACCGGCATCGAGGCCGGTGCGCGAAGTGCTCCCGATGAGGCCACGCTACTCCCCGAAGAGGCGGAACGGTCGGCTCCGGGAGATCCCCTCATGTCCGACGGCCGTTCTGACCCGTGGAGCGACTGGTCTCCAGCCAGGACCGCGCCGGTTCGGCCGCGCTGGTGGTGTCCACGGTGAGCTGGAGGCAGGTCCCTCCTTCGCTGTCCGCCGGGAAGCTGCGCTGTTCTGTGGCGGCGAAGCAGTGACGGAGAATTTCCGCGACCTGACGGGCGACTTCGGGGGAGGCGGCGACGATACGCACGTCGGCGTGTCCGTCCGGGGGTGTCTCGGTGGGCTGCATGACGACCTCGTCGTTCCCCTGGGGCCCGGGGCCCGGGGCCTGGATCCGTGGACCGGATCTTTCACCCTACTCCGGCGAGCACGGTCAGAGATTCGGCGAGCCGAGGTGGCCGCCCCGTGAGCCCGGCGGTGCCGGTGCCGGAATGGCCGTGCTGTCGACGTCGCCGGAGATGATCTGTGCCGCGAGCTCGGACAGGCGCAGGTGACGGGCACGGGCGTACGAGCGGAACGCCTCGAAGGCGTCGTCGACGGAGGTGTTCCAGCGCTCCGCCAGCACACCCTTGACCTGCTCGATCAGGACCCGGCTGGTCAACGCGGTCTCCAGCTGGCTGTTCTCGAGATGCGACCGTTCCAGGGTGCGCTGCTGGAGAATCGCGATCGTGGCCACGTCGGCGAGGGCCTGGGCGAGCGCGGTGTCGGCGTCGCCGAGGCGGTGCGCGGTGGTCTGGAAGAGATTGAGCGCGCCGACGACCCGGCGGCGCAGACGCAGCGGGATGGCGTGTGTGCTCACATACCCCGTCTCGCGGGCTCGTGCCGCGAAGCGTGTCCAGCCCATGGTCGGCTCCGGGCACGTCAGGTCGATGTCGGTCCGGGCGGTGCCGGTGCGGTAGCACTCCACGCAGGGGCCCTGGTCGTGCTGGAGGGCGAAGAGCTCCAGCAGCCGGGTGCGTTCGTCGGAGGCGGCGATGATCTGCAGTTCGCCCTGTGCGTCCGCGAGCAGGATCCCGGCCGCCGACACGTCGAGCAGTTCGACGCACCGCGCCGACAGGCGCTGGAGCAGGTCGATGACGTCGAAGTCCTCGACGAGGGAGTCCGCCACCTCGACGAAGATCTCGGCCAGACGTCGTTCGCGGGCCATGCCGATCATCCCTTTCCACCGTCGGGCGAATGGGGCCCGCTTCCGTCGTCGGATTCGTCGGATTCGTCGCTGAAGCGGAGCCTGCGGGCGACCATGTCCTCCGCCACCTCCTCGAGGGGATGCGCGTTGCCGTAGACGTGGGCCCGCAGACGCAGCAGAGCCTCCTCCATGGAGACGCCCAGCTGGACGCTGACCATCCCGGTGGCCTGGTGCACGACCGCTCGGCGCAACCCCGACGGCTGCCGCACGCCCATGCCGAAGCCCTGTACGCCCGCCTCCTGGCCGCGAGGTTCCCCGTGCAGGGACGCGCTGGTCAGCATGGCCGAAAGGGCGACGGCGTCCGCGTATTGCTGCTGGCTCAGCTGCCGGTCCCCGTCGCACAGCACGGCCAGCACCCCGATGCGGATGGCGCCGATACCCGGCGGAAAGCAGCACACCCCGTGCACGCCCAGCTCGCGCACGGCCGGCAGCAGCTCGGGCCACCGCGCGCGGCGCACCCGGTCCAAGTCTGGCTCCAGGACGGGGAACCAGTGCGGACCGCCTCGGGTCCCGGCCCCTCGCCGAGCGTGAACGGGAGCTCCTCGAACCGCCCGCTCAGTCCGGGGAGAGACCACAGGGGCTCGGTCGACCGCTCGGGGCCGACCAGCAGCGACAGCGTGACACCCGCGGCGCCCAGCGCTCGCGCGCACGACCTCGGCCATGCCCTCGCTGATCACCGTTCCGCGTTCCACGCCCGCTGCGGCGGCCGCGGCACCACGGTGTGGGACGCCGCCCGGCCCGCGCCGTGCATTACGTCGCCCGGTATGCCGTCGCGCGGCTCGCGGGTATGTCCTGCCAGGCGTCCTGGGCACTGGCGTACCGGGGGAAACGCTCCAGCAGACCCGCGGCCCTGAACACGAGACCTGTGCCTGGCCGGTGGTGCACGATGCGCGCCCATCCGAGCCGCTCATGACAGTCCTTCCACGTCGCGCACAGCGGGGCCAGGACGCTGCCGTCCATGAACGTGACATCGCCCAGATCGACGATGAGGAACAGCCGTCCGCTGCCGTGCCGGGCGTCTTCCAGATCACGTGCGAAGGCCGACACGGTCGTCAGATCCAACTCGCCGCCCGCCGTGACCAAACGCAACTCGTCGAACAGGTCGGGATGCGGGCCCATGCGCCCCATCTCCTCCGTCGCTGGAGTGGCTTTCGCCTTGCGCAGAGCCTCAGTTGCGCGGAACGGAACTACACGGAGAGGGCCGGGGTCCCGGGCGCCGTACGACGAGCCTACCGTCGTGGGGAGACCGGACCCGCCCCTTTTCCGGGAATCCATAAGGGCGGTCGAAATTGTCGTCCCGGGTCGGTTCTTGATGAGGTCGAGACTGAAAGGGCGGGGTGGATCTCGGCCGGTGTTTCACTGACCGGTTGGAGAAATGTGAACGCGAACGAGCATCAATCTCCCCGGCGGTTACCTTCTGCGACGCCGGCGGACTCAATGCCTACCGCGCGACATCGGCGCCGCGGAACGGCGGGCGGTGCGCCACGACGGCCCGGACGGTATCCCCTCCCGAAGCCGCTGCCCGTCACCGAGCGGCACGCCCGGATGTTCCGCCACCAAGGCGGCGCAACCAAGGCCGCGCCGCTCCGGCCGAGCCCCTGTCGCCGTGCCGCTACGGCCGTGACACCGCCCCGGTCTCCTCGCGGGCGTGCGGGTACTCCGCCGTGCGGTGCTGGAAGGCGAGCACCTTGGGGTTCTGGACGACACCGCGGCGGATCTCGATGGCGTGCCGGATCGTGTCGTCGGCGTCCCAGCTGTCGGGGCCCCGGAGCACGACGTCCAGATACGGCAGCAGGGCCTCGCTGTTCTCCCAGGTCGCGGAGTTCCACAGGTAGGAGGGGCTGTGGTCCACCGCGTAGTAGCTGACGTGGTCGCCGACGGTGAACATCGGGTCGGCGAAGGTGGTGGGCCGGGCCCAGCCGAAGCCCATGCCCTCGTCGCAGGAGACGTCGATGACCAGCGTGCCGGGGGCCAGCTTGGGGAGGTCCTCGTCGAGCAGGAACATCAACGGCGCGTCGGTGTCCTGCAGCACGCAGTTGACGATGATGTCGTGCCCGGCGAGGAAATCGGCCAGCGGCAGCGGGCCGTCCTCGGTCAGAGCGACACTGCGTCGCGGGTCGAGGGAGTCGTCGGCCTCGTCGTGGTCGAAGTGGACGATCCGCGCGGAGTGGATCGGGGAGCTGACGGCCGTGACGCCACGCGCGGTGAGCACGTCGACGTCGTGCACGCCCAGGGCGTTGAGCGCGGTCACCGCGCCGCGGGCGGTCGCGCCGAAGCCGATGACGACGGCGCGCTGGCGCCGCCCGTAGTCACCGGTCACGCCGGTCAGCTGCATGGCGTGCAGGACCGAGGAGTACCCGGCCAGCTCATTGTTCTTGTGGAAGACGTGCAGGTTGAAGGCGCCGCTGCGGGTCCAGTGGTTCATCGCTTCGAAGGCGATCAGGGTGAGCCGCCGGTCGATGGCGGTCTGGGTGAGTTTCTCGTCCTGGACGCAGTGCGGCCAGCCCCACAGGACCTGCCCCTCACGCAGTTCCGCCAGGTCTTCGCGCAGTGGTTTGGCCAGCAGGATCACATCGCATTCGGCGATGAGTTCCTCGCGGGTACGGAAACCCGCGACAAGCGGGGCGAGCAGGCTGTCGGGGACGCCGAAATGCTCTCCGTAGTTTTCCTGGAGGTAGATCCGCTTGCGGAGACCGGAGTCGACACGGTCGAAATGAGCGGGGTGAAGGGGCAGACGATGCTCGTTTTCCTTGCGGGTCTGCGACATGATTCCGAGCGTGAGCTGCTGCAAAATTCCCCTTTGGTTACTTCCTGTCTAGCACACCGGGGCAATCCGGCAACCCGCTCGTGACGGGCCGGACCAGGGAGACGGCAGGCTCGGGCCGCCGGCGATCACCCGGCTACCATGGTCAGTCACAAGGTTGAAGGGTGGGTGACCTGAGGGACATGCTGAGAGAGGTCACCGCGACCCGCTACGTCGAACCCCTGCGCTCCGGCGGCTCCGTCCCCGGTGTCGTCGAGGCCGACGACCTGGGGACGTACGTCGTGAAGTTCACCGGCTCCGCCCAGGGCCGCAAGGCGCTGGTCGCCGAGGTGATCGTCGGTGAGCTGGCGCGGGCGCTGGGGCTGCGCTTCCCCGAGCTGGTCCTCGTGCGCTTCAACCCGGCGATCGCCGACAGCGAGCCGCACCAGGAGGTGCGGGACCTCCACGCGGCGAGCGCGGGGCTGAACCTCGGCATGGACTATCTGCCGGGCGCGCGCGACTTCACCCCCGAGATCGCGAAGGCCTTCCCCGTGGACCCGCTGGAGGCCGGCCGGATCGTCTGGCTCGACGCGCTCACCGTCAACGTCGACCGTACGGTCCACAGCTCGAACCTGATGGTCTGGCCGACCCTCGGCATCACGCCCCCGCGGCTGTGGCTGATCGACCACGGTGCCGCTCTCGTCTTCCACCACCGCTGGGACGGCACGGACCCGTCGAAGTCCTACGACTTCCGCCATCACGCCCTCGGCCACTACGGCCCCGACGTGCGCGCCGCCGACGCGGAACTCGCGCCCAAGGTGACTCTCGACGTCCTGCACGAGGTCACCGCGGCCGTGCCCGACGCCTGGCTCACCGACTTCGAGACCCCGGCCGAGGCACGCGAGGCCTATGTGACGTATCTCCACGCGCGCGTGGGCGCCTCCGCGTCGTGGCTGCCCACCGACTTCCCCTCCCGGGACGAACTCGCCGCCGAGGAGGCGCGCCGGACGGCGAGAAATCAGCAAGGACGTCCCGCGTGGCTCAAGCAGGTGCCCGACCTGCACGGCAAGCCCGCGGCCGAACAGGATTGGTCGGTGCATCTCGGATGAGTGGCCGCGTCGAGATCGAGTACTGCACCCAGTGCCGCTGGCTGCCCCGCGCGGCCTGGCTGGCGCAGGAACTGCTGACGACCTTCGAGGACGAGCTGACGGAACTGGCGCTGAAGCCCGGCAAGGGCGGGATCTTCGTCGTGCGCGTCGACGACGAGCTCGTCTGGGACCGGCGGGAGCAGGGCTTCCCGGAGCCCACGGCGGTGAAGCAGGCCGTACGCGACCGAGTGGCCCCGGGGAAGTCCCTGGGCCACTCGGACAAGGTCTCTCAGGGGGACGTGAGCCCCTGAGGCGCGTCAGCCCCTGAGCTGCTCGTACGCAGGCAGTGTCAGGAAGTCCGCGTAGTCGTCGTCGAGGGAGACCTGGAGCAGCAGGTCGTGGGCCTGCTGCCAGTGGCCGGCCGCGAAGGCCTCCTCGCCGATCTCCTGGCGGATGTTCGAGAGCTCCTCGGCGGCGACCTTGCGGGCCAGTTCGGGAGTCGCGCGTTCGCCGTTCTCGAACTCGACACCCGCGTTGATCCACTGCCAGATCTGCGAACGGGAGATCTCGGCGGTGGCCGCGTCCTCCATGAGGTTGAAGATGGCCACCGCGCCGAGCCCGCGCAGCCATGCCTCGATGTAACGGATGCCCACCTGGACGGCGTTGACCAGGCCGTTGTACGTCGGCCTGGCCTTCAGCGAGTCGATCGCGATGAGGTCGGCCGCCTCGACGTGGACGTCCTCGCGCAGGCGGTCCTTCTGGTTGGGCCGGTCACCGAGGACCTTGTCGAAGGACTCCATGGCGATCGGCACCAGGTCGGGGTGGGCGACCCAGGAACCGTCGAAACCGTCGGCCGCCTCGCGGTCCTTGTCGGCGCGGACCTTCTCGAAGGCCACCTTGTTCACCTCGGCGTCCCGGCGGGAGGGGATGAACGCCGCCATGCCGCCGATCGCGTGCGCACCGCGCTTGTGGCAGGTGCGGACGAGGAGTTCGGTGTACGCGCGCATGAACGGGGCCGTCATCGTGACGGCGTTGCGGTCCGGCAGGACGAACTTGGCGCCGCCGTCACGGAAGTTCTTGACGATGGAGAACAGGTAGTCCCAGCGGCCCGCGTTCAACCCGGAGGCGTGGTCGCGGAGTTCGTAGAGGATCTCCTCCATCTCGTACGCGGCCGTGATCGTCTCGATCAGGACGGTCGCGCGGATGGTGCCCTGCGGGATGCCGGTGTACTCCTGCGCGAAGACGAACACGTCGTTCCACAGGCGCGCTTCGAGGTGCGACTCGGTCTTGGGGAGGTAGAAGTACGGGCCCTTGCCGAGGTCGAGCAGGCGCTGGGCGTTGTGGAAGAAGTACAGGCCGAAGTCGACGAGGGCGCCCGGGACTTGCACGCCCTCGGCGTCGACCAGGTGTCGTTCGTTCAGGTGCCAGCCGCGCGGGCGCATGACGACCGTGGCGAGCTCTTCGTCGGCCTTGAGCGCGTAGGACTTGCCGGACCTCTCGTCCGTGAAGTCGATGTTCCGGGTGTACGCGTCGGCCAGGTTGACCTGCCCGAGCACGACGTTCTCCCACGTCGGCGCCGAGGCGTCCTCGAAGTCCGCGAGCCACACCCTGGCCCCTGAGTTGAGGGCGTTGATGGTCATCTTGCGGTCGGTGGGACCGGTGATCTCGACCCGACGGTCGTCCAGGGCCGCGGGGGAGGGGGCCACCTTCCACGAGTCGTCCGCGCGGATCGCGGCGGTCTCGGGGAGGAAGTCGAGCGTGGAGGTGCGGGCGATCTCGGCGCGGCGCTCGGCACGGCGGGCGAGGAGCTCGTCACGCCGGGGCGTGAAGCGGCGGTGCAGCTCGGCCACGAAGGCGAGGGCCGCCTCGGTGAGGACCTCGTCCTGCCGCGGCAGGGGCTCGGCGTCGACGATGGCCAGCGGGGACGGCGCTGGTGCGGACATGAGCGGTCACTTCCTTCAGCGGTGGCACCGGGTGCCAGTCGAACCGGGTACGCGAGCGGCGCCCCTCGCAAGGGTAGGGCGCTTCTGAACAGTGGATACTAGTTTCCTCATTGTGGAAGTTCAATGTTTTGTTGATGTCGAGATTCTCCGGGTCGAGCAAGGGTGGCTCTGCGTGCCACCACGTTCACTCAAGGTGCGCCAGATCCCCGGGCGTGTCGATGTCGTACGGCTCGGCCACGTCCCCGCACTCGACGAGCGTGATGATGTCCTGGTGCTCCTTCAGGTAGGCGCGTGCCCCCCGGTCGCCGGTCGCAGTCGCCGCGATCCCGGCCCAGTGCGCGGCGCCGAAGAGCACCGGATGGCCCCGTACACCGTCGTAGGCGGCCGAGACGAGCGAGGTCTCGTCCTCGTACGCGGCGAGCACCCGGCGCACGGCCCGCACCCCGATGCCGGGCTGGTCGACGAGCGAGACCAGCGCCGCCCGCGCCGTCGTTCCGGCGAGCGAGTCGAGCCCGGCCCGCAGCGAGGACCCCATGCCGTCGGCCCACTCCGGGTTCTCCACGAGCACGCAGTCACCGAGCTCGGCCCGCTCCCGTACGACCGCCGCGGCCGCCCCCAGCACCACGTGCACGCGGGTGCAGCCGGCCGCCCGCAGGACACCGACCGCGTGTTCGACGAGCGGGCGGCCCCGGTGTTCCAGCAGTGCCTTGGGCCGCCCGCCCAGTCGCCGCCCGCCGCCCGCGGCCAGCAGTACCGCGGCGACCTGCTGTTCGTTCTCCGTCATGCGTCCTGCATACCTGACGCGCCGGCGTGCGCCGGGTTTCCACGGGCTGAATTTCGGTCCGTACGGTGGCGCGCGGCGTCCCGCGTGGCGTTTACTGACCCGCGTCCCCCGGGGCCCGACCACCGCCGAGGGTCTTCACGACGCCGGGGCGCACGAAGGAGCGCGGGGGAGAGCTGTGTTGCGGAGCTTGGGGCAGAGGCCAGTGACCGGCAGCGACAACGATCCGAGAGTGGCGGAACTGCGGACCGCGGTGTCCCGGCTGCGCCGCGAACTCGCCGCGCACCCGGCCGAGTTCCCCGACCGGGGCATCGCCGAGGACGAACTCTCCGCGCTGGCCGCCATGACGATCGACGGCACGCCCGAAGTCCCGCGACTGCGGCGGTCGTTGCTGCTGATCGCGGGGGCGATCGGGTCGATGAGCGCGCTGTCGCGGGGGCTGACCGATGTGCGCAGGGCGGTGGAGTCGTTCGGGGAGCCGAGGCGCTAGCCCGGGAACGGACCCCGGTGCTCGAACTCCGGGCAGAGCCAGGTCTCCTGGACGAACTCGGTGAGGTCCTGCCAGAGCGCGAAGACGCCGGTAGGGCCATGCTTGCCGTCCACCTGCCGGTAGCGGTCCTCGGTGTCACGGAAGCGCGCCGGCCCCGGCATGAACCCGTTGCCGACCGGGTTGTAGTCGGACCACGCGCACGAGATGCATGCCTTCATCCGAGCCGCCCGCGGCAGCTTGCGCGGGACATCGGTGGTCTGCTCGTCCCGGCCGCGGCGCGGGCCCGCCGGGTCCCCGAGCCGCAGCGCACAGCGCAACACCCCTGGCCGCACGCCGCTTCCCCGCTGCTCGGGCGGCTCGCCGGCCAGGGCGCCGAGGTCGTCCATGGAGTCACTCTCGAAGCGCACGCCCTTGATCGTCGTACGGATCAGCTCCCGCCCGTCCGACTCGAAGACGATCTCCTCCGTGCCGTGCCGGTCGGTGTACCGCCCCGGCCGCACGGCAAGGGCGTCACGCCGGGTTCTGGGTGGCCAGCGCCTCCGACAGTTCCGCGGCCACCTGCTGCAGCATGGGCACGATCTTCGTGGTGGCCGCCTCGGTGACCCGTCCGGCCGGCCCGGAGATGGAAATGGCGGCGGCGGTGGGGGAGTTGGGCACCGAGACCGCGAGGCAGCGGACGCCGATCTCCTGCTCGTTGTCGTCGACCGCGTAGCCCTGGCCGCGCACGTCCTTCAGGGCCGCGAGAAAGCCGTCCGGTGTGGTGATCGTCTTCTCCGTCGCGGCCGGCATACCGGTCCGGGCGAGCAGGGCGCGCACCTCGTCGTCGGGGGTGTTGGCGAGCAGGGCCTTGCCGACGCCCGTTGAGTGAGGCAGGACGCGCCGGCCGACCTCGGTGAACATCCGCATCGAGTGCTTCGACGGCACCTGGGCGACGTAGACGATCTCGTCGCCGTCGAGCAGCGCCATGTTGGCCGTCTCGCCGGTCTCCTCGACCAGGCGGGCGAGGTAGGGGCGGGCCCAGGTGCCGAGCAGCCGGGCGGCCGACTCGCCGAGGCGGATCAGGCGCGGGCCGAGGGCGTAGCGCCGGTTGGGCTGCTGACGGACGTATCCGCAGGACACGAGTGTCCGCATCAGACGGTGGATGGTGGGCAGCGGCAACCCGCTGCTCGCGGCCAGTTCGCTCAGGCCGACCTCTCCGCCCGCGTCCGCCATCCGCTCCAGCAGATCGAAGGCGCGCTCGAGGGACTGGACCCCGCCACCGGCGGACTTGGCGGAGTCGGTGGTGCTGGCGCTGGACGTCGGCACGGCGCG
Organism: Streptomyces sp. NPDC102270; assembly: GCF_044766405.1. Taxonomy (NCBI): domain Bacteria; kingdom Bacillati; phylum Actinomycetota; class Actinomycetes; order Kitasatosporales; family Streptomycetaceae; genus Streptomyces; species Streptomyces sp. NPDC102270. The sequence goes on along the minus strand of NZ_JBIWLX010000014.1, from coordinate 144,844 downwards.
TTCCTTTCGGGGCTGCCTGTCGGGTCTGGGCAGGAGGGCAGAAGCCTACCCGGCAGTCGGTTGACTCCCCGCTGGTGCATGGCTACGTTCTGTCTGTCGGAATACTAATTCCGCTTTGCGGAAACGTCCAGAGTGTCGGCGCAGGGTGCACTGTGAGGAAGTGTGCCCTTGACGGCGCTCGACCGGGAGTGAAGACTCCTTCAACAGAAAGTTGAATTCCGTTACGCGGAAGTTAACGGCGGCAGAGAGGGGTCCGGGTGTCCAACGCCGAACTGGTGCTGCGCTCGACGCGCGTCATCACACCCGAGGGGACGCGGCCCGCGTCGGTCGCGGTCGCCAACGGGAAGATCGTCGCCGTACTGCCGTACGAGGCTCCGGTCCCCGGGACCGCCCGCCTGGAGGACCTCGGCGACGACGTCCTGCTGCCCGGCCTCGTCGACACGCATGTGCACGTCAATGACCCCGGCCGCACCGAGTGGGAGGGCTTCTGGACCGCCACGCGCGCGGCGGCGGCCGGCGGCATCACCACCCTCGTGGACATGCCACTCAACTCCCTCCCGCCCACCACGACGGTCGACCACCTCCGTGCCAAGCAGGAGGTCGCCGCCGACAAGGCCCACATCGACGTCGGCTTCTGGGGCGGCGCGCTGCCCGACAACGTCAAGGACCTGCGCCCGCTGCACGAGTCGGGCGTCTTCGGCTTCAAGGCTTTCCTGTCCCCGTCCGGCGTGGAGGAGTTCCCGCATCTCGACCAGGACGGGCTCGCCCGGTCGCTGGCCGAGATCGCCTCCTTCGGGGGGCTGCTGATCGTGCACGCCGAGGACCCGCACCACCTGGAGGCCGCCCCGCAGCAGCCCGGTCCCCGGTACGCGGACTTCCTGGCGTCCCGTCCGCGCGACGCCGAGGACACGGCGATCGCCCAACTCATCGCCCAGGCGAAGCGGCTGGACGCGCGCGTGCACGTGCTTCACCTGTCGTCGAGCGACGCGCTCCCGCTGATCGCCCGGGCGAAGGCGGAGGGCGTCCGCATCACCGTCGAGACCTGCCCCCACTACCTCACCCTGACCGCCGAGGAAGTCCCGGACGGCGCCAGCGAGTTCAAGTGCTGCCCGCCCATCCGTGAGTCCGCCAACCAGGACCTGCTCTGGCAGGCGCTGGCCGACGGCACCATCGACTGCGTGGTCACCGACCACTCCCCGTCCACGGCCGACCTCAAGACGGACGACTTCGCCACCGCGTGGGGCGGCATCTCGGGCCTCCAGCTGAGCCTGGCGGCGGTCTGGACGGAGGCGCGCAGGCGCGGTCACTCGCTGGACGACGTGGTCCGCTGGATGTCCGCGCGGACCTCCCAACTGGTCGGCCTGGACCGCAAGGGCACCATCGAGGCCGGCCGCGACGCCGACTTCGCGGTCCTCGCACCCGACGAGACCTTCACCGTCGACCCGGCGGCCCTCCAGCACCGCAACCGTGTCACGGCGTACGCGGGCAGGACCCTGTACGGCGTCGTGAAGTCGACCTGGCTGCGCGGCGAACGCATCGTGGCGAACGGGGAGTTCACGGCTCCCCGGGGTCAACTTCTCATCCGTACGCCCTGATCCACCCGCACCGGCAACTCCAGAAAGGCACATGGACGTGACGGCGATTCCCAGCTTCACCGGCGACGCGAACCCGTACGGGGGCGGTGACCCGTACGCGGACTACCGCACCGCGGACTTCCCCTTCACCCAGTACGCCAACCTCGCCGCACGGAGCCTCGGCGCCGGAGTCATCGCCGCCAACGACGAGTTCTTCGCCCAGCGCGAGAACCTGCTGATGCCCGAGCGGGCCGAGTTCGACCCCGAGCACTTCGGGCACAAGGGCAAGATCATGGACGGCTGGGAGACGCGGCGCCGCCGGGGCGCCTCGGCCGACCACCCCTGGCCCACGGCGGAGGACCACGACTGGGCGCTGGTACGTCTGGGCGCGCCCGGGGTCGTCCGGGGAATCGTCGTCGATACGGCACACTTCCGCGGCAACTATCCGCAGGCGGTGTCGGTCGAAGGCACGTCCGTGGCAGGTTCCCCGTCCCCGGCGGAACTGCTGGGCGACGGCGTGAAGTGGACGACGCTCGTTCCGCGGACGCCGGTCGGCGGCCACGCCGCGAACGGCTTCTCCGTGTCGCTGGAACAGCGCTTCACGCACCTGCGGGTCAACCAGCACCCCGACGGCGGCATCGCCCGCCTGCGCGTGTACGGCGAGGTCGTCCCCGACCCCGCGTGGCTGGAGATCCTCGGCACCTTCGACGTGGTCGCGCTGGAGAACGGCGGCCAGGCGGAGGACGCGTCCAACCTCTTCTACTCGCCGGCGTCGAACACCATCCAGCCGGGCCGCTCCCGCAAGATGGACGACGGTTGGGAGACCCGCCGCCGTCGTGACCAGGGCAACGACTGGATCCGCTACCGGCTGGTGGCCCAGTCCCAGATCCGCGCGATCGAGATCGACACGGCGTATCTGAAGGGGAACAGCGCGGGCTGGGCGTCGGTGTCGGTCCGCGACGGCGAGGGGGGCGACTGGCGGGAGATCCTCCCGCGCACCCGTCTCCAGCCCGACACGAACCACCGCTTCGTGCTGCCGGCCCCCGCGGTGGGCACGCACGCGCGCGTGGACATCTTCCCGGACGGGGGGATCTCGCGGCTGCGACTGTTCGGCTCGCTGACCGAGAGCGGCGCGACGGCGCTGTCGGCGAGGCACCAGGAGCTGGGCGGCTGAGGCGGTCCCCCGGGGGACAACTCCTCCGGGGGTAGAAGCGGCGGGGGCGAGAAGTGGGCGGCTCCCTCATGCCGCCGGGCTACCTCACGCCGTGGCCTACCTCACGCCGCGTGCCCCCCGTCCACGGAGAACTCCGCCCCGGTGACGTACTCCGCGTCCGCCAGATACGCCACCATCGAGGCCACTTCCTCCGCCGTCCCGAACCGTCCCGCCGCGGTCAGGGCGGCCTGCCCCGCCGCGAACGGCCCGTCCCCCGGATTCATGTCCGTGTCGATGGGCCCGGGATGCACGATGTTCGCCGTGATGCCCCGCGGGCCGAGCTCACGCGCGAGGGCCTTCGTCAGCCCGATCAGCGCCGACTTGCTCGTCGCGTACAGTGTTCCGCCGGGGCCGGGCACCCGCTGGGTCATACAGCTCCCGATGGTGATGATCCGTCCCCCGTCCCGCATCCGGGCGGCCGCCGCCTGAGAGGCCAGGAACACCCCGCGCACGTTCACGGCCAGGACCCGGTCGACGTCCGCCAGAGACAGCTCGCCCAACGGACCGAGCACTCCCACGCCCGCGTTGTTCACCAGGACGTCCAGCCCACCGAGCACCTCCGCCGTACGCAGAACCGCCCCCGCCGCCTCCTCGGAGTCCGCGGAGTCCGCCCGCAGGGCGACGGCCCGCCGCCCCAGCGCCTCGACCCGCCGTACGACGTCCGAGGCCGCCTCCTTGCCCTCCACATACGTCACGGCCACGTCGGCGCCCTCCCGCGCCAGCCGCACCGCCGTGGCCGCACCGATCCCCCGGCTGCCCCCGGTGACGAGCGCGACCTTGCCCTTGAGAGTTCCACAAGTCGTTGTCATGACCCCCATCGAAGTGGCCCGGCCCCCGAACCGCTGGCGGCCGACGGACACGGTCCTCGGCCGGCCCACCGATGAGTTGCGGGCGCGGGCGCCGTCTGAGCTGATGACAACAGCTGATGACAGCAGATCCCAGCGCAGAGAGAAGGCACCCGCCATAGGCAAGCTCGTCTCCCAGATCTTCGTCACCCTCGACGGCGTCTACCAGGCCCCCGGCGGTCAGGAGGAGGACCGCAGCGACGGCTTCGAACAGGGCGGCTGGGTCGTCCCGTACGACGACGAGGACTTCGGCCGGTTCGTCGACGAGGTCTTCGGCAACGGCGGCGCATTCCTCGGGCCGCCGTACGTACGACATCTTCGCCGAGTTCTGGCCCAAGGTGACCGATCCGGCCAGCCCCGTCGCCGCCCATCTCAACGCCCCGCCCAAGTACGTCGTCTCCACCACCCTCACCGACCCCAGCTGGCACGGCACCACCGTGATCGGCGGCGACCTCGCCAAGGAGGTCACCGCCCTCAAGGAGGTCACCGACGGCGAGCTCCAGGTGCACGCAGCGGCGCACTCCTCCAGTCCCTGCTGGACCTCGGCCTCGTCGACACGCTCCACCTGATCACGTTCCCGGTGGTTCTCGGCGCGGGCCGCCGGCTCTTCCTGGAGGGCGCCACCCCGACCGCCCTCCGGCACACGGGCGTACGGATCACCTCCACGGGCGTCTCCATCCAGTCGTACGACCTCGCGGGCCGCCCGGAACACGGCTCCTTCGCCCCCCCCGAGAGCCCTGACCACCCGGCCGCCGCCCGGAGTTCGTGAAGACGCCGGGCGGCAGGTTAACTCCCTGAAAACTCCTCGGACTTGCCGGGAAAATCCACAGAGTTGTCATTGACATGCCACTGTCTACGCGCGTCATCATGGAGGGCATGAGATTCCCCCCACGGATCACTCGCATCGGCGCCACGGTCGCCGTCCTGTCCGCCCTCCTCGTCGGCGGCACCGTCACCACCGCGACCCCGGCCGCCGCCGCGGTCGGCACCATCTGTTACACCAGGCTGCCCTCCCAGGCGCACGACACCCTGGACCTGATCGAGCAGGGTGGCCCCTACCCCTACTCCCAGGACGGCGTCGTCTTCCAGAACCGGGAAGGCGTCCTGCCAAGCCAGTCGACCGGCTACTACCACGAGTACACGGTGATCACCCCGGGCTCCTCCACGCGCGGAGCGCGCCGGATCGTCACCGGGGAGAAGAGCCAGGAGGACTACTACACGGCCGACCACTACGCCACGTTCAACCTGGTCGACTTCGGCTGCTGACAGCGCCCTGTCAGCCGGATCTCCGGCTCTCCGCGGCGGCGAACAGCGCGAACGCCAGCACGATCAGGGCGATGCTCGCGTAGACCTCGTAGCCGTCCAGGAAACCGATCCGCTGGACGAGGCCGACGTGCCAGTCGGTGAGTTCGTGCAGCAGACCCATACCGCCCTGCACCAGGGCGAGGAAACCGAGCAGTTCCAGCAGTTGCTTCATGCGTAGACCCTCGCCCCGCGGACCCCCCACGTACATCGGCCGCGGGGCGAGCCCCGTACCCCGGAAGCATCGGAGCTACGAGGCCGTCCGCGCCGAAAGTCGTCGGTGCCGCGACTTTGGTCGCCGATCCCCGTCGCGGGGAGGCGTCCTGGGCTTCTCACTGCGTAGATTTGTCGACCGTGAGCGGCGACGAGACGGTACCCGGAACCCCGGCCTTCCCCGGCCGGCGCTGGCTGATGCCGTCCGCGGTGATCCACGAGTTCGACTCCGCCGACGCGCGGCCCGGACGGCGGCCCCGGCGCACCGCGCGCGACTGGATCGTCGACTTCTCCTGCTTCCTCCTGGCCGTCCTCATCGGCATGATCGCCGCGGACGCGGTGGGCGACAACCCGCATGTGTCACACACCGCGGCCACCCTCGACCAGCTGCTCGGCGCCGTCGCCTGCGCCGCCGTGTGGCTGCGCCGCCGTTGGCCGCTGGGCCTCGCCCTGGGCACCATCCCGCTCGGCGTCCTCTCGGACACCGCCGGCGGCGCCTGCATGATCGCCGTCTTCACCCTCGCCGTACACCGCCCCTTCCGGTACGTCGCCTGGGTGGGCGGCATCAACATCGCCATGGTCCCGCTCACCCTCCGGCTGCGGCCCGACGCGGACCTGCCCTACCTCGTCTCCGTCGTCCTCACCGGGGTGCTGGTCGCCGCGATCGTCGGCTGGGGCCTTCTGGTGCGGGCCAAACGGCAGCTCATGTTCAGCCTGCGCGACCGCGCCCGGCGCGCCGAGACCGAGGCGCGACTGCGGGCCGAGCAGGCGCAACGGCTCGCCCGTGAGGCCATCGCGCGCGAGATGCACGACGTCCTCGCGCACCGGCTGACCCTGCTCAGCGTCCACGCGGGCGCCCTGGAGTTCCGGCCGGACGCGCCCCAGGAGGAGGTCGCCCGGGCGGCCGGCGTCATCCGCGAGAGCGCGCACGAGGCACTCCAGGACCTCAGGGAGATCATCGGCGTGCTGCGGGCCGCGGACCACGACGACACGGGCCGCCCCCAGCCGACCCTCGCCGCGCTCGACACCCTGGTCGCCGAGTCCCGTGAGGCCGGCATGAAGGTCGTCCTCGACAGCCGGGTCACCGACCCCGACGCCGTGCCCGCCTCGGTGGGCCGCACCGCCTACCGCATCGCCCAGGAGAGCCTCACCAACGCCCGCAAGCACGCCCCCGGCACGGAGGTCACGGTCACCGTCACCGGCGGCCCTGGCGAAGGCCTCGTCGTGACCGTCCGGAACCCTCCGCCCGACGGTGAGGTGCCGCGGGTCCCCGGCTCCGGCCAGGGCCTGATCGGCCTCACCGAGCGCGCGACGCTCGCCGGGGGACGGCTGGAGCACGGGGTGGAGAGGGACGGGGCGTTCGGGGTGCGGGCGTGGCTGCCGTGGGGGTGACGGTCCAAGGTGTCGTCCGTGGTGTCCTCAGTGGTGCAACTCGCCCGCCCGCAAGGGTGATTGCGCCCCGCCTCCGCGTGATTACGTAAGGCCCATGACTGTGATCAGAGTGCTCCTCGTCGACGACGACCCCCTGGTGCGGGCCGGCCTGTCCCTGATGATGGGCGGCGCCGAGGACATCGAGATCGTCGGAGAGGCGGCGGACGGCACCGAGGTCGAGGGCGCCGTCGACCGGACCCGCCCGGACGTCGTCCTCATGGACATCCGGATGCCGGCGGTGGACGGCCTCACGGCCACGGAGCAGCTGCGCGCCCGGCCCGACGCCCCGCAGGTCGTCGTCCTGACCACCTTCCACGCCGACGAGCAGGTCCTGCGCGCCCTGCGCGCGGGCGCGGCCGGATTCGTCCTCAAGGACACCCCGCCCGCCGAGATCCTCGCCGCAGTCCGCCGCGTCGCGGCCGGCGATCCCGTCCTGTCACCCGCCGTCACCCGCCAGCTGATGCAGCACGCGGCCGGCACCGCAGCCGACACCCGACGGGCACGCGCGCGTGAGCGCGTCGCCGCACTCAACGACCGCGAACGCGAGGTGGCCGTCGCCGTCGGCCAGGGACTGTCCAACGCCGAGATCGCCGCCGCCCTCTACATGAGCGTCGCCACCGTCAAGACCCACGTCTCCCGGGTCCTCGCCAAGCTCGACCTCAACAACCGGGTGCAGATCGCATTGCTGGCGTACGACGCGGGACTGCTGGAGCAGTCCGCAGAATCCGAGCGGGACGGACACTAGGCGCGGGCCTTGGGCGTTGACGGTGTGAAGGGGGAGCTCATGACCGAAGCAGTGATCGATCTGGGGGAGTACGGCGACGCGTTCCGTGTCGATCCGCACCCCGTGTACGCCGAGTTGCGCGGACTCGGCCCCGTCCACCGGGTGCGACCGCCCGGCTCCGAAGCCGACTACTCGACCTGGCTCGTCGTCGGGCACGAGGAGGCGCGCGCGGCCCTCGCCGACCCGAGGCTGTCCAAGGACGGCCGCAGGATCGGCATGGTGTTCGACGACGAGGCGCTGATCGGCCGCCATCTGCTCGGCAGCGACCCGCCCGAGCACACCCGGCTGCGCGGCTTGGTCTCCCGCGCCTTCACCATGCGCCGCATCGAGCAACTGCGGCCCAGGATCCAGCAGATCACCGACGACCTCCTCGACGCGATGCTGCCGCACGGCCGCGCAGACCTGGTGCAGTACCTCGCCTATCCGCTGCCGATCACCGTGATCTGCGAGCTCCTCGGCGTACCCGAGATGGACCGCACCGAGTTCCGGAAGCTGTCCACGGAGGTCGTGGCACCCACCAGCGCGGAGAGTTCGTACGACGCCGTCGCGCGCCTCGGCGAGTACCTGACGGAGCTCATCGAGGACAAGCGGTGCGCCGGCCCCAGTGACGACCTGCTCGGCGACCTCATCCGCACCACCGCCGAGGACGGCGACCGGCTCTCCCCCTCGGAACTGCGCGGCATGGCCTTCCTGCTGCTGATCGCGGGCCACGAGACCACGGTCAACCTCATCACCAACGGCGTGCACGCCCTGCTCTCCCACCCGGACCAACTCGCCGCACTGCGCGCCGACACGAGCCTCGTCGACGGCGCGGTCGAGGAGACGCTGCGCTATGAGGGCCCGGTGGAGAACGCGACGTTCCGGTACGCCGCCGAGCCCCAGGAGATAGCGGGACGGGCCATAGCCAAGGGCGACCCGGTGATGATCTGCCTGAGCGCGGCCGACCGCGACGACTCCCGCTACCCGGCCCCGGACCGCTTCGACATCCGCCGGGACCCCCGCGGCCACCTCGCGTTCGGCCACGGCATCCACTACTGCCTGGGCGCCCCGCTGGCCCGCCTGGAGGCCCGCACGGCGATCCGGACCCTGCTGGACCGCGCCCCCGCCCTCGCCCTCGACGGACCCGCGGGGGAGTGGCTGCCGGGGATGCTGATCAGGGGGGTACGGAGCCTGCCGGTGCGGTGGTAGTCGGCCCGGCCGGGGTGAGGTCGGCAGGGCGTCGTGGGATGCGCTCGGGTGGGTGTCACGGGGCGTGGTCCGGGGCGTGTCGGGTTGCGGTGGTGCGCGGCTCGGCCGGGATGCGGTCAGCAGGGCGTCGCGGAATGCGGTCCCCTGGGCCTGGCAGGGTGCGATCCGGTGGGCGTGAAGGACGGGCCCAGTGGGCGCGACAGGCTCACAACCCGGCCCCGGTGGGCGTCAAGGGGCGCCGCCCGGGGTTCCACAGGTTCAGAACGCGGACGCGCTCGCGCCTCCCAGGATCTCCGCCAGCCGCACGGCCCTGCGCTCGCGTCGGGACACCTCGCAGGCCTCGGCGACCCTTAGCGCCTGCAACGCCTCGCGCCCGTCGCAGGGGTTCGCTCTCTCACCCCGCACCACCTCGATGAACGCATCCAGTTCCGCCTCGTAGGCCGGTCCGAACCGCTCCATGAACCCCGTCCACGGCTTGTCCGCCGCGGGCGGCCCGGTGGGTTCCGTGGACGCGATCGGCGTGCGGTCGTCCAGGCCCACCACGACCTGGTCCAGCTCCCCGGCGAGCTCCATGCGCACGTCGTACCCGGCCCCGTTCAGCCGCGTGGCCGTGGCCGTGGCGAGCGTCCCGTCGTCGAGGGTGAGCACCGCCGCCGCGGTGTCGACGTCCCCCGCGGCCCGGAACATCGGGGGACCGGCGTCGGAGCCCGCCGCGTACACGTCGACGATCTCGTGCCCGGTCACCCAGCGCAGGATGTCGAAGTCGTGGATCAGGGTGTCCCGGTACAGCCCCCCGGACAGCGGCAGCCACTCCGCCGGCGGCGGCGCCTGGTCGGAGGTGAGCGCCCGCACGGTGTGCAGCCGCCCGAGCCGCCCCGAGCGCACCGCCTCCCGCGCACCGGTGTAACCCGCGTCGAAGCGGCGCTGGAAGCCCATCTGGAGAATCGTCCCGGCGGTCTCCACCTCGGCGATGGCCTGCAGCGTGCCAGGCAGGTCGAGCGCGATGGGCTTCTCGCAGAACACGGGCAGCCCCGAGCGCGCCGCCCGGCCGATCAGTTCGGCGTGGGCGGAGGTCGCCGTGGTGATGACCACCGCGTCCACGCCCCATTTGAAGATCTCGTCGACGCCGGGGGCAGCGGTCTCCCCCAGGCGGTGCGCGAGCTCCTGGGCCCGCGCGCCGTCCGCGTCCGTGAGGATTAAGGAACCGACCTCCCGATGGCGGCTGAGCGTGTTCGCATGAATGGTGCCGATGCGGCCCGTCCCTATGACCCCGATGCGCATGTGAACAAAGTGTGGTCGCGAACCCCGTGCTGTCAATGCGTATGTCCGGACAATCTGACTACACGACTTCCCGTCAACAGCGCACGGAGCTACGCTCGGGCCCGTGCCGAAACCAGGAGTGGACCCGACCGTGACGCTCGAGCTCAGTGTGGACCGCAGCAGCCCGGTGCCGTTGTACTTCCAGCTGTCCCAGCAGCTGGAGGCCGCGATCGAGCACGGCACGCTCACCCCCGGCAGCCTGCTGGGCAACGAGATCGAGCTCGCCGCCCGGCTCGGCCTGTCCCGGCCCACCGTCCGCCAGGCCATCCAGTCTCTCGTCGACAAGGGCCTGCTCGTGCGCCGCCGCGGAGTCGGCACCCAGGTCGTGCACAGCCAGGTCAAGCGCCCCCTGGAGCTCAGCAGCCTCTACGACGACCTGGAGGCGGCCGGCCAGCGCCCCGCGACCAGGGTCCTCGTCAACACCCTCGTCTCCGCCACCGCCGAGATCGCCGCCGCGCTCGGCGTCACCGAGGGCAGCGACGTGCACCAGGTGGAACGCCTGCGCCTGTCCCACGGCGAGCCGATGGCGTACCTCTGCAACTACCTCCCCCCGGCCCTCCTCGACCTGGACACCGCCCAGCTGGAGGCCACCGGCCTGTACCGCATGATGCGCGCGGCGGGCATCACCCTGCACAGCGCCCGCCAGTCCATCGGCGCGAGAGCGGCCACCGCGGCGGAGGCGGAACGCCTGGCCGAGGAGGCGGGCGCCCCTCTGCTCACCATGCAGCGCGTCACCTTCGACGACACGGGCCGAGCGGTGGAGTACGGCACGCATACGTACAGGCCGACGCGCTATTCGTTCGAGTTCCAGCTCCTGGTACGCCCCTGAGGGACGCGGGGCCGTATCGAAGTCCCGCGCGCGCTCCCTTGCCGCCCTGTACGGCACCCGGCCCGGCGGTGAGGCAGAATCAGGGCCGATGAGCACCTACGGCAACTTCACCGCCCCCATAGGCTCCCGCCGCGCCCCCGCCCTGCGGACGGTCGGCACGAGGGAACGCCGCTCACACCTGACCGCACCGCGCGTGCCGACGGTGGGCATCGACATCGGCGGCACCAAGGTCATGGCGGGTGTCGTCGACGCCGACGGCAACATCCTGGAGAAGGTCCGCACCGAGACACCGGACAAGTCCAAGAGCCCCAAGGTCGTCGAGGACACCATCGTCGAACTGGTCCTGGACCTGTCCGACCGCCACGACGTGCACGCGGTGGGCATCGGCGCGGCCGGCTGGGTCGACGCCGACCGCAACCGCGTCCTGTTCGCCCCCCACCTGTCCTGGCGCAACGAACCGCTGCGGGACCGCATCGCCGGCCGCCTCGCGGTCCCCGTCCTGGTGGACAACGACGCCAACACCGCCGCCTGGGCCGAGTGGCGCTTCGGCGCGGGCCGTGGCGAGGACCACCTCGTCATGATCACGCTCGGCACCGGCATCGGCGGCGCGATCCTGGAGGACGGCCAGGTCAAGCGCGGCAAGTACGGCGTCGCCGGAGAGTTCGGCCACATGCAGGTCGTCCCCGGCGGGCACCGCTGCCCCTGCGGCAACCGCGGCTGCTGGGAGCAGTACAGCTCCGGCAACGCGCTGGTCAGGGAGGCCAGGGAGCTGGCCGCGGCCGACTCCCCGGTGGCGTACGGGATCATCGAGCACGTCAAGGGCAACATCGGCGACATCACCGGCCCGATGATCACCGAGCTGGCCCGCGAGGGCGACGCGATGTGCATCGAGCTGCTCCAGGACATCGGCCAGTGGCTCGGCGTCGGCATCGCCAACCTCGCGGCCGCCCTCGACCCGTCCTGCTTCGTCATCGGCGGCGGCGTCAGCGCGGCCGACGACCTGCTGATCGGCCCCGCGCGGGACGCGTTCAAGCGCCAGCTCACCGGCCGTGGCTACCGCCCCGAGGCCCGCATCGCCCGCGCCCAGCTGGGCCCCGAGGCCGGCATGGTCGGCGCCGCGGACCTCGCCCGCCTGGTCGCCCGTCGCTTCCGGCGCGCCAACCGGCGCCGGGTGGAGCGGCACGAGCGCTACGAACGGTACGTGGAGGCCCGCCGTACGTCCCGGGACACCGCATGACGGCATCCCTGCCGCACCAGGCCTCGGCGCCCCCCGACGAACCGGAGCGTCCCCGCGAGGACCGCCGCCACATGATCCGCCGCAGGGCGATCACGCTGCTCATCATCGGTCTGCTCATCGGCGTCCCGGCCGGCTATCTGGTGATCTCCGCCAACCAGAGCCGCGACAGCGGCAAGGACAAGGAGGCGAAGTACTCCGCGACGGGCCTCACGCCCGACTGGCCGTCCAAGGTCCAGCGCCGCCTCTACCAGGTGCCGGTCCCGCACCCCGCCGACCTGGTCGCCTCCTACGAGACCAACAACTGGAAGACCAGCCGCCTCTACGTCCAGTTCCGGACGACCGACGCCGGCCTGGACGCCTTCCTCACCGCCATGGGCGTCAGCCGCGCCGAGCTGAAGAAGGGCGACGTCTCCATCAGCGAGCGCGACCAGAAGGTCAGCGGCTGGAAGTTCGACGGCCCGCGCTCCTGGTGGGGCCTGACCCACCCGCAGAAGGACCCGGCGCCCACCCAGGACGTCATGGTCAACCTCACCGTGCCGAACGCCCCGAAGGTGTACGTCGTCTCGCGCACGGTTCCCTGACGCGGCCGCCGGAGCCGATTGTCAGACCCCGCCCGTAGAGTCGAAGACGACTGATCCGACGTGCGGGCGGGAGGTGACAGGACGTATGAGCGACAGGGCCGCGGTGGCCGAGCGCAGGGGTGAGCGACAGGACGCGGCCGTCCCCGTCCGGCTCGCCGCCGTCTTCCTGCCCGCGCCCCTCCCCCGAGAGGGCCGGATCGCGTTCTGGGACCCCGCGGGCGAGCCCCTGCCGGCAGAGAGCCCCGACGCCGACGCCACGTCCCCCGAGCGCACCGAACTCACCGTCGTACGACCCCACGGAGCCGCGGTCCGGCGCCGGACCGCTCCCGCCCTCTCGCTCCCGGTCGGTGCGGCCCTGCCGCTGCTCGTCCGGGCCCGGCGTGACCCCGCCGCCCACCCCGCCACCGCCTGCTGGGGCGCGGTCGCCCTGCACGCGCTGCGGCTCACCGCCCGCGGCCGTCTCCTGCCCGGACTCACCCCCACCGGCCACGACGCCTGGCGGGCCGGCCCCCTGGACCCGGACGACATCGCCCACCTCCGCGCGGTCGCGGCCGCCCTGCCCCCCGAGGGTCACGCGGTCCCGCTGCCCGGCCCCGGCCCGCTCCGGCTGCCGGAACCCGAAGCCCTGATGCGGTCCTTCCTGGACGCGGTCGCCGACGCCCTGCCCCGCACCCCCGCCGCCCCCTACGCCTCTGGCAAGCCCTTCGCGGCCCGCGCCCCGCAGCGGCTGCCGCACGCCCAGGACTGGGCCGCCGAAGTCGCCGCCGGCATGGACGCGGGCGTGCGGATCTCCCTGCGCCTGGACCTGTCGGCGGACAATCTGTTCGACGCCGACGCCGGGGGTGTGCGCAGCGCGGGCGCCGCGATCGTCCAGGTGCACAGCCTCGCCGACCCGACCCTGGTGACCGACGCGGCGGCCCTGTGGGCGGGGGACGCCGACGCCGTCTTCGGGCCACGCGCACGCGTGGACGCGGCCCTCGCCGTGCGCCGCGCCGCACGGGTCTGGCCGCCCCTGGACCGGCTCTCCGAGCAGGACGTACCCGACGTACTGGCCCTGTCCGACGAGGAGTTGGGCGACCTGCTCGGCGTGGCCGCGACCCGGCTCGCCGCGGCCGGAGTCGCGGTGCACTGGCCGCGGGACCTGGCGCAGGACCTCACCGCGGCGGCGGTCGTACGACCCGCCCCGGGCTCGGCGACCGACGGCACCGGCTTCTTCGACAGCGAGGAACTCCTCCAGTTCCGCTGGCAGTTGGCGCTAGGCGGCGACCCGCTCAGCGAGGCCGAGATGGACACGCTGGCCGAGGCCCACCGCCCCGTCGTACGCCTCAGGGACCAGTGGGTGCTGGTGGACCCCGCCCTTGTCCGCAAGGCCCGCAAGCGCGAACTGGGCCTGCTCGACCCGGTCGACGCGCTCTCCGTGGCCCTGACCGGCAGCGCGGAGGTCGACGGCGAGACGGTGGAGGCGGTCCCGGTCGGCGCGCTCGCCGCCCTGCGCGACCGCCTGACGACCGGAGTGCAGCCCGCCGAACCGCCCGCGGGCCTGCACGCCACCCTCCGCGACTACCAACTCCGCGGTCTGGCCTGGCTGGACCTCATGACCTCCCTCGGCCTCGGCGGCTGCCTCGCCGACGACATGGGACTCGGCAAGACGATCACCGTCATCGCCCTGCACCTGCGTCGCGCGCGCCGGGAGCCGACCCTGGTTGTCTGCCCCGCCTCGCTCCTGGGCAACTGGCAGCGGGAGATCACCCGGTTCGCGCCCGGTGTCCCCGTCCGCCGCTTCCACGGCACCGAGCGCAGCCTGGACTGCCTCGGCGGCGGCTTCGTCCTCACCACGTACGGCACCATGCGGGCGGCGGCGACGAGACTGGCCGAACAGCGCTGGGGCATGGTCGTCGCGGACGAGGCCCAGCATGTGAAGAACCCGTACTCGGCGACCGCGAAGGCCCTGCGCACGATCCCGTCGCCCGCGCGCGTGGCCCTGACCGGCACACCGGTCGAGAACAACCTCTCGGAACTCTGGGCCCTGCTGGACTGGACCACCCCCGGCCTCCTCGGCCCCCTGAAGTCCTTCCGCGCCCGGCACGCGCGCGCGGTGGAGAACGGCGAGGACCAGGAGGCGGTGACCAGGCTGGCGAGGCTCGTGCGGCCCTTCCTCCTGCGCCGCAAGAAGTCCGACCCGGGCATCGTCCCCGAACTGCCGCCCAAGACGGAGACGGACCATCCCGTCCCGCTCACCCGCGAGCAGGCCTCGCTGTACGAGGCGGTGGTGCGCGAGTCGCTGCTGGCGATCGAGACGGCACAGGGCATCGCGCGCAGGGGCCTGGTGCTGAAGTTGCTGGGCGCGCTGAAGCAGATCTGCGACCATCCCGCGCTGTACCTGAAGGAGGAGGTCCCGCCGACGGCCGGCGAGCGCCTGGTCGCCCGCTCCGGCAAACTGGCCCTGCTGGACGAGCTGTTGGACACCCTGCTGGCGGAGGACGGCTCGGCCATCGTCTTCACCCAGTACGTGGGCATGGCCCGCCTCATCACCGCCCATCTCGCCGCCCGCGCGGTCCCGGTCGACCTGCTGCACGGGGGCACGCCGGTACCGGAGCGGGAACGCATGGTGGACCGTTTCCAGAGCGGCGCGATCCCGGTCCTGGTGCTGTCGCTGAAGGCGGCGGGCACCGGCCTCAACCTCACCCGCGCGGGCCATGTAGTCCACTTCGACCGCTGGTGGAACCCGGCCGTCGAGGAACAGGCCACCGACCGCGCCTACCGCATCGGCCAGACCCAGCCCGTCCAGGTCCACCGCCTCATCACCGAGGGCACCGTCGAGGACCGCATCGCCGAGATGCTCGCATCCAAGCGCGCCCTCGCCGACGCGATCCTCGGCTCCGGAGAGTCCGCCCTCACCGAACTGACCGACCGCGAACTGACCGACCTGGTCTCCCTCAGGAGGTCGTCATGACCCCGGGCCCCGCCGACGAGGCCCGCCGTGCCCTGCGGGCGGCACGGGAGCGGGCGGCGAGGGAAACGACGGGAGACGCGGACGGGGAGACGGTCACGGGGGCGAGCGGCGAGGACGCGCGGGTGGACGCCTCGGCGGAGGCGGGTGCGGGGGTCCGCACGGCTGAGGCCGATGGTGGCCCGGCGGTGCGGGAGGCTGATGATTCGGCAGCGTGGGGTGCGGGGGGTTTTGCGGTGGAGGGGGGTGGCCCGGCAGTGGGGGAGGCCGGGGATCCCGCGGCGGTGGGTGCGGGGGGTTTTGCGGTGGAGGGGGGTGGCGTTCCGGCAGTGGGGGAGGCCGGGGATCCCGCGGCGGTGGGTGCCGGGAGCTTCGTGGTGGCGGGGGATGACACCTCGGCGGTGTCGGAGGCCGGCGACTCTGTGGCGTCCGACGCCTGGAGTTGTGCGGTTGGGGAGATCGGGAGTTCTGCGGTGCAGAGCTCGGGGAGGCGCGCGGCCGAGGAGAGCGGCAGCCCGGTGGCGAAGGGAACGGGGCACGACGGGGCGCACGGTGCGGAGAGCCGCGCGGCCGGGGCGACCGGGAGCTCTGCGGTGCCGGGAAGGGGGAGCCTTCCCGGCGGCAGCCTCGCGGAGCATGAAGAGGGCAACTCTGCGGCCCGGGCCGCGGCCACGGCAGCGGACCGCGCTGCCGCTGAAGGTGCGGCTCGCCGGGTGAGCGCGGACGCCGCCGGGCCGGATACCGCCGACGGGCAGGACACGGTGTCCGAGAACGCCGAGGCCGAGCCCGACCCGGCCGAGCCCGACCCGGCCGAGCCCCGGCCAGGTGACGCCGCCCGTGCGGCCCTGCGGGAAGCTGTCGCGGCGCGGCGGGGTGTCACGGGGCGGTCCGAGACGGGCGCCGGTGCTGCTGCCTCCGGCTCCGTCGCCCCCACGCAGCCCCGCGCACCCCTACCGGAAGCCGTCGCGGCCCGGTGTGAGCCAATTGTGGACGCGACCGGCGCCACAGGCCGGTCCGACGCGGACGCCGCAGCCCCCACCACCGCGCCCACCGCCTCCGCCTCCATCGAGCCCACTGACCGAGACACGGAACGCGTCGCTGAGGCGGCTCGTCCCGGCGCACGCCCCGCGGATGCGGTCCGCGAAGCGCTGCGCGCGGCACGCAAAAGGCGGGCGGACGCCGAGGCCGCGGAAGCGGACGCCGCCCACGCGCGCCGGTCGCGCAGCACCTCAGCGACCCCAACCCCCACCCGGAACCGAACGCCGAGTCCCACCGCCGGCGTCCGGGCGCGTGACGTACGAGCGTTGCTGGCCGACGTCTTCCGGATGCCCGACGACGCGACCCCGCCGGGGGAGGAGCGTGAGGACAACGGCCGGACGCAGCAAGGCAGTTCCCTCCCGGGGAGCCACGTTCCTGACGGCAGCCCCCTGAACACCCCGTCCGCACCCCGTCACCCCCACTCCATGGCCGCCCCCAACCGGGACAACGAGCTCCGGCGCACCTTCCCGGCCTTCCCTCCCCACGCTTCCGAGGACGCCCGGTTCGCCGCGACCTGGTGGGGCAACGCCTGGGTCACCGCGCTGGAGGAGGCCGCGCTGGACGCCAAGCGACTCGCGCGGGGCCGCGGTTACGCCGAGCAGGGGAACGTGGACGCGATCACCGTGACGCCCGGTCTCGTGCTCGCCTATGTGCAGGGGAGCCGCGCCCGGCCGTACCGCGTGCAGGTGCGGTTGCGGACGCTCGGCGACGCCGACTGGGACCGCTTCCTGGACCTCGCCGCCGACCGGACGGGGCACATCGCGGCACTGCTCGACAAGGAGATGCCCGAGGCGCTGGCCGAGTGCGGAGTGCCGTTGCTTCCCGGCCCCGGCGATCTCGAACCGCAGTGCAGCTGCCCCGACCGCGGTCACCCCTGCAAACATGCCGCCGCCCTCTGCTACCAGACCGCACGTCTCCTCGACGCCGACCCCTTCGTCCTGCTCCTGCTGCGCGGCCGTGGCGAACGCGAGCTGCTCGACGCCCTGTCCCGCCTCAGCGCCGCCCGCGCGGCCCGTGCCGCCCAGAAACAGGAGCCGGCGCCGCTGCCCGGCGTACGGGCCGGTGAGGCGCTCGCGCCCCGCCGACTCCCGCCACTCCCGGCCCCGCTGCCCATCCCTCCGCATCCCGAGCAGCCCCCGGCCTATCCCGCGTCCCCGGGCGGCCCCGACCCCTTCGCCCTGGACCAGCTGGCCACCGACGCCGCCGCCCGCGCACACGCCCTGCTCGGCACCGGCCGCGACCCGGTCGGCGAACTCACCCTCTGGCAGGACGCGGTCCGCCTCGCCGCCGCCCGCCCCGGTTCCGGCCTCACCGCCGGCACCCGCGCCCTCTATGCCTCCCTCGCCGCGGCCACCGACCGCACTCCGGCCGACCTGGCCCGCGCGGTCGCCGCCTGGCGGCAGGGCGGGCTCGAAGGACTCACTGTCCTCGAAGAGCCCTGGGACCCACCGGCCGGCCGCTTCGACCGCGCCCGCCCCCTCCTCCTCGCCGCCGACCTCCCGGCCTTCCGCCCCTGGCGCAACCACCTCACCCACCCCCGCGGCCACATCCAGCTCCGCCTCGGCCACGACGGCCTGTGGTACGCCTACGAGTCCGAACCGGGCCGCGACGACTGGTGGCCCCGCGGCACCCCAGACCTGGACCCGGTCGGCGCCCTCACGGGCCTGGGCACACCGACCGACCTCTAGGTCAGACCGACGGGGGAAAACGGACGCCGAGCAGGGCCCGGTCGTCGGGGAAGGCCGCCTCGGGCTGGTGATGCAGGAAGCGGTCGCACAGCTCGGTGATGTCCAGGCGGCTGGTGGTGCGGGCGAACTCGGTGAGCCGTTGCAGGCCGAGGGCGAGGTCCTCGCGGCGGCGCTCGATCAGTCCGTCGGTGTACAGCAGCAGC
Organism: Streptomyces sp. NPDC102270; assembly: GCF_044766405.1. Lineage (NCBI taxonomy): Bacteria > Bacillati > Actinomycetota > Actinomycetes > Kitasatosporales > Streptomycetaceae > Streptomyces > Streptomyces sp. NPDC102270. The sequence continues at coordinate 126,448 of NZ_JBIWLX010000014.1, read as the reverse complement.
GTGTCCTTCTCGGCCACGGCGGTGTCGGCCTGCCGGTAGCGGACGTTCCTGATGGGACCGAGCGGCGGAGAGGTGGCCTTGTTGAGGTAGTCGCTGGTGCCGTCGGCGTGGATGAGCAGCGGTGGCGGGTGGCCGGCGGTGGCGTAGGTCAGGGTGCGGGTCCGGCGATCGAAGACCAGGTAGCAGGCGGTGGCCATCCGCCCCGGGTGGTAGCGGCCCAGAAAGGTGTTGACCTCGTCGAGGACGGCGGCGGGGTCGGTGCCGCAGCGCGGCACGATGTTGCGCAGGGCCGCGGTGACCTGGGCCATGACGGTCGCTTCGTGCAGTCCGTGGCCGGCGACGTCGCCGATGCTCAGGCCGATGTGATCGGCGTCCACCTCGTAGACGTCGTACCAGTCGCCGCCGACCGAGAGCAGGTCACTGCCCGGGGCGTAGCAGGTGGCCGTCTCCAGGCCGGACAGCTGCGGCAGCTGGGGCAGCAGGCTGAGCTGGAGACGTTCGGCGACCCGGTGTTCGTGCTCGTGGAGCCCTGCCCGGCGCAGGGCCTGGGCGATCTGCTGCGCCACGGCCGTCACGTGCGCGGAGACGGTGGAGTGCTGTGAGCCGTGCACGACGAGCATGCCCAGCTGGACGCCGTCCGCCTCCAGGGACAGAGCGAGCGGCACCGCGTCCCCGGCCTCGCGGGGAAGCGAGCCGTCCGCGTGGTACGGCCGGTCCAGGTCGGTCCAGCCGCCCGCGTCGGCCCGAAGGCCGTTGTCCTCGGGCTGCAGGAGCGGAACCAGCCGCGCCGAGTGCAGGAAGAGCTCCGCCGCGGTGGCCCCCAGGGCGGCCGGCGCCACCTCGCTGACGACGCGGGAAACCTCCGCGAGGGTGATGGCGGCGGCCAAGGCGGCGGTCAGGTCGTACATGTGCTGCAACTGAGCGCGAGCGGCCTGTTCGGCGGCCAGCAGCCGTGCCCGGTCGACTTCGGTGGCACGGCGGAATGCCACCTCCCGGTTCAGCGCCTCCACCTGCTGGCTGAGCGCGACGAACCGGTCGGAGGCGCCGGCCTCGACGAGGTGCAGCTGCACGGCCGGCTGTGGGCCGTCCCACCAGGTGGCCCGCGCCCCGTGACAGCGAAACCGTCGTTTGCGGCCGTCGGCGTCCTTGAGAACCAGCGCGCCGGGCACGGGGCTGCCGCTGCGCAGCCATACACCCAGCTGCTGACGCAGCCGTGGCGTGTCGTCGGGCCGTAGATCGAACACGCTGGCACCCGGGCACAGCCTGTCGTCGGAGCGGATCGCCGCCGGGTTGGCAGCCAGCACGCGGCCGTCTGCCCCGCAGAGCAGCACCGCGTGGGGCAGCGGTTTGGTGATGGCCCGGAAGAGGCCAAGGGTCATGGAGCCACAGCCCGGTCGTCGAAGTACTCACGGCCGTTCACCGTCTCGATGTCCACGTCGGGGATCAGATGCACCACCACGCGGCAGCCCGCGTCGCCGCGCGCGATGGTCTCCTCCAGCTCCACGCGCGCATAGCCCAGATTGCGGGCGGCGATGGTGCCGAAGACGTTGGACGTCATCATGCACATCGACTCGCGGCCCACCACCTTCTCCGCGAACGGGCACACCCGGTTGCCCAGCACGATCTTCGTCTCGTCGTGCTCGATGACGTAGAAGTCACCGTTGATACGGCGCTTGAGGTCTACGAGTGCCTCGGCGACCTGCTCGCCTGTGAGCCGGTCGGCTCCCAGCGCCTTGAGGTACATCTCGTCGATCTGGGTGCCGACGGCCTGTCCCACGAGGCTGACGTAGCCGGACGCCTCCTCCAGACCGATCACCGACTCCAGCGATGTCGCCAGCTCACGCACCAAGGTCCGCAGGAACACATCACGGTCCAGTGGAAGCTCCACATCCGAAACCTGTTCCATGTCGGCTCCCTCGGTTCTCGGACCACGGCGGCAGCGCGACCGGCGTGGCCCCGTTCGGTGTGACGGGATGATTCTGCCAGCGCCCTCCAGGCCGCCACCACCAGTCCCGTCGACAGCGGTGTACAAGCCTTCACAGGATCTGCCGGTCATCCGGCAGCGACAGATGGTTCACCGGGCGGGCAGCGGTAACCCGGAGGACGGATGCCACTGGCTGTGCACTGCGCCAGTCGGCGACGGCGCAGGGCTACCCCGCTGGAGGACCGCGTGGACAGCGAACTGGACAGCGAACCGACCATCCCATCCCGCGAGTCACGCTTCCCCGCGGTCACAGCGAGCATCGGGGCCGCCCGGCACTGGGTCCGCGAGTGCGTGGAGGGTTTCGGCGGCCCGCTGCGCCGGCACCGGATGATGCAGACCGCCGAACTGCTCGTCTCGGAACTGATCACCAACGCCATCCGCCACGGCGCCGGTTCACCGGTGATCCGGCTCACCTGGAACGGTCGGCTGCTGCGCATCGCGGTCAGCGATCACGGCGACCGTCGGCCGCGCGTATGCGCCACCACGAACACCGAGCCCGGCGGCTTCGGCATGCAGCTCCTCGAACGACTCTCCCACCGCTGGGGCGTCACTCCGCGCCACCCCGGCAAGACGGTCTGGGCCGAGCTCACCCTCGCCTGAGCGGGCCTCTTCCGCGGTGCGGACAGGCCCTGCCGAGTGCGGGCAGGCGGGCGGCCGGGGCGGCCTGATGCTGGTCCACTACGTGTCCGATCCGGTGCACATGCACACCGGCGACGCCGGCACGACGGTGCGCTTCCACCTCAGCCTGTAACCGCGCGCGGGCGGCCACTCTCCGGCCGATGGGGGCCACTTCTACGCCGCGGCTCCCGTCGGGGCACTCCCGCCGCACGGTCCTGCCGGGGGCACGCTGGGTGGCGTGACCGCACCGGGCGGTGGCCGCTTCACGACAGCGAAGGCGTCGTGTGTGATGCGGCGGGTCAGTGGGTGGTGAGCATGCCCTCGCGCAGCTGGGCCAGGGTGCGTGACAGGAGTCGGGAGACGTGCATCTGGGAGACGCCGAGTCGTTCGCCGATCTGGGCCTGGGTCAGTTCGTCCACGAACCTCCAGTGCAGGATCTTGCGCGAGCGCTCGTCGAGGGCGGCGATCATCGGAGCCAGGGCGTGGAAGTCCTCGACCAGTTCCAGTGCGCCGTCCTCGTTGCCGATGAAGTCGGCCAGGGCCGTCTCGCCGTCCTCGCTGTTGTTGATGGCGGCGTCCAGGGAGGAGGAGCGGTAGCCGTTGGAGGCCAGACGTGCCTCGATGACCTCCTCCTCGTCCAGGTTCATCAGCTGGGCCAGTTCGGCCACGGTGGGTGTGCGGCCCAGGCGGCTGCTCAGCTCCTCGGTGGCTCGGGCCAGCTGGACGCGGGCCTCCTGCAGCCGTCGCGGAACGTGCACGGCCCACGTGGTGTCACGGAAGAAGCGCTTGATCTCTCCCACGATGTAGGGGATCGAGAAGGAGGTGAACTCCACCTCCCGGGAGATCTCGAACCGGTCGATGGCCTTGATCAGACCGATCACGCCGACCTGGACGATGTCCTCCATCTCCTCCGCGTCCCGGCTGCGGAACCGGGAAGCCGCGAAGCGGACCAGAGAAATGTTCATCTCGATCAGCGTGTTGCGCGCGTACTGGTACTCCGGCGTGCCCTCCTCCAGGAGGGCCAACTGCTGGAAGAACAGGCGGGTCAGTTCACGCGCGTCCTTCGGAGCGACCTTCGACGGGTCGGCCACCTCCGGCAAGGCAGAGCAGTGCGCTTCCGTCGCCGTCGCGGTCGCTGCCGTATCCGAAATCATGTGACCCTCCCCTGTCGGCCCTGCTGACCGGCCAATTCGGCTTGCCGCAGCCGCGTCTACCCCTTCCTTCCGCCTTCATGCCCACTCCTTCCACTCACCTCAAGGTGGTTCTGCTCGCCGTTCGACGATCAGGTCGTCGTGATGAACGAGGCGGGACGGGGTAGGGGAAATTCCGGCAGATTTCCCCCGCACGAAGGTGATGCCTCAACCCATGGCAGAGACACGAGACGTCGTTGAACTCATTCTCCAGGACCACCGGAAGATGGAGGACCTCTTTCGTCTGATGCGCAGCGTCGAAGCCGACCGGGGCGCCGCTCTTCGGGAGTTCTCCGATCTGCTGATCGCACACGCGCTGGCGGAGGAGGCCAAGGTCTATCCCGCCCTCAAGCGCTACAAGAAGATCGACGACGACGAGGTGGAACACGGCGAGGAGGAGCACGAGGAGGGCAACAAGGCACTTCTGGAGCTGCTGGAGGTCGACCAGGTCGGCTCCCAGGAGTGGGACGAGAAGCTGGAAGAACTCGTGCAGGCCGTCACCCACCACGCCGACGAGGAGGAGCGCACCATCCTCAACGGAGCACGCGAGAACGTGGCCATGGAGCGCCGCGAGGAACTGGGCGAGGCGTTCGCGGAAGAGCGCGAGCGTCAGCTCAAGGCCGGCTGCGGTGCCGTGGACAACGTGCGCCGCATCGTCGGCTCCTGACCGCAACCCATTCGGGTGACGAGACCGTTCTACCGGCAGGATGCTCTGATCCCGGACATGCCTGGGGCCCCCGGAACGTATTCCGGGGGCCCCAGGCATGTCCGGGATCGGCGGGTTACCAGCGATACCAGCGTCCCTTGCGGCCGCCTGTGTCAGCGGAGCGCATCACGAAGCCCAGCAGCCAGACGACCAGGACGATGACGGCGATCCACCACAGTGCCTTCAGCGCGAAGCCCGCGCCGAAGAGGATCAGTGCCAGAAGAAGAACGAGAAGCAGGGGAACCATAGTTATCAACCTCCGTCGCTCCTCGTGCCCGGCGAATCCAAGAACATACGGTCGATTTCCTTGGTTTCTTCACCGTTCTCACGGGCACTGAAACCGGTTGCTCCGCGCCGTGTCGACCCGCCGCGGGAAGGCGTTCCCCGGTGCGAAATACTGTCCCGATGAGTTCACGCAGTTCCCCGATCAGCCGGCCGATCACCATCCGGAGGGCCGTCGCACGGGATGCCAAACGGCTCACACGGCTCGTGCGCGGCTCAGGGGCGTACGAGGGCAAGTACGCAGCCGCAGTGGCGGGCTACCGGGTCGGTCCTGACTACATCGACGCCCACCGCGCCTTCGTAGCCGTCGGCGCCGACGAGTATGAAGGCCGGGTCCTCGGGTTCTACTCGCTCGTCCTCGCTCCACCGGAGCTCGACCTGCTGTTCGTCGCCGACGAGGCGCAGGGTCGGGGTATTGGACGGCTGCTCGTCGCGCACATGCAGTCCGAGGCCCGTGCCGCCGGGCTCGACCGAGTCGAGGTCGTGTCGCATCGCCCCGCCGAGGGCTTCTACCACAGCGTCGGTGCAGTGCGGATCGGGACCGCACTCGCGAACCCGCCCGCCGTGCCGTGGGACCGGCCCACATTCGAGTTTCGCATTCCGCCGGAATGACGCACGCGCAGGCCCGCCGCGCGGTGCCGCGGAGGAGCTTGGCTGCAGTCGGCCCGGCTCCGGCGGGGTCTGTGTTCGGGTGTGCGACGCGGTCTTGCTGTGCTCGTCGTGTACGTCCACAGCGGACGGTCGTCCAGGTGAAAGAAGACCGGCACGCCGACGGGTCGGCGAGGGCGGGTGCGGGATCGATGCGGTCGTTGTGGGGGTGTACGCAGGGGCGATCAGGGCCCGGCGGTCACCGGCCCGGCGCCACCGAGCGGGCCCCGGTCACCACTGGATCGTCCCTGGGACCGACGGCGGCGCCTCCCGTGCCGTGACCGTCTCGCGTGCCGACGCGCGGACGTCGGGGTGTGCGTGCCGGCGCAGGGTGCGGAGCCGGCCGCGCCACGGCTCCGTCCACCGAGAGCGGTTGCCGCCGGAGACGGTGAGCCTGATGGCGAACAGGCCCTGGGCCAGGCCAGGTTCCGCACCCAGCGTGCGGGCGGTCTCCCACCACGCGTCCGGCGCGGGGCCGCTGATCGCGCCGAGCCGCGAGCTGAGCCCTTCGGCGATGTCCCGGGCGAGCAGCGGACGTCCTTCGCAGTCGGCAGCCAATCGGCGCAGGCCCGCCGACAGCGCGGTGGCGTCCTTGTCCAGTTCGAGGGCGTACAGCCGGAGTTCGGCGACGGAGCGCGCGAGATCCTCGTGCCCGGCGGCGGTGTCGGCGGCGCGCAGCAGCACGTCCGCCGCCGGCCGGCCCCCGCCCCGGTAGCGATGGTGGAGCAGGAGGTGGTGCAGCAGGCTCGCGGCCCGCTGCCGGGCCGGCTGGTCGCGTTCGGGCTCGGCGTCGGGCTGGTCCGGTTCTCCTGTGGCTTCCAGCATCGCCCGCAGGGCCCGAAGGTACGGGCCGTCGTCGTCCGCCGCCAGCTCCACCAACTCCTGCCCGGCCATCGCCCACACCGCCCGATCGGCAAGGTCCGTGGTGGCGGCCACCAGCATCTCGGCGATCTCCGGCTGCCACGGTGCCCATTCCGCCAGAGCTGGGAACAGCGCCGCAGCCGTTTCCGGTTCGAGCGGCTCGCAGGCGCGCTGCAGCAGCCCTGCGTACCTGGTCCGATGCTCCTCGTCCACCTCGGCCACGGCCGCCCGTGCCAGCTCCCGGCGGAGCTCCGTGCGTCCCTGCGCGGCCGACTCCAGCATGGGCCAGCCGGCCGGCTCCGCCAGCATCCCCTGGGCAAACGCGACGCACACCGACTGCACGTCGTGGTGCTGCCCGGGCAGCTCGAATGCTTCCCGCAGCAGCGGAGCCGCCTGCGCCGGGGGCAGCATCGTCGCCGCGAGGCGCACCGCCTCCTTGCGGCTGGTGACCTTCACCGTCCGCGGGTCCTTCGGCGTGAGCAGCCTGCGGAGCTCCGTGGCGAGCCGCGACGGCGCGACGTACTGCGCGGCCCGCGTCGCCGCGTAGACCGCGACCCGGGCGCGGTCGCCGCCCGCGTGCTCCAGCAGCAGCGGCAGCACCTCGTCGGGGCGGTCGGTCCACGGCAGTGCGCCGAGGGCCGCCTCCGCCAGCGGGACGTCCGACGATCCCGTGTAGCGGCGGACGACTTCCAGGCCCGCCTCCGGGATCACTGCCGCCGCCGAGAGGGCCTGGACGCGCACATGCACCGGCTGTCCCGCGTCGCCCGCTGTGCGCGCGAGCAGCTCCGCCGTCGCCCGCTGCTGGCGCGGTACCCAGCGGTGGGCCCGGTGGGTGGGTGGCGTCCAGTGGCTGCGGGCGGTCAGGAAGCGGCCGTACGGTGGGGTGTCCGCCAGCACCGGGTCGAGCAGGTCCGTACGCCGCTCCGTCAGGACTCTGAGAACGGACGGCAGCACGGCGGCGGACGGCTCCAGCCGCACGATCCGCTCCACCCGCTCGTCGCGCCCCTTCGGCCGCTCCATCCAGAGGTCGACGGCGGTGCGGACGGACGCGTCGTTTCCGAACTGGACGGCCTGCCACAGGTACTCCTGGAGTTCGGCCATCCCCCACGCGCGCCGCCCGAGTGCCCGTACGAGTGCGAAGACGAGCGAGTAGTCGGCCTTGTCGGTCGCGGCCTCCAGCCACGGCCGTAGCGCCGCCAGCACCTCGTACTCCTGGCCGCGCCGCAGCACGGTGTCGAGGCGGCCGACGTTCACGCCGCCGGTGTGGCCGGACAGCCGGGTGAGGGTGTCGAGGGCCCAGCCGATGAGCCGCGTGCCGCCCGTGACGGCATGCTCGCGCAGCACGGACAGGGCGAGCGTGCTGAGCGCGTGACGGGTGCTCCAGGAGGAGTCGCGGGCTTCGACGGCGTCGATGGCGATTCGTCCGAGGTCCTCGGCGGCGTCCTCCGCGAACAGCGAAGGGCGCACCTCCGCCAGTGCGGAGAGGGCCGCGCTGCGGACCGGGTCCTGTTCATTGCGCAGCCGCAGCAGCGCACGCAGCAACCGGCTCACTTCCTGTGGGTCGCGGGAGCGTGCTGCGTTGCGGACGAGCAGTGGGTACGCCGTGGCGCGGTCGTCCGCGGCGGAGCGGCGGACGGCGGTGAGAAGGTCGTCACGGACCTCGTCCGGCGGCAGATAGGAGGCTGCCGTCAGTATCTGCGTCCAGTGCGCGCCCCTGCCGCGGGCCAGCGTCGCCATCCGCCGAGCCTCGGCAGTGCGCCGCTCGTACGGCAGTACGTCGAGCAGGGCGGGGCTGAGGTCCGCGTGGGCGAGGTCCTTGCCCTCCATCGCCGCGTCGAACAGGGCGCAGCGGCGGGAGGGCGGCAGGCAGGCCAGCAGCCGGGCGAGAGCGGCTGCGTTGTCGTTCCAGGCGCGGGCGAGTTCGGTGAGTTCCGCCGGGGCGTGGCGGACGAGGCGGCGCAGCACGGCGGGTTCGAGGTGGCCGCTGTTCAGCCGGGACCGCAGCTTCGGGCGTAGCAGCAGTCGCACCGTGCGGCCGGGATCCGCCTCGACCAGGAGGTGCAGCTTGCGGTCCACAGGCATCGGCAGCGTCTCGTAACGCTCGAGCACAGCCAGCACGCCGAGCGGATCCCGTTCGGCGAGGAGCGCGAGCGCGTCCGCGTGTGACGCCAGCCAGCCGTCCCGTACGACGGCGGGGAGGGTGTCGAGCTGCCGCTCCATCTCGGCGAGCAGCAGAGCGGGATGGCGGGCGGCGAGCAGCCGGTAGGAGCTCAGTCCGCGGAACAGGCGGGGCAGCAGCCGGGCGGCGGTCTCCGCCGTGCAGGCGGTGAGCAGTTCCGCGGCGGCCGCGGCGCCCCACCGCCGGTACGTCGGCTCGACCAGCGCCTCGGCGAGACCCGTACGCCCCGCCACGGCGATGGCGTGCACGAGCTGCTGCCGCACGGCGGCGGGTGCGTCCTCGATGGCCTCGATCACGGTGGAGTCCGTGAGCCGCCCCTGCCGCAGCGCCCTGATCGCGTGGGCGCGGACGAGGCGGTCGGGGTCGGCGAGGCAGCCCTCCAGATACGCGTCGTGGCGCCCCATGTCCGCCACGGTGGCGGCGAGCCGCCGCCCGTGGACGCCGTGGGCGGCCAGCCCGGTCACAAGCTCGTCGACCGCCCCCATCGCCGCGGCGCGCCGGGCAGCGGAGGCCAGCTCACGCATGCGGTGCGGGTAGGAGAGCCGGTCGACGGCCATGAGCAGGTGTTCGACACGCTGGGACATGAGGGCGATTCTGCCTGGCGGGCGCGGGTGACGCCTGCAGATTTCGGCGGGGCGGTGGTCGTCGTGCCGCAGGCTGTGCGGCTGTCTGCGCGGGCTCGGTCAGCAACTCCGCCGGCCGGTCGTGTGCCAACGTGCGGCTCTCCGCGGACGGATGTCGTCGTGGTGGGCGCCGGACAGTCTGCGCAGGAGAGCGTGGCGCTGCTGTGCGAAGCCGGCGTCGAGGTCCGACTGCACACCTGTGCAAGAGAGTTGGTGTTGAGAGGCGGTCCCGCCCCGCCGCACTGGCAGCCGGACGCACCGCTGGGCCGCTCCTGGGCGCTGTACGGGGTCGTGTACCAGGCCGCGCTCTTCTGGTAGCCCGCCTGGCACGGGCGAGCCTCAATGAACGCAGCCCGGTGACGACGGGAGTCATCGCCGGCATCCGTGAGCGAGTCAACATGGTCGGGCAGCTGCAGTCAGGACCCCGCTCATAGGGGCCGTCGTGACAGATGAGAGGCTCAGACGAATGAGCGAGACACCACCGAACACCCTGCAATACCGCTTTGACGGGCCAGAAGAGGCTCCCGTCCTGATCCTCGGTCCCTCACTGGGTACCACATGGCACAGGTAGGCGGAACCGTCTTCTGGGGTCCACCTGGTCCAGATCAGGAGCGTTTGACCGAGTTGGGATCTTCCCGTCCAGGCGCGTCAACGGTGTTGGTGACACGGACGTGACAGATGCTGACCCCCGTTCGTGTGTTTGGGCGGGGGTCAGCCCATTGTGCCAGGGGGGTGTGGATCAGGCCCTGTCCTCCGATCCCTTCCCCGGCACCCGAGGAAGCCCCGTCGTCTGATTGCCGAGGCGCGCGTATCTGTGGATGCTCCGGCACAGCCACAGCGTGAGGGGCAGCGGTCGTTCATGTTGCGAGATCCTCACGCTGTACCCGCAGCCGGCCGGTACCGGTAGCTCACAACGGCCGCACCGAAGGTGTCAACACTCGCACCAAGGGGATCACGAGGCTTATGCACGGACGCGCCAGATTCGACTTCCTCCGCTACCGCATCCTCCTGCCCTAACAGACACCCAGCGTCACCACCGACTACGGGCCAGACCGAACGTCTTACACTCCCGCCCCTCGTCATCGATGACCAGCGCCGAGACACCAGGCAGCCGGTTCTGCGCGGAGCAGGGCTTGGGTTCGCCCGACGACATGAAAGAGCGGCTCAACGTCGGGGTGGACATGTCGATAGGTGTCGGCAACACACGGTATTTCTGGACGATCTTGCGGCACGTGATTTTCTCCCAGCCCCTGAAGGAGGCGTTGGCGGCGGTCGCGGTCAGGGGCGGCCGAGGGCACGGAGGGTCCATCCGGCTTCGCGCCAGCAGCGGGGGTCGAGAGTGCCGCGGCCGTCAACGGCCTTCGTGCTCGCCACCCGGCTGGCGAGCCGGAGCGGGTCGATGCGGGAGAACTCCGGCCATTCGGTCAGGTGCAGAAGCAGGTCGGCGTCCTGGGCGGCGGCGATCGGGTCCTCGACGTAACCGAGTTCGGGGTGTGCCTTGCGGGCGTTGTCCAGGGCCTTGGGATCGGTGACGGTGACGGTCGCACCCAGCTCGTGGAGTCTCTGTGCCACGGCCAGGGCGGGCGAGTCGCGGATGTCGTCGGTCTCGGGCTTGAAGGCGGCGCCCCAGACGGTGATGCGCCGGCCGGCGAGGTCGCCGTCGAGTTGTTCGCGGGCGAGGGTGACCACGCGTTCGCGGCGCCGGTTGTTGATCGCGTCTACCTCGCGGAGGATCGTCAGAGCCTGGTCGGCGCCGAGTTCTCCGGCACTAGCCATGAAGCCGCGGATGTCCTTGGGCAGGCAGCCGCCGCCGAAGCCGAGGCCGGGCCGCATGCCGGCGCGGCCGATGCGGACATCGTGGCCGAGGATCTCGGCGAGCTGGGTGACATCGGCGCCGGAGGCTTCGCAGACCTCGGCGATGGCGTTTATGAAGGAGATCTTTGTGGCGAGGAAGGCGTTCGCGGAGGTCTTGGCGAGTTCAGCGGTGGCCCAGTCGGTGGCGATCGTCGGTGTTCCCGCTTCGGTGATCTTCTCGAAGCACTCCCGGAGTACGGCTTCGGCCCAGGACCCCTCCTTCTCGAAGCCGAGGACGAGGCGGTCGGGCCGGACGGTGTCCTCAATCGCGCGGGCCTCGCGCAGAAACTCGGGATTCCACGCAACCTCGACTGCGTCCCCGGCGGGGGCGTACTCGTGCAGCAGATCACGGATACGAGGAGCCGTGCCGACCGGGACGGTCGACTTCACCGCGACGACGGCCCGGCGCGTCAGGTGGGGCGCGAGCTGACGGACCGCAGTGAAGAGGTGGCTGAGGTCGTAGGCGTGTGCGCCAGGCTGTTGTGGGGTGCCGACCCCGATGAAGTGCAGGTCGCCGAAGCCGGCGGCCTCTGAGTAGGAGGCGGTGAACCGGAGTTGGCCGCTGGCGGTGTGCCTGGCGAGGAGGTCGTCGAGGTCGCGCTCGTGGAAGGGGGCCTTGCCCGTGTTGAGGACGTGGACCTTGTCGACGTCGGAGTCCATGCCGAGGACCTCGTGGCCAAGCTCGGCCATGCAGGCGGCGTGGGTGGCGCCGAGGTATCCGCAGCCGATGACGGTGAGCTTCATGAACGAGGTGTCCCTTCCAATGAGGCCGCTTGGCGGCGGGGTGCAAGACGGGCCGAGCGGCCGCACAGCGATGGATGTCGATGCGGATGACTGGCGGGTCGCGAGGATGCCCGGGAACTCGTGGGCGGAGAACCGGAGATCGACGTCCTCGGCCGGAGCAGAGTGACTCGTCCTTCAGGAACTCCGTCACCGGCACAACCACCTCGCCGGAGACATCCAGAAGTCGGCACGGCCCCCGAGGAACGCCGGAGCCACCGGGCGGGCAACTCCGCGCCGGGGCACGAGAACCGCGGTAGCCCGGGCTGGCCGGCAATCCTCCACCTCGAGCAGCTGCCGAGCAGTAGGAACCCGGGCCCAGCGGTGGGTGACGACGCCACTAGCCCGACGCGGATCCGGGGCAGCACCCGGTTCCGGGAGCGGATCGGGTCGCCGACGGTGAACCGGACCGTCAATTCCTGGCAGATGGTCCCACGGCTCGTGACAAATGACTGTACTTTTCCAATGAAGTCTAAATCTGCCGACATCAGATGCTTCCCGCACCAGTGTATTTCCGCAGGCTAACGGAGAAAAGGGATCTGGCGGCCGCGAAGGCGAGGATCCCGACGAGCGGCGCGATCGTCGCCAGCCAGGGCGAAAAAGGGAGTTCCGCTGTCTTGTCGGCCAGCTCAGCCGCCGGGACATAACCAATGAACGCTATCGGAATACAGAAGGTGAGCAATAGTTGTACATTCATCGGAAAGATCTTAAGCGGATAACTTCCAAAAGTAGCGAGAAGCTCGTCGACCCACTGGGACCAAGGAATCGTTGATATCGAACGCAGTGCGAAACAGGCGATAACGGTATGCAGGGACGCCTCCAGGAACACGCCTCCGATGATGGCCAAAATCAGGTAGCCGATTCGCGGGGCCGTCCAGTGCACATGCATCTCAGGCATAGCCATGGTGAACAGTGTGATCGCCACGACCAGGTCACCGATGGCGTTGAGGAATAGCTTGTCCAAAAGGATCTGCCGGTAGACTGAAAGCGGGCGCAGCATGAACGTATCGATCTTCCCTTCCTGGACGATGCGGGGAAGAGCTGCGAGCGAATTGAATCCGGCGACGTACAGGCTGTGGCTGAGCAGTCGGATGGCAGCCACCAGGAGGACCTCGCCCTTCGTCCATCCCGCCAGGTTCGGGAAGCGGTTGACCAGCACCGTGGCCAGCACCAGGACAGACGCCTGCCAGATGATCCCGGACGCGATTGCGAGCAGGAAGTCGCCGCGGTATTCGAGATTCGCCCGAAAGTTCACCTTCGTCACACACCAAGTGAGACGCAGATTGTGGAATCTACGGCGGCGGAGCCCTTCAAGTGCCACGACGCCAGGGGGATGCGCGAGTTGTCGAGCCTGAACCTCCCGCGTTTGTTTCACGTCCCCGCGCACGGTTATCCCCCCTCAATTGCCGTGCTCGACTCCGCTCGGCGCCACATCAGCCGAGTCAGAGTCATGAGTATCACTATCCACAACAGTTGAACACCGATCAGCGGAACTGCCGCGCTCGCCGATGTCCGGCCCACGTAGACGGACAGCGGGGTATTGAGGACGTTCTGAAACGGCAAGAGCTCGTTCACCTCGCGAAACCATTTCGGAAAGAGCCACAGTGGCGCGATGGCGCCGGACATCAGGCTCATGACGAACTGGTATATGTTCAGCGCATTGGTATTCATCATCGTCCAGAAGCAAATCAGATCCAAGATCTGATTCAGGTAGTAAAGCGTGACACAGCCGAGCGCGAACGATCCGAATGCGATGACTGCCGTCGACGCGCTCACCGGCGCGGCGATGACGCCGGTGTACCGGCAGGCGATGTAGCCGATCGTTCCCCACGCCAGGCCGTATGCCCGGTCACCGATGGCGCGCAGGGCGTAGTAGCGGCGTGGAGGGATCGGCCGCACCAGCCAGTAGAGGATGGTTCCACGCTGGAGGTGCTGGACCATGCTGTCGCGGGAGAACATCCGGTCGATGCCGCCCGTCTGAGTCACCAGGACCGCGAGGACGGCATAACTCACGGTTTGGGTGGCGGCCATGCTCTGTGTACCACCGGACGCCTGGTAGAAGCCCCGCCAGAAGCAGGACACGACGAAAAGCTGCATAGCCAGGCGGATGGCGGCGTTGACCACCCGGGCTCGCTGTCCGAGCTCCGCGCACCAGCAGATTCCGGCGATAGTGGTCAAGCGCCGCGCAGACCGTCCGGGTGTCAGCCTCGGCCCAGCCCGATGCTCATCGGGTTTCGCGGTAGGCAACGTTCATCACGTCCTCCAGATCGTGGGTGTCGGTCCCGTAGCGGGAGCGGAGATCCCCGATCGGACCGTCGAAAACCGTCCTGCCGTGGTTGACCAGGATCACGCGGTGAGCGAGCCGGTCCACCTCCGTCATGTCATGTGTCGTCAACAGCACTGTCCTGCCGCAGGATTCGACCTGGTGGCGGAGGAACTCCCGGACGCTCTCCTTGGCGATCGCGTCCATCCCGATCGTCGGCTCGTCCAAGAACACGACCGGTGGATCGTGGAGGAGCGCGGCGGCGAGATCGCAGCGCACGCGCTGGCCCAACGAGAGATGCCGCACCCGGGTCTCCCAGAAGGCGGACAGCTCCAGGAGTCGGTCGAACTCATTCAGCCGGACTTGGTAGTCGTGCTCGTCTATGCCGAACACCTCGCGCAGAATGCGGAAGCTGTCCCGCGCCGGCAGGTCCCACCACAGCTGGCTGCGCTGGCCGAAGACGGCACCGATGGCCATGGCATTGGCCTGGCGGTTGCGATGCGGCACGAGTCCTGCGACGTTCAGGCTGCCCGCGGTGGGCTCCAGGATCCCGGTGAGCATCTTGATCAGCGTCGATTTGCCGGCGCCGTTCGGGCCGAGCAGCGCCACGAGTTCGCCCTCCGCGACGGTCAGGCTCACGTCCTCGACCGCGACCTTCGTCTCATAGCGTGGGTTCACGAGGTAACGCAGGCCACCGGCAAGACCCGGATCGCGCCGCGGGACCTTGAAAGTACGTCGCAGACCATGGGCGACGATCATCGGTCGCTTCTCGTCACTCACCGCTTGTCCCCACGCGGCCGACGCAGTACGGCAACCTGCGACGGACCGAGTTCGACGCTTCCGTCGTGCACGACGCCGCTCAGCAGATCCGTACCCGAGGCCGCGACCTCATGCGCCCCGGACCGGTCATGGTTGATCAAGAAGAGATACTCGGCGTGCTCGGCCTGGCGTACCACGGCCTCGACGGGCTCGGGCCAATCGGCCGATCGCACGCCCGCGTCCGCGAGTACCGTCTCCAGCAGAGCAAGCAACGCATCGGGCTCAAGCCGTGTGGCCACGTACCACGCAGTGCCGTCGCCGAAGGCGTTGCGGGTCACGGCGGGCTCTCCGGCATCGAGCCCGGTCGTGAAGGCAAGCCTCGGCTCGGCACTCGTCGTGACGACACGTTCCGACCAGACCCGAGCCGTCGTTCCGTCCGAGAGCAGCACCTGTTCCTCAAGGTCCAGCGGATGGAACTCCTCGGTGTAAGCGCCGAGCACCTCGCGCAGAGCGCCCGGATACGGTCCGGGGTGCACGTGATCGTGCTGGTCGACGATTCCGCTGAAGTAGGAGACGAGAACGGAGCCGCCGGTGGCGACGTAGTCGCGCACATTCGAGGCGCACGCATCGTCGAGCAGGTAGAGGCTGGGGAGAACGAGCAGCTTGTACGCGCCGAGCTCGGCCCATGGGGGCACGAAGTCGATCGTGACCTTGCGGCCCCACAGCGCCCGATAGTAGGCGCGCATGCGTTCCAGATAACGCAGGTCGCAACTGGGCTTGTCCTCGAACTCCATCGCCCACCACGACTGCCAGTCCCAGACGATCGCCACATCCGCCACCACTCGGGAGCCGCGGACCTCCGACAGGGCGCGCACATCGCCGCCGAGAGCGACCACGTCGCGCCAGAGGGCCGAGTCGGTGTGTGCCTGGGGCAGCATCGCGGAGTGGAACTTCTCGGAACCGAAGCGCGAGGCACGCCACTGGAAGAACATCGCCCCGTCGGAGCCGCGTGCGATGTGGGCCAATGTGTTGCGACGCATCTGGCCCGGAGCCTTGGCCGGGTTGCGCGGCCGCCAGTTGACGGCGCCGGTGGAGTGCTCCATCAGCAGCCACGGGTGCCCGCCGGCCACACCACGTGCCAGGTCGGCGGACATGGCGAGCAGAACATGGCTGTCCGGTTCGGCTGTCTGGAGGTAGCTGCTGGTGCCGACGTAGTCGACGTGCCCGGTCCACATCCAGTAGTCCTGGTACTTCGCCTCGCCGACCATGAAGTTCGTGGACACCGGTATGTCGGGGGTGATTTCGCGCAGTACGTCGGCTTCCGCGGAGTAACACGCGAGGTGTTCATCGTTCGAGAAACGAAGAAAGTCGAGGCGTTGGGTCGTGTTGACCGGCATAGGCGCCTTGCGCGGTGGGGTGACCTCCTCCCACCGCGTGTATGCCTGGCCCCAGAAGGCCGTC
The DNA here is from genome assembly GCF_044766405.1 of Streptomyces sp. NPDC102270. Lineage (NCBI taxonomy): Bacteria > Bacillati > Actinomycetota > Actinomycetes > Kitasatosporales > Streptomycetaceae > Streptomyces > Streptomyces sp. NPDC102270. The sequence goes on along the minus strand of NZ_JBIWLX010000014.1, from coordinate 110,240 downwards.
CCCCATGCTTCGTTCAGCGCGGTGATCGACCCGTAGTGGTGTGCAAGCCAGTCGCGAAAGGCCGTTGCGCTGCGATCGCAATAGCACATCGGGACGTGCGCCCCGTATTCATTGTTGACATGCCAAGTTCGTAGCGCCGGGTGGTCCTTGTAGTGCTCGGCGAGCGCTCGCGCGATCCCGGTGGCCGCCCGCCGGTATTCCGGCGCGCTCGGGCAGAAAGACTCGCGGGCACCCGTTCCGAGGGTCACACCGACCGAATTGACGGGCAGTACCTGCGGGTACCGCCGTAGAAACCACGCCGGCGGCGCGGCGGTCGGTGTTGCCAGGCTGGCGCCGATTCCGGCGTCGGCCAGCAGATCCATCACCTTGTCCAGAGCCGCGAACTCGTATCTGCCCGGCTCGGGTTCGAGCGACACCCACGAGAACGTATTGATGTTCACCAGGTTGATGCCGGCCTGCCGCATCAGGCCCATGTCCTCGTACCACGTCTCGGCGGGCCACTGGTCCGGGTAGTAGTCGGCGCCGAAGATCATTGTGTCCGAGTGGGGAAGGCGGGGCGCTGGGTGCAACCTGATCTCCTTGCCTACGTGCTTTGTGGGAACGATCCCAGTACAAGAAGCGCCATCTTGAGGTCTTCTTGAGTGGCTGTCAACAGATCATCGACTGAACTGACTTGAGGCCGCCGGAGGAGCTGCCCGATGTTCGCGGTACCACGGCCCGCTGTCGCCCCGGCCGTGTGGGGTGATCTGAGGTGTTCCGCTGCAGCACTCTCCAACTGGGCTGATATCGCTGCGTGTCGGCATGAGTACGACGATGGATCCACGTGTGCTTCGTTCTGCGCATGTACGAGATCATGAATCCGGACATCCCCTCCAACTCCGGTGGTCCGGTGGGAAGTTGCCGCGGCATCCTCTTGATCGACTCGATAGCCGGTGTTACGTTGTGCACGTTCCCAGTCGGGATGGGGCATCGCGAAGATCACCGACGACACCGAGGGACTGCCGACGTGACCAGGGCGCCGAACTTGAGCGTGACGCCCGTGCGGACAGGGCGACGAGGTGGACTTCGGTGACCACGCGTCGACGGTCCTGGGCGGACTTGACGAGTTCAACACCGTCGCGAGGGCCGGAGGCCGGACTTCCGGCGCCGGGCGACCTTCGAGCGCACAGGCGCCTCCGCTGCCTGATCACGGGCCACCGAAACAGCGACTCTCGATAATTGGTCGATTTGATTCCAGGAAGGCGGCGAGACAGTGGCGTTCCCAGTTGTTTTCCCTGTCGGATCCAATACCGGACGAGCGGTCGGAAGGAATGTTGCAATCGCCGTGACGGCGGAAAGAGGTCAGCCGTCCCGGCGGCTGCTCGGTGCGCTCCAGGGTGGTAACGGGGAGGGTCGATGACGCGGGCCGCGCGCCGCGCAGTGGTGACCGGCGGAGCAGGATTTCTCGGTTCGCACATGTGCGAACGGCTGCTGGCTCTCGGCTACTCGGTGGTCTGCGTCGACAACCTGAGCACCGGCACCCTGGACAACATTCGGGCACTGTCCCAAGACCCGAACTTCGAATTCCGGGAGGCCGATGTATCGGCGGGGCTGGACATCACCGGCTCTGTGACGGACGTCCTGCACATGGCCTGTCCGGCCTCACCGCGCGACTATCTCCGGCTTCCGCTGGAAACCCTTCGGGTCGGCTCGGCCGGCACCCAGCATGCCCTGGACCTGGCCGCCGCCCATGGGGCCCGTTTCCTCCTCACGTCGACCAGTGAGGTCTACGGCGACCCGCTGGTCCATCCGCAGCCGGAGTCCTACTGGGGAAACGTCAATCCAGTCGGCCCTCGCGCGGTGTACGACGAGGCGAAGCGTTTCAGTGAGACCCTCACTGTCACCTACCAGGAGCGGCAGGGCCTCGACGCCCGTATCGCACGGATCTTCAACACCTTCGGCCCGCGGATGCGCGGCGACGACGGCCGGATGATCCCCACGTTCATCACCCAGGCACTCGCGGGCGACCCGCTCACCGTCGCCGGCAGCGGTGAGCAGACCCGCTCACTCTGCTATGTGGACGACACGGTGGACGGTCTGCTCGCCCTGCTCACCAGCCCGGACGTACATGGTCCGGTGAACATCGGTGGGAGCGCGGAGCTCAGCGTCCTGCAGACGGCCCATGCGGTGATCACGGCCGCCGGTTCGTCGTCCGATGTCGTCTTCGTACCCCGCCCCGAGGACGACCCCTCCCTGCGCTGCCCCGACACCAGCCTCGCCGCGGAGCGCCTCGGCTGGCGACCCAGGATCGATCTGGAAGAGGGGCTGCGGCGCACGATTCACTGGTTCGCGGAGTCCCGCGTCGCTAGCCCGGGGCTGAGCCGATGACGAAGCCGACCCCTTCGCCTGTCACCCCGGTCGATGCGGGACAGGCCGAGTTCAGCGCTCTGTCCGTCGTCATCCCGACCAAGGGAAACCCCTGGGCCGTCGCACGGCTCGTCGAGTCACTGGGCGTCGCCGTGACGGAGATGCCCGCCGGAGTCCGGACCGAGATCGTCGTCGTGGACGACTCGTCGTACGACGACGGCGAGCGAATCCGGGGAACCTGCGAGAAGGCGGGCGCACGCTATCTGCGCGGACCCCGCCGGGTCGGCGCCAAGCGCAACCTCGGCGTCGCCGAAACCCGCCATCCGCTCGTGCTGTTCATCGACTCCGACTGCATCGCGACGCCGACCCTGCTGCGCGAGCACCTGGACTTTCACAACGCCCACCGGGGCCGACAGGACATAGGCGCCGTGGCTGGTCCCACCGTGGTCGCGGGCGAGGCCGCCTCCGGACCCTGGCGCACCGTTCGGCACTCGCTGGTTGCCAATGCCCCTTGGAACTGGCCCTTGCGTTTCGAGCAGCTGTGGTGGGCTGCCACATCCAACCTTTCCGTGCGAAGGACGGCCTTCGAAACGATCGGTGGCTTCGACGAGCACACCTACACCGTGGTGGGCGGCGAGGACGTGGACCTCGGGGTGCGCATGGACGCCGCCGGGTACCGCACACTCGGGCACCCCACCGCCGTGGTGGTCCATGCCACGGACGGAATCACGCGGCTGCAGCAGTTCCGCCGCAAGCTCTTCCTGTACGGCAGAGCCTGCGTCTACAACTGTGCCCGGCAGCCGGAGCACACCCGCTGGTGGCCCAATCCCACGACGGTCGCCCTGGCCGCCGGTGCGACCGCGGCGCTCCTGCCGCGGCACCGCCTGCCCGTCCTGCTGACCGCCGCCGCAGGAACCGCCCTGTGGTTCGGGAACGACACACGGCAGACCGCTCGCCGCGCCGGCACCACCACGGGATCCGCCGCAGCAGCCGTCTCCGTCGACTGGAGCTACCACCTCGGGATCACGCTCGAGGCCATCCGGCGTGGCAAGCCGACGCTGGCCATGAAGCGCTTCGACTACTTCCCGGAGGAGCGCTTCGTGCCGACCGCTCCCGGGACGTCGCCCGAAGGTCAAGATGAGGAGACAAGGTGAATCCACGACTCGTCCTGCAAACAGGCATCTACGGCTACGGAATCCTGGGGCAGAGAGCCGAGACCGATCTGGAAGGCACACTCGATGCCATCCGTGCCGCCGGATACGACGGCCTTGAGGTCATGTCCTCCCTCCTGGGCGACCCCGCCCGGCTGCGGGACGCCTGCGCCGAGCGTGGCCTCGACACCGTGGCCGTGCATCTGTTCTGGCACGAGCTCGACGACTTCTCCTGGGAGACGTTGCGGGCGCTCGCCTGCGACCGGCTGATCCTGTCGGGACTCCCCGTCGACTCGGTGTCCAGCACCCTGGACACTCTGCCCGCGCTGCGCGACCATGTCGCACGCGCCGCCGACGTCGGCGCACGGGTGGCGGTGCACAACCACGAGGAAGAGGCCAGGCCGCTGCACGACGGCCGTACGCCGCTGGAGATCCTCTGCGCCGAGACGGCCCCCGACGAACTGGGATTCGTGGTCGATCTCCACTGGGCCTCGGTGGCCGGCGCACTCGAACGCACGCTCAAGGCGACTGCTGGGCGCTGCGACTACCTGCACATCAAGGACGGGCTGATCGCGGACCCGCAGGCTCCGCACTCGTTCGACCTGGGTACCGGGGAGGTCGAATTGGCGCACGGCTGGTCCACCGCGCGGAGCACGGGGGCGATCGCCGTCACCGCCGTGGAGCGCGCCATGCCCGCGCCCGATCTCCCCGCCGCTCTGCAGCACGACGCCGAGTTCACCAGGCGACTCTGGCAGACCGGCACGGTGCAACGGGGAGCCATGCGGTGAGCCGGCCCGTTCGCGTCGCACTCGTCGGCTGCGGGGCCATCGCCGAACTCGGCCACGCTCCCGCGCTCTTGGGCCTGCCCGACGACGCCGTCGTCAGCGCCGTCGTGGACCTGGCTCCGGCCCGGCGCAACCTGCTCGGTGATGTGCTGTCCGTCGCTCCCGACCGTCGGTACGACAGTGTCGACGCGCTGCTCGCAGACGCCGAGCCGGTCGATCTCGCTGTGGTCGTACTGCCGCCGGAACGCACCCCTGCCATTGTCGAGCGACTTCTCCGTGGCGGCGTCCGCGTCCTGTGCGAGAAGCCCATGTCCGTCGCGGCCGACGAGGCCGCCCGGCTGGCGGGACTCGCCCCGCACGATCGACTCGGCCTGGTGCACAACTACCTCCACCGCAGCGACGTACGCCAAGCGATGCACCATCTGCGCACCGCCGGACTCGGCCGCGTCCGCTTTCTGCGTCTGGAGCAGCCCGATTCAGGGCACTTCCCCGGCGCCGGAGTCAGTCCGCACTGGCGGCGGCAGAACACCGGTGGAGGTTGCCTGACCGACAACGCCTACCACTGGGTGTACGTCGCGCGGGAACTCACGGGTTCACCCGTCGCACAGGTCACGGCGCGCCTTGCGCGGCCGGATGCCACGTCCGCCGTGGACATCGCCATGGTCCTGCTGGACCACGAGAACGGCGCACTCACCAGCGTGCAGACGGCGTGGTGCGCTCCTAGCGCCCAACGCGTCCTCGAAGTGCACGCGGAGCACGGGTCGCTGCGCCTGGAGGGCGACTGCGGACCGTGCGAGGTCTTTCCGGCCGCCGGTCCGACACAGACGCAGCCGGTCGAACCCTCGTACACAGGTCTGTATCGAGAGGTTCTCGCCGCGGTACGCGCCGGAGAACCCTTCGCCGCGCCCGCGGACGCCTGCGTCGACGTCCTCGCCGTACTGCAGGCCGCCGATCTCTCCGCACGCCAGGGCCGGACCGTGCCGGTCGTTCCAGCCGGCGCCGCATAGCCGGGCAGAGCCCGTTGCCAACCGGGCCCGGCGCTGCCGTCAGTTGCGCGCCTTTCCCCCTCCACCGTCCCCATCCTGGTAGGAGCCAGTTGCCGTATGCCGACCTCCGTACCCGTCAACACCGCGCTGACCGTGGCCGTTTGCAGTATCGGACGCCCCGACCTCTTTCGGGCGCTCAGCCTGATCGCCGCAGATGACACCAGCCTCATCGCCGAACTGATCGTCGTCGACAACACCGGCGGCTCGATGGACCGTGAGGCCGTCGCCGAGGCCGTCGGGAGCCTCCCGGTGCGAGTGCTCGACGGCCCCGGTCCCGCCGCCGTCGGACGCAACCTGGCCCTGTCCCAGGCCCGGACGGATGTGGTGCTCTTCTTCGACGACGACTGCCTGCCCGAGCCCGGCTGGGCCACGGAGATGGCCGCCTACATGTCCGCCGAGCCCGAGGTCGCAGCGGGCTTCGGCCGGGTCGAACCCGTGCCCCTGCCGAACTGGCGGCTGGGTAGTGAAGTCGTGCCCCTGCTGGGCGAGAACGCATGGGGAGAGGTCGAGACGCCCGACGGCGACCTGTGGTGCCCAGCCGTATCGGGCCCCAGCTGGCAGCCGGGTGTGTACACCGGACCTCCCACCATTCCCGTGTCCGTGGTCGGTTCCTCCAACAACCTGGCCCTGCGCAGGAGCCTGCTGCTGCCCGACCGCCCCGTGTTCCTCCCCCATCTCGGCCCTGGAACCGCTCCCGCTTCGGGCGAGGACACCGAACTCGGTTACGCACTGATGCGGGAAGGCCGCAAGGTCGCCTACGTCCCCCAGGCCAAGATGGTTCACAACTCGTGGCTCGGCACGGACCGCGCCGAACAGAAAATGCGCTGTTACCTCCGCGGCAATGTGGAGGCACTCGGCTACCACGCCCTGCGGGGCGACGACCACGCGGCGCGGTTGCTCGCCGCGTACTTGGGCCAATTCCGTGTCGGCAACGGCCGCGGGCTCGATGAGTTCGGAGACATCTTCGCGTGGGGATACGGCTCCCTCACCGGCGGCACGGCCGGGACATCCTCGCGCCAGGCCGAGTCGGGCTGATCCGAAAGACCCGGCCCGGATCCGGTCTGATCTCCACCGAACGTCGCCCGCATGCCGCCGATGCCATCCGTTTCTTCGAGATGCCATCCGTTTCTTCGAAAGGAGAAGTTCGTGACCGTCAGCGTGCCCGCTCCCGAGGGTGCCCTGCGCTGGGGTATCCTCGGCGCCGCCCGTATCGCGGCGAACTTTGTCGGACCGGCCCTCGCCCGTTCACCCCACGCCGCGGTGCGCGCCGTCGCATCACGCCGCCCCGAGGCCGCGCGACGGCTCGCCGAAGCGGTGGACGCGCCGCGGGTTCACAGCGACTACCAAGCTCTGCTGGACGATCCTGACGTCGACGCGGTCTACATCGCGCTGCCCAACGCACTGCACGCACCATGGACGCTCGCCGCTCTGGCCGCGGGGAAGCATGTGCTGTGCGAGAAGCCGCTCACCACCACGCCGCACGACGCCGAGGCGATCCGCTCCGTCGCGCGCGAGGCAGGCCGCGTCGTCGCCGAGGCGTTCATGTACCGCGTCCACCCTCAGTTCGCGGCCTTCGTGGAGCGGATCCGGGCCGGCGCCGTCGGCGAGGTCCGCAGCGTCGAAGCCGCACTGTCCTTCGTCCTGGAAGACCCCGCTGACATCCGGATGTCGGACGAACTGGGTGGCGGGGCACTCCTCGACCTCGGGTGCTACATCGTCGATGCCGCCAACCTGGTGTACGGCGGCCTCCCCGTCGCGGGCTCCGCCGTCAGCCACCGCAGTGACTCCGGCGTGGACCTCCACACCTCTGCAGTTCTCGACTACGGCCGTGGCAGGACCGCCCAGCTCTCAGCGAGCTTCCTGCTCCCCTGGCACGACTCTCGGCTGGTGGTCCGCGGAGACAAGGGCAGTCTCAGCCTTGACCACTGCTTTAACCCCGGTACGGGAGAGGGCCGTCTGACCCTGCTGACGGCAGACGGCCACCGGGAGCTGACCACCTACGCGGGTGTCGACATGTACGAACAGATGGTCGACCGCTTTGCCCACATGGTGAGTGGGCGCGGGGAAAGCTACGTCACTCTCGACGATTCCGTGGGCGTGCAGCAAGCACTGGCGCTACTCACCACGCCGCGCACCGATCGGTGACGCGACACCTATCCGTCTTCACTCCGGCAAGGAGATCGATGTGCGAAAAGACGACCGACTTCTGACCGCGCCGGTGCAGCCGTTCGAGGTCACAGACCGGCGCCGCGACAACCAGGCCCTGAACATCGAGGAGTATCAGCAAGGGGCGGTCGAACTGCGCAGCCGGCCGCTGGCCCTGTTCGTCGAGCTCACCGAGAACTGCAATCTCAAATGCCCGATGTGCCGCTTCGGGGAAAAGTATGACCCGGCCTTGAACATGGACGAGCAGATGTTCGACCGCCTGGCGGACGAACTCTTCCCGTACGCGCATCTGGTGGACGTCCGTGGCTGGGGCGAGTCCACCATGCTCAGCGGTTTCGGGGACATGGTGCTGCGCGCCCTGGAGCACCGGGTCCGGGTCCGGGTTGTGACCAACGGCCAGATCAACCGGCCTGCCGTCTGGGACGCCATGATGCGAGGGCAGGGCATCGTCACCGTCTCGTGCGATGCCGCCTCGCCCGCCCTTTTCAAGAAGTTGCGCGGTGGCGGAACCCTGGAGAGGCTCGAAGCGACCTGCCGCGCCCTGGTGGAGGCGCGCGACCGCTATCAAGTCCCGCGCGACCATGTGAACTTCAATGTCGTCTCCAGCATGGACAACCTCGACGAGCTCGCCGACATCGTGCGGCTCGCCAGTCGACTGGACGTTCCGCTGGTGGTCATCCACCCGTTGGTCGCCCCTGCCGACGACCCCTCCCATCTGCGCCAGGACCTGGGCCGGACGCGCGAGGCGTACGCCGAGGCGGCCGAGGTCGGCCGCGAACTCGGTGTCGTCGTGCAGCTCGGTGCGGCGCCGGATCCTTCTCTCGCGCTGCCGGAGATGGTCCGCAAGCCGGCCTGCATGCACCCGTGGAGCTATGCGTACATTCGGTACAACGGGGATGTCGGGTTCTGCGACCACTTGATCGGCAACGGCGAGTACACACTCGGCTCCCTGCGCGAGAACACCTTCGAGGAGATCTGGAACGGCGAGGCATGGCAGTCGCTGCGCCGCGCTCATGTTCAGGGTGAGATACCCGACGCGTTCGCCCCGTGCCGCTACACCTACGCGCAGCGCTACATCGACTTCGAACACCTGGTACACCCCGACCGGGCGGAGATGATCGTGAGCAGTGCCACCCACGCTGAGGTCACACGGACCCGGGATCCCCGGCAGGTGCCCGTAGTGCCGTTCGGGCTTGAGCCCACATCGGAGGTGCTGGTACCCACGGCCATGCTCTCCGAGAGGCTGCGGCAGCTGCCCGGCTCACAGCGTTCGTGAGTGAAAGACTAGGACAGGAGATACGCCATGAATGAAATCGAGAAACTCCCCGGCGGCTTCATAAGTGGTGTGGTCCTGGTGGATGGCACGGTGCGGCGTTGTCCGACCGGGAATTCGGTTTTCGTCAACCGCCTGCTGCAGCACTACGAAGCGAATTCCTGGAACGGCGCGCCCCGCTATCTCGGTAGAGACGAGGAGGGTCGGGACGCGCTCAGCTATGTCCAGGGGTATGTGCCCTGGCAGGGCGGCAACCCCGCGGTCGCCTCCTCCGCGGCCTTGACTACGCTTGCCCGCCTCGTCCGCGCGGCCCACGACCTCACGGCGGGCCATCCTCTGGCGGACGGGCATGAGGTGGTGTGCCACAACGATCTGTCGCCCAAGAACACGGTGTACCGCTCCACGGATGAACCACTGGAGCCCATCGCTCTCATCGACTGGGACCTGGCGGCACCAGGTCGGCGTGTCCATGATGTGGCGCATCTGTGCTGGCAGTACTTGAGTCTCGGTCCCGGCACGGATCCGGTATGGGCGTCCGGACGGATCCGTGAGGTTGCGGATGCCTACGGTCTGGCATCCGCCGACCGCCAGGAGTTGGTGTCAAACGTGGCCGGGTGGCAGGAACGCTGCTGGCGGGGTATCGAGAGCGGAGCCGCCGGCGGAGACGCGGCCTTGATCAGTTTGCGTGAGGCGGGCGTCCCGGAGGAGATAAGGGCTGCACATGCCTGGGTGACGCATCACCAGCAGACTCTGGAGGCCGGTCTCGCGGCGAACTGATTTGTGCAGGACGTCACTTACCGCTTCTCCGCCCTCGTCAGGCCCGGTGGGAGCCGGTGACGTCCGTGCGCGCTGGTCGTTCGGTTCCTCCGCGTCCGCCTGACGCGCCAGGCGGATGCCCATAGACATTCGATTGCGCTTGCGGCTCTGTTCGCACCGTTTTCCGCCGACATCCGGCACCCAGGTAGAAGGAGTTACGTATGCCAAATGAGCGCCCTCAGACTGTCCTTGTCCTCGGTGGGGACGGATTCTGCGGCTGGCCCACTGCTCTGGACCAGTCTGACCGGGGTCGCAATGTCGTCATCGTCGACAACCTCAGCCGTCGCAAGATCGATGCTGAACTTGGAACGGCCTCGCTGACCCCGATCCAGACCCCTGAGCGACGACTGGAGGCATGGCGTGCCTTGTCGGGCCGGACCATCGACTTTGTTGATCTGGATGTCTCGGCGGACGTCGAGGCTCTGAGTAGACTCCTGGACAAATATCGGCCGGACGCCGTTGTGCACTTTGCCGAACAGCGCTCCGCGCCCTATTCGATGCTGTCCACGACGCATCGGACCTACACGGTGCACAACAACTTGATGGCGACGCAGAATCTGCTTGAGGCAATTCGCCTTTCAGGGGTGCCCACGCACATTGTGCACCTTGGGTCGGTGGGGGTGTACGGCTATTCGTCGAAGGACTGGACGATGCCGGAGGGCTATCTCAAGGTCGCCATCCCGTCATCTGCGCACCCGGACCGGCAAGTGGAGATACTGCATCCCTTCGAACCGGTTTCCATTTACCACCTCAGTAAGTGCATGGATGCGCAACTGTTTGAGTTCTATGCCCGGTATGACAACCTGCGGATCACTGATCTGCACCAGGGTGTCGTCTGGGGAACGCAGACCCGGTTGACGAGCCAGAGCGATCTTCTGGTCAACCGTTTCGACTACGACTCCGTCTGGGGTACCGTGGTGAACCGTTTCCTCATGCAGGCGGCGCTCAACCACCCCCTGACCGTATACGGCGTGGGCGAGCAGACTCGCGCGTTCATCCACCTCGAAGATGCCGTGAACTGCGTCAACCTCGCCCTGGAGAATCCGCCGGCGCCGGGTGATCGGGTGCGGGTCCGCAACCAGGTAGCCGAGTGCCTGCGGGTGCTGGATGTAGCCACCGTGATTTCGGATCAGACCGGTGCCGAAATTTCTTACGTGGACAATCCGAGGAACGAGCAGGCGCGGAACACCCTCAGCGTGACCAACGAGAGCTTCTCGGAGCTCGGCTTCACCCCCACCCTTCTGCGCGACGGGATCTGGCGCGAGTCGGTGGAGATCGCGCAGCGGTTCCGTGCTGATGTCGATCTCGATCGAATCCTGCCCGCGCGGCCCGGTGCGCACGTGGGCGAGCGCGTATGAACGGCATGCGGCAGGACGTAGTGGCGGAATTGTCCGCGGTGGACTCTGATTTTCTTGAGCGGGCCCGGCGGGCCGCAGGTGATCCGGCCGAGCATGACCGGCTGTTCGGTGAGGCCGAGATCTTCGGCCAGATCGAAATGCGTCAGCCGAGCAATGCTGTCTCGAAACATGACGGACCGGTACGGATAGGCACGTGGAACGCGGAGCGCTGCAAGTACGTCGGGGCAAGCGCGCAGCTCATCAGGGAATCGGGCTGCGATGTCGTGCTGCTGTCCGAGATGGACGTGGGCATGGCCCGTTCCGCCAATCTGCACACCCTGCGTGCACTGGCTGAAGAGCTCGGTTTCGGCTATGCGTACTGCGCGGAGTTCCTTGAACTGGGCATGGGCAATCAATCCGAGCAAGTGGAGTTCGCTGACGAGCGCAACCTGGCCGGAATCCATGGCAACGGAATTCTGTCCCGTTTCCCCTTGTCGGAACCGGTGGTCGTGAATTCCCCCGCACAGGGCCTGTGGTACTCACTGGACTGGCACCACCGCCGGATCGGTGGCCGGCGGGCTCTGTTCGCGACCGTCGCTGTCGGTACGGAATGGATCAGGGTGGGCAGCGTCCATCTGGAGAGCCTGTCCGATCCCGGCTCGAGGGCCGCGGAGCTTTCGGCGCTCGTCGACTCGGCCGATTCGACGCTTCCCACCGTCATCGGCGGCGATTTCAACACAGCAGACGTACCGGACGAGGAAGCACCGGACGACTGGTTCGCCAAACCTGGTCACCACGAGCCGCTGTTCGACGTGTTCGCAGCGGCGGGTTTCGACTGGCTGGACTGCAACTCGGCGGTCCCGACTCGTCGCACCCTGGGCAACGGCCTACCCCGCGCCCCGCACCGCAGGATGGACTGGCTTTTCCGGCGCGGCCTGGCCGCACGGAATCCCCTGTGCCGGCCCGCGGTGAACTCGGCCGGCCATCCCATCTCCGACCACGAACTCGTCAGCGCTGACTTCCTGCACGGGCTCCCCGACGACCGTGGCAGGGCTCGCGGGTGGTGACGACAGGGCCTCGCGAGCCCGTTGGCGCGTGAAGGAGACCGCGGTGCGGAGTGCACCCGCGAGCCGCACGACGTCCGGTGAGGCCGGACGCGTGGGCCTCGTCCTCCGCCCGTCCGGTTGATCAACGCTTCACCCCATCGGTGACGCAGGGTGTATGACACAGTCGAAAGAGAGACCAACGGTGACCGACATTCTGGTCCACACACTCAACGACGGAACGGCGAGCCCGGCGATCGGTCTGGGTACCTGGCCGATGACGGACGCGGAGGCGGAGGAGGCGGTGGCCGGAGCCCTCGCCATGGGCTACCGCCTCGTCGACACGGCGACGAGCTATCGCAACGAGACCGGCGTCGGCCGCGGTATGGCCCGCAGCGACGTCCCTCGTGAGGAGATCGTGGTGACGACGAAGGTCCCCGGCCGGCACCATGGATACGAGGAGACCCTGGCCTCCTTCGAGGCGTCCCGCGCACGGCTCGGCGTGGAGTACGTGGACCTGTATTTGATCCACTGGCCGCTTCCCCGCGTCGACAAGTACGTCGAATCGTGGCGGGCCATGATCAAGCTTCGTGCGGAGGGGCTCGTCCGTTCGATCGGTGTCTCCAACTTCACCGCCGAGCACATCGAGCGGCTGGAGAAGGAGACCGGCGTCCTGCCGTCCGTCAACCAGATCGAACTGCACCCCTACTTGCCGCAGGACGGCCTGCGTGCCTTCCACGAGGCCAAGGGCATCCGTACGGAGAGCTGGAGCCCGCTGGGCTGCGGCAAGGACCTGCTGGACGAACCCAAGATCGTCACCGTCGCCGAGGACCTCGGGGTGACCCCGGCCCAGGTGGTGCTGCGCTGGCACACCCAGCTCGGCGCGATTGTCATCCCCAAGTCCGCGAGTTCCGAGCGGCAGCGCGAGAACCTCGACATCTTCGGCTTCACCCTCAGCCCCGCCCAGATGCGGTCCGTCGCGGACCACGTCTCCCGGCGGCTGGGCGGGGACCCTGAGGTCTACGAGGAGTTCTGACTCCGCGGCAGGGTACCCACTACCTCCGGGGGGCCCGCGGGACGACCGGGAGCGCTCGCACAAGGCACGCCGTGGTCCGAGGACGCGCCGAACTCAGGCTGCCCGTTCGAGTGATCACAGCGTCGGCGGCACCACGATTGCCCGCGCGCGGCGAGAAGGCCGGATGGACCTGAGTCTTGCTGCGGACGGTGAGTTGATCTACGAAATATTGCCCAACGTATCAGCATCATCCGGCACGGACTCCGGGCCGGGATGCTGCGCCTCCTCGGGCACCGGCTCCGCCTGGGCGGGTGAGGCGTTCCAGATACCCGTGATCGCGGCGGTGGCGCACTGCCCACGGCGCGTACACGACCTGCGGCTATGTCCTCCAGTGCACGGCACCATGACCAGGTACGGCCGCGGACCATCCGGGTGCGGCTCCTCGCCGACGTCGTGGATGGTGGACACCGCTGGATGGTTGAGCGCGGCGGCAGCGTGGGCCTCGCGCCGGAAGCGGGCTCGCGACTGCGGATCGTGGGCCAGCTGTGAGGAGAGCAGCTTGACTGCGACGGTACGGCGCAGCTGCCGGTCCACACCCCGATGGACCGGTCCCATGCCGCCCTGCCCAGCTTCTCGACCAGCTCGTACCGGCCGCTGAGGACCCATATCCCGCCCCACCCACGCCTCCCGCGATTCAGAACCCCGGCGCAGCTTACGGCGCCACCTCGACGGGCCGATCGCCACCGCCGCAACCCGGCGGGTCGCAGAGCGGGCGCGCGAGCTCGCTGCCGGGCTTGCGCCTGGTGCACGGGAGGACGACCTGCCCCGCATGAAGGGCGTTCGAGCCGTTGAGGAGTATGTGCTGGGTGGCGATCACGCCGAAGCGGCACCGTCGCGATCGCGAGGCGAGGCACTGCGTGTGCAGGTGAGCAGGAGGGCCGCCGTGATCATGGACGGGCTCAGACCCGCGCCGAGAGTGAGTGCGACCAGGGCCGGTACGGACGTCAGCGATCCCGATCCGAAGACGGACCACAGTACGTCGCGGAACGCCCTCGCCACGCTGATCGCGATGCAGCCGGCGACCACCGATGCCTCGCCGATACGGCGGAGCCGGGTGCGCGGCGGACGCGCGATGAATCCGGCAACCGCGTTGCTGATCACGCAGAACACGAGGTTGGAGGTGGCCGCAACGAGCAGAAACCAGGCGATGAGCAGCGGATCCGTCCAGCGTTCGCCGATGGCCTGCGCACTGGTCACCGTCGCTGCCGCCAGCAGGCTCAGCACGACGAACACGGTCATCGTGCTGCGGCGCACCCAGGCCGCGGTGTCCGGACCGACCCAGCGCCGCAGCACGGGAACGCGCCGGCAGACGATGACGGCGTCGCCAAGCCAGCCGTGCCGCCAACCGCCGGACGAGCCGTGCCGACGACGACATCGCACGAGCGACGCTGCCGCCCTCACGGTCAGCACGGAGTTGACGATCAGCCCGCCGATCAGCATCGATGCCCCTCCAGAGACCGAGAAGGAGCCCCTGACGACGACTGCGGCCCACTCGGAAGCCAGCGGAGCCCGGCCAGCGTGAGCATCACCCCCGCCGCACGCAGCGTCTGCCGCGCCCGGTCCGCACCGCCCGGCGCCCGCCACGCGAGCAGCCGCAAGGCGATGACCAGCGCGAGCATCGGCACCGTGAACTGAACCAGGGACACCATCACGTCGTACGGGTCGTCCTGCCACGGGCTCGCCGCCCTGACCGTCTTGTCCTGGGTCTCCAGCACCGTCAAAGCCTCGAACGCAGCGGCGGCGCCAAGGGCTACCCAGACCACGGCCGAGGGCGCCCACCCGTTCTCCTCCATTGGTTCCATGAGTCGTCATAGTACGCATCTCGTACTACGTGACAAGTAGTATCGCGGCTCGTAGTATGAGGTCGGGAGACGAGGAGACCCATGCACAGCAACGACGCCCAGATGCTCGTTCTCACCGCCCTCGCGGACAGGTCGCTGCACGGATACGCCATCAACACGGCGATCGAGGAGTTGACCGGCCGCAGACTCGGCCCGGGCAGCCTCTACGGCGCGCTGTCCCGGCTGGAGGGGCGCGGGCTGATCCAGGCCGCGGACGAGGAGGGCGAGGCCCAGGAACGGCACCGCACCATGCGGATCACCGACGCGGGCCGCGACCAACTGCGCGCCGAACTCCAGCAGATGGCCCGGATCTCCGCCGCCGGCCTGCGCGCACTCGGGATCACCTCGGCATGAACGCGGCCACACTCCTGATCCGGCCCTACCCGCCGGCCGTGCGCGAGCGATGGGGCGAGGACATCAGTCACGAGGTGTCCTCCAGCGGAATCCGCTCCTGGCCCGGCCCTTGTGTGCATCGGGACCGGACTGGCCGTCGCCGCGGGCCAGAACGTCCTCGCCACCGTCGGCACCGCTCCTCGCCCGGACTCCCTTGCCGTGACGCCGGCGCTGGGTCTTCTGGCCGCCACGGCCATCAGCATCGGTCACTATCTGCGGCGGCACTGAGACGAACGCCCCGAAGAGGCGCCGGAGCGGCGGTCGCGGCGGATACGTGCGCTTCCCACCCGCCGCGCGGTACAGCGCGACAGCATCGTTCCTGAACTCCGCCGGATACGGGGACTTCCGTCCCACCAGGACACCCTTCCTCAGATCTGCAAGATCCATTGTCAGTGTGTCCACACCGCCGGTGTCGCCTCATTGCGGTGTGCCTCCTGTTTCGCGCACTCGCAGTCGGCATCCGGCGTCGGCTGTCGGAAAGCCCCCTCTGGCGATCGGGTTCGAACAGCAGGGGTAGACGTGTTGCGAGGGGCGGGAGGATGGGCGGGTGCTGTCCCGGGCCCGGGGTCTGACTCATGACTCTCTTGACCAAGGTGTCCAAGTCACACGGTGTCGGCCGTCGGTCGGGGATGGTGCGTTGTCGGTGCCGGGCTGGCGGGGCGTGTCCAGATAGGGGCCTGCCTGATGTTGTGGCGTTCTCACGATTCTGACCGTCTTACGCGGCCCGGCACCGGCAACGCGACAGGCCATCGGACCGGAAGGAGGAGTGGGAGGGGCATGTCCAGTGAGACCGTGCCCGGTGCGTCGTCGGCGCCGCGGACCCGCCGCCCTGTGAGGGAGGTGGTGCTGGGAGTGGATACGCACCGCGATGCGCATATGGCTGCGGTGCTCTCCTTGTCCGGGGCGGTTCTCGGCACTGAGGAGTTCCCGGCCTCCGCGGCCGGGTACCGTACCTGTGCGCGGTTCACCGACTTGGGCGGGCACGAGGAGGGTCGGTGACGAGGCGGTGCTGCAGGCCACTCGGATCACGCTGGGTCTGCTGGCCCACCGGATCGGCCAGCTCTCCGAGCAGATCCGCGATGTGGAAGCTCGTCTGGCCCGCCTCGTGAAATGTCATGCCCCGCAGCTGCTCGACGTGGTGGGGATCGGTCCGGACACGGCCGTCGCCTTGCTGATCACGGTGGGGGACAACCCGGAACGCCTGAACAGTGAGGCGTCCTTCGCCGCTTTGTGCGGGGTCAGTCCTGTCGAGCGTTCCTCGGGACGCCGGCAGTTCCGTCGCCTCAACCGTGGTGGCGATCGTCAGGCAAATGCCGCGCTCCACCGCATCGTGTTCACCCGTCTGCGGGTCGATCCGCGCACTCAGGTCTACTACGAGCGTCGGATCAAGGAGGGCAAGACCCGGCGTGAAATCGTCCGTTGCCTCAAACGCTATGCGGCCCGGGAGGTCTTCCACCTGGTCAAACAGCTGCAGCCCGCACCCCGCTCATAGGGGCCGTCGTGACAGATGAGAGGCTCAGACGAGTGAGCGAGACACCACCGAACACCCTGCAATACCGCTTTGACGGGCCAGAAGAGGCTCCCGTCCTGATCCTCGGTCCCTCACTGGGTACCACATGGCACATGTGGGACCGCCAGGTCCCCGAGCTGGTCAAGCAGTGGCGCGTCTTCCGGTTCGACCTGCCGGGGCACGGCGGCGCCCCCGCCTACCCGGCGGGCTCCGTCGGCGACCTCACCGACCGGCTGCTCGCCACGCTCGACCGGTTCGGGGTGCAGCGCTTCGGCTACGCGGGCTGCTCGCTCGGCGGCGCGGTCGGCATCGAGCTGGCGCTGCGCCACCCGGAGCGGCTCGCCTCCCTCGCGCTGATCGCCGCCTCGCCCCGCTTCGGCACTGCCGACGAGTTCCGCCGGCGCGGGGTGATCGTACGGACGAACGGGCTCGATCCCATCGCCCGCACCTCGCCCGACCGCTGGTTCACCTCCGGGTTCGCCGCCGCCCAGCCCGCGATCACCGAGTGGGCCGTGCAGATGGTGCGCACCACCGACCCCGGCTGCTACATCGCGGCCTGCGAGGCGCTCGCCGCGTTCGACGTGCGGGCCGGCCTCGCGAGCGTCGGGGTGCCGACCCTGGTCCTCGTCGGCTCCGACGACCAGGTCACCGGCCCCGCCGAGGCCCGCACCCTGGTAGCGGGCATCCCGGACGCCCGGCTCGCCGTCGTACCCGGCGCCTCCCACCTGGTGCCGGTCGAGCAGCCCGCCGCCGTCACCGACCTCCTGGTCAGGCACTTCTCCACCGCCTGGCAGCCCGCCTTCGACTCCAGCACCGGCCAGACGGCGATCCCCACCGCCCCCCTCACGCCGGTCCTCAACGCCGCGCCGCCGCACCCCGTGCCGATCGCCGAGATCGCACCGGCCGCCCCGGAACCCGGGACGACGGGCCGTGCCGATCCGTACGACACCGGCATCAAGGTGCGCCGCGAGGTGCTCGGCGACGCGCATGTCGACCGGGCGCTGACGCAGGCCGACGACTTCTCGGGCGACTTCCAGGAGTTCCTCACCCGCTACGCCTGGGGCGAGATCTGGGACCGGCCGGGGCTCGACCGCCGTTCCCGCAGCGTCGCCACGCTCACCGCGCTGGTCGCGGGCGGCCACCTGGACGAGCTCGCCGTCCACACCCGGGCCGCCCTGCGCAACGGCCTCACCCCCTCCGAGATCAAGGAAGTGCTGCTCCAGGCGGCCGTCTACTGCGGTGTGCCGGCGGCCAACAGCGCGTTCAAGGTGGTCCAGCGGGTCATCCGCGAGGAGACCACCCCCACCGAGTGAGCCGGGCGGTTCGCCCAGGCAGGATGGACCCATGAAGCTCACGAAGATGTCGCACGCCTGTGTCCGTCTGGAGAAGGACGGACAGACGCTCGTCCTCGATCCCGGCGCCTTCAGTGAGGAGGACGCCGCCCTCGGCGCGGACGCGATCCTCGTCACCCACGAGCACCTCGACCACTTCAGCGAGGAACGGCTGCGGGTGGCCCTGGACGCCAATCCGGCCGCCGAGATCTGGACGCTGAAGTCGGTCGCCGAGAAGATCGGGACGGCCTTCCCGGGCCGCGTGCACACCGTCGGCCACGGCGACACCTTCACCGCCGCCGGCTTCGACGTCCAGGTCCACGGCGAGCTGCACGCCGTGATCCACCCGGACATCCCGCGCATCACCAACGTCGGTTACCTGATCGACGGCGGCGCGGTCTTCCACCCCGGCGACGCCCTCACCGTCCCCGACCACGCCGTCGAGACGCTGATGCTCCCCGTCATGGCCCCCTGGAGCAAGATCTCCGAGGTCATCGACTACGTCCGTGAGGTCAGGCCCCAGCGCGCCTACGACATCCACGACGCCCTTCTCACGGACCTCGCCCGACCGGTCTACGACAGCCAGATCGGCGCCCTCGGCGGCGCGGAGCACCTGCGGCTGAAGCCGGGGGAGAGCACGGCTCTGTGAGTGTCAGTGCCGCCGGGTAGGTTGTCAGGCATGCGCATCGCGACCTGGAACGTCAACTCGATCACCGCACGTCTCCCGAGGCTGCTGGCCTGGCTGGAGAGCACCGGCACCGATGTGCTGTGCCTCCAGGAGGCCAAGCTCGCCGAGGAGCAGTTCCCGTTCGACCAGCTGCGCGAGGCGGGCTACGAGGCGGCGGTCCACGCGACGGGCCGGTGGAACGGCGTGGCGGTGATCTCCCGGGTGGGCCTGGAGGACGTCGTCAAGGGCCTGCCCGGCGACCCCGGTTACGACGGCGCCACGGAGCCCCGCGCGATCTCCGCGACCTGCGGCCCGGTCCGCGTCTGGTCGGTCTACGTGCCCAACGGCCGCGAGGTCGACCACGCGCACTACGCGTACAAGCTCCAGTGGTTCGAGGCCCTGAAGGCCGCCGTCGCCGGTGACGCGGCCGACACCCGCCCCTTCGCGGTCCTCGGCGACTACAACGTGGCGCCGACGGACGACGACGTCTACGATGTGGCCGCCTTCGAGGGCCTCACCCACGTCACCCCCGCCGAGCGCGCCGCCCTCGCCGCCCTGCGCGAGGCGGGTCTGTCGGACGTGGTCCCGCGGCCCCTCAAGTACGACCAGCCGTTCACGTACTGGGACTACCGCCAGCTCTGCTTCCCCAAGAACCGCGGCATGCGCATCGACCTGGTCTACGGCAACGAGCCCTTCGCGAAGGCCGTCACCGACGCGTACGTCGACCGTGAGGAGCGCAAGGGCAAGGGCGCCTCCGATCACGCACCGGTCGTCGTCGACCTGGACGTCTAGACCACGATCCGGACGCCTGGACCACGACTTGGACGTCCGGGCCTCGCTCCACCCGGCACGGTGGAAACGACAGCCCGCGCGCCTGTGGTGCACAGGGCCGAGTGAGTGACACGCTGAGCGTATGAAGATCCCTTTTCTGGGCGGCTGGAGTGAGAAGCCGGGGACCCGTGATCCCGAAGGCATCGCCGAACTCCTCTCCGAGTGCGAGCTCCTGCGCTCCCACGCCTCCCGTTCGGGTGTCCTGCTGGACGACACGGCGGCCTCGCTGGAGGCGCTCGACCAGCTCGTGCCGGGCTGGCGGGACGACGAGGAGATCCTGCTCTGGCTGGGCAACGACGCCGGGCTCTATCTGGGCACGGTCATCGTGCGGACCGTCCCCGGGGCGGCCTGGGATCTGCGCTCGGACGGCCAGCCCGTGATCCGGCTGGAATCGGGCCGCGAGTTCGACGTGGTGGCCTCCGGTCACGAGTGGGCCGCGAGCGGGGTGCCCGAGCTGTCGCAGCTCTACGCCGAGGTCGCCGAGGAGTGAATCCATGGCCGTAAGTACGGCGTAAATACGGCTTATGACCGAAAAGTGCGTGTCGTTCCTCACGTTCGATCTTGCCTCGATAGGTTGCGGCAACCACGACACAGCTGAGAGTGAGTAGGGCTGGGTATGGCCGTCGTCGATCCGTTGATCGAACTGCGTGACGTCAACAAGTACTACGGGGAGCTGCATGTCCTGCAGGACATCAACCTCACCGTCGGCAAGGGGGAGGTGGTCGTGGTCATCGGCCCTTCGGGGTCGGGCAAGTCCACGCTCTGCAGGACGATCAACCGCCTGGAGACCATCAAGTCCGGTTCCATCACGCTCGACGGGCAGCCGCTGCCCGAGGAGGGCAAGGCCCTCGCGAAGCTCCGTGCCGAGGTCGGCATGGTCTTCCAGTCCTTCAACCTGTTCGCCCACAAGACGGTTCTGCAGAACGTGTCGCTGGCCCAGGTCAAGGTCCGCGGCCGCAAGAAGGACCAGGCCGACCAGCGCTCCCGCCAACTCCTCGACCGGGTGGGCCTCGCCGACCAGGCGGACAAGTACCCGGCCCAGCTCTCCGGCGGTCAGCAGCAGCGCGTGGCCATCGCCCGCGCCCTCGCCATGGAGCCCAAGGCCCTGCTGTTCGACGAGCCCACCTCGGCCCTCGACCCAGAGATGATCAACGAGGTCCTGGAGGTCATGCAACAACTGGCCCGGGAGGGCATGACCATGGTCGTCGTCACCCACGAGATGGGCTTCGCCCGCTCGGCCGCCAACCGCGTGGTGTTCATGGCCGACGGCCGCATCGTCGAGGACCGCGCCCCCGACGACTTCTTCACCAACCCGGACAGCGAGCGCGCCAGGGACTTCCTCTCCAAGATCCTCAAGCACTGAGAGGAGCGACGGCCATGGCTTCGAGCCTCGACTACGATGGTCCGCTCACCCCCAGGGTGACGGCGACCGAACCTCCAGGGACGCTGCTGCCGGGTGGGGGACCCCCCACGGCCCGTCAGCCGTAGGGGGCAGCAGTCACAGAGCCCTACCCGCCCGGCGCCGGCCGGAGATCACTGCTCGCGCAGCGGAATCGACACGTACGACGGGTCGTTCGCCGGTGAGGAGAAGGTCAGCTGAGCGCCGGACGGGTTGTGCTCGATGTAGAGCGGGTCGACCGTGTCCACCACCAGGGCCAGCCGGTGCCCTGCCGGGACGTCGTAGGCCGTGGAGAACAGCTCGAGGTCGACGCCGAACGGCTTCCCGGGCGTCTGGCCGTGGAAGGTGTACGGCGCGTTGGAGACCAGCTTGCCGAGGCCGAGCGGCCCCACGTCGTAGAGGTAGGCGACGAGGGTGCCGCTCTCCTTGGTGGGGGTGACGGTGGTGTGCAACTTCGCGGTGCCGCGCACCTGTTGGGCGGTCGGGTACTTCTCCGACTGCCAAACGGCGGCCCAGCGGCGCGGAAGCAGCGGGATCGAGGCGACCGGGGGAGCCTGGGCGATCTGGTCGAGGATGCTGGACAGGAAGACGATCCCGCCGTCCGCGCCCGAGTCGACGTTGGTATGGATCGTGGTGGTGCCCGAGAGGGCGATCTTCTTACGGGTCGCGCCGACCGACTTCCAGTCCGGGTAACCCTCGTAGCCGCCCGTGGAACGGGACTTGAGCCGGACCGGCTCCTCGTGGTCGATCCCGTTGTCCGTGCCCTTGAGGTAGTGGTCGAACCAGCGCTCGGTGTCGGTCCACACGTCGTTGGGCAGGCCGAACAGTCCGGTCAGTTCGGCCGTGGCGTGGTCTCCGGGTCGGAACTCCAGTCTCTTCGGGCCGGTCAGCTTCTCGTAGAAGTCCGCGTACTGGTTGGGCGCGAAGACCGTGTCGCCCCACGCGTTGGCCATCATGACCGCCGCGCCGTTCTTGTTCAGTTGGTCCACGTATGTGGCGGCCGAACGTTTCTTCCCCCAATCGATCATCTCCTGTTCCTTCGACAGGTTCGACGCGTAGAAGTTGTCGAAGATCTGCCGGATCTCGGCGCTCTGGCGGCCGGTGACCAGGCTCGCGCCGTCCAGCAGGGCCCCGGCCTGGACGTGCTGGGTGCGTCCGGAGTAGATCGAGTCGATCAGGTCCGCCCAGCCGCTGAGCGCGGCGACGGCCTTGATGCGCTTGTCGTGTGCGGCGGCGAGGAGGCTGATGCCGGCGCCGTAGGAGACACCCGCCATGCCGATGTGCTGTGCGTCGGCGGGGGTGTTGGCGAGTGCCCAGTCGATGACCTTGGACGCGTCGGCGGTGTCGGGAGGGCCCGCCACTTCTATCTCCCCGCCCGACTGCCAGAACCCGCGGACGTTGTAACTGACCACGATGTAGCCGGAGTCCGCGAGCTTCTGGGCCTGGGCGAGGTACTCGATCTGGGGCAGGCCCCAGCTCGTGGGCAGGACGAGCAGCGGGTAGCGCCGGGAGCCGTCGGCTCCGGCGGGCGTGATGACGTTCGCCTTGAGGACGGTTCCGCCGTCGCCGGTGATGTCGACGAAGCGGACGGCGTCCGCCGCCTGGGCGGTGGGGGCGAGTCCGAGGGCGCTTCCGGCGATCAGGGTCGCGGAGACGGCGCCCACGGTGGTCGTACGCAGGGCCTTGCGAGGGTGTCCCACGGGTCACTCCCTACTCGTGTCAATGCAAAGTGACCAGACGGTAACCTCGACGCTTTACCGGAGGTAACCCGTCGGTAAGTTACGTGGGAGTAACGATTGTTGGCATGTGAATCAAGTCAGGAGGCGCGGTGGGAGTTGCGTGGAGCCGCGGTTGCCGGAAGAGGCGTCTTGGCCTCCCGGGTCACGTCCGCGACCAGCTCCACGACGTCCGGGCCGTACGCACCGGAGTTGACCACCCGCAGCAGCAGGACGAAGGTGCTGTCGCCGTACTTGCGGGTCAACCGCTCGTGGTTGCGGGCCAGATAGCGGGTCGCGGCCTGGTTGGTGATCGCGGTCTGGCCGCAGAAGAGGAACACCGGCCGGGCGCCGTTGCTCTGCTCGACGGTGAGCCGGGCGAGGAGGGCGTACTCGGACGTGCCGACCTCGACGCGGTAGCGCTCGGAGCCCACCTGGAAGGCACCGCGGTCCGGGCTCGGTTCGGCGTCCACGTTGACCCGGACGCCGGGCAGCAGGGACGAAAGGTGGGCGGCCATACGGCGGTTCGAGGCGGGGCCGCCGACGCAGAACTCGGTGCGCTCGCCGAAGCCCTGCCGTGCCGCGTCGTGCGGAAGGACCTGGGCGTGGGCGTTGCAGTCCTTGATGAGCGCGGCGAGCTCCAGGAGGGCGAACACGTCGTAGCGCATCACCGCGAGGTCCGGGCCGCCCGCGCCGCGGTTCACGACCAGCAGTGACTCGGAGTTGTCCGGCAGTCCGAAGAACGCCTGCTTGCGGCGGAGTTTCCGCTTCCACAGATACGTCCGGGCGAGCCAGCCGAGCGCGGCGCTGATGCCCGCCGCCACCACACCCAGGACGATGTTGCGCACGTCGTCAGTCATGTGCGCGCATGCTAGCGGGCCGACACGGCTGGTACGTACCGGTGTTCGATGTGTGGCATTCGCATGACACCTGACCCGATGGGGGGTGTCGGGGTCCCGGCGATGTGGTTACGCTGCGCGGACGGTCCTGGACTGGAGGTACGGATGCGTCGCCCTGTCGCACGGAAACTGTCGGTGCTGGCGGTCTCGGCCGCCGTGGTGTCGGTGGGGGCGGCGGCACCGCCGCAGACCGCCTCGGCACCCGGGAAGGTACCCGTCGCCGTCGGCTACGGCGGCGCCGTCTCCAGCGTCGACGCGGACGCCTCCGCCGCCGGCATCGAGGTCCTGAGGAAGGGCGGCAACGCGGTCGACGCGGCCGTCGCCACCGCCGCCGCGCTCGGCGTCACCGAGCCGTACTCCTCCGGCATCGGCGGGGGCGGCTACTTCGTCTACTACGACGCCAAGTCCCGTACGGTCCACACGATCGACGGCCGCGAGACGGCACCGCTGACCGCCGGCTCCGACCTGTTCGTGGAGAACGGCAAGCCGCTCGCCTTCGCCGACGCCGTCAGCAGCGGGCTGAGCGTCGGCACCCCGGGCACACCGGCCACGTGGGCCACGGCCCTGGGCGAGTGGGGCAGCAGATCGCTGGGCAGCGTTCTGAAGCCGGCCGAGCGGATCGCCCGGGACGGGTTCACGGTCGACGACACCTTCCGCTCGCAGACCGCGTCCAACGAGACGCGGTTCCGGTACTTCCCCGACACCGCGAAGCTGTTCCTGCCCGGCGGGCAGCTGCCGGTCGTCGGGTCCACCTTCAAGAACCCCGACCTCGCCCGCACCTACCAGGAGCTGGGCCGCAAGGGCGTCGGCGCGATCTACCGCGGCGACCTCGGCGACGACATCGTCGACACGGTGAACCACCCGCCCGTGGACCCGAGTTCGGGCTGGAACGCGCGGCCGGGCGAGCTGTCCGAGAAGGACCTCGCCGCTTACCGGGCCAAGCTTCAGAAGCCCACCAAGACCTCCTACCGCGGGCTCGGCGTCTACTCCATCGCGCCTTCCTCCTCAGGCGGCACGACGGTCGCCGAGGCCCTCAACATCCTCGAGCACACCGACCTCTCCAAGGCCAGTGAGGTCCAGTACCTGCACCACTACATCGAGGCCAGCCGGATCGCGTTCGCGGACCGGGGGCGCTGGGTCGGCGACCCCGCCTTCGAGGACGTACCGACGAAGGGGCTGCTGTCGCAGCGGTTCGCCGACTCGCGGGCCTGCCTGATCAGGGACGACTCGGTGCTCACGAGTCCGGTGGCGCCCGGGGACCCGCGCAATCCAGGGGCATGCGCGGATCGGGGCACGGCGGCTCCGACGACGTACGAGGGCGAGAACACCACGCATCTGACGGTGGCCGACAAGTGGGGGAACGTCGTCTCCTACACGCTGACCATCGAGCAGACCGGGGGCAGCGCGATCACCGTGCCCGGGCGCGGGTTCATCCTCAACAACGAGCTGACGGACTTCTCCTTCGTGCCGGCGAACCCCGCTGTGCACGACCCGAACCTGCCGGGGCCCGGCAAGCGGCCGCGGTCCTCGATCTCACCGACGATCGTGCTGGACCGGCACAACCAGCCCGTGGTGGCGCTGGGTTCGCCCGGCGGGGCGACCATCATCACGACCGTGCTCCAGGTGCTGACCGAGTTCGTGGACCGCGGGCTGCCGTTGGTCGACGCGATCGCCGCGCCGCGGGCGAGCCAGCGCAACGCCGCGCAGACCGAGCTGGAGCCGGCGCTGTACAGCAGTGGGGTGCGGTCCCAGCTGGAGGCGATCGGGCATTCCTTCAAGCTGAACCCGGAGATCGGGGCCGCGACGGGTGTGCAGCGGTTGCCGGGCGGGAAGTGGCTCGCGGCCGCCGAGACCTCCCGGCGCGGTGGCGGGTCCGCACAGGTGGTGCACCCCGCGCCGTAGTCGCCTAGGAGGCGTTCCCCGTACGGAATTCCAGGGCGCCCGCTTCGGCGTCCACCGTCACCTGGCCGCGCTCCTCGACCGTGCCGTCGAGGAGCATCCGGGACAGCTGGTTGTCGACCTCCCGCTGGATCGTGCGGCGCAGCGGGCGGGCGCCGTACTCCGGCTGGTAGCCGCGTTCGGCCAGCCAGTCGATCGCCCGGTCGGTGAAGTCGACCGTGATGCCCTGGGCGTGGAGCAGGCGGCGGGTCCTCTCCAGCAACAGCTTCGTGATCTCACGCAGTTGCTCTCCCGTCAGCTGGCGGAAGACGACGATCTCGTCGATACGGTTGAGGAACTCCGGGCGGAAGTGGTCGCGCAGGGGGCGCAGGATCTGTTCGCGCCTCGCCTCCTCGTCCGCGTCCGAGCCGCCCGCGCCGAACCCGATGCCGGCGCCGCGTCGGATGATCGCCTCGGAGCCCAGGTTGCTCGTCATCACGATCACCGTGTTGGTGAAGTCGACCGTGCGGCCCTGTGAATCGGTGAGCCGTCCGTCGTCGAGGACCTGGAGGAGGATGTTGAAGACGTCCGGGTGAGCCTTCTCCACCTCGTCGAGCAGGAGCAGGGAGTACGGGTGCCTGCGGACGACCTCCGTCAGCTGGCCCGCCTCCTCGTGGCCCACGTATCCGGGCGGGGCGCCGACCAGGCGGCTGACGGTGTGGCGCTCCTGGTACTCGCTCATGTCCAGGCGGACCATGCGCTCCTCGCTGCCGAAGAGGGACTCGGCGAGGGCGCGGGCCAGTTCGGTCTTGCCGACGCCGGTCGGGCCGAGGAAGAGGAAACTGCCGATCGGCCGGTCCGGGCTCGCGAGGCCGGCACGGGAGCGCAGGACGGCGTCCGAGACGACCCGTACGGCCTCGTCCTGGCCGACCACCCGCCCGTGCAGATGCCGCTCCAGGCCGAGCAGCCGGTCCTTCTCCTCCTCGGTGAGGCTGCTGACCGGGATGCCGGTGAGCCGGGACACCACCTGGGCGATGGCCTCCGTGGTGACCTCCAGGTGCTGGCCCTCGTCGGCCTCGCCGTCCCCGCCGGCCTCGCCGATCCGCTGCTTCAACTCGGCTATCCGGTCGCGTAGTTGGGTGGCCTGCTCGTACTGCTCGTCGGCGACCGCCTGGTCCTTGTCCAGGCTCAGCTGCTCGACCTCGCGCTCCAGGGCCCGTACGTCCGTGCCCTTCGTGCGGGCGCGCAGGCGTACCCGCGCTCCTGCCTGGTCGATGAGGTCGATCGCCTTGTCCGGCAGCCGGCGGTCGGGGAGGTAGCGGTCGGAGAGCTCCACGGCGGCCACCAGCGCCTCGTCGGTGTAACGGACCTGGTGGTGGGCCTCGTAGCGGTCGCTCAGCCCGCGCAGGATCTCGATCGCGTCCGCGGGGGTGGGCTCCGGCACCAGGATCGGCTGGAAGCGGCGGGCCAGGGCCGCGTCCTTCTCGATCCTGCGGAACTCCTCCAGCGTGGTCGCGCCCACGATGTGCAGTTCGCCGCGGGCCAGGGCGGGCTTGAGGATGTTGCCGGCGTCCAGGGAGCCGCCCTCGCCGCCACCGCCCGCGCCGACGACCGTGTGCAGCTCGTCGATGAAGACGATCAGCCGTTCGGAGTTGTCGCGGATCTCGCCCACGATGTTCGTCAGCCGCTCCTCGAAGTCGCCCCGGTAGCGGGTGCCCGCGACCACCCCGGTCAGGTCGAGGGCGAAGACCCGGCGTCCGATCAGCACGTCGGGCACGTCCCCGTCGACGATCCGCTGGGCCAGGCCCTCCACGATGGCGGTCTTGCCGACGCCCGCGTCACCGATGAGCACCGGGTTGTTCTTGCCGCGTCGGGACAGCACCTCGATGGTCTGCTCGATCTCCTCGTCCCGGCCGATGACCGGGTCGATACGGCCGTGGCGGGCCAGGTCGGTGAGATCGCGGCCGTACTTGTCGAGGGTGGGCGTGCTCGTGCCGCGCGATGTCTCACCGCTCGGCTGTCCCCCGTCCGGGGCCGCCTCGGGAGGCAGACCCGTGGGGGCGAACCGGGCCGAGTTGAGGATGTGCCCGGCGGCCGAGTCGGGGTTGGCGGCCAGGGCGCTGAGCACGTGCTCCGGGCCGATGTAACCGGCGCCCCGGGCCCGGGCCAGCTCGTGCGCGTCGAGCAGGGCGCGCTTGGCCGCCGGGGTGAGGGACAGTGAGGTGGGCGGCGGGGCCTCCTCCGGCTGGTGCTGGACGGGGCCGGAGCGTTCGTCGATCTCCGAGGCGAGCGTGTCGGGATCGGCTCCCGCCCGGCTCAGCAGGGTCCGGGTCGGCTCCGCGGCGAGCGCGGCCCGCAGCAGGTGCTGGGTGTCCAGATCCCGGCTGCCGTGCTCGGCGGCGTACTGCGCGGCGCCCCGCACCAGCTCCCTGGCCGGCTGGCTCAGCAACTGGCCGATGTTGATCTGCCGGGGGCCGGGACGCGGCCCGCCGAAGAAACGGGCGAGGAACTCTCCGAAGGCGTCATAGCCTTCCGGTCCGCTGAATCCGCTGGTCATGGCGTTCCCATCCGGCATCCCCGCGCGGGCCGGGGACACCCCTCGCTGATCGACGTGCCGGGGCCGGGTAACCCGGGTGTCAGCCGGTTACACCTTCGCACGGATGGGGGAGCGGGGCACACGCAGCGCTCGGCGGGCGACGCCGGTTCACCGAGCGTTTGCGGAGAGCCTGCTCAGCGCGCCGTCAGGACGCGGGGTCCCACGTCGGTGATGGCCACGGTGTGCTCGGTGTGTGCCGCGCGGGAACCGTCGTTCGTCTTCAGCGTCCAGCCGTCCGGCGCCGTGTGGTACTCGTCGGTGCCGCCGGCGATGAGCATCGGCTCGATCGCGAGCACCATGCCGTGCCGCAGCGCGAGCCCCCGCCCCGGGCGCCCCTCGTTCGGCACCGGCGGGTCCTCGTGCATACGGCGGCCGATGCCGTGGCCGCCGAAGTCGTCCATGATGCCGTACCCGCCGTCCCGGCAGACCGTACCGATCGCGTGCGCGATGTCGCCGATGCGGTTGCCCACGACCGCCGCCTCGATCCCGGCCGCCAGCGCCCGCTCCGCGGCCTCGATCAACCGGAGGTCGGCGGCGCGCGGTCTGCCCACGGTGAAACTGATCGCCGAGTCCCCTGCCCAGCCGCCGAGTTGGGCACCGCAGTCGATCGAGACGAGGTCGCCGTCGCGCAGCCGGTAGCCGGTCGGGATGCCGTGCACGATCGCGTCGTTCACGGAGGCACAGATCACGGCGGGGAAGGGAGTGGTGGCGAAGGTGGGGCGGTAGCCCAGGAAGGGCGAGGACGCCCCGGCCTCCCGCAGCACCCCACGCGCCACCTCGTCCAGCTCCAACAGGGAAACGCCCACGTCAGCGGCCTCTTGTACGGCGGTCAGGGCGCGCCCGACCACCTGTCCCGCCTCGTACATGGCATCCATCGATGTATCCGTCTTCAGCTCCACCATGCCAATTACTATACCGGTATTAGAATGGGTGCATGGTGCGCACCCCTCTCACTCCCGAAGAACACGAACGCGGCGAACGGCTCGGCCGGCTGCTGCGCGAGGCCCGCGGCGGCCGCAGCATGACGGAGGTCGCGACGACCGCCGGGATCTCCCCGGAGACACTCCGGAAGATCGAGACCGGACGGGCTCCGACGCCGGCGTTCTTCACGGTGGCCGCGCTCGCCCGGGCGCTCGGGCTGTCCATGGACGAGCTGGCCGGACTGTGCGAGTTGGCGGGCGTGTGACGGGAGTTCGCTCAGTGACCGGGAGTGCGCCGGGAGGCACCTGCTGCGCCTTTGCAAACTGCCTGTAGCCCGTTCGTAACACTGCTGGTGTTGCCTTACGGACCGGAGTGCTCCGGTCTAACGGGAGTTGAGCGATGGCAGTGGATCAACTCCCGGGTCGGATGCGGGAGTTCGTGGCCTATCTGGACGGTGTGCTGGCGCGCCTGGATCAGGGCGCCGGTTGGTGCGCGGTGTTCTGGCAGCGCGACCCGGACGGTATGCAGGCCTGCCTCGACGGCCGCGAAGTGCCGCCCTGGGACGTGGTCGAGGCGCTTCTGCAGGACCTCGCCGCGGAGTACGGCCCCGAGGTGGCCCACGCCGAGGCGGAGCGGGCCCGCCCCCTGCACGCCGCCGCCCAGGCCGCCCACGACGCCCGCCCCGGCGGCCGGGACGCCCTCGGCGACCGCTTCGACGTCATGCTCCGCGAACAGCGCTACGCGGCGGAACGGCAGGCCGAACTGGGCCGCCGGCTCGCCACCGCCACCACCCACGAGGAGGCCGATGCCATCCGCCTGGACCTCGCCTGGGCCCGCGACGACCACGAGCGCGCCGTACGGCGTTGCGCCGAACTCCAGTCCCGGATAGCCGAGTTGGACCACCGCGCGATGACCGACCAGGCCCGGGCGATCCGACGGGGGCGGGTCGGGGAGAGGGGCTTCGGGGGTGGCGCTGCCGGCAGCGGTCGAGGCGCCGAGTTCCCGAACATGCCGCAGCAGCGCGACGCGGTCATGGAGACAGACGCCGAAGCGCTCCACCCGGGGCACGCACCGCAGTCGACGGCCCCATCGGGATACGCCCCGTACCCGCAGGCCCCGGCGCAGGTCACCCGCCATGACGTGGAACCCCCGCAACAGCCCACCCCCGCCGCCCCGCCGCCGGAGGCAGCCGCCCCCAAGCGCAAGCGCCGGCGTGGCGGTGCCCGTTTCGCCGGTATGGGCGACGAGGGCGGCGCCCCCGTGGCCGTACCCCCGGCCGCCGTGCCCGACCTGCCCGCCGCGCCGGTGACGAAGGGGCGGACCTTGCGCGGGGCCCGTTTCGCCGGGGCCGCGGAGGTGCCGGCGGTGCGTGAGCAGGAGCGGGCCGAGCCGTCGGACATGGTGGCGCGGCGGGAGACCGCCGAGACGGTCACGACGCTGGTACGGCTGCGCTCGGAGGGGCGCACCGGCGAGGCGCACGCCCTGCTCGTCGAGGTCGCCCACTGGCCCGCCGACCGTTTCCCGCTGCTCGCCGCGGAGCTTCAGCGCGCCGGGCTCGGCGCCGACTGGACGTCCCTGCTGTGGGAGGCCGCCTCGCTGCCCGCCGACCGGCTGGTGGCCGCCGCGGACGCCCTGGTGGCGGCCGGGCGGAGCGTGGACGGCGAGCAGGTGCTCAGGCAGGGGGTCGCGCGACCCGCGGGCGAGATCGGCGCCGCCGTGCTCGCGCTGGCCGCAGAGGGCCGCCGCCGTGAGGTCACCGCGCTCCTCGACGCCTACGTCCGCGTCCGCACCCCCGAGGAGGCCGCCCGCAGCGCCGAGCCTGCCCCGCAGACCCTCGTACCGCTCCTGCTGGCCGCCGCGCGAGGCGTCTCGGACGAGCGGCACTGGGACCTGGTGCATGCCCTGCGGGTCGCCGGATTCTCCGCCTGACAGGTCCCCCACAATCCCGCCGACCGGGCACGTCACTCCTCCACTGGAGTGTGAAACGTGATCGACTTCGCGGGTTAACGACGATGGTCTTGGCAAGCCTCTCCAGGAGGCTTACGTTCGTCCCTCTACGGCTACATCTACGGGCGTAGAGGCTCTGACGTCCCGCCGAAGGAGCAGCTCATGGCCAACGTCGTACGTGCCGCTCTGGTCCAGGCCACCTGGACCGGCGACACCGAGTCCATGGTGGCGAAACACGAGGAGCACGCCCGCGAGGCGGCCCGACAGGGCGCGAAGATCATCGGGTTCCAGGAAGTGTTCAACGCCCCCTACTTCTGCCAGGTCCAGGAACCGGAGCACTACCGCTGGGCCGAGCCGGTACCCGACGGCCCCACCACGAGTCGTATGCAGGCACTCGCCCGCGAGACCGGCATGGTGATCGTCGTGCCGGTGTTCGAGGTCGAGCAGTCCGGCTTCTACTACAACACCGCGGTCGTGATCGACGCCGACGGCAGCGTCCTCGGCAAGTACCGCAAGCACCACATTCCGCAGGTCAAGGGCTTCTGGGAGAAGTACTACTTCAAGCCCGGCAACCTCGGCTGGCCGGTCTTCGACACCGCCGTGGGCAAGGTCGGTGTCTACATCTGCTACGACCGGCACTTCCCGGAGGGCTGGCGGCAGCTGGGCCTGAACGGCGCCCAGCTCGTCTACAACCCGTCCGCCACGCACCGGGGACTCTCCTCCCACCTGTGGCGCCTGGAGCAGCCCGCGGCCGCCGTCGCCAACGAGTACTTCGTCGCCGCCATCAACCGGGTCGGCGTCGAGGAGTACGGCGACAACGACTTCTACGGGACGTCGTACTTCGTCGACCCGCGCGGCCAGTTCGTCGGGGAGACGGCGAGCGACAAGGAGGAGGAACTGGTCGTCCGCGACCTGGACTTCGACCTCGTCGAAGAAGTGCGGCAGCAGTGGGCCTTCTACCGCGACCGCCGCCCCGACGCCTACGAAGGGCTGGTGCAGCCGTGACCGAGGACCTGCTGGGCCGCCACCGGGCCGTCCTGCCCGACTGGCTCGCCCTCTACTACGAGCAGCCGCTGGAGATCACGCACGGCGAGGGCCGGTACGTCTGGGACGCGGAGGGCAACAAGTACCTCGACTTCTTCGGCGGCATCCTGACCACGATGACCGCGCACGCCCTGCCCGAGATCACCAAGGCGGTCAGTGAACAGGCCGGGCGGATCATCCACTCGTCGACCCTGTACCTGAACCGGCCGATGGTCGAACTCGCCGAGCGCGTCGCCCAGTTGTCCGGTATCCCGGACGCCCGGGTCTTCTTCACGACCTCCGGTACCGAGGCCAACGACACCGCGCTGCTGCTGGCCACGACCTACCGCCGCAGCAACACGATCCTGGCGATGCGCAACAGCTACCACGGCCGCTCCTTCAGCGCGGTCGGCATCACCGGCAACCGCGGCTGGTCACCCACCTCGCTGTCCCCGCTCCAGACGCTGTACGTCCACGGCGGCGTGCGCACCCGCGGCCCGTACGCCTCCCTCGGCGACGACGACTTCATCGCGGCCTGCGTCGACGACCTCAAGGACCTGCTCGGCCACACCCGCCCGCCCGCCGCCCTGATCGCCGAGCCGATCCAGGGTGTCGGCGGCTTCACCTCCCCGCCCGACGGCCTCTACGCGGCCTTCCGCGAGGTGCTCGACGAGCACGGCATCCTGTGGATCGCCGACGAGGTGCAGACCGGCTGGGGCCGCACCGGCGACCACTTCTGGGGCTGGCAGGCACACGATCAGAGCGGCCCGCCGGACATCCTCACCTTCGCCAAGGGCATCGGCAACGGCATGTCCATCGGCGGCGTCGTCGCCCGCGCCGAGATCATGAACTGCCTCGACTCCAACAGCATCTCGACCTTCGGCGGCACCCAGATCACCATGGCGGCCGGCCTCGCGAACCTGACGTACCTCCTGGAACACGACCTGCAGGGCAACGCCCGGCGGGTCGGCGGACTGCTCATCGAGCGGCTGCGGGCCGTCGCGGCGCAGGTTCCGGGCGTACGGGAGGTGCGTGGGCGCGGTCTCATGCTCGGCGTCGAGCTGGTGAAGCCCGGCACGGACGAGGCCGACCCGCAGGCCGCGTCCGCCGTGCTGGAGGCGGCCCGCGCCGAAGGGCTGCTCCTCGGCAAGGGCGGCGGGCACAACACCAGCGCCCTGCGGATCGCCCCGCCACTGTCCCTGACCGTCGCGGAGGCCGAAGAGGGCGCCGCGATCCTCGAACACGCTCTGAGGAGCACCATCCAGTAGGTCCACAGCAAGGGAACACCGTCATGAGCACCACCTTGGAGCGCCTGGAGCCCCTGGAACCTCTGGAGCCGACCCTGTCGGTCCGCCAGGTCCTCATGCTGGAACGGGTGCTCGCCGGGGAGCCCGAGGTGGTGGCCGGTGCCGGCCAGCTCGACCGGGCCGTGCGCTGGGTGCACGTGGCCGAGGCCGCCGACGTCGGCGTGATGCTCAGTGGCGGCGAGATGGTCCTCACCACCGGCGTGCTGCTCGCCGGTGACGACGACAAGCAGACCGAGTACATCCGGTCCCTGCACCGGGCGGAGGCCGCGGCCGTGGTCCTCGGACTCGGCCGCGCCTTCCCGGCCCCGCCGGACGTGATGCGCCGGGCCGCCGAACGGTGCGGGCTGCCCATGGTCGTCCTGCACCGGCCCTTTCCCTTCGCCGAATTGACGGAGGAGGTCCAAGCCCGGCTGGTACGGCGGAAGTTCGCCGCCGTCAGCATGTCCGAGGCCGTTCGCACCGCGCTCACCGGACTCATCACCGCGGGCGCCCCGCTCCAGCGGATGCTGGACGAGATCGCCCACCACAGCGGCTGCCCCGTCGTCGTCACCAACCTCGCCCACCGCGTCCTCGCCACCGCGGGGGAGCGGTCCGCGGTGGACGACGTGCTGCGCGACTGGGAGCGCATCGCCCGCCAGGCCGGCGGCAGCGAGGGCGACGGCTGGATCCGCGCCGAACTGGGCGGGCGCGGGGAGCGCTGGGGCCAGATCATGCTGTGCGGCTACCGGGGCGACACGGCCACGGGACGCCTCCTCGCCGACCGCGCCGCCGAGTCCCTCGTCCTGCACCGCATGCTCGGCGGCACCTCCGCCCACACCTGGGAGGAACAGTCCGCGCAGAGCCTGCTCACCGACCTGGTCAGCGGGGTCGTACCGGCCCGGCAGCTGCTGCCCCGCGCGCGGGCGGCCGGGCTGCCCGTGAACCGGCGCACCTTCGTGCCGCTCGTCGTACGGGACGGTGACCCAGCCGAACTCGACCGGGTGCTACGGCTGTTGGGGCTGCCGGGAATCGTTGCCGAACTCGCCGACGGGGCCACCGCCGTCCTGCTGAGCCTGGCCCGGGACCAGGACGCCGCCGTGCTCACGGCCAACTTCGCGGCGCGGCTCACGGGAATGGTCGTGGCGGCGGCCGACCCTCGTACGGTGTGGGACGACGTTCCCGCCGGCATGCGCGAGGCCCGGCATGTAGCGGACGCCGTCGCCTCGGGGGTGCTCGACCTCCCGGCCGTCGTCCGCCTCAAGGACGTCCATCTGCGCGGCCTGATACGGCTGTTGCGCGACGACCCGCACGTGCAGTCCTTCGCCGAGCGTGAGCTGGACGGACTGCTGTGCGCGGCGGGAGACGATCTGCTGGCGGTGCTGCGCACCTACCTCGCCACCGGCCGCAACAAGTCCCGCACCGCCCAGCTCCACCACGTCTCCCGCCCCGCGCTGTACCGGCGGCTGGAAGCCATACAGGGCCGGCTCGGCGTCGATCTCGACGACTTCGAGCAGGCCGCCTCGGTGCACATCGCACTTCTCGCGCACGACGCGCAACAGGGCTGAAACATGTCACGACCTGGGAAAACGGCGGTGAAACATGGGCTCACGACAGGGTGACACCGTGGCACGCCCAAGGCCCGCGGACGTGACACCGTGCAACTCAAAGCAGCTTTTCGGACTTCCTAGTCTTCTCGCACACCGAGTGACCGGAGGTCCCGATGAGCAGAGTGATTCGTGCCGCCCTCTTCCAGACCGCGTGGACGGGCGACAAGGAGTCGATGATCCAGGTACACGAGCAGGCGGCCCGGGACGCGGCCGCGCAGGGTGCTCAGGTGCTGTGCTTCCAGGAGCTGTTCTACGGGCCGTACTTCTGCCAGGTCCAGGACAAGGCGTTCTACGAGTACGCCGAGCAGATCCCGGACGGCCCGATCGTCAAGCGGTTCCAGGCGCTGGCCAAGGAACTGGGCATCGTCCTGATCCTGCCGATGTACGAGGAGGAGCAGCCCGGCGTCCTCTACAACACCGCCGCGGTGATCGACGCGGACGGCTCGTACCTCGGCAAGTACCGCAAGCACCACATCCCCCAAGTCCCGGGATTCTGGGAGAAGTTCTACTTCCGTCCCGGCAATCTCGGCTGGCCGATCTTCGACACCAAGGTCGGGAGGATCGGTGTGTACATCTGCTACGACCGCCACTTCCCCGAGGGCTGGCGGGCGTTGGGCCTCGCGGGCGCCGAGATCGTCTTCAACCCGTCGGCCACCTCACGCGGACTGTCCGCCTACCTGTGGCAGCTGGAGCAGCCCGCGGCGGCCGTCGCCAACGAGTACTTCGTCGGCGCCATCAACCGGGTGGGCGTCGAGGAGCTGGGCGACAACGACTTCTACGGGACGACGTACTTCGTCGACCCGGAGGCCCAGTTCGTCGGCGAGGTGGCGAGCGACAAGGAGACCGAACTCGTCGTCCGCGACCTGGACATGGCCAAGCTGCGGGAAGTCCGCGACCGCTGGCAGTTCTACCGGGACCGCCGCCCGGACGCCTACCCCCCGCTGACCGCACCCTGACCGAACCGACCACCTTGGCAGGAGAGGGAACATGAGCAGCCGTACCGTCATCAGCGGTGGCCTCGTCATCACCGCGTCCGACGAGATCCACGCCGACGTGCTGATCGAGGACGGCCGCATCGCCGCCCTCGCCGTGCCCGGTACCCAGAGCTGGACCGCGGACCGCACGATCGACGCCACCGGGAAGTACGTCATCCCCGGTGGCGTCGACGCCCACACCCACATGGAGCTGCCGTTCGGCGGCACCTTCGCCTCCGACACCTTCGAGACCGGCACCCGGGCCGCCGCCTGGGGCGGTACGACCACGATCGTCGACTTCGCGGTGCAGAGTGTCGGCCACACCCTGCGCGAGGGCCTGGACGCCTGGCACGCCAAGGCCGAGGGCAACTGCGCCATCGACTACGGCTTCCACATGATCGTCTCCGATGTGAACCAGGAGACGCTCAAGGAGATGGACCTGCTGGTGGAGGAGGGGGTCACCTCCTTCAAGCAGTTCATGGCCTACCCCGGCGTCTTCTACTCGGACGACGGCCAGATCCTGCGCGCCATGCAGCGCTCCGCCGAGAACGGCGGCCTGATCATGATGCACGCCGAGAACGGCATCGCGATCGACGTGCTGGTCGAGCAGGCGCTGGCCCGCGGCGAGACCGACCCCCGCTATCACGGCGAGGTGCGCAAGGCGCTCCTGGAGGCCGAGGCCACCCACCGTGCCATCAAGCTCGCGCAGGTCGCCGGCGCGCCCCTGTACGTCGTGCACGTCTCGGCCATGGAGGCGGTGGCCGAGCTGGCACGCGCGCGTGACGAGGGGCTCAACGTCTTCGGCGAGACCTGCCCGCAGTACCTGTTCCTGTCGACGGACAACCTCGCGGAGCCCGACTTCGAGGGCTCGAAGTACGTGTGCAGCACCCCGCTGCGTCCGAAGGAACACCAGGCCAAGCTCTGGCAGGGACTGCGCACCAACGACCTCCAGGTCGTCTCCACCGACCACTGCCCCTTCTGCTTCGTGGGCCAGAAGGAACTCGGCCGCGGCGACTTCTCGAAGATCCCCAACGGTCTCCCCGGCGTCGAGAACCGCATGGATCTGCTCCACCAGGGAGTCGTCGACGGGCACATCTCGCGTCGCCGCTGGATCGAGATCGCCTGCGCCACCCCGGCCCGGATGTTCGGCATGTACCCGAAGAAGGGGACCATCGCGCCGGGCGCCGACGCGGACATCGTCATCTACGACCCGCACGCCGAGCAGATCGTCTCCGCCGAGACCCACCACATGAACGTCGACTACTCGGCCTACGAGGGCAAGCGCCTCACGGGCCGGGTCGAGACGGTCCTCTCGCGCGGCGAACTCGTCATCACCGAGCGGGAGTACACCGGGCACGCCGGGCACGGCACGTACACCCCGCGCTCCACCTGTCAGTACCTCAACTAGGAGTGGCGCCCATGGACTTCGGACTCGTCCTGCAGACGGATCCGCCCGCCTCGAAGGTCATCAGCCTGATGAAGCGGGCCGAACGCAACGGCTTCACCTACGGGTGGACCTTCGACTCCGCCGTGCTCTGGCAGGAGCCGTTCGTGATCTACAGTCAGATCCTCTCGAACACCACGAAGTTGAAGGTCGGCCCGATGGTCACCAACCCGGGCACCCGTACCTGGGAGGTCACCGCCTCCACCTTCGCCACCCTCAACGACATGTTCGGCAACCGCACGGTCTGCGGCATCGGCCGCGGCGACTCCGCGATGCGCGTCGCGGGCCGTACGCCCAACACGCTGGCCCGGATCAGCGAGGCCATGAAGGTCATCAGGGCGCTCGGCTCGGGCCAGGAGGCCGACCTCGGCGGCACGGTGATCAGGTTTCCGTGGATCAAGGAGGGCGCCGAACTCCCCGTATGGATGGCGGCGTACGGCCCGAAGGCGCTGAAGATGACCGGCGAGGAGGCCGACGGGTTCATCCTCCAGCTGGCCGACCTGTATCTCACCGAGTACATGGTGAAGGCGGTCAAGGACGCGGCCGTCGCCGCCGGACGCTCGCCGGACGAGGTCAAGATCTGCGTCGCCGCCCCCGCCTATGTCACCGAGGACGACTCGCCCGAGGCACTCGCCCACGCGCGCGAGCAGTGCCGGTGGTTCGGCGGGATGGTCGGCAACCACGTGGCCGACCTGGTCTCCAAGTACGGCGAGCACTCGGCCGCCGTCCCCGACGAACTCACGGACTACATCAAGGCCCGCGAGGGGTACGACTACTCGCACCACGGTCGGGCCGACAACCCGGACACCGCGTTCGTGCCCGACGAGATCGTCGACCGGTTCTGTGTCATCGGACCGGTCGAGAAGCACATCGAGAAGCTGAACGCGCTGCGTGCGCTGGGCGTCGACCAGTTCGCCGTCTACGACATGCACGACGCCCAGGAGGCGACCATCGACGCGTACGGCTCGAAGGTCATCCCCGCGCTCAACGCCTGATATGCGATCCCCGACCCCCCACACCTTGTTCTCCCCTCTCCTCCCCGCCGTCCCGGGGCGGAGAGGGGCCCAAGGCCCCCGCACGGCCTTTCCCGTCCCGCTCTGATCGATTGGCCTGCCATGACCGAAACAGTCCCCACGGGGTCGCCGATACCGCAGTCCGCCGGTAACCGCGTCGAACTCGCCCCCGAGGCCTTCCCCGCCGACAGCCCCTTCGCCAACGAGGACCTGCGTCCCGTACCGGTCTCCGAGCGCAAGTGGACCACGTACAACTTCGCGGCCCTGTGGATCTCCATGGCGCACTGCATTCCCAGCTGGACCCTGGCCTCCGGCCTGGTCGCGCTCGGCATGGACTGGAAGCAGGCCGTGTTCACCATCGCCCTGGCCAACATCATCGTGCTGCTGCCGATGCTGGCCA
This sequence comes from Streptomyces sp. NPDC102270, assembly GCF_044766405.1. NCBI lineage: Bacteria > Bacillati > Actinomycetota > Actinomycetes > Kitasatosporales > Streptomycetaceae > Streptomyces > Streptomyces sp. NPDC102270. The sequence goes on along the minus strand of NZ_JBIWLX010000014.1, from coordinate 71,527 downwards.
CCGGGCACGCCGGACCCAAGTACGGCATTCCCTTCCCGGTCCTCGCCCGTGCCTCCTTCGGGCTGCGCGGCGCCAACATCCCGGCGCTGATCAGGGCGGCCGTGGCCTGCGGCTGGTTCGGCATCCAGACCTGGATCGGCGGCAGCGGCATCTTCGCGCTGGGCTCCAAGCTCACCGGCGGCCACTGGGAGAACGCGGCCGAGATCGCCGGCAACCCGTGGCCGCTGTGGCTCTGCTTCGTACTGTTCTGGGCGCTCCAGATCGCGATCATCTACCGCGGCATGGACTTCCTGCGGCACTTCGAGAACTGGGCCGCGCCCTTCGTGATCGCCGGCGCCCTCGTGCTGCTGATCTGGATCGCGGTCAAGGCGGACGGCTTCGGCGCGCTGCTCGACCAGCCGTCCAAGCTCGGCTGGGGCGCCGACTTCTGGCCGGTCTTCTTCCCGTCCCTCATGGGCATGATCGGTTTCTGGGCCACTCTGTCGCTGAACATCCCCGACTTCACCCGCTTCGGTGCCAGTCAGAAGGCGCAGACCTGGGGCCAGGCCCTGGGACTTCCCACCACCATGACTTTGTTCGCGGTCCTCGCCGTGCTGGTCACCTCCGGATCCGAGGCCATCTACGGCGAGGCCATCTGGGACCCGGTCGCGCTGGCGGCCAAGACGGACAACGCCTTCGGTCTGCTCTTCGCACTCGTCATCGTGCTGGTCGCCACCGTCTCCGTGAACATCGCGGCGAACGTGGTCTCACCGGCGTACGACCTGTCCAACCTGGCCCCGAAGTTCATCAACTTCCGCACCGGCGCGCTGATCACAGGCGTCCTCGGCATCCTGATCTTCCCGTGGAAGCTGATCTCCACACCGGAGTTCTACATCTTCACCTGGCTCGGCGTGGTCGGCGGTCTGCTCGGCACGGTGGCGGGCATCCTCATCGCCGACTACTGGATCGTGCGGCGCACGGTCCTGCACCTCGTGGACCTCTACACGCCCGGCGGCCGCTACTGGTACACCAACGGCTGGAACTGGCGGGCGATCGCCGCCTTCGTGGTCGGCGGGCTGCTCGCGGTCGGCGGCTCGTACTCGGCCGTGGGCGCGGACGGCAAGAAGACCGGGCCGTTCCCGACCGACGGTCTGATCCCGTTCCTCAAGCCGCTGGCCGACTACGGCTGGGCGGTGGGCCTGAGCGCGTCCCTGCTGCTGTACATCGCGCTGATGCTGCCGAAGGGCAGGGAGCAGGAGGGCATCGCGGTCTGACCGTGCGCGTCACGCGCGCGTGGAGGGCGGTCGGATCGGCCCCGGGTCCACCGACTCAGGTCTTCCGACCGCTCTCCAGCGCCGCCACCGCTTCCTTGGCGGCCTTGATGGCACCCTTGTTGATCTCGTCGGTGCCGGGCGCCTTCTTCGACTCGAAGTCGCTGCCGTTGTACGTCACGGTCACCAGCGCGTTGGACACCTGGATCATGACCACACCCTCGCGGGTCTGCTGCTTGTCCTGGGTCGTGAGGTTCACCACCGAGTACCCCGCGTCGCCGACCCCGGGCACGCTCCCGCCGCCGCTCTTCTCGGAGATGTTCTCCTTGTACGCCTTCGCGGCCGCCACATCGGACTCCGTGATCTCGAAGGACACGTCGAGCCAGCGGTAGTCGTACCCCTTGAGCGCGTTCCAGGAGCAGGTGCGGCGCAGCGTGGTGTCCGTGGAGGGGATCTCCTTGCCGGCCGTCTTGGCGCCCGGCACGAGCGACTTGATGGTGACCGTGCTGATGCTGCCGCAGGGCGCGGGCGCGGCGGCGTACCGCTTCGTGGGTGCCGCCGTGGACGCGCCCGAGGGGGACTCGCCGGCGGACCGCGGCGCCGACTCCTTCTCGGCGGCCGGCGCGGTGGCGGCGGGCCCCGACGTCAGCGCCCAGCCCGCCGCGGCGAGCACGACGACGGGCGAGATGCGCGCGGTGAGCGCGAGCGGCAGGGAAAGAGTTCGCACGGCGCACTTTTCGTGGGGGACGGACGGTGCGGAGGGGTCCGCACTGCGGACGGGACGCCAGTTTCACATGTCTGCCTGTGGGGCGGAAGTCTGAACTCGCTCCGTACCTGTGCCGTCACCGCACCCTGCCATCGATGCCTCATGTGTCCGTTTATGTCCGGGCGATGGGCCGGTGGAGGGCCGATTCGACACGGTCCACGGCCAGGAACGCCCCGTAGGCCACGAGGTGCACCAGACGGTCGTCGGTGTGCTCCGGCCGCCGCCAGGCCGCTACGTCCTCGTCGGTGATCCGGTACGGCGCGAGCGCGGCCAGCAGTACCAGACGCGCACCGGGGCGCTCCCGCCGGTCCGGGAGACCGCTCGGATCGAGCGGCGGGTGCGACCCGTCCCAGTCCAGCAGTGTCTCCTCGACGAGGTCCTGGTCGTCGACGCCGAGGAGGCCGGCGCCCGTCATGGCCGCCCGCAGCAGCGCCGCGTACGCGAGTCCGACGGGCGTGCCGTCCGCCCACGCGGGGGCTTCGCCGGGGTCGGGCAGGTCGATCAGCGCGAGCGACGCGCCGGGCCGGGCGGGGCGGCGTACGGTCCGGGCGAGGGTACGGCCCCCGAGGGAGCGGACGGCCCGGAAGCGCTGGGCGTTGCCCGGCAGTAGGTTCTCGGTGAGCAGGGCGGACACGATCCGGTTGATGAAGTGGAAGGCGAACGCCGTGCCGAGGTAGCCCGGAGCGTGCTCGCGCGGGAACGGGTACGGCGCCGCGTCGAGGCCGCCCGGCACGCGCGTGTGCCTGCCCCACTCCAGCACGCGTGCGTGCTCCTCGTTCTTGGGCCGCTCTCCTCGGGCGACGCGTTCGGCGAGTGCGTGGTCGCCGGTGGCGTGCAGCAGCATGGTGTGCGCGTCCACGCAGAACGGGCAGCGGTTGGCCAGCGACACCCCGAGCGCCGCCAGTTCCTTGCCGGTGCGGCTGCCGGGGCCCGCGATCAGCGACTCGCGCATCAGCGCCCACGTGGGGGCGAGGAGCTCCGGCGCGGAGGAGAGGACCACGAAGGTGGCGGGTTCGTCGATGCCGAAGTCGCGGGACACCTGCTCGTAGACCTCGGCGACACGGCCGGTGGCGGCCTTGGGCGGCAGGGGCTCGGTGTAGCGGAAGGGTGTGGACATGCACAGCAGCGTGCGCTCCGGTCCGGGTCCCGGTCGTCGTACGGCTGAAGGGAGTTGGCGCTGCGCCGACGAGTGCGGGACGGGTCCGGGGCTACTACGGGGGGAGTAGCCGAGGAGTTGTCCACAGGGCTGACGCCGGTGTCGGTGCGGCGGTCTAGCGTGGGGGCATGAGCGGGCACCCGGTCGATTCGGCCATCTCCCAGCGGCTCGCCGATCTGGCCCTCGCGGTCGTGGTCGGCGCCCTCGCCGTGACCGTGGCGGCTCTCGACGCGGACACGACCGCCCTCGACCACGGGCTCCTCGTGGTGAGTGCGGCCGTCCTCGCGTTCTATCGCGCGCTCCCGCTCGTGGTGCTCGCCGTGGCCACGGTGACCGGGGCCGCGTACGTCCTGCACGCACACCCCGGACCGCTTGGCGCGCTGTCCGTCTTCGCCGCCGTGCACCTGGCGTCCCAGCTGGGGCACCGGGGCTGGGCGGCCGGGGCGAGCGGGATCTTCCTGGGGGCGTACGCGGCGACGGGCCCGACGGCCCTGGATGCGATCGAGAAGACCGCGCTGCTCGCGGGCTGGTTCGTGTGCGCGGTGGTGACGGGTCTCGCCGGCCGCAATTGGCAGGCGTATCTGCGCCAGACCGAACAGCGTGCCCTGGAGGCGGAGCGCACCCGGGAGGAGGCGGCCTTGCGCCGCGCCGGGGAGGAACGGCTGCGGATCGCCCGGGAGTTGCACGACTCCCTCACCCACAGCATCTCCATCGTCAAGCTCCAGGCGGGCGTGGCCGTCCACTTGGCGCGCAAGCGCGGCGAGGAGGTGCCTGCCGCGCTGCTCGCCATCCAGGAGGCGGGCGGCGAGGCCATGCGCGAGCTGCGCGCCACGCTGGAGGTCCTGCGCACCGACGAGCCGACCGGCACCCCGGCGCTGCTCGTGGAGCGGGCGCGGGCGGCGGGCCTCGCCGTCGAACTGAGCGTGACGGGCGAGGAGTGCGCCCTGCCCGCCCCCCTGGACCGGGCCGTATACCGGATCGTCCAGGAGTCCCTGACGAACGCGGCTCGGCATGCGGGCCCGGCGAAGGTACGGGTCGAACTGGCCTACGGCAAGGACGACGTGGCGATACGCGTGGACGACGACGGGGCCGCCCGTCCGGACCGCCCACCGCAGCCCGGCCACGGGCTGACCGGCATGCGCGAACGCGTCACGGCACTGGGCGGGACGCTGCACACCGGTCCGCGGGAGGAGGGCGGGTTCTCGGTACGGGCGGAACTGCCGTTGGGGGTGGGGGAGTCGGTGTGAGCGGAGGGTGGCTTCTCGGGGTGCGGGACGGTTCCCCGGTATGCGCGGGGTCTTGTGCGCGGGCGTGGGCGGGGTTCTCGGTGGGCGGGCTCTCGGGGGTGGGCCCGGTGCGGGTCCTTCGGGAGTCGCCGTGATCGGGGCGAAGGGCGGCATGGTGGGGCGCGTGGAGGTGTGGGCGTGATCAGGGTGGCGCTCGTCGACGACCAGGCGTTGATGCGGGCGGGATTCCGGGCCCTGCTCGACGCCGAGGACGGGATCGAGGTGGTCGGGGAGGCGGCGGACGGGGAGCGGGGCGTGGAGCTGGTGCGCGCGCAGGTGCCCGACATCGCGCTGATCGACGTACAGATGCCGGTGATGACGGGCATCGAGGCGACCCGGCGGATCGCCGCGGATCCGGAGCTGGCCGGGGTCCGCGTGGTGATCCTCACCAACTACGGCGTCGGCGAGTACGTCTTCGAGGCGCTGCGGGCGGGCGCGAGCGGCTTCCTGCTGAAGGACACCGAGCCGGCCGACCTGCTCCAGGCCATCGAGGTGGTGGCCCGAGGCGAGGCGCTGCTGTCCCCCGCGGTCACCCGCACCCTGATCGGCGAGTTCGTCTCCCGGCCCCCGGACCGGTCTACCGCGCCAGGCCTGGAATGCCTCACCCGCCGCGAACGCGAGGTCACGGCCCTGGCCGCCCGCGGCCTGACGAACGAGGAGATCGCCGAGCACATGGTGATCAGCCCCCTCACGGCCAAGACGCACATCAGCCGCGCGATGACGAAGCTGGGCGCCCGGGACCGCGCCCAACTGGTCGTGTTCGCCTACGAGTCGGGACTGGTGACCGCACGCGGTTCCTGAAACTCCGTTGTCGTCTCCGGCCATGGATCAGCACCATGAGGCGATGACCGAGACACCACCGCTGATGCGCCAGGAGATCCTCGCCTACTACGCCCGGGGAAAAGAGGACGCCAGGCTCAAAGAGGGCGGAGCGCCCGCCGGGCGGCTGGAGTTCTGGCGCACCCAGGACGTACTGCGCAGACTGCTGCCGGCCGCACCCGCGCGCGTACTGGACGTCGGCGGCGGGAGCGGGGTGCACGCGGAATGGCTCGGGCGGGACGGACACACGGCCGAACTCGTCGACCCCGTACCGCTCCACGTCGAACAGGCCTCGCGGCTGCCGGGGGTTTCCGCTCGACTCGGGGACGCGCGCGAGCTGGCCGCGTCCGACTCCTCGTACGATGTGGTGCTCCTGCTCGGCCCGCTGTACCACCTGCCCGAACAGGCCGACCGGGTACGGGCGTTGGCCGAGGCGGTCCGGGTGGGTCCGGCCGGGGCGGGCTCGTGGTCGCGGCCACCATCAACCGGTACGCACAACTGCATGACCTGCTGCGCGAGGAGCGCTACTTCACCCCGGCACACCGCGAACGCACCGACGCCGTTCTCGTGGACGGCCGGCACCCCCACCACGACGAGGGCTTCTTCACCGTCGCCCACTTCGCCGCGCCGGACGAGGTGACCGAGGAGTTCACCGACGCGGGACTCGCCGTCGCGGGCCAGTACGGCATCGAGGGCGTCGCCTGGCTGATGGCCGGCCTCGAGGACTGGCTGGACGACCCGGACCGGCGCGAGGCCGTGCTGGCCGCGTGCCGGCACATCGAGTCGGAGCCGACACTGCTGGGGGCGAGCGGGCATCTGCTCACGGTGGGCAGACGGCCGCCGGTGTGACAGGGCGGACGGCCATCGGCTGCGCGGAGTCGTGGAGTTGGCGCTGGCGCACGGTGAGGGTGAGCATCCGCTCGATGTTCTACTGCTGCACATCGAGTCCTCCCTGGGCCCCGATTCGGTCTCCCGCCAGGTCGCCGAGTCCTTCCGCGACGAGTGGCAGGGCACCGTCGTACAGCCGCTTCACGAGGCAGAGACGGCCGATCCATGGATAAACCTTCCTCTCCCGCCCCTGCGCGGGCGCCCCTACGTTCGAAGCCGCGGGCGCTCACCGGCCCGCCGTAACGAAGGAGCGAGACCCCCATGAAGATCACCGGCAACACGATCCTGATCACCGGCGGCACCTCGGGCATCGGCCTCGGCCTGGCCCTGCGTCTGCACGAGGCCGGCAACAAGGTGATCGTCGCCGGCCGGCGCAAGGAGCTCCTCGACGAGATCACGGCCGAGCACCCGGGCATCGACGCGCTCGTCCTCGACGTCGCCGACCCCGACTCGATCGCCCGGGCCCGCGAGACCGTGGCGGCGAGCCACCCGAGACTGAACGTCCTGGTCAACAACGCCGGCATCATGCTGCGGGAAAACGTCCTCGACCCGGCCGGACTCCAGGTCGCCGAGGATCACGTGACGATCAACCTGCTCGGCACGATCCGGATGACGTACGCGTTCCTGCCGCTGCTGGTGGGCAAGGACGAGGCGGTCGTCGTGAACGTCACGTCGGCTCTGGCGTACGTACCGTTCCCGGTCACGCCGACCTACAGCGCGACCAAGGCCGCGCTGCACTCCTTCTCGGAGAGCCTGCGCATCCAGCTCGCCGGTGCCGACGCCGGCGTCCAGGTGATCGAGGTGGTCCCGCCGGGCGTCCGCACGACTCTGCTCGGCCAGCAGGACGACGAGAACTCCATGCCGTTGGACGACTTCCTCACCGAGACCCTCGAGCTGCTGCGTGAGAAGCCGGACACGAAGGAGCTGGTCGTCGAGCGCGCCCGATTCCTCCGCGACGCGGTGGCCAACGGCTCCTACGACGACGTCCTCACCATGCTCAGCGGCATCTGACCGAAACCAGGCTCACCCCGCAGGCCGTCCCCGCAGGCCGTCCTCCACGCCGACGGCCTGCGGCGCACCGCCGACGGTCGGTGAATCTCCCGGGGGTCATGCAGGTCACGCAGGTACGCGGCCATCGGACCGTCTCGCCGTGAGCACCCGACTGCTCAGCCATGGATCGGTGGTCTCTGGATAGCCGGGCGGGATGCGGCGAGGATGGGGCCATGGACAAGAAGGAACTGGCCGAATTCCTGCGCCGTCGGCGTGAGACCTTGCGTCCCCGTGACGTCGGCCTGGTCGAGGGGCCGCGCAGGCGTACCCAGGGCCTGCGCCGCGAGGAGGTCGCCCAGCTCGCCGGCATGTCCACCGACTACTACGCCCGGCTGGAGCAGCAGCGTGCCCCGCAGCCCTCCGTCCAGATCACCGCGGCTCTGGCCCGGGCACTGCGGCTGACCCTGGACGAACGCGACCATCTCTTCGCCCTCATCGGTCACAACGCCCCGGCCCGCTGCCGCCGCTCCGAACACGTCAGCCCGACCCTGCTGCGAGTCCTGGACAGCCTGGACAACACCCCGGCCCTCGTGCAGACGGACCTGGTGGACACCCTCGCGATGAACCCGCCGGCCGTCGCGCTGCTAGGCGACCTGACCCGCCACACCGGTCTGGCCGGCAGCGGCTTCTACCGCTGGTTCATGGACCCGGCCGAGCGTCTGACGGTTCCCGAGGAGTCCCACGAACGCCACGGCCGGGCCCAGGCAGCGCGCCTGCGGGCCGCGCTGACAGCCGGCAGCGACACCCCCCGAGCCGCCCGGATCCTCGCAGAACTCCAGGAACACAGCCCCGAGTTCGTCCGCATGTGGGAGCTCCAGGAGGTCGCCCAGCGCTACGACGACTGCAAGACCGTCCTGCATCCCGAACTCGGCCGCATCGACGTCGACGCCCAGCTCCTCTACACCGAGAACCGCGCCCAGACCCTGGTCGTGCTGACCACCCGCCCCGGCACGGAGAGCCACAGCAAACTCGAACTGCTGTCCGTCATCGGACACCAGCAGCTCACCCCCTGACGTCCTGGCCGCCGTCCGAGGCCCGTGGCCGGGCCGCCCATTTGACCGGATGCCGCCTCCGCTTTACTTTCGAAGGCATACGGAGGCAGCATCCGTTTCATGTGGCCGCAGAGTGACGGCAGGCAGGAGGGTGCATGAGCGCCGGTGCACAGCGCGAACGCAAGCCTCGCGCGGACGTCCAGCGCAACCGCGCTGCCCTGCTGGAGACCGCGCAGCGTCATTTCCTGCGGCATGGCGTCGGCACCTCCCTGGAGGCGGTGGCCAAGGAGGCCGGCGTCGGTCCCGGCACCCTGTACCGGCACTTCTCCACCCGGGAGGCGCTGCTCGCGGCCGTGCTGCAGACCCGCCTCGAGGAACTCGTGGCCCGCCAGGCGGACATCGAGCAACTCGGCGACCCCGCCGAGGCCCTGGAGCAGTGGCTGCGGGCGATGGAGGAGTACTTCAGCGCCTACAGCGGCCTTCCGGAACCGCTCATGGCCGCGGCCCGGGCGCACGAGCCGGACAGCCCGCTCACCCTCCCCTGCGACATCCTCATCACCGCCACCGACCAGTACGTACGAGCAGCACAGCACGCCGGACACGTACGCGCCTCGGTACGGGGCTACGACCTGTTCCTCGCGGCCTGCTCCCTCGCCTGGATCAAGGGCAACGGCCCCGATGAGGACTCCCTCGACCGGTTCCGCGCACTGATCGCGAGCGGCTACCGCGAACGGCACACCCAGGCGTAACCGCCCCCACCCACGCCCCGGCCGACCGTCGCCGCCCACATACCTGTCACCTCGTTCCGCCCTCACGGGCGCAGCGCAACTCCCGGAAGGGTAAATCATGAAAATAGCTGTTATAGGCGCCGGTGCCATCGGAGGGAATCTCGCCGTCAAGCTCAACGCCGCAGGCCACGACGTCCAGGTCGCCCACGTCCGCGGCCCCGAGGCCGTCCCGGCCGAGGTGCTGGAATCCGGGGCCCGCGCGACGGACCTTGCCGACGCCGTCCAGGACCGGGACGTGATCATCCTGGCCATCCCCTTCGGGGTGGCGGGACAGCTGGCGGACCTGTTCGCCGCGGTCCCCGCCGAGACGGTGGTCATCGACACCTCGAACTACTACCCGGGCATGCTCAGCGAGCCCATCGAGGCCGTGGACCACGGCCAGGTCGAGAGCGTGTACACCGCCGAGCAGCTCGGCCGTCCCGTGGTCAAGGCGTGGAACGCCGCTCTGGCCGAGACCCAGCGGGCCAAGGGCGTCCCGGCAGGAACGCCCGGCCGTATCGCCATCCCCGTCGCCGGCGACTCCGAGGAGGCGCGGAAGGTGGTCATGCAGCTCGTGGACGACACCGGCTTCGACGCCTACGACGCCGGCACCCTGGCCGACTCCTGGCGCCAGCAGCCCAACAGCCCCGCCTACTGCACCGAGTTGACCCTCGACGAGCTGCCGGCGGCCCTGGCCGCGGCCGACCGCGCCAAGGACGCAGCCATCCGCGACAGCCTCCCGGAGCGCTTCGCTGCCCTCGGTGCCGCCCCCACCGTCGACGACGTCGTCGAGATGAACCGCGCCGCCCACCGCTGAGCCACCACCCGGCGAAGGCCACCCGCGCACGCCACGCCCCGCCGCGCCACGAGAGCGGCCTCGCCGGCACGTCACGAACACCCACGCGAACACGAAGAGCGCGCCGTCCCCCCCACGTCGCACAGAGAGAAGAAGAGCCTTGACCGGCACCGCATCACCCTTCACCGGCATCACACGCGCGCGACGCTCCCCCCGCCGTTTCCTGGCCACCCCCCTGTCCCCGTCGGACATCCGTGGCGTACTGGCGGATGAGACGGCCCCCTCGAACAGCAACACCCAGCCGTGGACCGTGCACGTCGTCTCGGGTGCGCAGCGGTCCGCGTTGAGCGGGGAACCTCTCCGGGCCGAGGAAGAGGGCCGGACCTCCCCGGACTTCACCGCCGACTACGGTGAGGGTGTCTACCTCGAGCGCGCCCAGGCCCTGACCGCGAGTCATTACGGAGCCCGGGGCACAGCGTGCTCCGACCGAGAGGGCAGGCGGGCGGCGGTCCGCGAGAACCTGGAGTTCTCCGGCGCGCCCCACGTCGCCCTCCTGTTCATGCCGGCCCTCGGTGACGGTACGGATAAGCCGGGGACATCGGCATGTACGCACAGAACTTCCTGCTCTCGCTGGCGGCCCGGGGGCTGGCCGGCATCCCGCAGACCATACTCGGCGTCTACGCCGACACCGTCCGGGAGTTCCTGGGCGTTCCCGAGGAGCTCAAGCTGCTGTTCGGCATCTCCTTCGGCACGGCCGATCCGGCGGTGCCGGTCAACGCGGTCGGCCGGGAACGCGTCCCGCTCCAGCAGAGCGTGGTCCTGCACGACACCCCTGGTGTGCTCGACAGGGAGTAGTACCTGCGGCCGTACCCACGACGGCTGCTCGTCCCACGCCCGCGATCGATAACCTGCTGGGGGACCGGGCGGAGGAGAGCTCCGCCCCGAACTCCCTGAGCAGCGAGGTCGGAGCCCACATGTTCACCACCCGCCCCACCCTCCAGGGCACCTTCGGGATGGTGTCCTCCACCCACTGGCTGGCCTCGCAGTCGGCGATGGCGGTGCTGGAGGACGGCGGCAACGCGTACGACGCCGCGGTGGCCGGTGCCTTCGTGCTGCACGTCGTCGAGCCGCACCTCAACGGGCCCGCCGGCGAGGTGCCGATCCTGCTCGCGCCCGCCGGCGGGGAGGTGCGGGTGCTGTGCGGGCAGGGCGTCGCGCCCGCCGGGGCGACCGTGGCCCACTACAAGGGGCTGGGCCTGGATCTCGTCCCCGGCACCGGCCCCCTCGCCGCCGCGGTCCCCGGCGCCTTCGACGCCTGGATGCTGCTGCTCCGCGACCACGGCACCAAGTCCCTCGCCGACATCCTCAAGTACGCCATCGGCTACGCCGAGGACGGGCACGCGCCCGTGGAGAACGTCGGCGCGACCGTCGAGAGCGTACGGGAGTTGTTCGAGAGGGAGTGGACCTCGTCGGCGGAGGTGTATCTGCCAGGTGGCCAGGCCCCGCGGCCCGGCGAGCTGTTCCGCAACCCCGCCCTCGCCGCCACCTGGAAGCGGCTGGTCGACGAGGTGGCGGGGGCGGGCGACCGGGTCGCGCAGATCGAGGCCGCGCGCGAGGTGTGGCGCAGCGGATTCATCGCCGAGGCCCTCGTACGGCAGGCGCGGCGCCCCACCATGGACACCAGCGGCTCGCGCCACACCGGCACGCTCGCAGCCGCCGATCTCGCCGGGTGGTCCGCGTCCTACGAGGCGCCGGCGACGTACGACTGGAACGGCTGGACCCTGTGCAAGGCCGGCCCCTGGAGCCAGGGCCCGGTCCTCCTCCAGCAGCTCGCCCTGCTGCCGCCCGAGCTGCCCCGGTACGGGTCCGCCGAGTACGTCCATCTGCTGGTCGAGGGCTGCAAGCTGGCCATGGCCGACCGGGAGGCATGGTACGGCGACGCGGCCGAGGTGCCGCTCGGTGAGCTGCTGTCGGCACAGTACAACGCGGGGCGGCGTGAACTCGTCGGCGACAAGGCCTCGTACGAGCTGCGGCCGGGCAGTCCCGGCGGGCGCGCCCCGCGCCTCAGCGCACACGCGCGTGTGGTCCTCACCGACGAGCCCGGGTTCAGCCCGATGGGAGTCGGGGAGCCCACGGTCGCGAAGAACCCCACGTCACCCGTGCCGGGCGAGCCCGAGACCGGTCCCGACGGCGGCACCCGGGGCGACACCTGCCACCTCGACGTCGTCGACCGCTGGGGCAACATGGTCGCAGCGACTCCCAGCGGCGGATGGCTCCAGTCCAACCCGGTCGTGCCCGAACTGGGCTTCCCGCTCGGCACCCGGCTCCAGATGACCTGGCTGGAGGAGGGCCTGCCGAACTCCCTCACCCCCGGCCGCCGCCCCCGCACCACCCTCACGCCCTCGATCGCACTGCGCGCCGGGGTGCCCGTCCTGGCCTTCGGCACACCCGGCGGGGACCAGCAGGACCAGTGGCAGCTCCACTTCTTCCTCGCCGTGGCCCTGCGTTCCCGGGTCCGCGGCGGCCTCGACCTCCAGGGCGCGATCGACGCCCCGAACTGGCACAACGACAGCTTCCCCGGATCGTTCTATCCGCGCGGGATGCGGCCGGGGAGCGTCACGGTGGAGGCACGCATGGATCCCGGGGTGGTCGAGGAGCTGCGGCGGCAAGGCCACGACGTGACGGTGGGGGAGCCGTGGTCGGAGGGACGGCTGTGCGCGGTGGCACGGGATCCGGAGACGGGAGTGCTGTCGTCGGCGGCCAATCCCCGGGGGATGCAGGGGTACGCGGTGGGACGGTGACGGCGCCGGCAAGGCGTACGACGCCGCGCCCTGTGTCACGAGTTGAGCGTCCGTCGCCTCCGGACCCCGGTGTTCACCGCGATTCCACTCGCCCTTCGGCAGGCGGGTGGGGATTGTCGGTCCCGCGTGCTCTCATGGAGCCATGATCGAAGGCACGGAAACCATCGACGAGTTTCTCGACCGGCACGCGGGCGACGTGGAAGAGGCGGTGCGCAAGGCCGCCGCCGCCGAGGTCATGCCGCGCTTCCGGCGGCTCGCCGCGCACGAGGTCGACCAGAAGGCCGGCCCGCACGACCTGGTCACGGACGCCGACCGGCTGGCCGAGCAGTACCTCACCGGGGTGCTCGGCGCCCTCCTGCCCGGCTCCGTCGTGGTCGGCGAGGAGGCGGTCCACGCCAACCCGGCGTCGTACGAGGCGCTGCAGGGCGACACCCCGGTGTGGATAGTCGACCCCGTCGACGGCACCCGGCAGTTCGTGCACGGCGACCCCGGCTTCTGCATGCTGGTCGCGCTCGCGAGGGGTGGCGTGCTGCTCGCCTCCTGGACCTACGCACCGGCCCGGGACCAACTGGCCACGGCGATACGCGGTCGGGGCGCGTTCCTCGACGGCGAGCGGCTGCATGCGGGCGCCCCCGACCCGGGCCGCGACCTCCAAGTGGCCACCTCCCACCCGGACTACACCACGCCCGAGCAGAAGCGCGGCCTGCAGGGACTGTGGACGGACGGCGTCGCACCGCGCCGGTGCGGCTCGGCCGGCCTGGAGTACCTCGCCGTCGCCCGGGGTGAGTCGGACGCCGTGGCGTTCTCCTGGGAGGCGGCCTGGGACCATGCGGCGGGCCTGCTGCTGGTCGAGGAGGCGGGCGGTGTCCATCTGACCCTCACCGGCGAACCGTTCCGCATCAGGGGCGGCAACACCCTCCCCTTCACCGCGGCCCGCGACGCGGCGACGGCCCGCACGGTGAGGCGTCTGCTGACGGGTGAGGCCTGACGCGACGCCGGGCCGGAGCGGCGCGACTTACCCCCGCGCCCCGGGACTGTCGGTCCCCCGGCATATCCTGATCCTCTGGCCATCGGCTGACGAAGGGGTCCGAAGGTGCCGTCGATGCTCGATGCGGTCGTAGTGGGTGCGGGGCCGAACGGACTGACGGCTGCCGTGGAGCTGGCCCGCCGTGGCTTCTCCGTGGCCGTCTTCGAGGCGTGCGGCACCGTCGGCGGGGGAGCCCGCACCGAGGAGCTCACCCTCCCGGGCTTCCTGCACGACCCGTGCTCCGCGGCCCACCCCCTCGGCATCAACTCCCCGGCCTTCCGTGCCCTGCCCCTGGAGCGCTACGGGCTGGAGTGGCTGCACGCCGACCTGCCCATGGCGCACCCCTTCACCGACGGCACCGCCGCCGTGCTGTCGAGGTCGGTCGCCGAGACGGCCGCCTCGTTCGGACCACGCGACGCGGGGACGTACCGCAGGCTCGTCGAGCCGTTCCTGCCCAAGTGGGACACCCTGACCCGCGACTTCATGTCCCTGCCCGCGACCGCGCTGCCGCGCGACCCGTTCACCCTGGCCCGCTTCGGTCTCGTCGGCCTGCCCCCGTCGACCTGGCTGATGCGCCGCTTCCGCGACGAACGCGCCAAGACCCTGTTCGCCGGACTCGTCGCGCACGTCATGGCCCCGCTCGGCGGCTTCGCCACCGGAGCCATCGGCCTGGTCTTCGCCCTCGCGGCACACGCCCGCGGCTGGCCCGTGGCCCGCGGCGGCTCCCAGTCCATCTCCGACGCGCTCGCCGGGTATCTCAAGGATCTCGGCGGGAGCGTCCACACCGACTACGAGGTCAAGCGGCTCGACGACCTGCCGCCCGCCCGCGCGTATGTCTTCGACACCTCGCCCACCGCCCTGGCCCGCATCGCCGGCTTCGGCAACTACTACGAGGGCTACCGCTACGGCCCGGGCGTCTTCAAGGTCGACTACGCCCTCGACGGCCCCGTGCCGTGGACCGCGAAGGAGGCGCGCGCCGCGGGCACCGTGCAGATCGGCGCCGACAGCGCGGAGATCGGTACCGCGCTGCGTGCCGCGTCCCGCGAGGGCCGTGCGCCCGACAGGCCGTTCATGATCACCGTGCAGCCCAGCGTCGTCGACCCGAGTCGGGCCCCGGCCGGGAAGCACGTGTTCTGGGCCTACGGCCATGTGCCCAGCGGCTGGACCGGCGACCTCACCGACGCGATGGAGCGCCAACTGGAGCGCTTCGCCCCGGGGTTCCGCGACCGTGTCCTCGCCCGTGCCACCGCGGGCCCGCCCGAACTGGCCGCCCGCAACGCCAACTACGTCGGCGGCGACATCGGCTCCGGCGCGGTCACCGGACTCCAGACCCTCCTGCGTCCCAAGCTCTCCCTGTCCCCGTACGGCACTCCGCACCCGGCCGTCTTCATCTGCTCGTCGGCGACCCCGCCGGGCCCGGGCGTGCACGGCATGTCGGGACACAACGCCGCGAAGGCCGTATGGCGGAAGCTGCGCGGGCAGAACTGAGCGGTGCGGGCTGGGAGAGTGGTGGTCATGACCACCATCAGGCTCGTCCAGGGCGACATCACCCGGGAGAGCGCCGACGCCATCGTCAACGCCGCGAACTCCTCCCTCCTCGGCGGGGGAGGAGTCGACGGCGCCATCCACCGCCGCGGCGGCCCCGCGATCCTGGCGGACTGCCGGAAGCTGCGCGCCTCGCACTACGGCAAGGGCCTGGCGACCGGAAAAGCGGTGGCCACCACCGCGGGTGACCTGGACGCGCACTGGGTGATCCACACCGTCGGCCCCCGCTACAGCCGCGAGGAGGACCGCTCGCAGCTGCTGGCCTCCTGCTACCGCGAGTCCCTGCGCGTCGCCGACGAACTGGGTGCCCGGACCGTCGCCTTTCCGGCCGTCTCCGCCGGCATCTACGGCTGGCCGATCGACGACGCCGCCCGGATCGCGGTGGAGACCGTACAAGAGACCGAGACCGCGGTCGAGGAGGTCAGGTTCGTGCTGTTCGACGAGAAGGCGTACCGGGCGTTCGCGGAGCGGACCGCCTGACGGCCGAGGGCCCGTACCCTGACGGCCGAACGTCCCCGGGGCGCCGAAAACGGGGGAGCACACGGGGAACGTGCCTGTTCAGAGACCGTTTTGAGACGGAGACCGGTCGGTCGCACGCCCCGCGACCGGTTGCGGGACACCCGGCCGGTTCGCACGGTGGGCCCTACGAAGCACTTCGAAAGGACCCCGCATGCGCCCCCTCGTCTCCCGCGGCCTTCTCCTGCCGTCTCTGGTCTGTGCCGCGCTGATCCTCGGCCCGGTCGGCACCGCGGCCGCCGTCGTCGACGCGGGCCGCGGCGCGTCGGACCACGGTGTGGCCCAGACGGCGACCGCGTACGGCACCGTCGACGCGGACACCCTGACGGACCGCCTGGAGGCACTGGACCGTGCCGAACACGTCCGTGTGCTCCAGCCCCTCCAGCCCCTCCTCGACGCCGTCACCGACCTCACCGCCCTCGACGGCACCCGCCTCGACGCGAGCGAGGCGGCCGCCCACGCGAAGGCCGTGAAGGCGGCGAACGCCGAGGTCCAGGAACAGCTGCGGAAGCTGAGCGGTACGGAGCGGTCCGACCGGTCCGTCGCGTCCGCGGCGGCCGACCCCGTCGGCGATCTCCTGGCCTCGCTCCAGTCCACGATCGACGACCTGCTCGAGTCGCTGACCTCGCTGGACATCGGCGGTGTGCTGGGCGCGGTCACCGGCCTCCTGGACAGCGTGGTCGGAGCCGTCACCGGACTCCTCGGCGGCGGCCTGCCCACCTTGCCGGCCACCACCTGACCCGACGGCACCTCGGCACCCAGCCGCCCAGGCACCCCCGCGTGAGCGCACGCGGGGGTGCCGCATGTCTGCCTGTCCGCTTGCCCCCAGGACCCCACAAGGTCCGACAGAGTCATTGCCTCACACGTCTTCGGGATCTAGGTTGAGTCGCATCCTGTGCCTCAAAGTCACCAATAGCGCACAGGAATTGACGCTCCCTCAGTACGTACACCGCACTGTCGTCCCGAGGAAGGTTCCACCGATGCCCCACCCGTATCTCCCTGCCCCCATCAGCCGCAGGCGTCTGCTGGAGTCGGGGGCCGCCGTCCTCGGCGCCCTCGCCCTCTCCTCCGGCCCCCTGGCCGGCCGCGGCCACGCGGCGGAGGGCGCCCCGGAGTGGAACGGCGCCATCGACCTCTTCCGGGTGGGCACCCAGCCCCCGCACACCACCCTCATGCCCTACGCCGACGTCGGCCAGGCGCTCGCCGCCGACCGCACCCGCTCGCCGTACCGGCTGAGCCTCGACGGCACGTGGAAGTTCGCGTACGCCGACCGCCCCGACGACCGTGACACCGACTTCCACCGCACCGACGTGGACGACAAGGACTGGGACACGATTCCCGTGCCCTCGGTTTGGCAGGTGCATGGCTATGACTTCCCGATCTACATCAACATCACCTACCCCTGGTGGGGTCCCAACGGTCTCGGCGAGGAGGCACAGCCGCCCGCCGCCCCGACCCGCTACAACCCCGTCGGCCAGTACCGGCGCACCTTCACCGTGCCGAAGGACTGGTCGGGGCGGCGGACCTTCCTGCACTTCGAGGGCGTCAAGTCCGCCCACTACGTGTGGATCAACGGCGAACTCGTCGGCTACCACGAGGACTCCTACACGCCCGCCGAGTACGACATCACCCCGCACCTGAAGCCGGGCACCAACCAGATCGCCGTCGAGGTCTACCGCTACTCGGACGGCGACTGGCTGGAGGACCAGGACATGATCCGGCTGAGCGGCATCTTCCGCTCGGTCTACCTCTACTCCACCCCGGCCGTCCACCTGCGCGACTTCAAGCTGGACACCCCGCTCGGCGACGACTACACCTCCGCCGACCTCTCGGTCACCGCGAGCGTGCGCGACTACGGCGGCGCCAATCAGGGCCGCTACACGGTCGAGACCCAGCTCTACGACTCGGGCGGCCACGCGGTCTGGTCCCGCCCGCTCCAGCAGGCGGTCGCCCTCGACGCCGGCGGCGAGACGACCGTACAGGCGGCGAAGGCCGTGCCCGCGCCGAAGCTGTGGTCGGCCGAGCATCCGAACCTCTACACCGCCGTCCTGCGGCTGCGCGATCCCGCGGGCAAGGTGATCGAGACGCTCTCGCACCGCGTCGGCCTGCGCGAGTTCGCCCTGAAGGACGGGCTGATGCGCATCAACGGCAAACCCGTCTCCTTCCGCGGCACCAACCGCCACGAGATGCACCCCGACCGCGGCACCGCGCTCACCCGCGCGGACCTCGTGAAGGACATCACGATCATCAAGCGGATGAACATCAACTCGGTCCGCACCTCGCACTACCCCAATAACCCGCTGTGGCTCGAACTCGCCGACGAGTACGGCCTCTACCTCGTCGGCGAGACCAACCTGGAGACCCACGGCATCCGCGACCAGTACCCCGGCAACCACCCCGACTGGAGCGCGGCGTGCGTGGCCCGCGCCCAGAACATGGTCCACCGCGACAAGAACCACGCCTCGGTGGTGATCTGGTCCCTCGGCAACGAGGCGGGCGGCGGCAGCACCTTCGTGAACATGCGGGACTGGATCAAGTCGTACGACACCAGCCGCGTCGTCCAGTACGAGGGTGACGACCGGCCCAGCATCAGCGACATCCGCTCGGAGATGTACGAGAGCCCGGCGCGCGTGGAGCAGCGCGCCAAGGACACCGCCGACCCCCGGCCGTACGTGATGATCGAGTACTGCCACGCGATGGGGAACTCCAACGGCAACTTCAAGAAGTACTGGGACATCGTCCGCCGCTACCCCGTCCTCCAGGGCGGTTGGATCTGGGACTTCGTCGACCAGTCCCTGACCGAGCCCGTCCCGGTACGCCAGTTGCTGACCGAGAGCGGACCGGGCGCCCTGAAGGGCGAAGTCCTGCCCGCGAGCGCCAGGTTCGACCGCGACAAGGGCGTCTCGGGGGGTACGGTCTTCGCCCGCGACGCACGCCTCGACCTCACCGGCTCGCTGACCCTGGAGGCCTGGTTCACCCCGAAGGTGACGGGCGGTCACCAGCCGGTCATCGCCAAGGGCGACACCCAGTACGCCCTCAAACAGTCCGGCAAGTCACTGGAGTTCTTCATCTACGGCGGCGGCCAGTGGATCACCGCCACCTGGGCGCTCCCGGACGACTGGACGGGTCGTGAACACCACGTCGCCGGTGTCTTCGACGCGGCCGCGGGAACGTTGACCCTCCATGTGGACGGCCAGGTCAGGGCGGTCAGGAGCACCACTCAGCGGCCCAGCAGCAACACCACGCCGCTCGCGCTGGCCGTCGATGTCGACAACCCCACAAGGGAGTTCAGCGGCACCATCCGGAAGGCGCACGTGTACGCCCGCGCCCTCACCGCCGCCGAACTGGCTTCCGACGGCAGGGGTCCCGGCGACGAGGGGGTGCGGTTCTGGTTCGACGCGGCGACCGTGCGACTCACCGAGAAGCGGCCCGCCCAGAAGACCTTCTTCGCGTTCGGCGGCGACTGGGGCGACAACCCCAACGACGGCGCCTTCGTCGCGGACGGCATCGTCACCGCCGACCGCGGCCACACCGGAAAGGCCGCCGAGGTCAAGCAGATCTACCAGGCGGTCAACGCGTCCTGGGCCCCGGACGGGTCGGTGACCCTGGTCAACGAGTACCTCTTCACCAACCTCCGTGAATTCGACGGTACGTGGACCCTCTCCGCGGACGGCAAGGTGGTGCAGCGCGGAAAGCTGACACGGGACCAGCTGAGCCTGGCACCGCTGTCGAGCAAGAACATCACCGTCCCGTACAAACTCCCGAGCGCCCCCGCGCCCGGCACGGAGTACTTCCTCCAATTCTCCTTCACCATCCGGGAGCCGACCCCCTGGGCGAGGGCCGGCTTCGAGGTGGCCAAGCAGCAGCTCGCCGTCGACGCGGACAGTCCGGCGGTGACGCCGGTGCCGCTCGCGAAGGTACCGGCCCTGAGGTACGAGGACGCTTCCGGCCAAGTGACCGTCACGGGGAAGGAGTTCTCCGTCACGGTCGACAAGGGCAGTGGGACCATCACGTCGTACAAGGCCCACGGCACCCGCCTGATCACCTCGGGTCCCATCCCGAACTTCTGGCGGGCGCCCACCGACAACGACCACGGCAACGGGCAGCACACCCGCAATCAGACCTGGCGCGACGCGGGTACGAACCGCAAGGTGACCGATGTGAGCGTGCGGGCGCTGCTGGGCCGGGCCGTGGAGATCAAGGTGAGCGGCACGCTGCCGACGACGACCGAGTCGGCGTACACCACGACCTACACGGTCTTCGGCAACGGCGAGATCAAGGTCGACAACACCCTGCACCCGGGGGCGAGTTCACTGCCGTACATCCCCGAGGTCGGCACGATCCTGTTCCTGCCGCGCCGCCTGGACCGGCTGCACTACTACGGCCGCGGCCCCGAGGAGAACCACTGGGACCGCAACGACGGTACAGATGTGGGCCTTTACTCCGGGACCGTCGCCGAGCAGTGGACCCCCTACATCCGCCCGCAGGAGAACGGCAACAAGACGGATGTGCGCTGGGCCGCCCTGACGGGCCGCGACGGCGTGGGACTGCTGGTCTCCGGTGAGCCCCTGCTGGAGGTCAACGTCTCGCACTTCACACCCGAGGACCTGTCCAACGGGGTCCGCCACGACTATCAGCTCACCCCGCGTGACGCGGTCGTCCTGCGGGTGAACCACCGGCAGATGGGCGTCGGCGGCGACAACAGCTGGGGCGCGCACACCCACGACGAGTACAAGCTGTTCGCCGACCGGGACTACGCGTACACGTATCGGCTGCGCCCGCTGACGGATGTGGGCGAGGCGACGGCGGCCTCGCGACGGCCGACGGGCACGGCTTGAGCAGTGCGCCGGACGTGCCGGGCCAGGCCGTCGGGCACCTGACGGCCTCGTCGTGGCCGGTCGCGCGGTTCCCCGTGCCCCTTCGGGCGCGGGGAACGTCTCACCCGCGCCTGCGAAGGAGCCCTAGGGCCAGCACCGGCCCGCAGGCCAGCAGCACCGCCAGTACCCCGTAGCCATACGTCAAGGTCGCCGCCGCGGCCACGCCCGCGACCAGCAACGGCCCACCCGCGTCCCCGAGTTCGCGCCCGAGCTCTGCCGCCCCCATCGTCTGCCCCAGCCGTTCCGGCGGAGTCGAGGCCGCGAGCGCGGCGAACCCGAGCGGGGTGATCAGCCCCGTCCCCACGCCGATCAGGGCGGCACCCAGCAGCACACCCGCGAGCCCCGGCAGCATCGCGCAGCCCAGACCGGCCGCCGCCAGCAGCAACCCGGCACCGAGGCCACCCCGTACCGTGATCCGCCCCGCGTCCAACGCCCGCCCGGCGCGCGGCTGTACGACCGCAGCGCAGGCCGCGAGCACCGACACCGCCGCCCCCGTCGCCACCGTGCCGAGTCCCGCCACCGCACCCGACACGGGCAGGAAGCCGACGCCCACCGAGAGCGCGGCGGTCGCCCCGGCGAGCGCTGCCGTCGGGACCAGGAACACCGGGTCGGCCAGCCGCCGCGCCAGATCGAGGACCGTCTGCCGGGCCCGCGGGAGGGGCGGTACGACCGGTACGGCGATCAGTGCCCACACCGCCACGGCCGCGCCCAGCACCGCCAGCACGGTGAACAGCAGCCGCAGCCCGCCCGCCCACACCAGGACGCCGCCGAGCAGCGGGCCCAGGGTGTAGCCGACGGACTTGTGGAAGCCGTAACTCCCGAAGGCCCGCCCCTGTTTGGCGGCCGGATTCAGCCGGGAGACCAGCGCGGACGCGGCGGGGGAGAATGCGGAGGCCGCCGCACCCTGCCCCAGCCGCGCGGCCCACAGCCACCCGGGGCTGTCGGCGAGGGCGTAGAGCGCGGAGGCCACGGCGAAGGCAACCAGCCCGCCCAGGAGCACGGGGCGCGCCCCGATCCGGTCCGCGATCGTGCCGAACACCGGTTTGAGCACGACCTCGGCACCGTCGTACAGGGCGAGCAGGCCGCCCAGCACGAGCAGGGAGGTGACCGCGTCGGCCGAGTCCGCGCCGAGGTTCGCGGCGATGCCGTGCGCGCCGAAGGCGGTGGTGAACCCGGCCGCGTACAGCGGCCACATCACGCGCCGGCGCGGCTCACTCGGGGGTGTCACTGAGCCCCAGCCGCAGGTGTTCCACGTGGTACACGGCCTGGTCGAGCAGCTCGGCCACATGGTGGTCGTGCAGCGCGTAGACCACCGACCGGCCCCGGCGCTCGCCCACGACCAGGCCCAGGTTGCGCAGCAACCGCAACTGGTGCGAGCAGGCCGACTGCTCCATGCCCACCTCGGCGGCCAACTCCGTCGCCGGCAGCGGTCCTTCGCGCAGCCGCGCGAGGATCAGCAGGCGGGAGGGGGTGGACAGGGCCTGGAGGGTGGTGGCCACCTTGGCCACGTTCGCCGCGTCCAGACGTACGCGCTCGGCGGTTTCCTGCGCGGTGGTGACGGCTCCATGACCCATGGGCGGTATCTTACCCACCGCACATGAACAGATGAATGAGTCTTCATGTGTTCCTGTATGGTGGCTCGGTGTCCACGACTCTCACCCCCGTTCGCGTCCCCTCGCCCGCGCACCCGGCACCGAGCCGCCGCACCCGGGTCCTCGCCCTCCCCGAGGCCCGCTGGGCGCTCGCGTCGACCGCCGCGTTCCTGCTCGCGCTCGCACTGGACCTCGGCGGCCTGCCGTGGTGGGCCTACGGCGGGCTGTACGCGCTCGCCTATGTCACCGGCGGCTGGGAACCGGCCCTCGAAGGGCTCAGGGCGCTGCGCGAGAGGACCCTGGACGTCGACCTGCTGATGATCGTCGCCGCCCTCGGCGCGGCCGCGATCGGTCAGTTCCTGGACGGCGCCCTGCTGATCGTCATCTTCGCCACCTCCGGTGCCCTGGAGGCCCTGGCCACCGCCCGCACCGCCGACTCGGTACGGGGCCTGCTCGACCTCGCGCCCACGATGGCGACCCGGGCGACGGACGATGGCGAGGAAACGGTCCCGACGGGCGAACTCATCGCAGGCGACGTCCTGTTGATCCGGCCAGGCGAGCGCATCGGCGCCGACGGCCGGGTCCTGGACGGCGCGAGCGAGGCCGACCAGGCCACCATCACCGGTGAACCCCTCCCGGTCGCCAAGGGCCCCGGCGACGAGGTCTTCGCCGGCACCCTCAACGGCACCGGCACCCTGCGCGTCCGTGTCGAGCGCGACCCCGCCGACTCCGTGATCGCCCGCATCGTGACCATGGTCGAGGAGGCATCCCGGACCAAGGCGCCGACGCAACTGTTCATCGAGAAGATCGAGCAGCGGTACGCGGTGGGCATCGTCATCGCCACACTCGCCGTGTTCGGGGTGCCGCTGGTGTTCGGCGCCGACCTCACGGACGCGTTGCTGCGCGCGATGACCTTCATGATCGTCGCCTCGCCGTGCGCGGTCGTCCTCGCGACCATGCCGCCCCTGCTGTCCGCCATCGCCAACGCCGGGCGCCACGGAGTCCTGGTGAAGTCGGCGGTCGCGATGGAACGGCTGGGCGAGGTGGACTCCGTCGCCCTCGACAAGACGGGGACGCTGACCGAGGGCTCCCCGGAGGTCTCTGCCGTACGGCCGCTGCCGGGCTCCGGGCTGACTGCGGACGCCCTCCTCGCGCTGGCCGCCGCGGCCGAGCACCCCAGCGAGCATCCGCTGGGGCGTGCGGTGGTGAGGGCGGCGAAGGAGCGGGGGCTGCGGATCGCGGGCGCGCGGGACTTCGTCGCCGTGCCCGGGAGCGGGGTGACGGCGCTGGTCGAGGGGCGGGTGATCGGAGTCGGGCGTGCGGGTGCCCCGGTGATCGAGAGCGTGGATGCCGATGCCGATGAGACCGGGGTCGTGCATGCGGACCCGCCTCGCGCGGTCGTCCCCGGCACCGAGGACGGCGACACCGTCGTCCTGGTGACCGGCGACGGCGCCCCCCTCGGGACCCTCGCCCTCACCGACCGCCTCCGCCCCCACGCCCCGGCCGCCACCGCCGCGCTCACCGTCCTGACCGGCACGGCCCCCGTCCTGCTCACCGGCGACAACGCGCGGGCCGCCGCGAAGGTCGCCGAGGCCACCGGCCTGGTGGATGTCCGCGCCGAACTGCTGCCCGAGGGCAAGGTGGACGCCGTACGGGAGCTTCAGGACGCCGGACGCAAGGTGCTGTTCGTCGGGGACGGCGTCAACGACGCACCCGCGCTCGCCGCCGCCCACTCCGGCATCGCGATGGGCTGCGCGGGTTCCGACCTCGCGCTGGAGACCGCGGACGCGGTCGTCGTACGGGACGAGCTGGCGACCGTACCGGCAGTCGTACGACTGTCCCGGACCGCCCGCCGACTGGTCCTGCAGAACCTGGTCATCGCGGGTGCCTTCATCACCGGGCTCGTCCTGTGGGACCTCCTCGGCCACCTGCCGCTGCCCCTCGGGGTCGCCGGGCACGAGGGCTCGACGGTGCTCGTCGGCCTCAACGGGCTGCGGCTGCTGCGCGAGTCCGCGTGGCAACCGGGACAGGTGCCGTCGCAGGGCACGCGAGGTTGATGTCGGATTCTCGCCAGCCCGAGTGGGGAGGGTGGTCGATGCTGGACGCATGCAGACGGGGATGTACGCCGAGACCGAGCGCTGTGTGCGCGCCGTGCAGTCCAAGGACGCGCGGTTCGACGGATGGTTCTTCACGGCCGTCCTGACGACCCGCATCTACTGCCGGCCGAGCTGCCCGGTCGTCCCGCCCAAGCCCGAGAACATGACCTTCTACCCGAGCGCGGCCGCCTGCCAGCAGGCGGGCTTCCGCGCCTGCAAGCGGTGCCGGCCCGACACCAGCCCGGGCTCCCCGGAGTGGAACCAGCGCGCCGACCTCGTGGCCCGCGCGATGCGGCTGATCGCCGACGGCGTGGTCGACCGCGAGGGCGTGCCCGGCCTCGCCGCCCGCCTCGGCTACAGCACCCGGCAGATCGAACGCCAGCTGCTCGCCGAACTCGGCGCCGGCCCGCTCGCCCTCGCCCGCGCCCAGCGCGCCCAGACCGCGAGGATCCTCATCGAGACGACCGCGCTCCCGATGGCGGACATCGCCTTCGCGGCCGGCTTCTCCGCGATCCGCACCTTCAACGACACCGTCCGCGAGGTCTTCGCGCTCGCGCCGAGCGAGCTGCGCACGCGCGCCGCGAAGAGGTCCACGCCGGACACCCCCGGCTTTCTGTCCCTGCGCCTGCCGTTCCGCGCCCCCCTCAACCCCGACAACCTCTTCGGTCACCTCGCGGCCACCGCCGTCCCGGGCGTGGAGGAATGGCGGGACGGCGCGTACCGGCGCACACTGCGACTGCCGTACGGGCACGGCGTGGTGGCCCTCACGCCCCAACCCGACCACATCGCCTGCCGGTTGACGCTGAGCGATCTACGCGACCTGACCGTCGCCATCAGCCGTTGCCGCCGCATGCTCGACCTGGACGCCGACCCGGTCGCGATCGACGACCAGCTGCGCACGGACCCGCTCCTCGCGCCCCTGGTGGACAAGGCGCCCGGCCGACGCGTCCCGCGCACGGTCGACGAGGCGGAGTTCGCGGTACGAGCCGTGCTGGGCCAGCAGGTCTCCACGGCGGCGGCCCGCACCCACGCGGCCCGTCTGGTCACGGCCCACGGCGACCCCGTCGACGACCCCGAGGGCGGCCTGACCCACCTCTTCCCCTCTTCTGAGGCACTGGCCGCGCTCGACCCCGCCACGCTCGCGATGCCCCGCACCCGCCGCACGACCTTCACCACC
Source organism: Streptomyces sp. NPDC102270 (assembly GCF_044766405.1). Lineage (NCBI taxonomy): Bacteria > Bacillati > Actinomycetota > Actinomycetes > Kitasatosporales > Streptomycetaceae > Streptomyces > Streptomyces sp. NPDC102270. The sequence goes on along the minus strand of NZ_JBIWLX010000014.1, from coordinate 46,126 downwards.
CTGGTCAACCAACTGGCAGACAAGTCGCTTCAGTTGGGCGTCGAGAGCGACTGGTCGGAGACCCGCGCCCGGCTTCTCTCGCTGCCGGGCTTCGGCCCCTGGACAGTCGACGTCATCGCCATGCGCGCCCTCGGCGACCCGGACGCCTTCCTCCCGACCGACCTCGGAATCCGCCGCGCCGCCCAGGAGTTGGGCCTGCCCTCGACCCCGGCCGCACTGACGGCCCGCGCGGCGGCCTGGCGGCCCTGGCGGGCCTATGCGGTCCAGTACCTGTGGGCGACCGACAGTCACCCGATCAACTTCCTTCCCGTATAAGGACGTTCAGTGAGACAGCACACCGTGATCGACAGCCCCTACGGCCCCCTGACCCTCGTCGCCGACGACGGCGTCCTGTGCGGCCTCTACATGACCGACCAACGCCACCGCCCACCGGAGGAGACCTTCGGCACGCCGGACGACGGGTGGTCCGAGGAGGCCGAGGAACAGCTGAAGGCCTACTTCGGGGGCGAGTTGAAGGAGTTCACCCTGGAACTTCGCCTGCACGGAACCCCGTTCCAGCGCACGGTCTGGGAACAACTGCGCCGGATCCCGCACGGCGAGACCCGCACCTACGGCGAACTCGCCGACGCCCTCGGCAACCCCAAGGCCTCCCGCGCGGTCGGCCTCGCCAACGGCAGGAACCCGATCGGCATCGTCGTCCCCTGCCACCGCGTGGTCGGCGCCGACGGCAGCCTCACGGGCTACGGCGGCGGACTGGACCGCAAGCAGCGACTGCTGGACTTCGAGCGGGGGGCGGCGCTGTTCTGACCGGTACCCGGTGATTCCCCCGGGCCGGCCGGGGTGTCGAGCGACCCTCAGTCGCGCAGATCCCGTCGGTACCGGATGCCGGCCTTGCCGCCGAGGTCGGCCGGGTCCGCCGGGCCGACCGGGGTGAAGCCCGCCTTGGCCAGCACCCGCTGGGACGCGATGTTCTCGTGGCTGGTGGCCGCGCACAGTGTCTCCAGCCCGTACCGGGTCGCCGCGAGACGGCACAGCTCGCGGACGGTCGCCGTCGCCACCCCGCGGCCGGTGGCGTGCCGCGCTACCCGGTAACCGAGGTCCGCGGTGCCGTTCTCTATGTCGACGAGGTTGAACCTGCCGAGCACCGAGCCGTCCTCGGCGACGAGCACGTGGAAGGCGCAGACGCCGGCCTCCTGCTCGGCCAGCAAGGCGTCGAACCGCTCGGTGAACCGGTCGAAAAAGGCATCGCCGCGGTCGGTGACGGACGCGGCGAAGTACTCCCGGTCGGCCGACTCGAAGGCCAGGACCGCCGGGGCGTGTTCCGCGCGCAGCCGCAGAAGCTCGGGCACCGGGGCCTCAGCCCGCGCTCAGGCTGCGCAGCAGTTCGGGCAGCGCCGTGCCGATCGGCTCCCGGATCACCTCGTCGGCGCGGTCGTCGTACGGTGTCGGCTCGGCGTTGACGATGACGAGACGGGCGCCGTGGTCGGCGGCGACGCCTGCGAGGCCCGCGGCCGGCTGGACCTGGAGGGTGGTGCCGACGGCGATGAAGATCTGGCAGGCCTTGGTGATGGCCACGGCCTCGCCCATGACGACGGGGTCGAGGCGCTCGCCGAACATCACGGTCGCCGACTTGAGGATGCCGCCGCAGGGCAGGCACGGCGGGTCCGCCTCGCCTGCCTCGACCCGGGCGAGCGCGTCCTCCATCGGACCGCGGGCGTGGCACTTCGTGCAGACCACCTGCCGAGCGGTGCCGTGCAGTTCGAGGACCTTGCGGGCGGGCATCCCGGCGAGCTGGTGCAGCCCGTCCACGTTCTGCGTGATCACCCGCACCGGCACCCCGGACTTCTCCAGCTCGGCCACCGCCACGTGCGCGGCGTTGGGCTCGGCGTTCAGAGTGCGGTTCGACCGCCGCATCTGCCACGAGCGGCGGCGGATCTCCGCATCGCCCATGTAGTAGTCGTACGTCACCAGCTTCTCGGCCTCGGGATCCTTGCGCCACAGCCCGTTCGGGCCGCGGTAGTCGGGGATTCCGGAGTCGGTGGAGATACCGGCGCCGCTGAGAAGCGCGACGAGGGGCTTGGCCATGGTTCCGAGGGTAGGGCGGGTGATCCGGGTGCGGCGAGTGGATTTCCCACCGCCGGGGCGCGAGCCGTCATGAGCACCGACAGCGCGCTGGATCAGCCCACCCGGTGGCCGTTCTCCAACTCCACGGTGCCCGAGCCGTCCGCCAGGACGTCCAGCGCGGCCACGACACGGCGGCCCAGGGCCCCCGGCAGGTGGTCGGCGAGCTCCTCGCGCGGCACCAGGCGCCAGGACAGCAGCTCTTCCTCCTGGAGCCGGATCGCCTTGAGGTCGTCGTCGCCGAGGACACCGCCGTCGTAGAGGTAGGCGACCAGCGGCGGGCGGGCCGTCCCGTGCACCCAGTCCACCGCCAGCAGCCGCCCCAGTTCACGGTCCAGGCCGATCTCCTCCAGCGTCTCGCGACGCGCGCCCTGCCGCGGGGTCTCACCCTCGTCGGACTCGATCGTGCCGCCCGGAAGCGCCCAGCCCTCACGGTAGTTGGGCTCGACGAGCAGGACCCGGCCCGAGGCGTCACGGAAGAGAGCGGCGGCACCGGCGAGGATCCGGGGCAGACCGGCGATGTACGTGGCGAAGTCAGCAGTGGTGGTCATCCTCGAAGGGTAACGAGCATCGGCGGCCGCCTTCGCCCGCTCAGCGGGTGGCCTCCACCCCGGCCAAGCGCACCGTCCGCTCGGCCAGTTCGGTGATGTGGACCCCGTCGAAACCGAACACCGCGCTGCGCACCCGGTCCTCCAGCGGCTCCTTCCACTGGTCCGGGATCGCCTCCGCCCCGGTGAGCACCCCGGCCACCGAGCCCGCAGTCGCGCCGTTGGAGTCGGTGTCCAGGCCGCCCCGGACGGTGAGCGTGATGGTGCGGGTGAAGTCGCCGTCGCCGTACAGCAACCCGGCGGTCAGGACGGCCACGTTCGGGACGCTGTGGATCCAGCCGAGCCCGGCGGTCTCCTCCGAGACCGTGGTCAGCGTGTCCTCCCAGGTCATCCGGGTGTCGTGCAGGGACGCCACCCGGCGTACCGTGCGGGCGAGGCGACTGCTCGCGGGGATCACCGCGAGCGCCTCGTCCACCGCCTGCCGCACGGTGTCCACGGTGAACGCCGCCGAGATCAGTGCCGCCGCCCACATCGCCCCGTACACACCGTTCCCGGTGTGCGACAGCACCGCGTCCCGGCGGGCCAGGGAGGCGGCGCGCTGCGGGGCGCCGGGGCAGGTCCAGCCGTAGATGTCGGCGCGGATGAGCGCCCCGATCCACTCCTGGCAGGGGTTGTCGTACGTCGCCGTCAGCGGCGGTTTCAGCCCGTTGGCGAGGTTGCGGTAGGCGGCCCGCTCCGCGGTGAACGTCTGCAGATACGGCAGCCTCAGCAGCCACAGGTCGCCCACCTGCTCGGTGCTGAAGGCGAAGCCGTGGGTCTCCAGGAGGTCGAGGCCGAGGATGGCGTAGTCGACGTCGTCGTCGCGGCAGCTGCCGTGGATGCGGCCGCGCACGCACTCGCGCCACTCGGGACGCAGCTCGAAACCGTCGCTCTCGCCGACGGGCTCGGGAAGGTAGTCGGTCAGGGGCAGCGCGGCGGCCTGGCGCAGATAGCGGTCGATCCGGTCCCGCGTCCACAGGTCGCCCTGCTCGACCGGCTTGCCGAGCATGTTGCCCGCGATCCGGCCGAGCCAGCCTCCGAGGATGCGGTCGGCGAGTTCCGGCTCAGTGCCCACAAGGGTCATAGCTCCGGTTTACCCCATTCCGGAGCACCGCACAGACGGTTCGCGGGGCCTTCTCAGCCTCTGTGCTGCGCATGACGCCGGGGGGCGTCTCCGGTTAAGGTCGCAGCGGCGCGACTGGCCTTGACGTGCGCGAGGCCCGGAGAGCAAGGGGAAGACGTGACACAGCGCGTGCTCATCGCCGCGGACAAGTTCAAGGGCTCGCTCACGGCCGTGCAGGTCGCCGAGCGGGTGACGGCCGGGCTGCGCCGGGTCGTGCCGGACCTGGAGGTGGAGTCGCTGCCCGTCGCCGACGGCGGTGACGGCACCGTCGCCGCGGCGGTCGCGGCCGGTTTCGAGCGCCGGGAAGTGGCGGTCGCCGGGCCCCTCGGCCAGGAGATCACGGCCGCGTTCGCGGTACGCGCGGACACCGCCGTGGTGGAGATGGCCGAGGCCAGCGGGCTCCAGCGGCTGCCCGCGGGTGTCTTCGCCCCGCTCACGGCGTCCACGTACGGCTCCGGAGAGCTCCTGCGCGCCGCGCTGGACGCCGGTGCCCGCACCATCGTGTTCGGCGTCGGCGGCAGCGCCACCACCGACGGCGGCGCCGGCATGCTCTCCGCGCTCGGCGCCCGTTTCCTGGACGCCGACGGCGAGCCCGTGGCCCCGGGCGGCGAGGGCCTCGCCGACCTCGCCTCGGCCGACCTCTCGGGCCTGGACCCGCGGCTCGCAGCCGTCGAGTTCATCCTGGCCAGCGATGTCGACAACCCGCTGACCGGCCCCAAGGGCGCCCCGGCGGTCTACGGCCCGCAGAAGGGCGCCTCCCCGGACGACGTGGAGGCCCTGGACGGCGCCCTCGCCCACTACGCGAAGGTGCTGGAGGAGGCCGTCGGCGCGAAGGCCGCCGAGTACGCCGTCGCACCGGGGGCGGGTGCGGCCGGCGGCATCGGCTACGGCGCTCTCCTCGTCGGCGCCACGTTCCGGCCCGGGATCGAGGTCATGCTCGACGTCCTCGGCTTCGCGCCCGCGCTGGAGTGGGCGGACCTGGTGATCACCGGCGAGGGCTCCCTCGACGAGCAGACCCTGCACGGCAAGGCCCCGGCGGGCGTCGCCGCGGCCGCCCGCGCGAAGGACAAGGAGGTCGTCGCCGTCTGCGGCCGCCTCGCCCTGCCCCCGGAGGCCCTCGGCCGAGCGGGCATCCGCCGCGCCTACCCACTCACCGACGCCGAGCCCGACATCCAGAAGTGCATCACCGAGGCGGGCCCGATCCTGGAGAACGTGGCGGAACAGATCGGCCGCGACTTCCTGATTAGAACGCGTGCAGGATCCGCGGGTTGAGCCGTTGCCCGGGCCGAGCGGGCAGCTGCGCTGAGCTGGTGCACGGCCCGGGGACCGGCCCGGCCGAACTGTCGGCCGCGTTGCCCTTCTGGCGGGTCCGAGCCGCTGCCGGGACTGCCCCGTGGTCGGGGCCGGGTCGCTGCTCGGTGCCGAGTCGATGCGGGGGCTGTGCCGGGTTCGGGCGGGGCCGGGTGTTCAGGCGCAGGTACCGTCCGGGTCGTGCTGCTGCCTGGGGGCGAGCGGTCCCGGGGCTGACCTGTGGTCCGGGCCGTGCTGCTGCCTGGGGGCGAGCGGTCCCGGGGCTGACCTGTGGTCCGGGCCGTGCTGCTGCCTGGGGGCGAGCCGGTGTGGGGGCTGTGCCGGGTTCGGGCCGGGTCGGGTGTTCAGGCGCAGGTACGGTCCGGGCCGTGCTGCTGCCTGGAGGCGAGCGGTGCGAGGGCTGTGCCGTGGTCCGGGCCGGGTGTTCAGGCGCGGGCGCCGTCCGGGCCGAGCCGCTCCCGGAAGCCAGCCAGTGCCGGGCCTGAACCGCTGTCCAGGTCCAGCCGCCCGTCCAAGCGGAGCCGCGCGTTCACGCCCAGTCACGCCCCCGCACCCAGCAGCGCCTCCCCCTGCAGACCCACGGGACCCACCGCCCGCACCCAGCGCGCCACATTCACCCCCGCACCTCCGACAACCGATACGCGTCCAGTGCCAGTGTCAGCTCGATCAGGTCCCGGGGGCGGGCCAGGGAGCGGGACGTGAGTTGTTCCAGGCGTCGTAGGCGGTTGAAGACCGTGTTGCGGTGGCAGTACAACCGTCCCGCGGCCCGGCCCGCCGAACCCTCGCAGACCAGCCACACGTCGAGGGTCTCCAGGAGTACGGCCCGGTCGGGCGGGCTCCAGCTCCAGGAGGGTGCCGAACACGTCCTTCACCAGCCGGTCGGCCAGCTCCGGCTGGCTCACCACCAGCGCGGTCGGCATCCGCTGGTCGAGGCGTACGACCGCGGTGGCGTCCGGCGGACACGTGCGCAGCGCCAGCTCGGCGAGCCGCCGGGCCCGGCCCAGCTCGGCCAGCCCCGGCACCACCGGACTGATCCCGCCCGGACCCGAACAACGCCCCTCCAGCGCACGGGCCACCCCGTCCAGGCCCTGCCCGGGCGCGAGCGCCACCACCGCCACCTCGCCGTCCGCCCGCATCCGCCAGATGAACCGGAACCCGGCTCCCCGCACCGGCCGCTCGGCCGCCTCCCGCCGCTCGGCCCGCAGCACCACCACCGCGTACCGCCCGTGTTCCGGCAGATCGAGCCCCGCAGCCGCCCGCGCCGCGAGCCCGGGAGTCGCCTGGGCCCTCCAGCAGGGCGTCGAGGAGCGCCTGGAGCTGTTCGTCGGTACGCCGCCTGAGCTCCGCCTCGGTGGCCCGGTACGCCTCCGACGCCGTCTGCGCCTGCGCGTCCACCGCCGACCACACCATCGTCGTCGACCGCATCAGCGCCGCGAGCCGCTCCGGCTCCCGCCCGGCCGTCCCCTCCACGAGCGCGTCCCACACCAGATAGCCGGCGTTCCGGTAGGCGTGCACCAGGAGGTCCAGCGGCAGCCCCTGGTGGGCCCGGCGCCGGCCCGCGTCCTCGGCGTACTCCAGGTCGCGCCGCGGTGAGTCCCGGGGCGCGGAGATCGTCTCGATGCCGATCCCGCATGACGGTCGCCGAAAACCTGCGCGCGGGCGCCCTGGGCGGCACCCGTCTGCGAAGGGGGCCGGGCTGACCGTCGTCGAGCAGAAGATCAAGCCCACCGACAACGACATGACCGCCCAGGTCACCGCCCTCAAGCAGGCCGGTGTCAAGGCGATCGTGCTCAGCGCGGGCCCGCGCCAGGCGGCCTCGCTGGTCGGGGTGGCGGCGGCGAGCGGCTTCGCCGTACCGGTCATCGGCAACAACTCCGCCTTCGCACCGCAGCTCCTCGCCACCCAGGCGGGCCCGGCCCTGACGAAGAACTACTACGTGGCCTCGCCCTCGCTCCCCATCGGCGCGGACACCCCGCAGGCGAAGAAGCTGGTCGCCGACTACCGGGCCGCCTACCCGGACGACTCGCTGGACAACGGCATCGTGGCCGGCTGGACCGCCGCGTCGGCCTTCGGCGAGGCTCTGAAGAAGGCCTGCTCCAACAAGGACCTCAGCAGGGAGGGTGTGGACAAGGCCCTGTTGTCGATCGACTCCTACGACATCGGCTTCGGCGTCGGTCAGGACTTCACCGACCCCACGGCCCCGTCCTCCCGCGAGAGCGTGATCCTCCAGCCGGACAAGGGCGTCACGGGCGGCATGAAGGTCGTACGGGAGGCCGGCGCCTCGGAGGTGGCCAGGACGTACACCCCGGGAGCCTGAGAACGACTGAGGGGCTCGAACCGGCGTCGGTTCGAGCCCCTCACCCATCAACAACCGCTACGGCAGCTGCGCCGCCCGCGCCTCGCGCCGGTTGCCCCGGAAGTTGTTCACCCGCCGGGCCGTGGCGAACAAGGGGATCACGGCGCCCATGACGAGCTGCAGGGCGCAGCCGGTCTGGAGCAGGAGCTGGCCGCTGGGAGCGCCGAAGGCCCAGGCCGCGAGCAGCCCCATCGCCAGCACGATCCAGGAGAGCATGGCCACCGCGAGCCGCCCCCGCGGCTTCGGGTACTCCACCCGGCTCACCATCAGCCACGCGGTGCCCAGGATCGCCAGGAGCGTCGCCACGAAGGGCAGCTCCAGCAGCACGATCGCGACCACCGTGAGCGCGCCGAACGGGGACGGCATGCCCTGGAACATGCCGTTCGCCACGGTCACGCAGGAGAATCTGGCCAGCCGGAGGACCACCGCAAGCAGCACCACCACGGCACCCACCGCCGCCACCCGCTGCGAGGCGTCGTCAGCGACCATGCCGTAGACGAGCACGAAGTACGCCGGCGCGAGGCCGAAGCTGATCAGGTCCGAGAGGTTGTCCAGCTCGGCGCCCATCGGCGAGGAGCGCAGCTTGCGCGCCACCAGGCCGTCGAAGAGGTCGAAGACCGCCGCGCACAGCATCAGGATGACCGCCGTGGCCGCGCTGTTGCGCGCCATGCCGGATTCCTGGCTGTCGGTCAGGTGCGGGATCAGGATGCCGGTGGTGGTGAAGTACACCGCCATGAAGCCGCACGTGGCGTTGCCGAGGGTGAGGGTGTCCGCTATCGACAGGCGGAGAGAAAGAGGCATCTCCTCGTCGTCGTCGACCTCGTCGGCCTCGGGCACCCAGCCCGCCTGGGTCTCAGGATCAATCACGGTCAATGCGAGTCACCCCAGCCACCGTCTTCTGCCCGACCTCGACCGCGACCTCCACGCCCTCGGGCAGGTAGATGTCGACGCGCGAGCCGAACCGGATCAGACCGATGCGGTCACCCTGCTCGACCTTCGTGCCCTGCGGGATGTAGGGGACGATGCGACGGGCCACCGCGCCGGCGATCTGGATCATCTCGATGTCACCGAGTTCGGTGTCGAAGTGCCAGACGACGCGCTCGTTGTTCTCGCTCTCCTTGTTGAACGCCGGAACGAACCCGCCGGGGATGTGCTCGACCGACGTCACCGTGCCGGAGAGCGGCGCGCGGTTGACGTGGACGTTGAGCGGGCTCATGAAGATCGCGACGCGGGTGCGACCGTCCTTCCACGGCATGATGCTCTGCACCACACCGTCGGCGGGCGAGATGACCCGGCCCGGGGCGATCTCGCGCTCGGGGTCGCGGAAGAACCACAGCATGCCCGCCGCCAGCGCGGTGGCGGGCACGGCGACGGCCTTGGCGGCGCCGGACTTGCGCGCGCGTACCAGGCTCAGTGCTGCGGTGGCGACGGTCGGCAGGAGCCACGGCGATGCTCCGCGCGCGAGGCGTACGCCTGCCCGGCTGTCGCGAGGTGCAGAGGTTTGGCTGTGGGGCATGGATGACCTTCGTAGCGGATGATGCCGCGCACTAGACGGGGGACGGCGGCTTTCCGGGATCGTACCGGTCGCGGGCCACAACTGGGCAAGCCAGGAAGCCGAGTCGGCGGCTGAACCGTCCTGACGGGGTGTGATCTTCTTCTCCAAGAAAACACCCCGTATCCGGACATCTAGCCCTGGAACCGATACTCTTCGAGCAGCCTACGACCGATGATCATTTTCTGGATCTCGGCGGTACCTTCACCGATCAGCAGCATCGGAGCCTCACGGTAGAGGCGCTCGATCTCGTACTCCTTGGAGAAGCCGTAGCCGCCGTGGATTCGGAAGGCGTCTTCGACGACCTCCTTGCAGTATTCGGAGGCGAGGTACTTCGCCATCCCTGCCTCAAGGTCGTTTCGCTCCCCGGAGTCCTTTTTGCGTGCCGCGTTGACCATCATCGCATGCGCGGCCTCGACCTTGGTAGCCATCTCGGCCAGCTTGAACTGAATCGCCTGGTGCTGAGCGATCGGCTTGCCGAAAGTGTGACGCTGCTGGGCGTACGAGACGCCCAGCTCGAAGGCACGCTGAGCGACGCCGCAGCCACGCGCCGCCACATTCACGCGGCCCACCTCGACGCCGTCCATCATTTGGTAAAAACCTCGGCCGGTGACCCCGCCGAGCACCCGATCGGCCGGAAGCCGCAGGCCATCCATGATCAGCTCGGTGGTGTCGACGCCCTTGTAGCCCATCTTGTCGATCTTCCCGGGGATGGTGAGGCCGGGGCGGACCTCTCCGAAGCCGGGTTCCTTCTCGATCAGGAAGGTCGTCATCGACTTGTGCGGTTTGGCGGCCGCCTCTTCGGGGGAGTGTCCTTCGTCACTTCGGACGAGAACGGCGACCAAAGTTGACGTTCCGCCATTCGTGAGCCACATCTTCTGGCCGTTCAGGACGTATTCGTCGCCGTCCCTGACCGCCTTGGAGGTGATGGCGGACACGTCGGAACCGAGGCCCGGCTCGGACATCGAGAAGGCGCCCCGCACGTCGCCGGCCGCCATCCGCGGCAGGAAGTGGTCCTTCTGCTCCTGCGTGCCGTGCTGCTTGAGCATGTACGCCACGATGAAGTGGGTGTTGATGATGCCGGACACCGACATCCAGCCGCGGGCGATCTCCTCCACGCACAGCGCGTACGTCAGGAGGGACTCGCCCAGACCGCCGTACTCCTCGGGGATCATCAGGCCGAACAGGCCCAACTCCTTGAGCCCGTCGACGATCTGCTGCGGGTACTCGTCGCGGTGCTCCAGCTCGGTCGCGACCGGGATGATCTCCTTGTCCACGAAGTCCCGGACGGTGGACAGGATCTCCTGCTGGATGTCCGTGAGGCCGTGGGTCTGGGCGAGGCGTGCCATGGGCTCAACCCTCCTGAAGTTCCGGGCGGCCGGGCTGCTCGCCGCCGCGCTCCTTGATGTAGGTCTCGGTGGGCACCATGACCTTGCGGCGGAACACGCAGACCAGCGTGCCGTCCTGCTTGTAGCCCTTGGTCTCGACGTACACGATCCCGCGGTCGTTCTTCGACTTGGAGGGCCACTTGTCGAGCACGGTCGTCTGGCCGTAGATCGTGTCGCCGTGGAAGGTCGGCGCCACGTGCTTGAGCGACTCGATCTCCAGGTTGGCGATCGCCTTGCCGGAGACGTCCGGTACGGACATGCCGAGCAGCAGGGAGTAGATGTAGTTCCCGACCACGACGTTCTTGCCGAAGTCCGTCGTCTTCTCGGCGTAGTTGACGTCCATGTGGAGCGGGTGGTGGTTCATGGTCAGGAGACAGAAGAGATGGTCGTCGTACTCCGTGACCGTCTTCCCGGGCCAGTGCTTGTAGACCGCCCCGACCTCGAACTCCTCGTAGGTGCGTCCGAACTGCATCGCGCTCAGGCCTCCGGGATCTCGAACTTCGACGTGCGCTGCATGCCGGCCGCACGCCCCTTGCCGGAGATGACCAGCGCCATCTTGCGGCTGGCCTCGTCGATCATCTCGTCGCCGAGCATCGCCGAGCCCTTCTTGCCACCCGCCTCGGAGGTGTAGTAGTCGTACGCGTCCAGGATCAGCTCGGCGTGGTCGTAGTCCTCCTGGGAGGGCGAGAAGATCTCGTTGGACGCCTCGACCTGGCCCGGGTGCAGCACCCACTTGCCGTCGAAGCCGAGGGCCGCGGCACGCTGGGCGACCTCGCGGTAGCCGTCGATGTTGCGGATCTGCAGGTAGGGGCCGTCGATCGCCTGGAGGTTGTTGGCGCGGGCCGCCATCAGGATCTTCATCAGGATGTAGTGGTAGGCGTCCGCCGGGTAGCCGGGCGGCTGCTCGCCCACGACCAGCGACTTCATGTTGATCGACGCCATGAAGTCGGCCGGCCCGAAGATGATCGTCTCGACGCGTTGGGACGCGGTGGCGATCTCGTTGACGTTGTTGAGGCCCTGCGCGTTCTCGATCTGCGCCTCGATGCCGATCTTGCCGACCTCGAAGCCCATCGTCTTCTCGATCTGGGTCAGCAGGAGGTCGAGCGCCACGATCTGCTCGGCGCTCTGCACCTTCGGCAGCATGATGCAGTCGAGGTTCTGGCCGGCCCCCTCGACGACCGTGACGACATCGCGGTACGTCCACTCCGTCGTCCAGTCGTTGACCCGCACGACCCTCGTCTTGCCCGTCCAGTCGCCCTCGTTGAGGAACTTGACGATGGTGTGCCGCGCCTCGGGCTTGGCGAGCGGGGCGCACGCGTCCTCCAGGTCGAGGAAGACCTGGTCCGCCGGGAGGCCCTGCGCCTTCTCCAGGAAGCGGGGGTTGCTGCCCGGTACGGCCAGGCAGGAGCGCCGCGGGCGAAGGCGGTTGACGGTCGTCATGCGGGGACCTCCAGGGGGTCGAGCTTGTTCGCTTTCCGGATCTCGTCGACGATGCGGCCGATGATGCCGGTGATGTCGAAGTCCTTCGGGGTGAAGACAGCGGCCACTCCGGCTGCCCGCAATTGCTCGGCGTCTCCATTGGGGATGATCCCACCGGCAATGACAGGTACATCTGTGGCGCCTGCCACATGCAGCCTCTCGAGCACGTCCGGCACCAGCTGGGCGTGCGAGCCGGACAGGATCGACAGACCGACCGCGTGCACGTCCTCGGCGAGGGCCGCGTCCACGATCTGCTCGGGGGTCAGCCGGATGCCCTGGTAGACCACCTCGAAGCCCGCGTCACGCGCGCGTACGGCTATCTGCTCGGCCCCGTTGGAGTGCCCGTCCAGGCCCGGCTTGCCGACCAGGAAGCGCAGCTTGCCGACGCCGAGGTCCCTGGCGGTCACCTCGACCCGGCGGCGGACGTCGGCCATGGCCGAGCCCGCCTCCGCGGGAACCGCCACCGGCGCCGAGGAGACACCGGTGGGCGCCCGGAACTCGCCGAACACCTCCCGCAGGGCCCCGGCCCACTCCCCGGTCGTGACCCCCGCGCGGGCGCACTCCACGGTGGCTTCCATGAGGTTGTCGGTGCCCTTGGCGGCCTCCTTCAGCCTCTCCAGCGCCTTGCAGGGGCGCGGGTGGTTGAAGGGCGGCAGGTAGCGGGTGTCACGCCAGTGCTGGAGTCCGGCGATCACCCGGGCCTCGACGGCCGGGTCCACCGTCTGGATGGCGGTGTCCAGGTCGGCGGTCAGCGGGTTCGGCTCGGTCGTCTCGAAGATGTTGACGCCGATGATCTTCTCCTGCCCGGACTCGATACGGGCCCGGCGCTCGGCGTGCGAGGAGACGAGCTGCGACTTGAGGTAGCCCGACTCGACGGCGGCCATCGCGCCGCCCATCTCCTGGATCCGGTCGATCTCGGCGAGGGACTCCTCGACCAGCGTGCTCACCTTCGCCTCGACGACGTGCGAGCCCTCGAAGATGTCCTCGTACTCCAGCAGGTCGCTCTCGTAGGCCAGCACCTGCTGCATCCGCAGCGACCACTGCTGGTCCCAGGGCCGGGGGAGCCCCAGGGCCTCGTTCCAGGCCGGCAGCTGGACGGCACGCGCGCGTGCGTCCTTCGAGAGGGTCACGGCCAGCATCTCGAGGACGATCCGCTGGACGTTGTTCTCCGGCTGCGCCTCGGTCAGCCCGAGCGAGTTGACCTGGACGCCGTACCGGAAGCGGCGGTGCTTGGGGTTCTCGATGCCGTAGCGCTCACGGGTGACCTTGTCCCAGATGCGGCCGAAGGCACGCATCTTGCACATCTCCTCGATGAACCGGACGCCCGCGTTCACGAAGAAGGAGATCCGGCCGACGACATCGCCCATGCGTTCCTGCCGCACCTGGCCGGAGTCGCGGACGGCGTCCAGGACCGCGATCGCCGTCGACATCGCGTACGCGATCTCCTGAACCGGCGTGGCGCCCGCCTCCTGCAGGTGGTAGCTGCAGATGTTGATCGGGTTCCACTTCGGGATGTGGGAGACCGTGTACGCGATCATGTCGGTCGTCAGACGCAGGCTCGGCCCCGGCGGGAAGACGTGCGTCCCCCGGGACAGGTACTCCTTGACGATGTCGTTCTGGGTCGTGCCCTGGAGCTGGGTGATGTCCGCGCCCTGCTCCTCGGCGACGACCTGGTAGAGCGCCAGAAGCCACATGGCGGTGGCGTTGATCGTCATCGAGGTGTTCATCTGCTCCAGGGGGATGTCCTGGAACAGCCGGCGCATGTCACCGAGGTGCGCGATCGGCACGCCGACCCGGCCCACCTCGCCGCGGGCGAGGACGTGGTCGGAGTCGTAGCCGGTCTGCGTCGGCAGGTCGAACGCCACCGACAGACCGGTCTGGCCCTTGGCGAGGTTGCGCCGGTACAGCTCGTTGGACGCCTCGGCCGTGGAGTGACCGGCGTACGTGCGCATGAGCCACGGCCGGTCCTTCTGACGCTCAGTCATCTATGGCCCCGGGTGTCTCAGATGTTGCGGAAGCGGTTGATGGCGTCGATGTGCTGGGCGCGCTTCTCCTCGTCGCGCACTCCCAGGCCCTCCTCGGGGGACAGGCACAGGACGCCGACCTTGCCCTGGTGGAGGTTGCGGTGCACGTCGTAGGCCGCCTGGCCGGTCTCCTCCAGGGAGTACACCTTCGACAGGGTCGGGTGGATCTTGCCCTTCGCGATCAGCCGGTTGGCCTCCCAGGCCTCGCGGTAGTTGGCGAAGTGCGAGCCGATGATCCGCTTCAGCGACATCCACAGGTAGCGGTTGTCGTACTCGTGCATGTAGCCCGAGGTCGAGGCGCAGGTGGTGATGGTGCCGCCCTTGCGGGTGACGAACACGGACGCGCCGAAGGTCTCGCGGCCGGGGTGCTCGAAGACGATGTCGATGTCCTCGCCGCCGGTGAGCTCGCGGATGCGCTTGCCGAAGCGCTTCCACTCCTTGGGGTCCTGGGTGTTCTCGTCCTTCCAGAACTTGTAGTCCTCGGCGTTGCGGTCGATGATCGCGTCGGCGCCCATGGCCCGGCAGATCTCCGCCTTCTGGGGGCTGCTCACCACGCAGATCGGGTTGGCGCCGCCCGCCAGCGCGAACTGTGTGGCGTACGAGCCGAGTCCGCCGCTCGCGCCCCAGATCAGGACGTTGTCGCCCTGCTTCATCCCGGCGCCGTTGCGGGAGACCAGCTGGCGGTAGGCGGTGGAGTTGACCAGCCCGGGGGCGGCCGCCTCCTCCCACGACAGGTGGTCGGGCTTGGGCATCAGCTGGTTGGACTTGACGAGCGCGATCTCGGCGAGACCGCCGAAGTTGGTCTCGAAGCCCCAGATCCGCTGCTCGGGGTCGAGCATGGTGTCGTTGTGGCCGTCGGAGGACTCCAGCTCCACGCTCAGGCAGTGCGCGACGACCTCGTCGCCGGGCTTCCAGGCGTTGACGCCCGGGCCGGTGCGCAGGACGACGCCCGCGAGGTCGGAGCCGATGATGTGGTACGGCAGGTCGTGCCGCTTGGCCAGCTCGTTGGTGCGGCCGTAGCGCTCCAGGAACCCGAAGGTCGACAGCGGCTCGAAGATCGAGGTCCACACCGAGTTGTAGTTGACACTCGATGCCATCACGGCGACGAGCGCCTCGCCCGGGCCCAGCTCGGGCAGGGCCACCTCGTCGAGGTGGATCGACTTGCGCGGGTCCTTGTCGCGGGTCTCGAGGCCCGCGAACATCTCCGTCTCGTCCTTGTGCACGGTGATCGCGCGGTACGACTCGGGGAGCGGCAGAGCGGCGAAGTCGCCCGGAGTCGAGTCCGGCGACTGGATCGCGTCCAGGATGTCCTTCACGGTCACGGTGTTGCCTCCGGCGAATGGCGTCTTGAGGGCAGACGCTGAGGGTTACGTCGGTGCCGTCGGTTCGGCGGTCATGCTGTTCGGCAGCGCTTTGTGGCGCGGGAGGTTGCCTGTGACGCAGGCGTCCGGGCGGGCAAATCGATGACTTGCTGGGACAGCCGGCGTACGCATGGTCTCTGCACGCCGGCCGCCCGGACTCCCTCAACGTAAGACACCGCGTGCCACCGTGCAAGGCACTGAGTGCCAGAGATTGCTCTCAGATGAAATCTTTACGTAACAAATGAGCGATGATCGATCAAACCTGCCGGCGTGTAGGGTGTTCGTCCCGTTTATGTCATTCCGGCTGTGCCGAGAAGTCACGGAACATGAACTCGGTGTTGTCACCGCGGATGCCGACGCCGCCGGGCTGGTACAGGCCTCCAGGTGAGGCGTCGGTCACGTCCAGCACCTGGTGGCCCGCGAGTTCCAGCGTGATACGCACCCGGCCGTCCGGGAGATCGATGGCGGTGGCCACCGCGAGGGTCCAGGCATCCGGCGCGAACACGGCCGACGCCGTGGCGAGGGTCACATAGGTGCCCCCGTTGGCCGGGCCGCCGGGCGTCTTGCGCTTCACCACGACCTGCCCGTCCCGCCGGACCACGCTGACCGCGTAGCACTCCTGCTCACTGTGGAAGCGCAGCCACAGATGGACACCGTCGTACGGCTGTGCCGGGGTCCGCGGTGTCGTCACCAGGTCCGTCAGACGCAGCCGCAGGGACAACCGGGTGTCACCGAAGTCCCGGCGCCGCGAGGCCAGCCGGAAGACCGCCGAGTCCGTGGCCCGGACGGACTCCGCGTCGGGACGCTCACCGTCGGGATGTCCCGACCAGCCGGCGCCGTCGAGCCCGAACAGCGAGCCGCTGGTCATGGTCCAGTCGGGGGAGTGACGTGCGCCGGGGGCGTCGGGGTGCCAGTAGGCGAACTCGTTGGTGACCAGGCCCCGTTCGGGAAACTCGGGCCGGAACTCCGAGGATGCGCCGCCCCGGCCGGCGTCGCGCAGCGTCAGTCCGCCCGCGAACGCCGACACCAGCAGCACGGCGAGCAGGACCCCGGTGAGGAGTCCTGCCCGCCGACGCCGCACGAGCCGCCGGATCACGCCGTACGCCCTCCGTCGACCGCGCAGTCCGTGAACCCGGGCCACGGCTGGACCGGTGACCGCCGGTACACGCCGAGGGCGATGCCGCCGGTGCCGCCCGCTGCGGGCACGGACGTATGCACCAGCCCGGCGCCCACCGCGATGTCCGTCCTCCGCGCTCCGACCGTCACCCGGACATAGCGTTCCGCGGCTTCCGGCAGCTTGCGGGAGAGCACGGTACGAGGATGGGCGCCGGGCCCGGACAGGAGTGTGATCCAGCCGCGGGAGAGGCGGACCGTGAGCTGGTCCGGGGCGCCGCGGCGCACCACGACCGAGCTGTGCAGGCCCTCCTCCGACAGTCCCGTCAGCCGGGTGTTCAGCGTGTAGCCGGACCAGTGCGCGGTGTTGCCGGGCCGGTAGGCGGCGAAGGTCCAGCGGCGCGGGCCGATCGGCTGCACGCCACCGGCCCCGATCACCGCCCGCGCCCGGCGGCCGTCCCCGTCGGACCAGCCGGCCGGGCCGTCGAAGGGCCGGGCGGCGGCGGGCGGGCCGGGCAGCGGGGCGGTCTCCACGTGGGCGAACGCGGGCCAGGACGGCCCGGTCTCCCCGCGGGACAGGGCCAGGGCGATCCCGCCGGTGCCGCGCACCCCGCTGCTGTTCGGCACCGTGAACCGGTGGCGGCCGTCCACCACCGCCTCGGTCCGGGCGCCGTCCACGGTCAGCCGGACCTCGTGGGAGGGGCCGGGAGTCAGCGGGTGCTCGGCGAGGACACGGTTCCGTGTCCGGCCGCCGACCATCTGGGCGGTGCCGTGGGAGACACGCACCCCGACCGTGGCGTCCCCGCCGACCCGCGCGAACACCGTGGCGCTGCCGCCTCGCGCGGGCAGGGCGGTCAGCCCGGCGGTCACCGAGTAGTGGTCCCAGTCGGCGGCGCCGTACGGAGCGTAGGCACCGTAGACGTAGCGGTCGGAAACCGAGCCCTTCCCGGTGAGCACGTCGGTGCTTCCGAGCGGCTTCCAGCTGATGCCCGTCCAGCGCTCCGGGAAGCGCAGCGGGTCGCCCGACGGAGGCACCGGCGTCCGGGCCGCGACCTGTGCAAGCAGGGCGTCCGGGCTGGTGTCCGCGAAGACCTCGAGACGCTGGTACTCCTGGTGGACCGCCGATCTGCGGGCCGCCGGCTCGGGCGAGAACGTCTTGTCCGTCAGGGCCGCGGCGAAGGTCCGCTCGATCAGGTCCCGCACGTACGACGTCTGCTGCGGGTCCGCCGATTCCGAGAACGGGTAGGCGAACAGGCTGGGCCGGGGCAGGCCGTGCCGCTCGAAGTCCGCCAGGGAGCTGGTGAAGTCCGCCCTGACCCTGCGCTGGTAGTGGTCCGTACTCTCCAGGCCTCCGGTGGAGGCGAGGTACCTGCGGTGGGCGAGCAGCGAGCCCAGTTCGCCGTGCGGGCCGATCCGGGTGCGGCTGTGCAGGTCGTGGGTGTGGTCCTCGAAGTCCCAGCGGCCCGAGCGGGCCATCCGCGCGATCTCCTGCCAGGACAGGTAGTAGGGCCGGTGCCGGCCCACCCTGCCGGTGATGAGGAACGAGACGGCGTTCATGCGGTGCCGCGCGAGAATGCGGTCCCCGTAGGTCCACAGGCCGTGCGTGCCGTCGTCGAAGGTCAGCATCACCGAGCGCGGCGGCACCGGGCCGCCGAGCAGGTAGGCGACGAACTCGTCGGTGGTGAGGGTGTGGTAGCCCGCCGCCTGCAGGGCACTGAGCTGCCGTTCGAACACGGCGGGGTCCACGATGTACCGACTTCCGCTGTGCGGCTCGAGGTCGTGGTAGGTGAGGATCACCGGCGCCGCGCGCTCCGGAAGACCGGCTCCGACGGCCTTCCAGCGCGCGGTGGTCGCCGCGTCGACCCGCGCGGCCGGCACGCTCACCTGGCGGGTGACGTTGCGCTGGTCGACGTAGACCCGCCAGGCGACCACGAAGGGCACGGTGAGCACCAGTGCGGTCAGGGCGGCCAGCGCGGTGCGCACGGTGCCACGGCGCAGACGGGCGGTGAGGCGGGCCCGCCTCCCGGTCACAGGGCGGTCCACGGCTGCCAGCTCCCCCGGGTCAGCACCAGCAGATACAGGGCGATGACGACGCCCGTGGCCAGCAGCGCGGCCAGAGCGCGCCCGACGGCTCGTACGGCCTTCATGACAGGCTCCTCGACCAGACGCCGCGCCGGATGGTCAGCAGCGAGTACGGCAGCAGCCAGGACAGCACCACCGATGACAACAGGCTCATCAGCGGCCGGTACCGCCACCGTGTGGAGCGTGGGTTGTCCGCCTTGAAGGCCAGGCCCCACACCACGCCCTTGAGGAGGACGCCCGCCAGATACAGCCCGGTCAGGAACCACAGCCCGTGGTACGGCGCCCAGACCAGGTGGCGCACCGCCATCAGCGGGGCACACAGCACCCACAGGACGTGCCCGTAGAAGAGCACCGCCGGACCGAGTCCGCGCCGCCACATGAAGGTGCCGGTGAAGAACAGATTGCGGATGAAGCTCTTCTTCCAGCGCACCTGCTGCCGCATGAAAGGCCTGAATCGAGCGGGCACGGTCGTCCAGACCTTCGCGGACTGCACATAGCCGATACGCCACGGAAGTTCCGGATGGTTCTGCTCGGTGACGAAAGGAGAATCGGCGTACTGTGCCTTGAGTTTGAGCCCCTTCCATTTCTGGCCCAGGACGTATCCGGTCAGCTGGCGGTCGGTGGCGAAACGGAATTCACCGCCGAGGAAACGGTCACCGGCCCAGGCGGGGAGGTAGTTCACAATGGCGTCCCGGCGGAACACGGCGAGCGGTCCGGACACGCACGAGACGGACCCGAAGGTCGCCTCCGCGGCCTTGGCGACCCGGAACTGACCCTCGTACCAGACGTCCTGCGCCTTGGACAGCACGCTCTCGTCGGCGTTCAGCGCCCGGGCGTGGCCGCTGACCGCGCCCAGCTCCCGGTGCACCGTCAACGCCCTCACGCACCGCCGAAGGGCGTCGGGGGCGAGCACGCAGTCGGAGTCGGTGAAGGCGAGGACATCCCCGTCGGCGAGCTCCGCGGCCCGGACCAGGGCGTGCTTCTTGCCGACGTTGCGGTCCAGGTACAGAACCCGCAGGGGCAGTTCGCGCGACAGGCGCCGCAGCACCGCGCGGGTGCCGTCGGTGGAGGCGTCGTCGACCACCACGATCTGCAGGTCCGGGTAGTCGCTCCCGGCCATGGAACGCACACACGCCTCGATGCCGTCCTCCTCGTCCTTGACCGCCACCAGGAAGCTCACCCGCGGTCGCACGGGCAGCTCGGGGAACCGGTCCAGGTGGCGCGGGCGCCCGCGCAGCGTCCGCCGGGAGGGGTCGTCGTAGCGGCTGTAGGCGATGAACAGCATGGAGACCGTCACCGTCAGGACCAGGAAGCCGTACCCGAGCACCAGGGGAGCCTGGACCAGCCGGGGCGCCTCATGGGCCAGGATCAGCAGCAGCGGGAGCAGCACGATCACCACGAGCAGACGGCGCGCGGCGTGCCGTACCCCCGGGTCCATGCGGTCGGTCAGCGCGGCGAGGCGGGCCCGGCCGGGCCGCGGCGCACCGCGCTGACCGGGCACGAACGGGGAGGGCTCGGGCCCGCCGGGCGTGGCGGGCCGCTGGGCCTGGACGCTCATACCACCGCCCGGTGCTTGAAGTCCTGCAGCCGGTAGGTGGTGTCCAGGACCGAGAGGTCGTCCCCGATCCACGACAGGTCCTGCCGCGGGTGCACGCCGTGGACCAGCACCAGGTCCCAGTCCCGCTCGCCGGGCTCCGGCTCGGAGCGCAGCAGCCGGCCGCCCAGGGACACCTGCGGGATGAGCGGATCCGTGTACGCCACCTCGGCGCCGGCCTCGCCGAGGGCGCTCATGATCTCCAGGGAGGGTGACTCCCGGAGGTCGGCCACCCCTGGCTTGTACGTCACCCCGACCACCAGCACCCGGGCCGTGCGCAGCGGTACGCCCCGGTCGGCGAGGACCTCCCGGGCGCGCTGCACCACCGCGTGCGGCCGGGTGGCGATCGCGGTCATCGCCGTGTCGATCAGCGGCGAGGCGACCCGCTTCTCGCGCAATTGCCACAGCAGATAGTGCGGGTCGCAGGGGATGCAGTGCCCGCCCACTCCGGGGCCGGGGAAGAACGGCATGAACCCGTACGGCTTGGTGGCCGCCGCCTGGATGACCTCCAGGGCCTCCAGGCCCAACTCCCCGCAGATGGTGGCGAACTCGTTGGCCAGGGCGATGTTCACCGCGCGGAAGGTGTTCTCCAGCAGCTTGGTCATCTCGGCGGCCTCGGGCGAGAGCACCTCGTGCACCTCGGCGCCGGTGCGCCGCAGGACGTCGGCGGCGCGCCGGGTGCACTCGGGACTGACCCCTCCGACCACCCGCGGGGTCGTGCTCTGGGTGTGTTCGGTGCTGCCCGGGTCGATGCGCTCCGGGGCGTAGGCCACGCTCAGGTCCTCGGGCACCCGCAGTCCGCGCTCGGCCAGGGGGTCGAGGAGCAGGTCCCGGGTGGTGCCGACGTAGCTGGTCGAGGTCAGCACGAGGGTCTGCCCCGGGACCGCGTGGGCCGCGGCGGTGGCACAGGCACCCGACAGGGCCCGCAGGTCGGGCACCAGGTGGTCGTCCACGGGGGTCGGGACGCAGATCAGGATCGCCTCGGCGGCGCGCAGGGCCGTGGGGTCCGTGGTCAGGACGAACCGGTCGGCACCGGGGCCGTCACCGGTGTGGGTGCGCAGTCGGCGGTGGTCGTCAGGGACCAGATCGACGCGGTGGGCGCGGATGGCGTCCAGCCGGGCGGGGTCCACGTCGAGGCCTATGACGGTGAGACCCGATTCCAGCAGGGCGAGAGCCGTGGGCAGCCCGACATAGCCGAGCCCGATGATGCCGACGACGGGTGGCGTGGAAAAGGACAAGGAAATCCCCCCTGAAGAATTCCGCGGGCAGGCGGCACAAAGGATTGCGAGGGCGCGCGCCGAGCCTCATTCCCCTGTTTCCCCGAGGCTTTTCCCGGCGTCCGCGCCAAGAGCGCGGGCCTCCCCAGGCCCGCGGTCTTTCTTACCGATGGTCCGACAGCCTGCCATGCCGCCGGACCACGAGAGGGATTTTCGGTGAAGATCGCCAAGGAGCTGGATCATCCTTGGTGAAGAGTTCGAAGAGAAACATTTCTTCGAACGCGAAAGGGGCCGGTACCGGGGTTTTCCCGGTACCGGCCCTCGATGTCTGCGGGCGTCAGGAGTGCTCTTTGAGCGCCTGCTCGATGGTGCGCATGACCTCGTCCAGCGGGGCGTCGGTCCGGGCGACCGCGACCAGGACCTCGCCCTGAGTGGAGAGCGTCGCCGCGGCCGGCTGCGCAGAGGCCGTGGTGCGGCCCGCCCCGATCCCCGTCCCGAAGGTCTTCCGCACGATCGCGAAGGCATGGTCCAGCTGCGCCTCGACGTCCCCCTGCCCGCCGGCCCGCAGCCACCGCCGCAGCACGTGGTTGTGCGCGGTGACCACGGCCGACGCGGCGACCTCCGCCAGCAGGGGATCGTCGTTGGCGTCGTCGTCATGGGCGTGCTCGTCGAAGTGCCCGAGCAGATACCGCGTGAACAGCCGCTCGTAGCGGGCCACCGAGGCGATCTCCGCCTCCCGCAGCGTCGGCACCTCGCGCGTCAGCTTGTAGCGGGCGACCGAGATCTCCGGCCGGGCCGCGTACATCTTCATGACTTCCTTGATGCCGCGGCACACCGTGTCGAGCGGGTGCTCGTGCGCGGGGGCCGCGTTGAGGACGGCCTCCGCCCTGACCAGGGTGTCGTCGTGGTCCGGGAAGATCGCCTCTTCCTTGGAGCGGAAGTGGCGGAAGAAGGTGCGGCGGGCGACACCGGCCGCGGCCGCGATCTCGTCGACGGTCGTCGCCTCGTACCCCTTGGTGGAGAACAGCTCCATCGCGGCGGCGGCCAGTTCTCGGCGCATCTTGAGCCGCTGGGCGGCCGCGCGGCTGCCTGCGGCACTCTCCGGCACATCGGGCGTGGCTGGTGTACGGGACGACTTGGCGGGCTGGGGCATGACCCGAACGTACTGCATGTGCGCAGGTTGGTGCGCGTGTCCGGGGTTTGTCCCGTGCGGGGCGGGCGGGGAGCCGCCGGGTCCCGTGGGCGGGGGAGGACTGCCCGGATCGAGCAGTCCGCCCCAGTCCTCGCCGCCGGTGAACCAGTCGCCGACGTGCTCAGCGGCGGGCATATTCGCGGAAGCCACGGCCGGTCTTGCGGCCGAGGCAGCCCGCGGCCACCAGGTGCTCCAGAAGCGGGGCCGGAGCCAGACCCGGGTCGCGGAACTCGCGGTGCAGGACCTTCTCGATGGCGAGCGAGACGTCCAGGCCGACGACGTCCAGGAGTTCGAAGGGGCCCATCGGGTAGCCGCCGCCCAGCTTCATCGCCGCGTCGATGTCGTCGAGGGACGCGTAGTGCTCCTGCACCATCTTGATCGCGTTGTTGAGGTACGGGAAGAGCAGGGCGTTCACGATGAAGCCCGCGCGGTCGCCGCAGTCCACGGCGTGCTTCTTGATCCTGACGCAGACCTCGCGGACCGTCGCGTGGACGTCCTCGGCCGTCAGGACCGTGCGCACGACCTCGACCAGCTTCATCGCCGGCGCCGGGTTGAAGAAGTGCATCCCGATCACGTCCTGCGGACGCGAGGTGGCGCGGGCGCACGCGACGACGGGCAGTGAGGAGGTCGTGGTGGCCAGGACCGCGCCCGGTTTGCAGACCTTGTCCAGCGCCTGGAACAGCTGCTGCTTGATCTCCAGGTCCTCGGCGACGGCCTCGACGGCCAGGTCGACGTCCGCGAAGGACTCGTACGAGCCCGCCGCGGTGATCCGGTCCAGGGTCTGCGCCGCCGCCTCGGCGGTCATCCGGCCCTTGTCGACAGAGCGCGAAAGAGACTTGCCGATACGGGCCTTGGCCGTCTGCGCCTTCTCCTCGCTGCGGGCGGCGAGCACGACCTCGTACCCGGCCTTGGCGAACACCTCCGCGATACCGGACGCCATGGTCCCGGACCCCGCGACACCGACGGAGCGGACCTCACGGCCCTCGACCCCCGCCGAGCTCTCCAGCGGTGTCAGCGCGTCCGGCACGACCGTCGCGCTGCCCGGAGCCTCGTACGTGTAGAAGCCGCGTCCCGACTTACGGCCGGTCAGGCCCGCCTCGCTGAGCTGCTTGAGGATCGGGGCGGGGGCGTGCAGCCGGTCCTGGGACTCGGCGTACATGGCCTCCAGGACCGTGCGCGCGGTGTCGACGCCGATCAGGTCGAGCAGGGCGAGGGGGCCCATGGGCAGACCGCAGCCGAGCCGCATCGCCGCGTCGATGTCCTCGCGGGAGGCGTACTTCGCCTCGTACATCGCGGCCGCCTGGTTGAGGTAGCCGAACAGCAGCCCGTCGGCGACGAACCCGGGCCGGTCGCCGACCGCGACGGGCTCCTTGCCGAGGTCGAGGGCGAGGTTGGTGACCGCGGTGACGGCCGTCGGGGCGGTGAGCACCGAGGAGACCACCTCGACCAGTTTCATCGCGGGCGCCGGGTTGAAGAAGTGCAGGCCCAGCACCCGCTCCGGGCGGGCCGAGTCGGCGGCCAGGCGGGTCACGGACAGGGCGTTGGTGCCGGTCGCGAGAATCGTCTCGGGGCGCACGATCCCGTCGAGCTCGCGGAAGATCTGGTGCTTGATCTCGTACGACTCCGGAGCCACCTCGATGACGAGGTCGGCGTCGGCCGCCGCCCGCAGGTCGCTGGAGGTGCGGATACGGCCGAGGACACCGGCCCGCTCCTGCTCGGTGAGCCGGCCGCGCTCCACGGCGCGGGCGGTCGTGGTCTCCAGGACGGCGACGGCCTTGGCGGCCTGCGCCTCGCTGATGTCGATGCCGACGACCTCGCGGCCGGCCCGGGCGAGGACCTCGGCGATGCCGGTGCCCATGGTGCCGAGGCCGATGACGGCGATCGTCCTGAGCGGGGACAGGGAGGGGTCGGACAGGGGAGTGGCCATCGCGGAACTCCAGGAATGAGGGTGACGACTGGGTGCGCGACCCGGTACGCCGAGAGGCGCACCGGGTGCGTGAAGAGAGCTGCTGTATGCGGGTGTTGCCGGGCTGCGAGCGCACACGCCCGGACCGTCGTCGCAGGCCCTGCACAGGCCCGGAGAACGGTGGAACCGACCGGCCCTGTCCCAGGCCGGGTCGTACTGGTGGTACGCGAGGTACCGAACCGACTGCTCTCGCGGCGGCTGCGTCACCAGGCCACCGCAAGGAGTTCCGCGAGTGGGTAACTCGCTCGTCTGAGCTTAACCGGTGGGTAACGAGCGCGCCAGCCCCCGGATTTGTGATGTACGTCCCGCGCCCCGGGCGGGCCGCCTAACCTCGGGTTCATGGACGAAGAGTTGCGATCGCTCACGGAGCGCTTACGGCAGGAGTCGGGAGCGCCGGCCGCCTTCGGCCGCCTGGTGGCGAGCGAGGACCTGGACGAGCTGGCCGCCGTGCTCACCGAACCCGGACAGCCGTTGTGGGCCAGGGAGCTGGCCGCGTTCCGGCTCGGCCTCGCCGGGGACCGCCGGGCCTTCGAGTCGCTCGTCCTGCTCCTCAACCATCGCGATCCGCCGCGCTGCGCCGCCGCCGCGTACGCCCTCGCCCGGCTCGACGACCCGCGCACCGCCCGCGCGGCCGCCACCCTCGCCACCAACGAACTCCGGGTCGCCTACGCCCTGCACCCGGTCCGGCTGCTGGCCGAGCTGCGCGCCCCCGAGTCCGTGCCGGCCCTCATCACCACGCTGGAGCGCCGGCTGCGCCCGCACGACCCCTACCGCCGCGTCGCGCTCGCCTGCGTGGAGGGCCTCGGCACCCTGGCCGACTCCCGCGCCAGACCCGTACTGAACGAGGCCCTCGCGCATCCGGCGCTCGCGGAGGCGGCGGTGCACGCGCTGGCGCGGATTCCGAAGCAGCGGTGAGCCGGCGGGCGGCGGGGTGTCCGCGTCGGCCGCCGCCGGCGACCTCCGTGCCCGGCAGCGCGCCCACGCCGCAGGGGAGTGGTCCGGCGGAGGGTACGGACGCGGTGAGGACGTCCGTGCTCCGGCACAGCCGACGGGCGGTCAGGCGCTGAGCCTCCGCGCGTACCGCACCTCCGGCACCGGGACGCCGTCCGCCTCGAAGCGCTCCTCGGCGCCGTCGGCCGCGAATCCCGCCCGCTCGTAGAAGCGCCGGGCACGGGTGTTCTCCTTGAGCACCCACAGGAACATGCGGTCGTGGCCCACGGCCGTGCGGTGGCGCAGGGACTCCAGCAGCAGGGCGTGTCCGATGCCGGCGCCGTAGTGCCGAGGTTCCACGTAGACGGCGTACAACTCGACGTCCGGGGTGCAGACTTCGCCGTCCCGGTACGGGCCGTGACAGGACCAGCCGAGGACCTCGCCGTCCCGCTCGGCCACGAGGTTCACCACGCTGCCGTCCCCCTTCCCGAAGCGGCTGCGGTGCCGCTCGGCGTCCTGCGCCACGCTCATCGCGTCGAGGTACGACTGCGGGATCAGGCCCTGGTAAGCGCTCTGCCAGCCGCGGACCCGGATCTCGGCCACGCGGTCGCAGTCGGCGAGGGTCATGGGGCGGATGAAAAGGTGATCGTCGTCCATGGCGGCACCCTAGGCACCCCCCGCCCGGTCCGGCCTCGGAATTATTCGCTCACCACCGCGAACGCCTCCACCTCCATCAGGAACTCCGGCCGCACCAGCCCCGCCACCCGCACGGCCGAGGCAGCCGGCAGCCGGTCGTCGGATATGTGCTCGGCGCGGGCCGCACGGATCGCCGGCATGTCGGACATGTCCATGACGAAGTAGGTCAGTTTGACGACATCGTCGAAGGTCGCTCCGGCGGCGGCCAGGCAGCGGCGGAGGTTCTCGAAGACCTGGCGGGCCTGGGCCACCGCGTCGCCGTCCCCGACGAGATTGCCGTCCTCGTCGAGGGCGACCTGGCCCGAGACCGCGACGAAACGGCCGCGGCCCAGCACCACGTGGGAGTACTGGGCCGCGGGGGCGACGCCGTCGGGGGAGGGAATCCTGGTCAGCTCACTCATGCGTCCATGGTGGACCACGGCACTGACAACGCCCGTCCCCGACGGAGCGTCAGGCGCTCAGCCGCGGGAGCCGAGCAGCCTGTGCAGCGCCGCGCCGCGCGAGGACGTCGACGCCGCCTTGGCGGTCAGCGGTTTCGGATCGGGCAGCGCCTGGCAGACCGCGTCGGCCTCGCCGCCGCCACGCGGCACCTTGCCGTCGGTCAGATACGTGGCCAGGTACGTGTCCAGGCACTTGCTCCCGCTCAGTGTGATGCCGTGGTTGCCGCCGCCCTCCTCGACGACCAGGCTGGAGTCGGCCAGCAGACGGTGGACCGTCGCACCGCCCTCGTACGGGGTGGCCGCGTCGTTCGTCGCCTGGAAGAGCAGCGCCGGCGGGATCTTGCCGTTGGCGATGTTCACCGGGCTCAGCGACCTCGTGGGCCAGAACGCGCACGGCGCGTTGTACCAGGCGTTGTTCCAGGCCATGAACGGCGCCTTCTCGTACACGGCCCAGTTGTCCTTCTGCCACTGGCGCCAGTCGCGCGGCCAGGAGGCGTCACGGCACTGCACCGAGGTGTAGATGCTGTAGCCGTTGTCCCCGGAGGCGTCGACGGCGGCGAAGTTCTCGTACGCCTCGACCAGCGGATCGGCCTTCTTGTCGTTCACGTACGCGGCGAACGCCTCGGCCAGGTAGGGCCAGTAGCCGTTGTAGTAGCCGCCCGGGATGAAGGTGTCCTCCAGCTCGGAGGCACCGACCTTGCCGCCCGCCGGCTTCTTGGCGAGGGCCGCCCGCATCGCGTACCACTCGGCCTCGATCCTCTCCGGATCGGTGCCGAGCCTGTACTTGGCGTCGTACTTGGCGATCCAGGCCATCAGCACCCGGTGCCGGTCGTTGAAGGCGTAGTCCTGGGCGAGGTTGTCGTCGTACCAGACGCCGGTCGGGTCCACGATCGAGTCCAGGACCAGGCGGCGCACCTGGTGCGGGAAGAGCTTCGCGTAGACCGCGCCCAGATAGGTGCCGTAGGAGTAGCCGAAGTAGTTGATCCTCCTGGCGCCGAGGGCCCGGCGGATGGAGTCCATGTCCCGCACGGCACTGACGGTGTCGATGTACGGCAGCACGCTCGCGTACTTCCGGCCGCAGGCGGCGGCGAAGGACTTGGCGCGCTTGAGGTTGGCCCGCTCGATCACGGGTGTGCTCGGCACGGAGTTCGGGCGCACCGGGTTGAAGTGGCCCGGCTTGCAGTCGAGGGCGGGCTTGCTCTTGCCCACCCCGCGCGGGTCGAAGCCGATGACGTCGTACTGGGCCGCGACCGCCTTGGGCAGGCCGGAGGCGATGAACCCGGCGAAGGTCAGACCGCTGCCGCCGGGACCGCCGGGGTTGACCAGCAGCGGGCCCTGGTACTTCTTCGCGGTGTGCGGGACGCGGGACAGAGCCAGGGTGATCTGCCGCCCGCGCGGGTTGGCGTGATCGAGCGGCACCTTGAGGGAGGCGCACTGGAGCGTCGGGTAGTCGGCGGTGCCGCACTTCTTCCAGGTGAGCTTCGCGGCTTGGGCGGATGGCGTGGCCTGCGGGGCGCTGGCGTCGGCGGGGACGGCGGTGAAGGTCCCTGCCACGACGACCGCCGCACCGCACAGCACGGCTGCGCGTTTTCTCATGAGGTCCTCCCAGGACGGAGGGTTCCGGAACCGCGAGGGTCACGGTCCACGCCGCATCGTCCCGGAAAGTCCGCCCGGAAGAACCTGTTCTGACAATAGTTGACCCGATTGGTCAGTCCGATGCGCTCGAACGCTCTCAGATCAACGTGAGTTGGACAGGTTCGGACACCGGCTCGACCTCGGGCTCCGGCTCCCGGATCCGCCGTGGCATCCCCGCGCCCGCGGGACCGATGCCGTACTCCTGGGCCAGCTCGTGGACCTGACGGGTGATCCGGCGCTGGTACCACTTCGGGGCGTAGGAGCCGTCCGCGTAGAGCCGCTCGTAACGGCGTACCAGATGCGGGTGCTCCCGGTTCAGCCAGGCCATGAACCACTCGCGGGCGCCCGGCCGCAGATGCAGCACCAGCGGGGTGACCGACGTGGCGCCCGCGGCGGCGATCGCGCGCACGGTGGCCCGCAGTTGCGCGGGGCTGTCGCTCAGGAACGGGATCACCGGCGCCATCAGCACCCCGCACCCGATGCCGTGCTCGCCCAGCGTCCGTACGACGTCCAGGCGCCGCTCCGGAGCGGGCGTACCCGGCTCCACCGTGCGCCACAGTTCCGGGTCGGTGAAGCCGACCGAGACCGAGATGCCGATGTCCGTCACCGCGGCGGCCTGCCGGAGCAGGTCGAGGTCGCGCAGGATCAGGGTGCCCTTCGTCAGGATCGAGAAGGGGTTCGCCCGGTCGCGCAGGGCGGCGAGGATGCCCGGCATCAGCCGGTAGCGGCCCTCCGCGCGCTGGTAGCAGTCGACGTTGGTGCCCATCGCTATGTGGTCGCCCATCCAGCGGCGCGAGCCCAGCTGGCGGCGCAGCAGGTCCGGGGCGTTCACCTTGACCACGATCTGCGAGTCGAAGCCGAGACCGGTGTCCAGGTCGAGATAGCTGTGGGTCTTGCGGGCGAAGCAGTACACGCACGCGTGGGAGCAGCCGCGGTAGGGGTTCACCGTCCACTCGAAGGGCATGCGGGAGGCGCCGGGCACCCGGTTGATGATCGAGCGGGCCCGGATCTCGTGGAACGTGATCCCGGCGAACTCGGGTGTGTCGACGGTGCGGCTGACCACCGCGTCGGCGCCGAAGAGAGCGGCGTCGGCCCGTCCGTGTTCCGCGGACTCGGTGAGGTTCTCCCAGCGCATGAGGCCTCCTCGGTAGCACTGCCCTTCGAGTGAAACACTTGTTCGATTTTCTGCGCAACCCCGATTTGGGCGCCCGTGGGCGGGGGTGGTTGGCTTGCTCCCAGCCCGAGAACACCCGAGAACCCGAAGTCCTGGAGGAAGTCGATGGCGCAGGTCGAGGCCACTACGGAGCGGATCGTCGCGGCGGACGCGGAGAAGGTGTTCGACGCCGTCGCCGACTACAGCGGCACACGCGGGAAGGTCCTCCCCGAGCAGTTCAGCGAGTACGAGGTGCGCGAGGGCGGCGACGGCGAGGGCACCCTCGTCCACTGGAAGCTCCAGGCCACCAGCAAGCGCATCCGCGACTGCCTCCTGGAGGTCACCGAGCCCACCGACGGCGAGCTCGTCGAGAAGGACCGCAACTCCTCCATGGTCACCACCTGGCGGGTCACCCCGGCCGGTGAGGGCAAGTCCCGGGTCGTGGTGACCACCACCTGGCAGGGCGCCGGCGGCATCGGCGGCTTCTTCGAGAAGACCTTCGCCCCCAAGGGCCTCGGCCGGATCTACGACTCCCTGCTCGACCGGCTCGCCGCCGAGGTCGAGAAGTAAGTCCCTGGCACCGGGCGGACGTTGATCCCGGTCACCGGATCGAGTGGATCTCCGTACGGCCCACCGGCCTGCCGTAACTCGTCGCGCTTGCTCGTAGTTGTCGCCTTATGCGGGAAATGCGTGGCAGGTGCGACGAGGGGAGCGGGACGTGGGCGTGACCACTGCGACGCACGGGGAACGGGTCGAAGCGCCACCGCAGGCCCCCGCCCCGGCCGTCGAACTCGGCCCGCGCCGGGTGCGGTTCGTCTTCTTCGGGCTGATGCTCGCGCTGCTCCTCGCCGCGCTGGAGCAGATGATCGTCGCCACCGCGCTCCCGAGGATCGTCGGTGAACTGCACGGCCTGGACCGGATGTCCTGGGCGATCACCGCCTACCTGCTCACCGCCACCATCGGACTGCCGGTCTACGGCAAGCTCGGCGACATCCTCGGCCGCAAGGGCGTCTTCCAGTTCGCGATCCTCGTCTTCGTGGCCGGCTCCGCCCTCGCCGGACGGGCCGCGACCATGGACCAGTTGATCGCCTTCCGCGCGGTGCAGGGCGTCGGCGCGGGCGGCCTCATGATCGGTGTGCAGGCGATCATCGCCGACATCGTGCCGCCCCGGCAGCGCGGCCGCTTCATGGGCCTGATCGGCGCCGCCTTCGGACTCGCCTCCGTCGCGGGCCCGCTGCTCGGCGGCTACTTCACCGACCACCTCTCCTGGCGCTGGTGCTTCTACATCAACGTGCCCTTCGGACTGCTCACCCTGGCCGTCGTCACCGCCGTGCTGAAGCTGCCGAAGCCGCGGGTGCGGCCCCGGTTCGACGTTCTCGGCGCACTGCTGCTCGCCGCGGCCTCCACCTGCCTGGTGCTGCTGACCAGTTGGGGCGGCACCGAGTACCCCTGGGACTCACGCGTGATCCTCGGCCTCGGAGCCGGAGCGGCGGCCTCCACCGCCCTCTTCCTGGTCGCCGAGCACTTCGCCGCCGAACCCCTCATCCCGCTGCGGCTGTTCAGGGACTCCGTCTTCACCGTGACCGGCCTGGTGGGTCTGGTGATCGGGGTCGCGCTCTTCGGGGCCGCCAGCTATCTGCCGACCTTCCTCCAGATGGTCGACGGGGCGAGCGCCACCGAGTCCGGCCTGCTGATGCTGCCCATGATGGCCGGCATCGTCGGCGCCTCCGTCGTCGCCGGACAGCTCATCAGCCACACCGGGCACTACCGGATCTGGCCGATCCTCGGCAGCGCCCTCTCCGCCGTCGGCATGTGGCTGCTGTCCCGGCTCGAGGTCGACACACCCCGGCTGCACTACAGCATCTGGATGGCCGTCCTCGGCACCGGGATCGGCATGGTGATGCCGGTGCTGATCCTGGCCGTGCAGAACTCTGTCCGCCCGGCCGACCTCGGCACCGCCACCAGCGCCAACAACTACTTCCGGCAGATCGGCGGCAGCGTCGGAGCGGCGATCTTCGGCACCCTCTTCGCCGACCGGCTCGCGGACTCGCTGCGACACCGGCTCCCCACCGCGCAGGGGCTGCCCGACCCCGAGTCCCTCACCCCGCAGCTCGTCCGCGCCCTGCCCCCCGCGCTGCGCGACGGCTACATCCGGGCCTACGCCGACGCCATGCCGAGGATCTTCCTCTACCTCGTGCCGGTGCTCGTCCTCGGTCTGCTCATCGCCTTCTTCCTCAAGGAGAAACCGCTGGTGACCCACCACACCGTCGACACGGACACCGCCCCCGTCCCGCACGCCCGACCGGCACGCACCGCAGGGGCACCCGTGGGCGGCACCGTGCAGCACAGCGACGGGACCGCCGTGCCCCGGGCCGCCCTCACCCTGATCGACATGGCCGGAGCGCAGATCGGGCGCGGCAGCAGCGGCGAGGACGGGCGGTTCGCGCTGTCGACGCCCGGAGCGGGGTCGTACGTCCTCATCGCCGCCGCGAACGGCCACCAGCCGCAGGCCGTCTCCGTCACGATCGGCGCGCGCCCCGTCGAACTGGACATCGTCCTCGGCGGCGCCGGACGGCTCACCGGCCGTGTACTCACCGACGGCACACCCGTGCGGGACGCCACCGTCACCCTCACCGACGCGCACGGCCAGGTCGTGGCCACCACCCGCAGCGGGCATGACGGCGTCTACGTGATCACCGAACTGGTCGCGGGGGAGTACACCCTCGCCGCCGGCGCGCCCGCGTTCCGCCCCGTCGCGCTCCCCGTCACCGTCCGGGCCTCCCGGGACACCCGCCTGGACGTCGAACTCGCCGGCGGCGCCGTGCTGCGCGGCACCGTGCGGGCCGGTGGCGGACGGTCCGTCGAGGACGCGCGCGTGACGCTCCTGGACATCGCCGGCAACGTGGTGGACACCCTCACGACCGGCCCCGACGGCACCTTCCGCTTCGGCGACCTGTCCGGCGGCGAGTACACCGTCATCGCCGCCGGTTACCCGCCGGCCGCCACCGTCCTCCAGGTGGCCGGAGGCGGCCGCACGGAGCGGGATCTCCAGCTGGGACACGAAGGCTGACGGAGCGTCAGCGCGGGGCGCGCGCCGGAGTGAGCCGGTCCGTCCCAATTCCCGCGTTGCCGCACACCGTCACGGCCCGGCGCCGTACGGTGGAGCAGGCGGCACAGATCTTGCGGAGAGAGGGCCTGGGCCATGGACCGTGGCACCGAGAGGGGCGTACCTCCCAGCCGCGGAGCTGGGAACGGCGTGGCGGACGGACCCGCCGCCGCCGGACGTGTCCCGCTGGCCGTGGTCGTGGTGGACCGCGACGGCCTGGTCTCCCACTGGAGCCGGGGCGCGAGCCGCCTGTTCGGCGCCGGCAAGGAAGAGGCCATCGGCCGCGCCGCGGCCGACCTGCTGCCCGTCTCCGGAGCCCTCCCCGACGAGGAAGCCGGCCCGGCCTACGGCGGGTACGCGGCCTACGACGGCCTCGGACCCGACCTGGAGTCCTCCCTGGACGGCGGTCTGTCCTACCCGGCCGCCGGCCGCGCCCGTCTCACCGTGCCAGGCGCGGACCGCGTCGACGTCATGTGGTGGGCCTACCCGCTGGTCGGCCCCGGCCGGGAGCGTCTGCTGGTGCTGGCCGCCGACGCGGGCGGACTCCGCCGGGATCCCGACCCGGACGAGCAGGGAGCGGCCGTCGAGCGGATCGCGCCCGCCTTCGCCCTGCACACCGACTTCCCGGGCGCCGACGAACTCGCCCACCGGCTCCCCGAGATCCTGCCCAGCATGAGCGTCGGTGAAAGCGCCCGCATCGTCGCGCAGATCCTCGAACTGGGCTATCCGGTCCTGGAGTTCAGCCAGAACGACCGGGTGCCCGTCACCGCCGACTGGGGTGTGCCCCGGCGCGCCGAGCGCAGGGCCCGCCGTGAGCGGGCGGCCCGAGCGGCCGCACAGGGCCTGCCGGTGCCGCAGGACGAACCGGACGAGGGCGAGGACCTCGAGTACGTCGCCGTACGCGAGCGGCTGGAGTTCCTCAACGAGGTCAGCGGGAAGATCGGCACCTCCCTCGACCTCTCGCAGACCATCGTCGAGGTCAGCAGGGCCGTCGTGCCCCGCTTCACCGACGTCGCCGGCACCTATCTGCGCGAACAGGTCGTCGCCGGCGAGGGCTTCCCGGACGGTGTGCCCGACACCACCACCATGTGGCACCGGGTGGCCCTGGAGCACACCGACGAACCCGGCCGCTGGGACGACGTGGTGCCGGTCGGCGAGGCCATGCCGTTCCCCGCGCACACCCCGTTCTTCCAGTGCATGACCACCGGTGAGCCCGTCCTCGTGCCGCGCATCAGCGAACAGATGGGGCACGCGATCGCCTCGCAGTTCGAGAAGCGGGACATCAGGCCGCTGATCACCGGCCGCTCCATGCTCGTCGTCCCGCTCAAGGCCCGCAATGTGGTCCTTGGGTTCATGATCCTGCTACGGCACCCCGAGCGCGTCGAGTTCAACGACATGGACCGCGTCACCGGCGCCGAACTCGCCGCCCGCGCGGGCCTCGTGCTCGACAACGC
This sequence comes from Streptomyces sp. NPDC102270, assembly GCF_044766405.1. Classification (NCBI taxonomy): domain Bacteria; kingdom Bacillati; phylum Actinomycetota; class Actinomycetes; order Kitasatosporales; family Streptomycetaceae; genus Streptomyces; species Streptomyces sp. NPDC102270. Next base: position 12,246 of record NZ_JBIWLX010000014.1, on the reverse strand, counting down.
GCGCATGTACACCTTCCAGGAGTCCGTCGCCGAGACCCTCCAGGACAGCATGCTGCCCCACATCCCGCCGCGCATGGCGGGCTGTGACATCGCCACCCGCTATCTGCCGGGCACGCTCCTCGGGCGCGTCGGCGGCGACTGGTTCGACTCCGTGAAACTGCCCGGCGCGCGCACGGCCCTGGTCGTCGGGGACGTCATGGGGCACGGGCTCAACTCGGCTGCCATGATGGGCCAGTTGCGTACGGCCGTGCAGACCATGGCCGCGCTCGACCTGCCGCCGGCCCAGCTGCTGCGCAATCTCGACGACCTCGCCCAGCGGCTCGGCGACACCTACCTCGCGACCTGCCTGTACGCCGTCTACGACCCGATCGCGAGCGAACTCCACCTCGCCAACGCGGGCCACATCCCGCCGGTGATCGTGCGGGCCGCGGACGGGCGCAGCGAGCTGCTCGACCTGCCCACCGGTGCGCCCATCGGCGTCGGCGGGGTGCCGTTCGAGGCGGTACGCGTGCGGGTGGAGCCCGGAGACCGGCTGCTGATGTGCACGGACGGGCTGGTGGAAGTGCGGGGCGAGGACATCGGAGTGGGGCTCGCGACGCTCACCGAGTCCGCCGCGCACCCGGCCGCCTCCATGGACGACGCCTGCGACGCGATCATCCGTGCGCTCAACCCGCGCGGGGGACGCAAGGACGACGTGGCGCTGCTCATGGCCCGACTCAACGGCATCGAGCCGGACGACGTGGCCGAGTGGCGGATCTTGCTCGATCCGGCCGAGGTGGGGCGGGCCCGTGCGGTGGTGCGGGAGCAGCTTCACGACTGGGGCCTCGCGAAGCTGGCCGACGGCGCGGAGCTCATGGTGAGCGAGCTGGTCACCAACGCCGTACGGCACTCGCACAGCCGGCCCGTCGAGCTGCGGCTCGTGCGGGAGGACACCTTGCTGTGCGAGGTGGACGACGACGACCACGAGCTGCCGAACCTGCTGAGCGCGGGGCCCGCCGATGAGCGAGGACGAGGACTCAGGGTGGTCAGCACACTGGCCCGGGCATGGGGGGCGAGCCGTACCAAGGCTGGGAAGACCGTCTGGTTCGAACTGACCCTGCCGCGCCGCTGAGCGGCCCCCACAGGGGGCGTGTCTCTCGAACTGGCAGTGAAGGATTGCGCCGTGCGCTTGTCCGAGTGAGCCCGGCGCGATACACCGTACTGGCCCGTCAAGTGTGACGGGTTTGTGGCACATCCTGGGGAGTTGGGGCATGAGCGTGACTGGTCGGTACCGGGAGTCCTGGGAGGGCTTCTGGCGGGAGGCCCCGGGGCGGCAGGGGGCCGTGTTCTGGGACGCGGAACCGGTGTTGACCGCCGGAGTCCACCTCGCCCACTTCGAGCCGCTCCTGGTCGATCCGGGACTGCCCCTCGTGGACCTGGGCTGCGGGAACGGCACCCAGAGCCGCTTCCTCGCCGCCCACTTCACCCAGGTCATCGGCGTGGACCTGGCCGCCGCCGCCCTCGACCGCGCCCGCGACGCCGACCCGGAGGGACAGGTGACGTACCGGCTGCTGGACGCCTCCGACAAGAGCGAGCCGGAGAACCTGCACGCCGAACTCGGCGACGTCAACGTCTACATGCGGGGCGTGCTGCACCAGGCCGCGCCCGAGGACCGGCAGCAGCTGGTCGACGGGATCGCCACGCTCGTCGGGGAGCGCGGCCGGGCCTTCCTCGTCGAGCTCTCCGAGGCCGCCAAGGCCGTCCTGGTGGGCCTGGCGCAGAGCCCCGACGGACCACCCGCCAAGCTGGCACCCGTCTTCGCGCACGGCATCGCACCGGGAGAGGTCGCCGACGAGGCGGTGCCCGTGTACCTCGGGGCGGCCGGGCTGACGATCGTGGCGAGCGGTGAACTGCCGCTCATGACCACCGAGTACCGCTCCGACGGCACCCGGATCGAACTGCCGTCGAAGTGGTGGGCGGTGGGACGCACCGCCTGAGCGCCCTGCGCGCCGGTGCGGCCTAGCGGTGTCCCTGAGAGGGCACCCGGACCGCGCCGGGCGGGGTCTTCCGGAACGCCCACTCCATCCGCGGCTCCATCACACACCGGAAGACCCGCCGCACGGGCGCGGTGCACAGCGCGGTCACCACCACACCGGCCACGAGCGTGACGGCGATCTCGCCGAGCGGGGTGTGCGCCCACCGGTGACCGGCCCAGTCGACGTGGTTGCCGGCCTGCACGACGAAACCGTGCAGCAGATAGCCGTAGAGCGTGCCCGCGCCCAGCGTCGTGAACCACATGCGGCGCCCCGGCACCCAGGACAGGAAGCAGGCGACCAGGACGAGCGAGCAGGCGAAGAGCGCCAGCGTCATCGGCGGCCCGTACCAGGCCGGCACGCCGAAGTGCTCGGCGGCGTCGCGGTGGAAGAACCAGGCGTAGTCCATGCGCGGGACCGCCCAGTACGAGAACACCATCGCCCCGGCGAAGACCGGAACAGCGAGCAGCCGCACGCGCCACTGGCGTACCAGCGAGAAGTGCTCCGGGCGCAGACACAGGCCGAGCACGAAGTACGGCAGGAACTGCAGGGTGCGCTGGAGGTCGAGGTCGTGGCCGATGGACGGGCTGAGCGTGGCGAGCGCGGCGATCGCGAGGGCGATCGGCAGCGGCCACCGCACGACGCGCCAGATCGGGGTGGTCAGCCGCCAGATGAACAGGGCGGCCAGGAACCACGTCAGGTACAGCGGGTCCAGCAGGCTGATGTCGCGGTCCGGGACGCCGTCGGACCACCGGGTGAAATAGGTGTACGCCGTCTCGAACACGACGTAGGGGACGACGACCCCGGTGACCAGCCGCTTGATCTTCGCCGGGCTCGCGTCGAAGGAGCGGGAGAAGTAGCCCGAGATGATGATGAACGCCGGCATGTGGAAGGCGTAGACGAGCGTGTACAGCGCGGTGACGGTACGGCTGCCGGAGCGCAGCGGCTCCCAGGCGTGTCCCATGGCCACCAGCACGATCGCCAGGTACTTGGCGTTGTCGAAGAACGCGTCGCGCTGCTTCGGACGTCCGGGCGCGCTTCCCGGCGCGGCGGTCGCCGTCGCGGGCCGTGCCGGCCGGACCGGCTGTGCGGTGTCGCTCACTCTTCTCCTCGACCGTCTCCTGTGGAACCCGCGAGGGAGGATACGCGTCTCCTGGGAGTTGCCTGTGCGGCAGGGGTGAGCGCCATGGGGCTCGCCTCACCCCTCGCGGGCGACGCAAACCTCCGCGACGCGTAACGTGGCGGACCATGAAGATCCTGATCAGCGCCGACATGGAGGGCGCCACCGGCGTGACCTGGCCGGCCGACGTGCTGCCGGGCACACCGCAGTGGGAGCGGTGCCGGTCGATGTTCACCTCGGACGTGAACGCCGCCGTGCTGGGCTTCTTCGACGGCGGCGCCGACGAGGTACTCGTCAACGAGGCCCACTGGACCATGCGCAACCTGCTCCTGGAGCGGCTCGACGAGCGGGCGCAGATGCTCACCGGGCGGCACAAGGACCTCTCCATGGTCGAGGGCGTCCAGCACGGTGACGTCGACGGCATCGCGTTCCTCGGCTACCACGCGGGCGCGGGCCAGGAGGGCGTCCTCGCCCACACCTACCTCGCCAACTCCATCACCGGGGTCTGGCTGAACGACGTCCCCGCGAGCGAGGGACACCTCAACGCGCATGTGGTGGCGGAGTACGGCGTGCCCGTCGTCCTCGTCACCGGGGACGACGTGGCCTGCGAGGACGCCCTCGGCTACGCCCCCGAGGCGCTGAAGGTCGCCGTCAAGGACCACGTCTCGCGCTATGCCGCCGTGTGCCGCACACCGGCCCGCACCGCCGCCGACATCAGGGCCGCCGCCAAGGCGGCCGTACAGCTGGCGGTTCGTCAGGAGCCCGTACAGGCAGGACCGTTCACGATCGCCGTCGAGTTCGACGCCGAGCACCTCGCCATGGCCGCCACCGTGGTGCCGGGCGTGCGGCGGATCGGGGAACGGAAGGTGGCGTACACCAGCGAGACCATGTACGCGGGAATCCGCACGTTCAAGGCGGTCACCACCATCGTCTCGGCCGCCGTGGAGGAGCAGTATGGCTGACCAGCAGGCACTGGAGGAGGTCGTCCGGTTCACCTCCGACCTCATCCGCATCGACACCACCAACCGGGGCGGCGGCGACTGCCAGGAGCGCCCCGCCGCCGAGTACGCGGCCGAGCAACTGGCCGGGGCGGGCCCTGAGCCCCTGATGCTGGAGCGCACCAAGGGCCGTACGAACGTCGTCGCCCGCATCGAGGGCACCGACCCGTCGGCGGACGCGCTGCTCGTCCACGGTCATCTGGACGTGGTGCCCGCCGAGGCCGCGGACTGGAGCGTGCACCCCTTCTCCGGGGAGGTCCGCGACGGGGTCGTCTGGGGGCGCGGGGCGGTCGACATGAAGAACATGGACGCGATGATCCTGGCCGTGGTGCGGGCGTGGGCCCGGCGGGGCGTACGGCCCCGGCGGGATCTCGTGATCGCGTTCACCGCCGACGAGGAGGCCAGTGCCGTGGACGGCTCCGGGTTCCTCGCCGACGAGCACCCCGAGCTCTTCGAGGGCTGCACGGAGGGGGTCAGCGAGTCGGGGGCGTTCACCTTCCACGACGGCGCCGGGCGGCAGATCTACCCCATCGCGGCGGGGGAGCGGGGCACCGGCTGGCTCAAGCTCACCGCGCGCGGCCGCGCCGGACACGGCTCCAAGGTCAACAAGGAGAACGCGGTCACCCGGCTCGCCGCCGCCGTGACCCGCATCGGCGAGCACGAGTGGCCCCTGCGGCTCACCCCGACCGTCCGCGCGGCCCTCACCGAACTCGCCGCGCTGTACGGCATCGAGACCGACCTCACCGATGTGGACCGGCTGCTGGAGAAGCTGGGCCCCGCCGCCCAGCTGGTCGAGGCGACCGTCCGCAACAGCGCCAACCCGACCATGCTGGAGGCCGGTTACAAGCTCAACGTGATCCCGGGGGAGGCCGTGGCCTACGTCGACGGCCGCTGTCTGCCCGGCGGCGAGGACGAGTTCAGCGCGACCCTGGACCACCTCACCGGGCCCGACGTGGACTGGGAGTTCAGCCACCGCGAGGTCGCCCTCCAGGCGCCGGTCGACTCGCCGACGTACGCCCGGATGCGTGCCGCCGTCGAGGAGTTCGCGCCCGAGGGGCATGTGGTGCCGTACTGCATGTCCGGCGGCACGGACGCCAAGCAGTTCTCCCGCCTCGGCATCACCGGGTACGGGTTCGCGCCCCTGAAGCTCCCGGAGGGCTTCGACTACCAGGCCCTGTTCCACGGGGTCGACGAGCGCGTCCCCGTCGAGGCACTGCACTTCGGCGTGCGGGTACTCGACCGCTTCCTGCGAACGGCCTGAGCGAGTGGGGGAGAACGTGCAGACGTCGCCATACGGTTCCTGGCCCTCGCCCATCGACGCGGCGCTCGCGGCCGCGCACGACGGGCACCCCGAATGGCTGGGCTTCGTCGGGGACGAGGTGTGGTGGACCGAACCCCGGCCCGCCGAGGGCGGCCGCCGCACCCTGGTGCGCAGACGCGCCGACGGAACCGAGGAGCCGGTGCTGCCCGCACCGTGGAACGTGCGCAGCCGGGTCATCGAGTACGGCGGCCACCCCTGGGCCGGTGCGGTGGTCGACGGCGCGCCGCTCGTGGTGTTCGTGCACTTCGCCGACCAGCGGCTGTACCGGTACGAGTTCGGCGGCGAGCCGGTCCCGCTCACGCCCGTCTCCCCGGTGGGCGGCGGACTGCGCTGGGCGGAGCCGCAGTTGCGGCTCGACCTCGGCGAAGTGTGGTGTGTCCTGGAGGAGTTCACCGGGGACGGGCCCACCGTCGTTCGCCGGGTCCTCGTCGCCGTACCGCTCGACGGCTCGGCCGCGCGGGACCGCGACGCGGTGCGTGAACTCACCGACGACCGCCACCGGTTCGTCACCGGCCCGCGTATCTCTCCCGACGGCACGCGCGCGGCCTGGCTCGCCTGGGACCACCCGCGCATGCCCTGGGACGGCACGGAACTGGTCGTCGCCGAGGTCCTGGGCGGCATGCTCCAGGAGCCCCGCACGGTGGCCGGCGGCCCCGAGGAGTCCATCGCCCAGGCCGACTGGTCGCCCGACGGCCGTCTGCTGTACGCGAGCGACCGCACCGGCTGGTGGAACCTCTACCGCGACGGAGAGCAACTGTGCCCGCGCGAGGAGGAGTTCGGCGGCGCCCTCTGGAAGCTCGGCCACCGCTGGTTCGCCCCGCTGGACAGCGGACTGATCGCCGTCGTGCACGGCACCGGCTCGACCGCGCTCGGCATCCTGGACCCCGAGACCGGCGAACTCGTCGACGCGGCGGGCCCCTGGACCGAGTTCGCGCCCACCCTCGCGGTGCACGGCGAGCGAGTTGTCGCCGTCGGCGCCAGCCCCCGCACCGCCTACGAGGTCGTCGAGCTGGACACACGCACCGGCCGGGCCCGGGTGATCGGAGCCCCGCACGCCGACCCCGTCGACCCCGCGTACTACCCCGAGCCCCTGATCCGCGTCTTCACCGGACCGGACGGCCGGGACATCCACGCCCACGTCTACCCGCCCCACCACCCCGGGTACACGGCGCCGGGCGACGGACTGCCGCCGTACGTCGTCTGGGCGCACGGCGGACCGACCGGGCACGCGCCCCTCGTCCTCGACCTCTCGATCGCCTACTTCACCTCGCGCGGGATCGGCGTCGCCGAGGTCAACTACGGCGGCTCGACCGGATACGGACGCGAGTACCGGGACCGGCTGCGCGAGCAGTGGGGCGTGGTCGACGTCGAGGACTGCGCTGCCGTCGCGCTCGCCCTCGCCGACGAGGGCACCGCCGACCGCGACCGGCTCGCCGTGCGCGGCGGCAGCGCCGGCGGCTGGACCGCGGCCGCCTCGCTCACCACGACGGACGTCTACGCCTGCGGCACGATCGTCTATCCGATCCTCGACCTGACCGGCTGGGGCACGGGGGAGACCCACGACTTCGAGTCCCAGTACCTGGAGAGCCTCGTCGGACCGCTCGCCGAGGTCCCCGGACGGTACGCGGAACGCTCGCCCGTCGAGCACGCGGACCGGATCACCGCGCCCTTCCTGCTGCTCCAGGGCCTGGACGACGTGATCTGCCCGCCCGCGCAGTGCGAGCGGTTCCTCGCCAGGATCGCGGGACGGCAGGTGCCGCACGCCTACCTCGCCTTCGAGGGGGAGGGGCACGGGTTCCGGCGCGCTGACACGATGGTCCGCGCACTGGAAGCCGAACTCTCCCTGTACGCCCAGGTGTTCGGGCTGAACCCGCCCGGCGTCCCGACATTGGAGCTCACCAGGTGAAGGAACTCGTACGGCCGGCGAGGCTCGCGCCCGGAGCCCGCGTGGCCGTCGTCGCCCCCAGCGGACCGGTGCCGGAGGAGCGCCTCCAGGCCGGACTGGACGTGCTGCGCGGCTGGGACCTCGATCCCGTGGCCGCACCCCATGTCCTCGACCGGCACGGTGAGTTCACCTATCTGGCGGGCACGGACGCCGACCGGGCGGCCGACCTCCAGAACGCCTGGTGCGACCCCTCCGTGGACGCCGTGCTGTGCGCCCGCGGGGGATACGGGGTGATGCGCATGGTCGAACTGCTCGACTGGGACGCCCTGCGCGCGGCCGGGCCCAAGGTGCTCGTCGGGTTCAGCGATGTCACCGCGCTGCACGAGGCGTTCGCCGCCCGGCTCGGCCTGGTCACGCTGTACGGCCCGATGGCCGCCGGCATCGACTTCATCAAGAACGCGCGGGCCCAGGAGCATCTGAGGTCCACGCTGTTCGCGCCGGAGACGGTCCGCACGATCGCCTCCGGCGGCACGGCGCTGGTCCCCGGCCGGGCCCGCGGTGTCACCCTGGGTGGCTGCCTGTGCCTGCTCGCCTCCGAACTGGGCTCCGCGTACGCCAGGGCCGGTGCGCGCGGCGGACTGCTCTGCCTGGAGGACGTCGGCGAGGAGACGTACCGCCTCGACCGCTGTCTGACCCAACTCCTGCGCGCCGACTGGCTCGACGGGGTGCGCGGGGTGCTCCTCGGCTCGTGGGAGAGGTGCGAACCGTACGAGAGGGTGCGGGCGCTGCTCCTGGACCGGCTCGGTGGCCTCGGCGTGCCCGTCGTCGAGGAGTTCGGGTTCGGGCACTGCGAGGGGGCGCTGACCATCCCGTTCGGTGTGTCCGCCGAACTCGACGCCGACGCGGGCACCCTGACCCTCGACGAGCCGGCCCTCCGCTGACGGCGTCGTAGGGTGGCGGGATGCCGCACACCGCATCCCGCTATCTCGCCGAAGGCCCCCGCGTGGGCATTCGTCCCTTCACCTACGAGGACGCCGCCGAGTTCACCGCCCGGGCCCGGGAGAGCAAGGAACTGCACCAGCCGTGGTTGTTCCCGCCGGACAGCGAGAGCGCGTATCTCGCGTATGCCGGCCGGCTGATCGAGGACCCTTCCAAGGCGGGGTTCCTGGTCTGCGAGAAGGACGCGGAGCGGGGCGACGGGGCCATCGCCGGATTCATCAACATCAACAACATCGTCCAGGGCGGCTTCCGGTGCGGGGCCCTCGGCTACGGCGCCTTCGCGCACGCCGCCGGGCGCGGCCTGATGCGCGAGGGGCTGGACCTCGTGATCGGCCACGCCTTCGGGCCGATGCGGCTGCACCGCCTGGAGATCAACGCGCAGCCCCGCAACACCGCCTCCCTGGCCCTCGCCCGCAGTTGCGGCTTCCGGCTGGAAGGGTTCTCCCCGAAGATGATCTACATCGACGGGGACTGGCGGGACCACGAGCGCTGGGCGATCACCGCCGAGATGCGGGCTTCCGGTTGATCTTCATGATGTCGAGGTCCGTGACCGTCGACCTCAGGTCGCGAAAGCCGTAGCCGAGTCCCCGGAGTGCCGTCTCCGCACGGTCCTCGGCGATCGCGCCCGCCATCTCCTCGCCGTCCGCCGCGTCCGACACCACCACGTAGCGCATCGAGAAGTGCTTCAGCGGCACCGGCTCGTACGACAGCGAGCCCTCCTCGGAGAACCGCATGCTCGCCATGGAGTGGTCCGCCGCCTCGGCGAGCAGCCGGGCGCGGGCCTCGTCCGTGAGCCCCTCCCACGTGCCGCGGACGATCACCCGGTAGGTGTGCTGCTCACTCACTGCCACTCCCTCACGCATCTCCGTGGACGGTCGACTGTACGTCGGCGAGGATGATCCGCATGCGGAATATCGTCGTGCTGGACGCCCCCTCCAACCTCGGCCTGCGTCCGCCCGCCCCCGGTACCGTGCCCGGCTGCTACAAGCTCGCCGGCGCCCTCCGGGAGCAGCGGATCGTACAGCGGCTGCACGCCCTGGAGGGCGGGGTGGTGGTGCCGCCGCGCTACGACCGGGGGGACTGGCAGGAGGGCGACGGCGTCTTCAACGCCGCCGCGATCGCCGCGTACACCGTGCGGCTGGCCGACCGCATCGAGCGCCATGTGCGCGCCGGGGACTTCCCCGTCGTCCTCGGCGGCGACTGCTCCATCCAGCTCGGCGCCTCGCTCGCCCTGCGCCGCATGGGCCGCTACGGACTGGCCGCGGTCGACGCCTCTTCGGACTTCCGGCACCCCGGCAACTCCGACCGGATCGGCGCGGCGGGTGGCGAGGAGGTCGCGCTGGGCACCGGGCGCGGGCAGGAGGACCTGACGGATCTGGAGGGGCTGAAGCCCTATCTGCGCGACGAGGACGTGCGGTTTTTCGGTATTCGCGATGCCTTCGAGGAGGACCGGGCCGAACTTGCCGCCCTGAAGATCCCGGTCGTGACCGTCGGCGACCTCCGGGAGTGGGGCGCGGACGCCCTGGCCCGGGCCACCGCCCAGGCCTTCGAGACCCCCGAGATCGACGGCTTCTGGGTGCACCTGGACGCCGACTGCCTCGACCCGTCCGTGATGCCCGCCGTCGACAGCCCCGACCCGGACGGCCTCCTGCCGGCCGAACTCGTCGCGCTGCTGCGGCCGTTGCTCGCCTCCCCCTCCTGCGTCGGCCTCAACATCACCATCTACGACCCCGACCTGGACCCCGAGGGCACCGCGGGCGCACTGCTGACCGACATCGTCGTGGACGCCTTTGCGCAATCCTGACCGGCAGCTCCCCTGGCCGACTCACCGACGAGCGGTTTCCATGGTGATCGTGACGACGATCCGGCGAGACGTACTCACCCTGCCCGCCGCACCGCTGGGCCCGGACAACCCCCTGCCCCCGCTGCGGCTCCTCCACGATGGGGGTACCTCCCACGCCCTCAAGGCAGTGGGGGAGCATCGCATCGACGTACGCGACCGGGACGACCTCCCCCGGGAGATGGCCCGGCAGGCCGGTTACGGGCAGCTCGGGAGCCTGCTGCCCGTCCGCGTCCGGGACGGCTACGGCAGAGAGCGCGCACCCCGCGAGCTGGAGACGATCGTGATCGAGAACGACCGGCTCAGGGCCACGGTCCTCCCCGGTCTCGGCGGCCGGATCGCCTCCCTCTTCCACAAGCCGACGGGGCGCGAACTCCTCTACCGCAACCCGGTGTTCCAGCCCGCGAACTTCGCCCTGAACGGCGCCTGGTTCTCCGGCGGCATCGAGTGGAACATCGGCGCCACCGGTCACACCACCCTGTCCTGCGCCCCCCTGCACGCCGCGCGCGTGCCCGCCCCGGACGGGGGAGAGATGCTCCGCCTGTGGGAGTGGGAGCGCCTGCGCGACCTGCCCTTCCAGGTAGACCTCTGGCTGCCGGAGGGTTCGGACTTCCTGTACGCCGGGGTACGGATCCGCAATCCGCACGAACGCCCGGTGCCGGCCTACTGGTGGTCGAACATCGCCGTGCCCGAGCAGCGCACGGTGCTCGCCCCGGCCGAGGAGGCCTGGCACTTCGGATACGAGCGGCACCTGAGCCGGGTGGCCGTCCCGCCGGACCCGCAGGCCGGCCCTCATGCCGCCGACTATTTCTACGATCTGCCCGACGCGCAGCGCCGCTGGATCGCCGCCCTCGACTCCGAGGGGCACGGGCTGGTCCAGACGTCCACCGACGTGCTGCGCGGCCGCAAGCTGTTCGTGTGGGGGACCGGCACCGGCGGCCGGCGCTGGCAGGAGTGGCTGACCGAACCCGGCACCGGCGGCTACTGCGAGATCCAGGCCGGACTCACCCGCACCCAACTGGAGCACGTACGGCTGGAAGCGCAGAGCGAGCTGGCCTGGCTGGAGGCGTACGGGCCGCTCGGCGCGTCGCCGGTACCGGCCGAGGCGGAGGCGCGCCTGGAGGCCGTACTGCCGCGTGCCGCCGTCGACGAGGCCTGCGCCGCCTGGAAGCCGTACGCCGACACCGAACCCGGCGAGACTCTGGCCGCCGGGTCGGGCTGGGGCGCCCTGGAAGTGCTGCGCGCCGACCTGAAGTTGCCCGGCACACCCTTCGACGAGAGCACCCTCGGCGAGGCACAGGCGCCCTGGCTGGAGCTGCTGCGGGCCGGGTCCTTCCCCGAACCGCGCCGGGTACGGCCGCCCGGCGAGAGCCTGGTCGCGCCGCACTGGCGGGACATGCTGGAGACCGCACCCGCCACCCCGCTCACCGAGTACCACCTGGGAGTGGCCCAGTGGCACGCCGGTGACCGGGCGCAGGCGGTGCGCAGTTGGGAGCGGGGGCTCGAACTGGCGCCCTCGCGCTGGCCGTTGCTGCGCTGTCTCGCCGTCGCCGACCGGGAGGCCGGCAACCGCGAGCGGGCCGCCGACCGGTACGCAGAAGCCTTCGACGACCTGTGCCACGAGCGGCGCGACTACGGCGAGTCGTGGACGGCGGCCACCGCCGCGCTCGGCCGCGAGACGCTGGAGGCGCTGCTCGCGGCGGGGCGTACGGCCGAGGCGCGCGCCGTGTGGGAGCGGCTGTCCCCGGTGATCCGGGGACGCGGCAGGTTCCGGCTGATCGAGGCCCGGCTGCTGCTCGAAGAGGAACGGCCCGACGCGGCCCGGGCCGTCTTCGACGAGGGCTTCGAGATCGCCGACCTGCGGGAGGGCGCCGAGGCGATCGGCGACCTGTGGAACCGCGTCAGCTCCCCCGAAGAACCGCTGCCGCCGCACTATGACTTCCGTATGCGGCCCGAGACATGAGGCCGCGGGCCCACTAGCTGTACTGACCCGTGAGGTTGGGGACGCGGCTGGCGGGTGGTTGGCCTTTCAGCGCGGTGTGTCCGCGGTGGTGATTGTAGGTGTGTAGCC
>NZ_JBIWLX010000013.1:0-349225 GCF_044766405.1 Streptomyces sp. NPDC102270 | reverse complement strand
ACCTGGAGATGATCGCCGACGCCGGCTTCGAGGTGGAGGGCGCGAGCGAGGTGACACTGCCGGAGCACCGGGTGACCGGCGGTTGTCGGGAGAGCGCGGACTGCGGCTCGCACGAGAGCGCCGGCTGCGGGTCGCACGCCGGTGGCGGGGTCTGCGGTACGGCCGCCTCGGCCGCGCCGACGGTGAGCGAACCCCGTACGGACCTGGTCGCCGTCCGCCGCCGAGGCGCCGGAACGGATCTCGCGCCCAATGCCTGAGCCGGGGTGAACCGGGGAAGCGCCCGCCGCCCCCAGGGACGGCGATCACTCGTCGGGGAGAGGGCGCGACGGCACCCTTCCGTCAGATGTCCCGGAAGAGACCAGCCAACACCGTGACCTGCGGTGTCTGGCCGCCGCAGGTCGTTGACCTGCATGAATGACCTTTCGGTTGTTTCACGTTCGTGCTGGCTGATGCGACCGGAAGTCCCAGGGAAGTCCCAGAGAACTCCCACGGGCAGGAGCCACTCTTTCGGCTCTGTACAGGGCACACGGGTGCGCTGTCGGCTTGGTGATCGTGGATCGACGGTCTGACCCGAATGAACGGCAACGCGCACTACTCAAGCGGCTCGCGGCCGGTGAGGAGCATCCCGCAGCCTGGGCGCCGGGGGATTGGCGGTCGGCTCGTGCATTGCGTGATGGAGGTTTGCTGAGGATCAGCCGGGGCGGCGGGGAAGCGCTCGTGGAAGTCACCGAGGACGGTCGCTACTACCTTCGACACGGTCAACGTCCTGACGGGCCGACGCCAGCTGAAGGGGACGACCAGGCGGCATCCGACGGACCTGCTGGGCGCAGGCGTAGCTCCGTGTCCTACGCCGAACGGCCCGTCGCTCGTGCGCGACGAGCCAGGGCGATCGATTTGGTCGAGCGGCTGCTCACCGAGGGGCGTGTCCGTGTCGCTGACGAAGACCAGTTCGCCGAGTGTCGGAAGGTCATCGACTATGCGAAGCGGCACGGACTGGAACCTCCCGGCAAACGGATCGGGAAGGTCTGCCTCGGGGCAGGCGGGTGGGAGCTGTACCTCGCAGAGGGACCACATCCCAACTCACGGAGCCGGAAGCCGACCGGCGACACCTCGGTGGTTCCGGTTCCCACGCGGCTGGCTTCTGTTCATCCGGTCGTGGCCGCGCTCAGAGACGCGGAGGAGCAGCTCGTGATGCCTCCTGCCCTTCGGCGCCGGGCACTTCTGCTCCTGCACGCGCTGGCAGTCGAGGCGGTGCGGCGAGGGTACGGCGTACAGGAAGTTCGGACGTACTACTCGCCGAGAGAGGGCGGTGTGAGCCTGGTCGTCGATGGCTTCGCTGGCAGCGTCACCGTCAAGCAGGAGTTCCCGCAGTCCACCAACCCAGAGCGTGCCGCACGCCTCGTCGTAGAGCTTGATCACGGCCGCACCAGTCGTCCCGGCCGCTGGCGCGATCGGAAGAGCGGGGCGTTGGAAGATTTCCTGGGTGAGATTCTCGGCGAGATCGAGGTGCGGGCGGTGCACGAGGCCCAGCGTCGGGCCGGTGAGGAGCGAGCCAAGGCGCAACGCCAGATCCGTTGGCAGGCAGCCATGGAGGAGGCCAGGAAGCAAGCAGTGCAGGATCAACTGGCCGAGGCGCTTCGGGACGAAGCAGGACGATGGCGGGAGGCCGCTGTACTGAGGCAGTACTGCGACGCCATGGAACGTCGCCTTGGTGAACTGGATGGTGGCGCAATCGAATCAGCTCTGGATTCCGCCCGACGCTGGCTGGCATGGGCGCGCGACCATGTACGGACGACGGACCCTTTGACCCGGCTGCCGAGGATGCCGGACACACGTGTGCCGACGTCGGAGGAGCTCAAGCCGCATCTAGACGGGTGAACCCCTCGCCGGCCGTTGCGACAGGCTGAGCGGTAATGGGGGTGGGAGCCGTCCGCCACAGGTTTGGAAACCGGCGCTGTCAGTGGCCCGGCATAGAGTCGGTCCATGGCATCAAGCAGCCGCAAGGAGATTCCGGCACCGGTCACCAACCGCTTGTTCGCGCTGTCCAGGAACCAGTGTGCGTTCCCGGGGTGTTCGAGCCCCGTGACGTATCAGGAGGCTTCCGGTGAGAGACCTGTAACGCTGGCTCAGCGTGCGCATCTCGTCGGTGTCGGAAGGCAGGGGCCGCGCTCCAGAGAGGCGCCCCTCTCGGAGGACCCGGATGCGGTGGAGAACCTCACCCTCTTCTGCGGGAACCACCATGCGATCGTGGACGGCAACCCGAGGGTCTACTCGGTCGAGGTACTCGCCAAGTACAAGGCGGACCACGAGGCGAGGATGGCGGCGAAGGATCTCCGTGTACCGCCCGCACCGTTCGAGACGGACTCCGTTGATGTGTCATTGCTGCCCATCTCGGAACTTCCGGGCTCGGTCTGGAGGGCAGAGTCACGGTTCAGGACTTCCATGGAAGTCATCGAACGGCTGCCCCGTCCAATACGCGGTCAGGTTCTTCCCTTCGTCCTGGCCAATGGTCAGGTATGGGGGTTTCACGACCTTGCTGATGTACGTGGGCCGTTCAAACAGGTCGTGAAGTCCGAAAGTGCTCAATGCCTGGACGCGGCGGAGCTGCTGGGCTCGCAGGACCGGAACTTCTACGTGTGGCTGCTGAACTCGGCGCTTCGTATGGCCCTGCGCAAGCGGGGCATACAGTACGACCGCGATCACGGACGCTACTACTTCCTGGCGGACCACGAGACGGTCACCCGGAGAGTGGAGGCCAAGACCAAGACAGGCAGGAACCAGTCCGCCAAGAAGGTTGTACGCCAGGAAGGCGAGCGTGCCGGAAACCCGCGCGATGTGTGGTGGCATCTCGCGGCGCAGCTTCGCTTCGAGGAGTTCGCCGCGGGAATGTGGGGCCTGACCATCCGGCCCGAGTTCCATCTCACAAAGGACGGGAAAGAGCCGCTTGACCCGCGCAGGGTGGGCCGCAAAGTGACGAAGCGTAAATCCCGCATGTACAACGAGGGCTACTTCGACGCCGTCCACTTCTTCCGCTACTTCCTGCTCGACGGCCGCGCGAGGGTCGTCTTCGAAGTCGGCCGTCAACGGATCGCGATCGACGGCGACTTCCCGCAGATCGATGCCAAGTGGCCGCTGATCGACGACAACCGCTTCAACCCCGTGACCATGCTCGACAGTGGGGACGAAGACGACGTCATTGACGCTCTCGCCAGTACGTGGGAGGTCGACGACGAGGAGTGGGACTGGGGTGCTGAGCACAAGGAGGACGACCGATGAGTCTTGCGCTCAAGCCGCTCAATCTGGGCGTTGAATGGATCGGCGAGCCGGCACTCGCCTTCGCCGACGGTTTGACACACATCGACCCCAAGGTCGGCATCCCTGCGGCAGGCCCCTGGTCACGCGACCAGCCGAACCATCCCGCTGCAGTGACCGCTGGATTCATCGGCACCGCCGAATCCATCGCCAAGGCCCGGACGTGGCTGTCGCGGGCGGCCGAGGGGGTCGACGGCGACAACGAGCACCACCCCTTCTGCGGCTTCCAACCGGATGGTCCGTTCGCCTCTCGGCTGCGTACCGACGGCCCGGAAGCAAAGATCACCGCTGCTGAGATCCGCGCCGTTACCGCGGACCGGCTCAGAAAGCTCGAAGGTTTCAACCAGCTCCTGGATATCATCGACGACCGGCTGGGCAAGCTTGCCGGCCTCGATGCCCCTCCCGCGGTCGTGTTCATCACGCTGCCGTCCGAGATCACCAGGCGGTACTGGGCGGTACACCAGCGAAACCGTGGAGTGGAGACGGTGTGGAATCTGCGTGCGGGAATCAAGGCCCGAGCGATGCAACGGGGCCTACGCACGCAGTTGCTCCAGCAGGAGACGGTCGAGTCGGATCTGAACGCGCATACCTCCGACCTCGAACACCCAGCCGACCTCGCGTGGAACCTGTTCACCGCGATCTACTTCAAGGCCGGCGGTTTCCCCTGGACCCCGGTGGGCCTGGCCGAGGGGACGTGCCATCTGGGAGTCACGTTCTATCGCCCTCATGGCGAGAGATCCACGATGCGTACGAGCGTTGCCCAAGCGTTTGCTGAGAACGGAGAGGCGTTCGTGCTGCGGGGCAGCCCGTTCGAGTGGAAGGGTAAGTGGCCCCACCTGCCTGCGGAAGAGGCGTCGCGGTTGATCTCCGACGTCATCGGCCGCTACAAACAGACCATGGGACGTACTCCGCGGCGCATCGTCATCCACAAGCAGTCGCGGTTTTTCCCTGCGGAACGCGCGGGCTTTGAGGACGCACTCAGCGGCTACGAGTACGACTTGGTGGCCCTGGCGCCCTCCACCGGCGTACGGATGATGCGCCACGGCGAATATCCTCCGCCTCGCGGCACATGCGTCAGCCTCGGTGACCGTCGCTACCTTTACACCACGGGCTACGTGCCATCGCTCGGCCGGTACCCGCACGGTCATGTGCCGGCGCCCGTCCAGATCACCGACCACGTAGGGGACTCCAGTGGACGGGACCTGCTCCGCGAGGTCCTGCTGCTGACGAAGATGAACTGGAATTCCGCTCGCTTCGCAGAGCGTCTACCAGTCACGGTTCGGTTCGCTGGCGAAGTCGGCACCATCCTCCGAGATCTTCCGGATACCTACGAACCTGAAGCCCGGTACGCCTTCTACATGTAGATGGAGCGCGTCCCGCGAGGTGGTACAAGCGATCATGCTCTTCGGCGTCCGGTATTCGGCTTGCGATGATCTCTTCGTCGGCGCGGCACGCGCAGCGGCCCGGTCAGCGGCCCGGTCAGGCGCTGGGAGCGCCCCAGTCGGTCGAACCGCGCAACGGTGCTCCAACAGTTGGGGATCTGCTCGGGATCTCGGGGATATTCTGTGCCCCCAGCGTCGGTCGTCTCGACTGGCGCAGCGCTAAGGGGGAGGCAGGGTGGGTGCGCCGGAGTCGAATGCCGGAGACGATTTCCACTTCTGGTGGGCGGCGAGCCGGGCGCTGAAACTGGTCGAGCCGGGCACCATTCTCCGGCGTGTCACACTCGAAGGTCTTGCCCACGTCGATGATCCAGACGACGAGTACGAGACGGTGGACGTTGCCGAGTACCTGGGGGGCGACGATGCTGCTTCGGCAGACGCTCTTGTCCTGTCGCAGCTGAAGTACAGCTCGCGTCACCCGGACACCGAATGGACAACGGCAAGGCTCTGCAGGAAGAGCGTGCGGTATCGCGCCAACGGCACTACGACGCCAGCACGATCCGTCATCGCGGATCTGGCGGCTGCCTATCGACGGCTTGTGGACGAACATGGAGTTGTTGTCGCGTCCAGGGCCCGTATCGCGTTGGTCAGCAACCAGTCGGCCGCGCCCGAGTTGGTCTCCTCTGTAGCAGCTGCGGCGGCTTGGGTTGCAGACCAAGGGCAGGCGGTCCAGACCCGGGCTCTTCTCGCTGCGCTCCCTGCCGAGCAGGCTGCTACTGTCCGGTCTCTGTCTGAGGCGGTAGGCGCCCGGCTGAGCAGCCAGCAGTTCTGCGCGTTCATGGGCGCCCTTGATCTGTCACAGACAGGCGCCATGGACAGGGCTGCACTGGCCCGCGCGGTTCAGTCCGGAGCGGCTGAGCTGACACCGGGCAAGGGCCACGGCTCGGCCCTGAAGCTGTTCCACCTTGTCCGTGCGCAGGCACTGCCAGACAGCAACCGCAAGGGAGTGACGGCAAGCGACGTCCTTGCGGAACTAGGGGCTCCCGAACTGCTGGATCTGTACCCGGCACCTGCTCGGTTCACGGAAGTTGCCGATCCACTCCCCGCGCCCGGTGCCCGTTCCATCGCAGAGGCCGTCATGAGGCATCCGGGACGACTCGTGGTGGCCCACGGAGATGCCGGGGCTGGGAAGACCACGGCGATCCGCCAGATGAATGACCACCTGCCGGTGGGATCCCAGGTCGTCCACTTCGACTGCTACGGCGGCGGAGACTATTTGAGTGCAGGTGAAGAGCGGCACACGCCGGAGCGGTTCGTCACCCAAGTGGTTAACGAACTGGCGCAGTTGTGCGGAACTCCGCTGCTTATTCCGGTCTCGCAGCGGCAGGAGGACCTTTGGCGGCGGCTCCGCCGCACGCTTGACGGAGCTGTCGCCGGCCTCCCGCGGAACGCCGTGGTGGTCTTGGCCGTCGACGCTGCTGACAACGCCGCGACAGCGGCTCGGGAATGCGGAAACCGCTCCTTTCTGTCGGAGCTGGTCCGCCTGGCACTGCCCCAGCGAGTCGCCGTGGTGCTCACCGCCCGCAGCCATCGTGTCGGTTCGCTGGGGGCGACGACGGCGGCCGAGGAGGTTCCGCTCGCAGCGTTCGACGTTCCCACGTCTGCGGCGCACTTGCGTCGGCACCGGCCGGACGCCTCCGAGGAGGATGCCCACGCTTTCCACGACAGGACTCAAGGGAATCCCAGAGCCCAGTTCTACGTCCTTCAGCAAGCCGCCGAGCATGCCTGGGACATGTCCACGCTACTGGCGAAATCGGAGCGGACCCCCAAGGCGGTCTTCGACGATCTCATCGACTCGGCTCTGCATGTGGGCGGAGCGGACGCCGGTGGTCTACGGTGGCTCGCGTTGATGCTGGCGCTTTCCCGCCCGGTGCCGCTTCAGACACTTGCCACCGCTCTCGACGTCGACCTGCCGGCCGTCAGGAACTTCGCCGCGGGGCTCACCCCCGGAGTCCAGGTCGTCGACGACTCGATCCAGTTCCGGGACGAAGACTTCGAAACGCACGTCAGGGACTGCGTGGATCCCTCCGAAGTGATCGCGGCACACAGCCGACTGGCGGATCTGTGTCTCGCCGCGCGGGCGACCGACGTGGACGCCGCAGCGCACTTGGCCGACCATCTGGCCGCGTCAGGCCGTCTGGAGGAGCTGCTGCAACTTGTTCTGGAAGAAGCCACTCCTGTCGGCATTACGGACGGTTTCCGCCGAGAGGAGGTCCAGGGCCGGCGCCTGGACCTGGCTGTGCGAGCCGCAGCACAAACGGCCGACGCGGCAGCCGCCGTACGACTGGCCGTTCGGGGCTGCGACACGGCGTCCCGTTTCGACACGCTGTCGCGCCTGACCGAGTCACATCTGGAGCTGGTCGCCCGCTATACGGACCCTGACCTTCTGCGAGCCCACGTACTGCGCACACCGAGCGGGTCTTGGCTCGCCCCGGTGTTCCTCCAGACGGCTGCGGTGCTGTCCCGTACTCCCGAACGGCACGACGTAGCCCGGGCTGACCTGGAGAGCGCCGGGGGCTGGCTGCGTCGCTGGATGGCTCAGCGGAACGGGGAGGGCAAGCACTGGGATGTCACGCCGGACGACGTTGCCGCGGCAGCGGAGGCGTGCTATCGACTTGACGGAGTCAGGGCCGCGCTGAGAGAACTGCGGCGATGGCGCCCCGGTGACCTCGTGCTGGAGGCCGCCGTGGCACTGGCAGAACGCCTCGCGGATGATGTCGATCCTGCCGTCGTACGACGGTTGTTGAAGAGGTACCGGGTTCCGGCGGAGGCGCAGGCACGCGTCTTCGCCGCTGTCGTATCGCCTTCCGATGAGCCGGACGCGGAGTGGGTCGACGAAGTACTTGCCGCGTTGCTGTTGGACCTGCCTGCCGAGCCTCTGCCAGTGCAGTCACGAGTGCTCGACGAGGCGCTCCGGCACGGCGACCGTCAGCTGACCGCCGACCTGGCCAAACGCTGGTCTACGGCGCTGCCCAGCGGTATTTCGAACTATGCGGGATCCATGGAGCCAGGCACTGTGCTTCTGCGCTGCCATGCCGCAGACGCAGTGCTCAGCGGCAACGACATGGACGTCGCCGCGCTCGTTCCCGCCACACTGCAGTCACGCACCGACGAAACGGGTCGCACTACTGACCCCCGGGCGCGCGAACGCGATGAATGGCTCCAACTCGTGAAGGCCATCGCCGCAGCCGCCGTGCTGGCTGCACGCGCGTCCTTGGGGCAAGCGGAGGCCGACGAGGTCCTCACGTTTTGTGATCGAGGAATCGCCGCACGTATGGAGCGGGCCACACACCGGTGGTTCACGCACGACAGGTCCTATCCGGCCTGGGCAAGCCTAGTGGCCTCCGCCGCCCTGGACACCCAAGTGGCACAGGAGGCCGTCGCTCGTCTGGCCGGGGCCGCCGAGGCCATCCGTCGTGACGGTGCGCCTGAACTCTGGATGGAACTGGCGGCCCTACTCCTGCCACACTCGCATCTCAAGGGCATGGCAGCTGACCTGTGCACGAGGGCGGCCGACTACGTCAACAGCAACGACTATCCAGCACAGGAACGCCTTGACCTCCTTGCTCGTTTGGCGGAGCTGGGAGCGAAGGTGGATGTGGATCTGGGAAGACATCTCTTCGACCAGGCTGTGGAAGCAGCGACCGGGGTAAACGACGACGCGGCCCGTCTCTTGGAGGTCCACGTAGACCTCGCCCACCGTGCCGACAACTCCGGTCTTGATCCAGCTCATACCGCCGCGCGCCTCGTTCGAGCCGCGGAACTAATGGCCCCGCACGTGAGTGAAGCCGCCGAGATTCCCTACGCGGAGATCGCTGGCGCGGCGGCTCGCCTGGACCCCTTCACCGGCCTTGCGGCTGCCAGCCGATGGGAT
Organism: Streptomyces sp. NPDC102270; assembly: GCF_044766405.1. NCBI lineage: Bacteria > Bacillati > Actinomycetota > Actinomycetes > Kitasatosporales > Streptomycetaceae > Streptomyces > Streptomyces sp. NPDC102270. The sequence continues at coordinate 340,600 of NZ_JBIWLX010000013.1, read as the reverse complement.
GACCAGGACCGCATCGGGATCTCGTCCACCTTGGCTGCCGCACTGACCGGTGCAGTTCACAACGGAGAGATCCCCTCGCAGCAGCTTCTCTTCCTGGACCACTTGATCACCGACGACGGAGGTCGTTGGCTTCTGCAGCTCAACGTCGCCAAAAGGCTGGCGGCGAGCGGTGCTACGGAAAGGCAGGAGTGCCGCCGTGTCCTGTTGAGAGCCGCGGAATGGGTGCGGCGTCGTGTTCCCGCACGCGATCAGCTGGCAAGGGCGCGGCACCTTGTCGACGCTGCCGAGCAGATGGGACACGGGAGCAGCATCCGGCAGGCGCTCGAAGCCGTAATTCGGCTCGGAGACGTACCGGAAGGTTCGGTCATTGGCCAGGCTTCCAGCAGAAACTGGGGCGGTAGTAAGCGTCACGCTCCCGAGGTTCAAGCCTTGCTGTCCGGGGCCACGTCTCGCAGTTGGGTGTCGATGGCAGAGGACGTGCGAACACTGACCGACGCTCGTGTCTACGGTGAAGAACTGCGTGGATTCATTACGGCGGCTCTCCAATACACCCCCTACGGACAGCGCCTGGACGCTCTGACAACTGTCGCGTCGCTGCCGAACCTGGACACGAACGACGCGCTAGCGGTCCTGTCCGACCACGTCCGCCGCTGGAGTTCCACACCAGCGGTAGCGACATGGGCGGCCGCAAGGCTTCCCGACCTGGTTAGTCGACTCTTCACCGAGGTGCTCTGGGGGCATGACACTCAAAGCACGATCGAACAACTAAGGGTCTTCGGAGACGACTTGGCCATCCGCCACGCCGCTCTGGCCGCCCTGCCGGAGGCACGGCAGGGGCTGCGGGCCTACGGATGGCGGAGCGTCGCAGCCCTCCTTGGACATCTGTGCCCCACCGTCGATGCCGGCTCGGCCCTTCTGGGGCTCCTCGACGACCGTGTTCCGCCCGACACCGTGGCCGCCGAACGGAAGAGCGCGGCGATGGCCGTTTCCCTGCTGCTCTGGAGCACCTTCGGGCACCCTCAGCGGGAACTCCGCTGGCGTGCGGCGCATTCCACTCGCGAACTACTGGGCGCCTCCTCTGCTGCTGACGCCGAGTCGCTTGTAGCGGACCTCATACGACGCTTGGACGACAATGAGCCGGGAACCTTCCGGGACGCGAGCCTGCAGTTCTACAGCTTCTCGGCGATCGCCGCACTTCTTGCGGCACTTGAGCGGGTGGCAGTGGAGCGTCCCAATATTCTTGCCGCGCACTTCCGTGAGTTCATGCGCGTCGCTACTGATCGAGTGTTCCCGCATGCACAGATCCGTGAACTGGCGCGTCGCATTGGCCTGGCGGTTGCGGCAGCAGCCAATGCCGATCCCACGCAGGTCGAGATGCTTCGCCTGGCCAACCAGCCCTCCAGTTGGTTCGTGGACTACGGACGCAGTTACGCGCGACGCGACAGAACCTCCCGCAACGGTCGCTACGACTTCGATTCCATGGACACCATCCCCTATTGGTACGGGCCACTGGCCGAGGTCTTCGACGTCGAGGTGGACGTCATCGCCGAGACCGCCGAGGAATTCATCATCGACCGATGGGGTTTGAGCACGGACGATTGGTGGACCGATGTCCGAGAGCTGCGCGACGAGCGCTCCTACGAACGCACCGGTCACAGGCACGGAAGCATTCCTCGCGAGGAGAGTCTCCGGCTCTACATCGAGTATCACGCCATGATGGCCACAGCCGGGCACCTCGCTGACGAAGGCCGTCCGGTCCGTGCCGGAACCCTGGCACATGAACAAGATGATTCCTGGGAGGACTGGCTGCTACCACACCTCCCGGCCCCGACCGGCTGGCTCGCAGACCTCGGGACACCGGTCCCGGCCGATCCGGAGTTTCTTCTGCCCCGGGCGCGGTCCGTCACCTGGGATACTGCATCGCTCGCTGACTTCGATCGTGCCCTCGGGCTAACCATCGACGACCGGGTAGGCGGTGTATCGGACATGATCCGTGTGGCGGCGAGTGTACGTCTCCAGGATTCCGGCACCCTCGAGACGGTGAGCGTGGCTTCGGCCCTTGTGGATCCTCGCCATTCCGCCGACCTACAGCGCGCCCTCGCCTCGGCCTCCAATCCGACAGACTGGAAGCTGCCCGACGAAGAAGAGGAAGAATTCGAAGTCGACGAAGGTGCCTTTCACCTCAGCGGATGGATCCTGCGTCCTTACGAGCCCGCGGAATACCTTGACCGGCACGATGTATATGCCTACGAGCTGCGTCGTGAAATTCCCCTGCCAGGGAAGGCATTCAGGATTCAGAGCCGCACGGCAGTCGACGCCGCCCATCTAACGCTGACAGCGCACGACGGAGGCATCGTGGCGCAGGCTCAGCAATGGGCTGACCCTGACCCGGGACGTGACCCAGAATCTACGCTCGTCTCATCTGGCTACCGTGTCCACGTCAGGCGGGACGGATTGCTGCAGTATCTCGCTGCCACAGGAAAAAGCCTGATCACGGAGGTTCAGATTGCACGGCGCCGAACTGGACAACGACGAGACGGGTACCGGATCCCCGTCAGCCGCATCTATCTCCTCGACGCCACCGGAGACCTCGCCGCCAGTGGACTCCGTCGCTGAGCTGGGCGAACGCATCCTGGCCGAGTTCGGCGACGAGCACACCAACAACACCCTGGTCCGGTGGCTCGCACACTACACAGCTCGCCTCGTGACGGAAGCCGATCAGGCGCGTGAGCGGAACGCGCCGGACGCCGCAGCCCGCGCTGCTGAGGCACGGGACGCGATCCTGCGACTCTGGCAGGCCCGGTCCTCGTGGCCCTCCGGATGGCCGCCCCCATACGCGGCGAAACTGGCTGCGACCCTCGATGCGCTACCTGAACCGGGAAACGACAGCTGGTCGCGGCCTACCGTGCGAGCGCGGCTGCACGAGATTCACCACAACGTCTTGGCCATCCTGGTCGACCTCACGACTAACGACGGCCCGGAAGACGAGGCAGAGTGGCTGAACAGGTTCGGCCGCGATCTCACCGAGCAGGAGTCGGCTGTCTTGCGGTATGCGGCCCACTTGCCAAGAAGAGCAGCAGCCCTCCAGCGGAGAGATAAGGTGGAGAACTCCGCTGACGCCGATATCGATGTCGACGAACCCGGCACGGCCGCTGTTATCGAAATGCTTGCCGAACTTGCGGAGGCATATCGAAACACCATCACCGACCTCCTGGGGGCGGTTGTAAAGGCTGCCACCTCACCAGATGACGGCGATCAGGAAGAGACCGCTTCCCCAGGAGAGATGCCCACGTAGGAGGGCCAGTCCTGTCCCTTGAGGGCGACCTCGGTGGCACGGATGCTGGCGGTGCGTCCGAGCCGTAGGCGATGACGCGGGCGTCGGCGCGTTCGGTCACGGCCGTGAAATGGGGCGCGTTGAGGACGGTGAGCCCCGTGGTGGGAAGGGCTTCGGCGATCCCGCCCTTAGCTTGGGCGACCTTGTCCTGCGTGCCGGACTCGGCGATGCGGGCGGTGTCGAAGTCGGGGCTACGGGTGCAAGAATTCAGAGCAGGCGATTAGAAGGCGCCTGCTCTATCCACTGAGCTACGGGGCTGACCTGCGAAAACGCAGCTTCCTTGCGCTGTCCCCCAGGGCGCGGGGGACACATGGGGGAATCGTAGATCCCTGATGGCCGGGGGACGCGTGCGTTCTCCGGGCGGGCCGTACGTAGGGTCTCACACGACCTTCACGCCTCCGAAGCTCCCCGCGGAAACAAACCTGCACCTGATCGGCGTTGGTGATCACCGAGCCGAGGAGGGGAAGGTGGCTGGCCTGAAGCTGTTCCACGCGACGAATGGCGGCGTGACCGAGGTCCCGCCGCGCCTTGCTGAGGTCGAGGCGGACGTGCAGAACCTCATCGAGGCGCACATGGAGACAATGCTGGGCGTGCGGTTCCTGGCGAGCGAGTACGTCATCGACTGTGTTGCTGGCGGGCGGATCGACTCACTGGGAGTCGACGAGAATTTCGCACCCGTGGTCGTCGAGTACAAGCGCGGCACTGATCCGGGGGTGATTCACCAGGGTCTCTACTACATGGCGTGGCTCATGGCCCACAAGGACGCGTTCCGGAACCTGGTCCGCGACCGATTCGGGGCGTCGGCCGCGTCCCAGATCCTGTGGAGCGCACCCAGGCTGATCTGTGTCGCTGGCGACTTCACCCGCTACGACGCGCACGCCGTGAGTGAGCACCGGCGCTCGATCGACCTGGTCCGCTACCGGTACTTCGGCAACGACCTCATCGGCCTTGAGACGGTGGCTTCCGTCAACGGGCATTCGGCTACGGGCAGGCGGATTCGCCGGCGCGGGGCCGGGGTGAGGTCTGCCTGTGTACAGGGCGGAGCCCTGGCGGAGCTGGCAGAGGCGGTCGACGAGGTGCTGCTCGGCCTTGGGGAGGGGATCACCCGGGTCCAGCGCAAGCACTACGCGGCTTATCAGCGACTGCGGAACTTCGCCTGCGTCTGTCCGCCCCAGCAGACCAAGCTCCTCGTCTACCTCAAGGCCGACCCGAAGGCGGTCGACATCGTCCCCGGTCTTACCCGGGACGTGACGGGGCTCGGTCACCACGGCACAGGTGACCTGGAGGTGCAGCTGCGTACGGAGCGGGACCTGGAGCGTGCCCAGGACCTGTTCCGCCTCAGCTACGCCGCGGCGTAAGGCTTCAAAGCCGAGAGGACGGCAAGGCGAGTTATTCGGTTGTGAGTGGTGGTCGTCTACTTCCCTTGCGCATTGGTGGTCACGGATTTGGCGGTGGACTACCAATGATGCTGCGGAGGCCCGGTTTCGGTAACCGGGCCTCCGCAGCTATATTGCGCGTCCGGCACGGCAGTACGGCGTGACGAGGGGCTCGGATTCCGGGCTCCAGCGAGGCTGGCCAGGGTGCCCGGTTGCGTGCGGTGCACCGTCGGTGATCAGTTACGCGACTTCAGCGCGGTCCACTATGCTGCCGATCTCCCCGAACGCGTCAGGAAGCAGGGCGCTTTGTTCTGGTCGTCTGCTTCCACTCCGCCGCCGACCGTCACTCAGTAGGGTTCCTGACCCAGCTTGGTGCGCTTGATCAGGACAAGCTCTTTGGTCGCGGTACGGCAAGCACCAGGGCGGAGTGCCGATATTCGGCGACAGGACCCGGCGGACCCAGCAAGAAGCAGACCGTGACCAGGGTGTGCCGCATCCGTGCGGACCATTGCCCCAACGGCCGAGGCCCCTCAAGCGCCGGAGACGGCGTGCCAGTTCGTCCAGCAAAGGGGGGCGTGCTGCGAAAAGACGAGGCGGACCGCACGGCTTCTGCGGCAGACTGGCCCGCCCTGCGCTGGGTGTATCGCTCCCACGCCGTCGAGATCATTTGGAGGAAGGCTATTGACTGAGTCCGATCACCCAGCGGCCCGGTGGAAGAGCGAACCGATGACGACGCGGCTCATCGCCGCTGTACTCGTCTCGGATCCCGACAACGGCAGACTCCTCATCTTGCGCCGGAGCAGTCACCTGGATTTCGCGCCCGGCGAGTGGGATGTTCCCAGCGGCAAGGGCGAGCCCTGGGAACCGATCACCGCGACTGCGGTACGGGAACTGAAGGAGGAGACGGGCGTTGTGGTTGCCGAGGCGGACCTGCGTCTTGTCCACGTAGTCCATGGCTCCTGGGGAGCGGAGGTCCCGGGGATGTTCATGGCCCTGATCTTCCATACCGACCGGTGGAGCGGAACTCCCCACAATGCGGAACCGCACAAGCACGACACCATCGCCTGGGTGCCACCGGACGACCTTCCGCAGCCCTTCACGCACACGACCCTGGTCGCCGTGCAGCGGTACCTGGACGGGGGCCCGATCCTTTCGTTCGACGGTTGGCCAGAGGCCGCATGACGGTCAGTGCGGGCGGCTGCCGTGGGGGCCTTGCCCGACGTCGCCAAGCTCAGCAATGAGCCGGAGGCGTACGCCTCCCGCAGGAACCGCGTCTACCTGCGCCGCCGCGGGATCCGCTGCACCATCCCGGACAAGGCCGACCAGGCCCGCAACCGCCAGAAGCTCGGCTCCCGCCGGCGGCTGGTGTGATGAGGCAGGGAGAACTGCACGTCGCCTGTGAAGCCGGATGCACAGCTGAGGGTGCTGAGTTCCGCAGTGCCCTCACCGAGTTCCGCTTCTGTTCGGCACTGCCTGAACCGACGTTCGGCCCCACCGGCCGGGCCCTGCTGCGTAGCCTGATCAGCACCCTGTACCTCCGGCCAGAGGACTGATGATGCACCGTGAGCCGATGGGCTACGACCTGTTCGGCGACCCGTACTTCGAGGACGACGTTGCTGTGCCGGAGCCCGAGCAACTGCGCGAGTTCACCCCTCAGACGCTGCCCAAGCGCTTTCGGACGTGGCAGCAGATCCGCGACGTTGGCCTGGAGCCGGTAGGTCCACCTGTTGGACTCCTGTCCTGGACGCCGTCGGGTGCCTGCGCTCCGAAGACCGCCAAGGTCTACGACATCTCCAAGGCCAGGGAGGCCAGCCCCCGCGAACCCGACCTACTTGAGCTCTTCGAGGAAGCCGAAGAGCAGGAACCGTCGGCCGCAGCTGGCGGAGTCGGACGAGTGCATCCGGTGATCAGTCAGGGTGTCCTGGCCTTGGCTGCGTGGTCGGAGTGGGTGCCGTTGGTCGGCGCTGAGGTACCGCGGTTGCCGGGCGTCTACCTTGCCAGGCGGGGCCAGAACGGCCCGATTGTCTACGTTGGCATGTCGGGTGAGCGCCAGGGCGAGGGGCTGCGGGGCCGGATACGGCGGTACACCAGTGGAAAGGCATTGGCCTCTGGGCTCGGCGAGGCGGTCTTCGACCGGGCGCTGGCCGACTTGGACTGGTTGCGCGAGCGCCTTGCGGAAGTCGAGAGCGGTCAGCCGATGCGGGCGACCGCGTGGGGCAAGGCTGCCTTGACGTGGGCCGACCTGTATGTCTGCTGGGCTATCACCGCAGATGGCGAGGCCGCCCGCCTCCTGGAGGAACAGGTCCTAGCGCTGGAGAGCGTCGACTGGTGGAATCGCGCCCGCTGACTGTCCGGACCAACAAGCAGCCAGGAGCACGCACCTCGTCCCTAGCGGCCGCGGTGCGCATGTTCATCTGGGACGGGCAGCGGGAGATCCCGTAACGGGCTGGCTGGGCGCGGGAGATGGCCGTCTCCCGCGCTGTGTAGGGAGGGTCCTTGCCGCTGGCTGCCCCGGCTGAGCGGGGAACTGGCTGTCAGGCGGTTGCTGCTTCGCTGAGTCGCCGTTGGACCTCCTCGATGAAGAACAGAGGCGCGGTCGCGCCCCGGTAGGGATGGGAGTAGTGGCAGTGGCCTGTCTCCTCATCAAACTGGAAGTGCGCCGTCCACGTTCCCCTGCCGGAGTTGGATCGGATCTTTGCTTCCACGGTGAAGCCGCTCGTGGAGACGTTCATGATCTTCCCCACGCTTTCTGCGGCAGCGCGTACGATGGTGGCGAACTCAAGCTCCGCAGGTGTCGGGACCCTGGTATCGAGTGACTCGGCGGTCTCGATGTCCTCGGTGGCGTAGTCCTTCCGGGCGAGCTTGATGAGTAGGCCGCCGACCGTGACGACGGCCACGGCGCCGATGCCGAGGAGGATCTTCTTCTTGGACAGGGGCTTGGCGGTCTCGACGGAGGCGGCGTTTTCGCCGTCCTCGTCGGGGATGCTCGGTTCGGGCACGGCGGCCTCCCTTTCCGGTTCAGAAGATCTGCCGCCAGAGTAGTTGGCTCGGTTCTCGTGTAGCTACGGCCAGGTATCGTCTGCGGGTATCCAACGTCCTGGTCAGGGGCCGGGGCGTCTGTCGCGGTAAATGCCGGATTGCCGCGGCGGAGCCCCTGCCGTGATCATCGCGACCTGCGGCGGGCTCTCCGGCCGCCGCAGACGAGGTGTACGCATATCCCGACGGCCTCCTCGGCCTGATTGCCGGGCTACTCGTCAACGACGTGCCCAAGCGCCCCATCACCCTGCGCTGAAGCGAGCGGCACACCTCTTCGGAGATCCGGGCCACCTGCCCGACCGTCGCGCCCTCCTGCCGGCTTCAGGCGTAACCCGGGCAGACCCCTCGGCCTCGTCACGTGGACGACCCGCCACGCCCGCAATCGTGGCGAGAGCAGAGTCACCCGAGGTCAGCTGGGAGGTGCGACTCCGCGTAAGCCGGGTCGCCGGATCGGGTGTCAGTTAAAGTTCAGTGCTGTCGCATGCTGGCCTGTCCGTGGATCAGGGGACGCCGATGACACAGCAGCTTTGGAGCAGCCAGAGGCATCAGACCGCGATCGGCCGAGTTGGCCTGTCGCTGCCGGCTCGTCGCGCCGTCGGCGACCTCCAGCTGGAACCCGACACGGGAGTACTGGACTACGGGTGCGGACGTGGCGGCGATGTACGGGCACTGCAGCACCTCGGCCTCGATGCCGCGGGGTGGGACCCGGTCCACTTCCCGGACGGGCGGCGTGAGCCGGCCGAGGTGGTCCTTCTCACCTACGTCCTGAACGTCATTGAGAATCCCGCCGAACGACGCGAGACGCTCCTACAAGCCTGGGATTTCGCTAAATCGGTGCTGGTCGTGTCCGCGCGGTTGAGGTGGGAGCGCAACCAGATCAAAGGCGCGGAGTACGGCGACGGCATTCTCACGCAGCGCCGCACCTTCCAGCGCCTCTACGCCGCTGGCGAGCTCCGCGACTACGTCGAGGAGGCCACCGGCGTCCGCTGCGTGTCGGCGGCACCCGGCATCGTTTACGCGTTCAAGGACGATGCGGCCCGCCTGAGTTACCTCGCCCGACAGGTCGCTCCTGACGGGGGGTGGCTGGCGTCCGAGGACACCGCCTCGGCGATCAGCTCAGTCGTCGCTCATTTCGAACAGCGCGGCAGGATGCCTCAGCTGGAGGAAATGCCGCAGCCCATCATCAGCCTCCTTGGCCACCTGCGCCCCGCTGAACTCAAGCGCCTTGCCGAGCAGGAAGCCGACCCCGCGAAGGTAGAACGAAGCGCCGAGCGCGGAGCCCTCGACACACTGCAGTTCCTCGCGCTGGAGCTGTTTCACGGCCGAGGCCCGGTCAGCAGTCTGCCCCTGCCGGTTCAACTGGACATCCGTGCCTTCTTCCCGTCGTACACCGAGGCGTGCCACCGAGCGGATCGGCTGCTGTTCAAACTGCGCGACGACGCATACGTCCGCCGGGCGATGAACGGATCGATCGCCGGCAAGTTCACCGCGACCGCCCTGTACGTTCACCGCCGCGCACTCCACCGGATCCCGGCCGTGCTGCGCCTGTACGAGCAGTGCGCGAGCATTGCCGCCGGCCGTCCTGGCGAGTGGTCCGTCGTCAAGCTCCGCCACCAGGGCCGCGGCGTCAGCTGGCTCGACTACCCCGAGTTCGACACGGATCCCCATCCGCGAATCGCGGCCTCGTACGCCGTCGACCTGAAGACCCTCAAGTCCTCCTTCACCTCGTACGCGGACTCCACCAACCGTCCCCTGCTGCACCGCAAGCACGAGTTCCTTGCCGAGGATGATCCCGACGCACCCAAGTACCGGCGGCTCACCCAAGCCGAAGTCCGTGCCGGTCTTTACGAGAGCCCGCACCTGATCGGCACGGAAGAGGGATGGGAGCGCGAACTCGTTCGCTGCGGGCGGGAGTTGCGAGGCCACCGGCTCGTGCGGCGCACCACCAGCACCTGAGCCTGGCTCCGGCTCTTGGCACCGCGGTGATTGTCAGTGCCGTGTGCCACGCTCCACCCATGACCACCACCCGGCTGGAGGGCTCCTGCCTGCCCTCATACCGAACGCTGTCCACCCTCGCGCTGTCTGAGCCCGAGGACCATGTCCGTGAACTCACCGACTGGGTGGAGCATGCCTCCGCCGTCACAGGAGTCCCCGGCGCACAGAACGGCTGGGACACGGCCTACAAGTGGCTGCGTCTCGCCCAGGGCCTGTGCACGGTGACGTTCGACATGTCCTACGACGACGGCGGCATGTGCTCAGCGGGCCTCGACTTCGACGCCGTATGGACCGAGATGATGGAGGAGTGGCAGCAGCACCAGGTCCGTCTCGGCTACCTGCGCGCAGCCCTCGAAGGATTCGTCCGGCTGCTGTACCCAGACACCACGGAGCCTGGCCTGGCCGTCGAGGCCGCTGAGCAGCGGCTGCAACAACACCCCGACACATGGCCTGTGCACTCACATGCGGTCGCCGAGCATCTGCGGACGCATGCCCCGGACGGTGTGCCGGGCGCTGGCACGCCGGTGGCGGCAGCGGTGACTCAGGCGATTGCCCTGCACGAGATGGCGGTGCTGGGCCATGCGTCCATCCCTGAGCCGGGCAGCGACGCGGACGGGAAGGTCTTTCCCACGGGGCACACCGAGGTCTGCACGGTCAAGGAAGCCTCCACGGTGCTGCTGCTGGGCATGCAGCTGCTGATGGCGGCAGCGGTGAAGGAAGACCGCGTCGCCGTCTTCGACGACAAGTACCTTCTCGACGGCATGTGGATTCCCGACCCCGCAGGCGGCAGCCGATGGGTGGACGAAGAAATGCCCTACGGCGAATACCTCGCCGTCCTCCACCTCCAGCCCGGCGAGCCGCCCGAGCTCTGATTCCGGCACCTGCAGTGCCCTGTGGCGGCCACGTCGGCATCCCAGGGGCAAACGATGGGTGGGCCCGAAGCCATGGCTTCGGGCCCACCCATCGTGGCCTGCTCGGTACGTATCAGGTCATGCACCAGCCGGAGTCACACGCTCCCTCATCCTCATCGACGTCACCTTCCCCCGGGCGCTCATCGGGGATGGCCTGTGTGAGCGGCATGCCGTACCTCGTGAGATAAACGTCATCCCGGCCGAGCGCAGCCCGTCGGCGGTTGATTGCCTCCTCCAGCCGGACCGACCGAGCGAACAGCTCGGGCTCGTGCCTGCGCTGGTGACGCCAGGCGTCGACGGTACGGAAGGGGCAGAAGAAGCAGGAGCTCTTGGGCGGTACCGGCAGGCCGGCCTCGGTGATGATGCGCTCGCAGTCGTCTCGGCGCAGCCCGAGGTCGAGGAGGGGATACTCGATGACCTCGTGGGCTTCCCTCCGCCGACGGTTGGCGCGATGGATTTCGTCGAGCGAAATGCCGATGCCGACCGCCGCCGGTGCCTTCGCGGTGGCGCCACGCTCCCGAAGCCACCGCCCGACCACCTTGATCTTGAAGTCTGCGGTGCAGTTGCGGCGGCCCGGAGCGCCGTTGGCCATACGGACCGGGATGGGGATCGACCGGGTATCTGGCCGGTTCAGCCGCTGCATGAGAGTTTCCGTGGCCCCGTCACGGCGGTGTCGCTTGAGCTCATGGATGTCCAGTCCCGCACGCTCGGCATAAGGGATGGCGATCTCGCGAACGTACGCGAGGGTCGCCGGGTGCTCGCTGTCGTCCCCGACATTGGCGAAGAGGAAGGTGGAGAAGTCGATCTCGCGCTGGGCGGCCAGCACCAGCAGCGCGGTCGACTGGACTCCGCCTCCGTAGGAGATGACCCTCATCGGGCGTTCACTTGACCGGTGACCGGCCAGGTCGAGGTCGGTCCGTGGGCCCGCTTTCGTCGGACTGTCGTGGTGGGCTCCGGGGGTGTGTGACAAGATCGGCATGTGAGAGACAGTATGGACTGAAGAGCGACGCATCAAGTGTTTCTCTCACAGCTGTCGGCGAACACTGCCTGGAGGCGATATCGCGTCCTGGGATCCGTCCCAGTCAGGACGGAAAAGGCCGGCTAAGGTCGCGGCTCGATGACCACAGAGTGTCCCTCTGCCAGGACTGCTGCCAGGAACTCGACCGCTGCCGCCCGGTCAGCGCCGGTGAACGTTCGCGCTGCGGGCGGGGCTTTGTGTGGCGGCTGCGAGAGGGGCGCTCTTTGTCTGCGGCCACGTGGTTTCTGCGGGGCGCGGTGACCTGTACGTAGCAGTTCGACCTCGGACGGGAGGATGGTGCGCTGCCGCTGCTGAGCATCATCCAGGATGGTCTCCAGGAGCCAGAGAGGGGAGCCGGAGAGGGTCAGGTCGGCTTCGGCGATCTGTCGCCGGTTACGCCATCGGGAGATCGCCTGCGCGTCCCGCGCGAGGATGCGGGCGACCTCCTGGATGCCGAGGATGACGGGCAGGTCCTGCTTGTCCTGGACCTCGTAGCCGTGGGGGATGCTGGTCTTGTAGGAGATCAGCTGGTCTTCCGCCACGTGGCGGTCGCCGACGCCGTTGAGCCGCATTACCGTCGCCAGCAGCCAGTACGGGTTGCCGGACGCGACCAGGTCAGGTGCGGCGAGGGCGCCCTCTGTCCGCCATTTCTGCGATGTCTGGCGCTCTACTCGATAGAGGGAGGCGATTTCGGCATGGCCCAGCAGGAACGGGACCCGCACCTGTGCCATGAGGGGGCCTTCCCATCACCTTCGTCTCCGTGGGGTGGCGATGAGCGGGGGAGTTGCTCCGCCCCTCTACGCCGTGCACGCAGATCTTAGGTGTGCTCCCGTCCCGGCCGCAGCTCCCATGAGCCCACCTCGGTGTAATAGCGGCCGAAGTGCTGCAGCCAGGCCGCGAGGGTCTCCGTCGTCCTCCGCGCCTGGTCTTCCGGGTCTCCTGTCCGTTCCACGATGGCCTTCTGGAGCTCGATGTTGCTGAGGCGCTCGCCGACGAGCAGCTTGTGGAGTTCTGGGATGGCGTGCAGCCGAGCTTCGACCGCCGTGTTGAAGTCGTGCTCCGCCAAACCTGCCGGGACATCGAGCATGGCAAGGTCCTGGATGATGCCGGCCTCAACCGGGGAGGTGAATCGTGTTCGCCCGCTGTAGAGCGCGAACACGTTCTCCGGGCGTCTCGTTTCCGGGTACCAAAGAGGGGCGGGTTCGCCCTCGGCCGGAGGCGGGATGCGTTCCTCCTTCAGAAGTTCTGCCTGCTTCCGGACAAGGGCGGCCACCAAGGGTGTGGCAGCTGTCGAGCGGGACTCGATCAAGCTGAGGACGCGCTGCACTTCGGGATGCGTGACGGGCGTTTCCAGCAAGAGCTCCACGTTGGCGTTGGGGACTCGGCCGGTGGCCTTGCCGGTCAGGTTCGCGGATCCGACCAGGCATCGGACGTCGGCGACGTAGATCTTGGCATGCAGCGACGGGCAGAGAGTGATCTGTACGCGTTCGTCCCGCTCCGCCGCCTCGATGATCTCGGGGTCGGAGACTCCGGCGGCTACTTCCGCCGGAGTCCAGCGCGTGACACATTCGATCGTCTCCACCGAGGTCGGCACCGAGGCGAGGGTCTCCTCGAAGACGGCCTTCTTGATGAAGGGCGCCACGAGGATCACTCGCGTGGTGGCGCCCTTCATCAGGTCGGCTATCTGCTGCCAGACGTGGTCCGGCTGCGTCACTCGTCATCGCTCCCGTCTTCGATGAAGTCGCGGGCGTAGCGGCCCCAGTCGCGCCGGGCGTCCGAGATCCTGGCGCGGTCCCGCTTGTTGGGGATCTCGTCCTCCATGCGGGCCCAGGAGAAGACGAGGAGTTTGAAGGTGTCGGAGGCGCGGGCCAGGCGTTGGCGGAGTTCGGTCTCGCTCGCGTCTTCGGGCACGTCTTCAAGGACGGTCATCAGCTCGCTGTGCAGCGGGTGTTCGGTGTTGAAGATCACCTGCAGCATGCCGGCCATGAGGTCGATGTTGAAGAACGCCGTGGAGTCCTGCGGGCTGGAGATCCAGCGGACACGCCAGTCTTTCTCCAGCGCCTCGTCGACCATGGACTGGGCGGTGTCCTCGTCGAGGTGGTGCCGCTCGGTGAGCGCCGCGAACTGCTCCTGGCGCTTGTCGTTCTCGGTGGCCTCCTCTGCAAGGCGGTCGGTCGTTCCCGTGTGACCGTCCTCCTGCCGGCGCTTCACCGCGTCCGTGGCCTTGGACGTGACGACGTCGTCGTGGCGCTTTTTGCCTCCCCGGTTGCCCAGCGTGTGCTGCTTCAGCTTCCGCCGCATTTTGGGCAGGAGGTTCTTCTCCAGGTAGAGCGCGAGATCGATCAGGGGCAGGCGCGGGTCGCCGAATTCGGCGATGCGGTCCTTGAACGCCTTTGGCGTCTCGTCGCCCTCGGCCTCGGCCGTCCAGTCGAAGTGGGCGAGAGACGAGAAGACCGTGGCGGTCTGCTTGTTGTTCGTGACGCCGAAGATGTCGTCGAGCTCCGGGGGGAATTCCACCTCGATGCCCCACCAGCGCTCGACGGGGTCGTACCCGATTGCCCACTTGGAATCGAGGTCGAGTTCGCGCCCCTGCCGGACAAGGGAGATCCCGATGTTCCGTCGAGCATGCTGACCCCACGGGTGGAAACCGGCGTCGCGGTTGGGGTTCGCATTCTCGGGCCACGGGTGACCTTCGACGTCGGCGCGGCGGGCCTCGGGCCGGGCGATGGATGCCCGCACCTTCACGTTGTACTTCGTCCCGTCGACCGTGATCGGGAAGTAGGCGACCCCGGGTTCCTTCTCGTTGCCCATGTCGAAGGGTTCGAACATGGGCTTGTTCCCGAACGGGGGCGGCGTCCCGGTTGAGCCCATGAGGTACAAGGGGTCGTTGGGCTCGGCGAAGTACGCCCCGTTGTCTCCTTCGAGGACCTTTCCTTCGCGGACCGGCGCCATCTTGATCTCCACTCTGCCGTCGTGGAGGTAGTGCCGGTACACACGGCCGATCAGCTCGGCAGTGTTCCGCAGGGTGGCGCCGGCGCCGTGCCATTTGACCCGGTCAAGGTCCGACCAGACCACGAGGGTGCCGGTGGTGCCCAGGGGCGCCTCGCTGAGGTCGCTCCAGTACTCCGGTACAGGGCGGTGTACGGGGCTGGGGACGTCGTCGAGTCCGCCGTTGATCTCCTCAAGATCGAGGTAGGTGTACATGGCGTTCGGGGACCCATTGGTCCAGGACCAGACCTCGACCTTGGTGCACTGGGACATACTGGAGTTGGGAAGACCCATGCCGAAGCGCCCGATGCGGTTGCGGTCGCCCCCGAGGCCGTCGCCGTACTTCAGGGCGCGCCGCAGGAGTTCGGCGTCCATGCCCTTGCCGTTGTCGAGGACGGCTATGGCGTCCACCCGGTGCCTCGTCTGGGTGGTGCCCTGCACCGGGCTCTCACAGGCGAAGACCTGAACCAGTGTGGCTTCCGCGTCGATGCTGTTGTCGATCAGCTCGGCGAGCGCGTAGGCGGTGTTCTTGTAGCCGCTGTCGCGCATGGCCTTGACGGTCAGCGAAGGGCTGACGATCCGGTATTTGCTTCCCTCGCCGGTCACGCGGTCTCCCATACGTCTTCCCAGTTGGTGAATGCCTCGGCCACGTCTCCGAACCCGGGCAGCTCCGGGTCGACGACGGTGACGATCTCGCAGGTGGCGGTTCCGCCGGCCTTGGGGCCGCGGATGACCCGGCCGACCATCTGGCTGTACAGGACCAGCGACTTGGTCGGTCGGGCGATGATGGCAGCACTGGCTGCCGGGGCATCGAAGCCTGTGGTCAGGACCCCGAAGTTGCACAGAATCATGGGGCGTCGGCCGGCGCCCTTGAAGCGTCTGATGGCATCGTTCCGGTGCCGGGCAGAGGACTCGCCGGTGACGAAGTCGGCATCGAGGCCGAGCGCCGACAGGACGGCGGCGATCAGGCGGCAATGGTCAACGGAGGCCGCGAATACCAGGATCCTGCGGTGCTGGCGTTCCAGTAGCTCCAGCACGGTCTGGACGACCTTGAGGTTCCACTGCTCGTCGCTTGCCAGCGACGCGATGATGTCCGACGGGATGTCGAAGGACTTCGCGAGCAGCTGCTGATCGCGCGCGGACAGATGCAGGCCGGCTTCGGAGGCGACGGTCTTCATGATGGGCTCGGCCAGGTAGCCCTGTTCGATGAGGGCGGTTACCGGGTTGCTGTATCCGTCGATCTGCAGCATGACCTTCTGGCGGGCGAAGAAGTCCGACAGCCGCTCATCCTGGGTGACGTCCGCCCAGGTCCGGCCGGGGGTGGCCGTCAGGCCCAGCAAGCTGGCATCGGGGCGGATGGTGAGGGCGTCCACCACTCGCTGGTAGGTCGGTGCGATGATCTGGTGAGCCTCGTCGAAGACTGTGAGAGTGCTGCGCGATGCGAGTTTGCGGAGAAGCTCCGGATCGCTCTTGTCCGCGGAGACGGCCTTTTCCAGCCCCAGGATGACAAGGCCGTCTGTCAGCGCCTCCACATTGGTGGGCGCCTCGCCCCACATCCGGACGACCGTAATCGGACGGTCGCCAAGTTTGGACCACGCGCGCTCGAACTCCGCAGCCGCCTGCTCCAGCAGTTCCTGCCCACGCGCCAGCCAGACCACGAGCGTGGGCTCGTGCTGCCGCAGATGGTCGGCGATCAGGTTCATTCCGGTGCGGGTCTTGCCCACGCCTGTCGGCAGGTGCAGGACAACCCGCCGGGGTCCGTCGTACAGCAACTCCTTCACGCGTGCGGCTGCGCGCCGTTGGTGGGGGAACAGCCCGTACTCGGGTTCGGCGTCTTGCCGAAAGAGCGGGGGCGGCGCGGGTGCCCTGTCGACGCTGAAGCCGAAGAACTCCAGTAGCTGCCGCTGTTGCTCACTCGCCCACTTCAGGCCGTTCAGGTAGGCCAGGGCATCGGTGCCCGCGCCATCTGTTCCAAGACGTTGGGCAAGCTCTGTCTGCTTGTCAGTGGGCAGGAGCCGCAGCAGCTCCTCGCGGTCTGTCTGGTTGGAGACGAGCTTCTCTGCGTCCACCGCCACGGCGGCGACTGCTCGGAGCCGCTCATCGCCGGCGCTTCCGCCGTCGATGAGGTCGAGCAGAGCGCACATGTGCTTGCCGAGCCGCTCGCGGATGTACGGCATGGGGGCGCTGTCCAGCACGGCTTGGAAGGACAGGCCGGGCGACCACGCTGTCATCGATTCACCACCCCTGTGAGACAGGGGAGATTTCCCCCAATGCCTGAATAACCGTCAACTTGCGAAGCCCCCGCCTCAGTTCTGTGCATGCAGAGCTGCCCGCAACTCTGAGTCGCCCCAGAGTTACAGTGCCTGATCACCATAAACCCACGCACTGACACTCGGGTCTCTGCGAGCGGTATTCGCAGTTCAGGGATGCTGGTGAGGTGCGGCAGACCCCATCGAGGATCCCGTGCGGCCTCTGAGCTGACGCCCTTTTCCGATATGGGTTGCAGCCACCCAAGCGATGGGGAACATTAGTTCGAGTTACAGTTTGCGTTCCGGGTTGAGTGTCGGTTTCGCGGACTGATCGATCTCGATCGCTACGATCGCGACTCACTCCTGGTGCCGCCCCCGGTGCGCACGTCCGGGTTCCACCAGGAGTAGATTGTGTGCGGTGCTGAGCGAGACGAGGTGGGGCATGAGGGATGAGTCTGATGGGCTGGTTTCGGCGTATCTCGACTACAATGCGACGGCGCCAATTCGGCCCGAAGCGTTGGCGGCCGTTGTGGACGCCCTGCAGGCCGTCGGTAACGCGTCGAGTGTGCATCACCCCGGCCGCGACGCCGCCCATCGTGTAGAGGTCGCTCGTCGGCACCTTGCTGACCTGCTCAACTGCTCACCCGGGGAGATCATCTTCACGTCGGGGGCAACCGAAGCGAACAATCTCGCGCTGCGCGCGGCTCACCGTGGCGGGGCGCGGATCGTGACGAGTGGTGCAGAGCACCCCGCGGTGCTGGAGACCGCCCGGGATCTGGCCCAAAACGAGCCCGGATCGCTGACCGTCTTGCCGATGCGGGCGGACGGCCTGGTGGAAACCGTGGCCCTGGAGGAAGAGCTCGGCCGGGGCGGCGTCGGTCTCGTCTCCCTGATGGCGGCCAATAATGAAACCGGGGTTCTCACCGACCTCACGCCGGTCGTCAAGGCGGCGCATGCCGCAGGCGCGCTGGTCCACACGGATGCCACGCAGATGATCGGCCGGCTGCCCCTGGATCTTTCCGAAGTGGACGTCGACCTTCTGTCCCTGTCGGCCCACAAGTTCGGCGGCCCTCAAGGCGTTGGCGCACTGTTCGTACGCCGCGGCACACCGCTGCCGTTCAGGCCGCTGATCACCGGTGGCGGGCAGGAGAAGGGGTGGAGGGCCGGCACGCTCAACGTGCCCGGGATCGCCGGCGCCGGAGCTGCCGCGGCGGCCGTCAGCCGGGACCTCGCCGACGACGTCGCCCGCGTGACCCAACTGCGCGATCAGCTCGAGCACATGGTGACCACGGCTGTGGACGGATGCCGCATCAACGGCCAACAAGCCCCCCGCCTGCCGGGCGTGGCGAGCATCACCTTCGCGGGTGTCCCCGCCGACGCAGTCATGGCCGCCATGCCGCACATAGCCGCATCCGATGGAAGCGCCTGCGCCTCGGGAGCCCCAACTCCCAGCCACGTCCTGCTCGCCATGGGGCTGAGCAGGGAGGAAGCAGAGTGCACTGTGCGCTTCTCCCTCGGCTACGCCACAACCGCAGACGAGACCGCCGCAGCTGCCGAGGCAGTGGTGCGTGCGGTCCACCAGGTGCGCGCCGCCATGGCAGCGACAGCCGGCGCGGCTGCTCACTGACTCCAGCATTTCCCTTTATCTCTTCTTGCATTGAGAGGCCCTTCGTATGGCAGACAGCAGGCTCGCGGAAGCCGCACATTCCAGCTTCGCGCGCCATGAGACCTTCGCCCCCCGCTTCGGCTGGCTGCATAAGGCATACATGCAGGTCAAGGACAATCCGGCTGCTTTCCTTGCCGAAGATGCTCCGGTCCTGCTCGGCGTGGGTAAGAACATGGTCCATGCCATGCGGTACTGGTCAAAGGCGTTCAAGCTCACCCGCGAGCACGCCGACCCGGCGGGTAAGACGAAGGCCCAGTACGCGTCCCCGACTTGGGAAGCGCGGTGGCTGCTCGACGAGAAGGATGGCGCCGATCCCTACCTTGAGGAACCTGGCAGCCTGTGGCTGTTGCACTGGTGGCTCGTGTCGTCGCGGCCGGGCGCCAAATGCTGGGCTCCCGCTTGGTATACGGCGTTTCACCTTGCCCCGTTCTCTCGCTTCACCATCGCGGATATGACGCAGGTCGTGACGCGGCACGTCAACTTCTCCTTCAGCGATGGACCGGTTGAGGCGTCCATCACCCGGGATGTCGAGTGCCTGACCAAGATGTATGCGCGCACGCCGGTCGAACAAAGCGGTTCCCGCGCCACCTATGAAGACCTCTTGGCCTGCCCTTTCCGTGAGCTGGACTTGCTGACCTCCGTGGGCACGCGGGGAAAGCAGGAGTGGCAGTTCACCACTGGCACGCGCACCTCTCTCCCGGCCCACGTTCTGGTCTACGCCTGCCTCGACTACGCCGCCCGCGACACCCAGGGGCCCGGCTCCATCTCTCTGGCGCGGCTTGCCAACGAGCCCGGAGCGCCCGGCCGGGCCTTCCGGGTCCGGGAGCCTGAGATCGTCGCCGCCCTGGACAAGGTCGCCGTGGGCCGCCCGGAACTCAACCGGGTGGATGCCGTCGGCCAGCGGACCATGTCCTTCTCCAGCGATCCGATGGCGCTCGCCTGGGAGATCCTCGACGAGCAGTACGACCACGTCACCCGGCGCCCCGGCTTTCCCACCCGGGACGAATGGAGCGCGCAGTACCCGCAGTTGGCCGAAGCAGAGGAGGCCGAGAAGGCCGAGAAGGCCGAGAAGGCTGAGCGCAAGTCCCAGGACCACCAGCAGCAGTTCACGACTAAGGAGAACGCGTGACCACCGCAGCTCCCACGCGGACCTCCCGCACCCCGCAGGACGAGGCAACCCCTCAGTTCCCGGCCGGAATCGAACTGGTCGGCTCTCAGATGCGGTCGACCAACCTCGAACGCGACGTCGAGGACGAACTGCACGGACCGTATGTCGGCGCGAAGGCAGTTGACGTACTGGAGCGCATCGCCAACGCTGTCAGCGACCTGCGGCGTCCCCGAGCCTGGTCCTTCACGGGACCCTACGGCTCCGGGAAGTCCACGCTGGCTAACCTGATCGACGCGCTTCTCGGCCGTGACGAGGGCCGCTGCGACGAGGCTCACCGGATCCTTGCGGACACCAGCCCAGCCCTCGCCGAGCGTCTCGCCACAGCTCGGGCTGAGCGGACGGGAACCGGGTTCCTCGGGGCCGTGGCCACCGCGCGGCGGGAACCTCTGGTGGCCACCGTGACCCGTGCGCTGGACACCGCGGCAAGGCGCCGCTGGGGCAAGCGCATCCCGAAGAACGTCGTCGCAGCACTCGCGGCCTGCGAAGACCCGACGACGACCGGGCCGAAGACGAAGCAGGTCATGGCCGCCATCAAGGCCCTGACCGACAATCAGCAGCCGCTCTTGCTGATCATCGACGAGTTCGGCAAGACCCTGGAGCACCTTGCCGGACACAACGAATTCTCCGGCGCCGAGAACGATCTCTTCCTCCTGCAGGAGCTTGCCGAGCACAGCGCCGGGCCCAACGGCCTGCCCGTCTTCCTGGTCACCCTGCAGCACCTGTCGTTCATGGACTACGCGTCGCGTTCCAGTGAGCTCAAGATCCGCGAATGGGCAAAGATCCAGGGCCGCTTCGAAGACGTCACCTTCGTCCCGCACCACGGCGACTCCCTGGAGCTCCTGCGCCGGCGTCTGGACCACTCCGCTGTCGACGCAGCGGGCCAGGACCTCATCCGCGCCTCGGCCCAGGCATCGGCCCTCGCGTGGAAGAACCACGGCCTGAACGTCCTTACCGAGCTTGCCAGCGACGACTTTGCCAACCTGTACCCGCTGCACCCTCTGACGGCGATCGCTGCGCCTATCCTGGCAGCGCAAATCGGCCAGCACGACCGCAGCCTGTCGGGCTTCCTCAACAGCGGAGAGCCCAACACCGTCCGCGACTCGCTGGCCGCACACTCCCGGCCGGATGCCGAACGTGCCAGCACGGTGCAGCTGCCACAGCTGTACGACTACTTCCTCAACTCCGGCCGGACCTCTCTGCTCGCGGCCTCAAACGCCGGCCGCTGGATCGAAGTCGACGCGCGCATCAAGGAAGCCAACGGGCTGCCCGACGCCGACCAGGCACTGCTGAAGACCATCGGCGTTCTGAACCTCATCGACGCCGACGGCGCGCTCAGCGCCACCAGCGACATGATCCACCTTGCGCTCCACGACCCCACCGACCTGGACGACGCAAGCGCCTTCGCCCGCCTTGAGGAGGAGCTCGCCGACCTCGTCCGCCGCGGCTTCCTCGTCCACCGGGAATTCAGCGGTGAATACCGCGTCTGGCAGGGCACAGACTTCGACATCGACGCCCGCCTGAAGGAGATCATCAGTCACCTCGACGATGCCTCCATCGTTCAGCGCCTGGGCGCACACCTCCCCAGCGCCGTGGTCGCCGGCCGCCACAGCCAGGTCACCGGGATGATGCGGGTGTTCCTCACCGCCGTCAGCGGCCCAGAGACCCGCGAAATCCAGGCGCCGGACGAGCTGAAGGACCCGGCCGACGGCCTCCTCGTCTTCCACCTCGGCCCCCGGGACCAGCTGCCTACCGTCAACTCGACGCTGCCGGTGATCCTCGGAACAACCACCCACCCCGACGTGGTACTCAGCTCCGCCACGCACCTCATCGCCCTGAAAGAGCTGCTCGAAGACAAGGAACTCGATCACGTCGCCCGGCGCGAGGTCACCGACCGAGCCGTCCAGGCGGAGGCCGAGCTGCGGGAGGTCATCCAGACGGCCTTCTACCCGCCGACCCAGGACGCCACCTGGGACCTGTGGAACGCCGGCCTGGCCCCCGAGGCGTCCCCCGACAGCTCGAGCCTGCCGGCCCGCAGCCTCAGCGGCCTCGTCTCCCTCGCCTGCGAAAATGTCTTCCCGCACACCCCGCACATTCGCAACGAGATGCTCGGACGGCACTCACTCACCAGCAACGCCGCCCGTGCCCGAAGCGATGTGCTGGATGCGATGCTCACCCGCTCCGGCGAGCAATACCTGGGCTTTGACGCGACGGCCGGAAGATACGGTCCAGAGCGAGCCATCTACAGCGGCGCGCTGGCCTACCTCGGCCTGCACCGGGCCAACAGCACCATCCAGGCAGAGAATTCCCCCAACAGCCTGCTGCCGTACGGCTTCTCCGCTCCAGGCGAGGGCCATGAGCACGCCCAGCCCGTCTGGGAGGCGCTGCAGGAGGCGCTGGACGCAGCAACCCGGCGTACCAGCCTCGACCAGATCATCCGGGTCCTGATGAGCCCGCCCTACGGGGTGAAGGCCGGTGTCTGGCCTCTGCTGGTCGTCACCGCCCTGGTGATCCGCCGACACGATGTCGCCCTCTTCGAAGAAGGCTCCTACCTGCCCCGGCTGACGCCGGACGTCGTCGACCGCATCCTCGCCGCCCCCGCCCGTTTCGACGTGAAATACACGCCGGTCGGACAGGGGCAGCGCGCCAGCGTGATCAAGAAGCTCCTGGTGTCTTTGAAGGTCGAACCACCACGCTCACAGGCACTGCGCAACCCTGATCTGCTGTCCGTAGCCAGGGCGTTGCTCGAACGCGTCATGGTTTTGAACAACTACGCTCGCAAGACCAAGCGCATCTCGCCGGATGCACTCGCCGTGCGCAACGCCCTGGCAGACTCCCAGGATCCGGACGACCTGCTCTTCAGGGCTCTGCCCAAGGCGCTGGGCCTCGCCCCCATCGAAGCCGGCACCCGCGCGAACGCGGCAGCCGCCACGGAGTATGCCGACCGGCTGACCGCAGCGGCAGACGAGATCACTGGAATCGAACGCACGCTGCGGGAAGAAGTGGTCGCGGTTCTCGCCGAAGAGTTCCGTCTGCCTACGACGCTTCCCGAACTGCGGTCGACACTCGCGGCGCGGCTGAGTGGCTTCGCCACGGTGTCACTGAACCCGGAGCTGCGGGGCTTCGTCGACTTCGTGCTCAGCGAGAGCCTCGCTGACGAGGACTGGCTCGACCCGATCGTGGTCCGTCTCACCAGCAAGGCACTCGGAGACTGGGATGACCGGGACGCAGGCATCTTCCCTCGCCTTGCACGCGAGATGTCCGCATCCCTCGACCGCGTCGCCCACCTCTACCAGGACAGCAGCGAGACCCGCGAGCAGGAAGTAAATCTGGAGACGCGGCTGTTGACCTTGACGGACAAGACAGGAGAGGAACGACGGACGCTGATCTACGTGCCGGAACAGTCCCGCGGCCAGGCCGACCAGCTCGCGGCCGACGTACTGCAGCAGGCTGAGCAGGCCCTCGGACCCGACGGTGCACGGATCCTGCTCGCCGCTCTTGCACAACGCGTTGCCGACGGGCCGGCTGTCACAGCAACTGAAACGAAGGAGGGGGCATGACGGATCCAGTCACCCAGGAGAAGGTTCGCCACGTCCTGGGGATCTCAGGCGGCAAGGACTCGTCGGCGCTTGCCATCTACATGCGCGATCGCGTGCCGGAGATGGAGTACTTCTTCTGCGACACCGGTGCTGAACTGCCAGAGACATACGAGTACCTCAACCGGCTGGAAGCGGCCCTCGGTAAGCCCATCGAGCGACTCAACGCCGACCGGGACTTCGATCACTGGATGGAGGTCTACCAGGGCACCCTGCCCAGCCCCCAGATGCGCTGGTGCACCAAGAACCTCAAGATCAAGCCGCTGGAGGAGTGGGTCGGCGACGACAAGGTCATCTCATACGTCGCGATCCGGGCCGACGAGAACCGCCTCGGCTACGTCAGCACCAAGCCGAACATCGATGCCGTCTTCCCCTTCCGCGAGGACGGTATCGACAAGGACGGCGTGATGCGCATCCTCGACGAGGCCGGCATTGGGCTCCCCGGCTACTACGAGTGGCGCACGCGTTCGGGCTGTTACTTCTGCTTCTTCCAGCGCAAGCACGAGTGGGTCGGCCTCAAGGAGCGCCACCCCGACCTGTACGACAAGGCCGTCGAGTACGAGGACAAGGTCCGGTTCCGCCACACGGCCATGAAGGGCCGCAACTACACCTGGTCACAGGGCGAGTCGCTCCCGGAGCTCATAGAGCGCAAGGACGAGATCGAGGCCAAGCACCAGGCGGCCCTGGACCGCGCGGCCAAGCGCGTCAAGCCGAACAGGCCCCTCCTGGAAGTCCTCTCAGACGCACTTGACTCCGACGACGACGAGGCCGGCTGCTCCGTCTGCCACCTCTGAGGCGTAGATACAGGTAAGTGGCCCGGCTCGGTCTGCCCAGCCGGGCCACTGCTCTTTCCGGGTAGTTAGCGCACGCGAAGCCGCCTGTGCCCCGGGCCGCGAGCGGTCAGTCAGAGGGCGGCGGAACCAGTGGCAGGACCACTGCTCAACTGGATGTCGCTCTGCCCGATGAGGCAGGTTGTGGGCGCTAGGTGTATTGCCCTGAGAGGTTGGGGACGCGGCTGGCGGGTGGCTGGCCTTTCAGCGCGGTGTGTCCGCGGTGGTGATTGTAGGTGTGCAGCCAGTCGGGGAAGGCGTCGCGTCGTTCGGCCTCTGAGCGGTAGGGGCGGGCGTAGGCCCATTCGTCGAGCAGGGTGCGGTTGAAGCGTTCGACCTTGCCGATGCTGATCGGAAAATCGATGTCCGGGAGGGCAGGCGGCAGCATCCGGGCCGCTTGCGGACCGGATGACGGTGAGACGGGCTGGTCAGGCTGATGTCGGTGTGAGGGCGACCTGGTGGCCGAGGGCCTGGAGCTGGCGGACGAGGTCGCGGGTCTTGCGGGCGGGGTCGAGGTGGCGTCGGTGCCAGTCGGCGCCGAGCTCCTGGTAGGAGGCGTTCGGGTCGTTGATCAGGTGCCAGGCGATGACCAGTATCGAGCGGGCGACGGCGACCAGAGCTTTGGCGTGGCCGCGGCGTTTGACGATGCGCCGGTAGCGGGCGCCGAGGAAGGTGTCGGTGCGGGCGGCGGCGTTGGCAGCCTCGCCGAGCGCGCCCTTTAGCCAGGGATTGCCCTGTCCGGCTGGTCCCGCGGTGTGCTTTGCTCCGGACTGGATGGTGCGGGGGCACAATTTGGCCCAGGAGACCAGGTGTTCGGGGGTGGGGAACCGGCTCATGTCTGCGCCGATCTCGGCGAGGATGATCTGTGCGGTGGCCGGTCCGATCCCGGGGACGGCGTCCAGCTTCTCGGCCAGAGCCCGTGCGCTGACCGTCGTGGCGGACTCGCTGCCGGTGCCCGAGGAGTCTGGCGGGGTGGCGATCTCCTCCAGCGTCCGGGCGATCAGCCGGTCGAGTTCGCCGATCTGTGCGGTGAGGTGGTCGACGGTGCCCAGCAGCACCCGCAGCAGGCGGGCGTGGTGGTCCTCGAACTGCCCGGTCAGGGCCTCGATGAGGGCCGGCTTCTTCTTGACCAAGTTGCCTTTGGCGAGGTCGGCCAGTGTCCGCGGGTTGCGTTCTCCGGCGACCAGGGCATCGAGCATGGCCCGCCCGGACATGCCGAACAGGTCCGAGACGACGCCGGACAGTTTGATCTGTGCGTCCTGCAGAGCCTTGTCAACGCGGTGCTTGTGCCGGGTGCGTTCTTGGACGAACACGGTGCGGGTGCGGGTGTAGTCGCGTAGCTGCCTCACCGGCTTCGGAGGGACGAACGAGGCGCGGACCATGCCGCGTTCGGCGAGTTTGGCCAGCCAGACCGCGTCCAGCTTGTCGGTCTTCGGTCGCCCGGGGACGTTCTTCACGTCACGGGCGTTGACCAGCCAGCAGTCCAGGCCGCGGGCCTCCAGTAAGTAGAAGAACGGGCGCCAGTACGAGCCCGTCGCCTCCATCACCACCCGCTCGACGCCCTGACAGACCAGCCGGTCGCCGAGCTCGAGGATCGTGTTCGTGGTCGAGGCGACCGTCCAGACCTTCTGAACGCGCCGGCCCTCGATGGTGTCGTGCGGGACGCGCAGGCAGACCATCCCGGACGCCTTCGCGATGTCGATCGCCGCGACCCTGGCGACCGTGCCGTCGTCGTGGTCTTCTCTCAACTCCTCCATGACGTACCCCCAGTTGTGATCGTGCAGGCAGGGGCTGCCCGGGAAGCCAAAGGGGTAACGGAGAAGCTGATCGGCGTGCTCAAGGCGACAGTGTGCGGCCCCCTCGGACGGCTCCCTCACCAGACTCCTATGCGGGCTCACAGCCCAAACATCAAGCGGCGTCGGCGGACAGCCCCTGTACCGATTTTCACGCCTGCGGGGCGTCGCCGCAGGCGAACGGTCGACTCCTATAGCTGTCAAGGAAGGTCAGGCTGCGGTTGCCAGATCGTCGCGGGCAGGTGGCTGTGCTTGGGTGCGCGGGACGAGTAGGCCGTAGACCTCACGGGCGATGTGTCGTTTCAAGCAGCGAATGATCTCGGTCTTCGTCTTGCCTTCGGCTGTTCTGCGGGCCACGTAGGCGCGTGTGCGTGGCTCCCAGGCCATGCGGCTGACGGTGATCATGTAGAGGGCGTGGTTGGCCTGACGGTCGCCGCCGCGGTTGAGGCGGTGGCGGCTGGTCTTGCCGGAGGACGCGGGAATCGGGGCGACGCCGCAGAGGTGGGCGAAGGCAGACTCTGAGCGAAGGCGTCCTGGGTTGTCGCCGGCAGCGACGAGCAGAGCTGCGACGGTCTCGGCACCGAGTCCTTTGACGGCCATGAGTTCCGGTGCCGCCCGGGTGACGAGCCGCTGCAGGTGGCGGTCCAGCTCTGATATCTCGTCGTCGAGCTGCAGGTAGCGGTGGGCGATGGACTGCATGGCCAGTTTGGTGACCGTGGTCAGAGTGTCTGGTTCGGCCCCTGGGCGCCACCGTGTGACTGTGCGGATCAGTTCCATTCGGTGCAGCCCGCGGATGTGTTCGCGAAGGAGGTCAGGAGCGGTGACGATCAGGGCTTTGAGCTGGTTGACGGCTTGCGTGCGTGCCTTCATCGCACTGCGGGCGACCCGCAGGGCCCGGATCATCTCGACAGCGCCGTCACCGGACTTCGGGGTCGCTGTCGCGGTCCCGGCCTGCACTGCCCGTGCGGCGGCTTCGGCATCGACGACATCGGACTTGCCGCGACGGCGGCGTGTCTGACGGTCGGGGCGGTTGACCTCGACGACACGGTGGCCGTGTTGCCGCAGCCACCTGGACAGGCCGGCGCCGTAGCAGCCGGTGCCTTCCAAGCCCACCTGCTCGACGGTGCCGAGACCGGTGGCCCATGCTTCCAAGGATGCGTAGCCAGCTGGTGTCGAGGGGACAGCGAGCGTGCCCAGCCGCCGCCCGAGCTGGTCGAGAGCAACAGCGACATGGACGTCGGCGTGGGTGTCGACTCCGAGGGTCACGCTCGTGCCGGAACTGTTGAGCACCTGTCCTCCTGGCGGTCCGCGGGGCTGGAGCCGCACCGACGGAGCACCGGTGTCGGCGTACACACGGAGATGCTCCGCTTGGTACTCGGGAATGTGCGCCGCTCACCATGCCGAGCGCGGCTGGCCTATGGCCCGATGCTCTGGTTCTGAAGGCCGCTACCGGATTGAGTCCATCGGCCCGCGCGTGGTCTCATCGGCGCCTCGCGGTATCGGGGTGGGGCATCAGGTCTTGGCAGTGGCGTGCTCGCGCTGGGTGTGGACTTGGCGGTACCAGCGGCAGTGGACGACTGGCTCGACGGACAGCATCGCTGCCCCCGCCGCCGCACCGACGGTGAGGGAGGTCCAGCCGCCGCCGTTGAGGAATGCGGCGAGGCAGGCGGCGGCGATGGCCACTGGGCGCAGGAGGGTGAGCGGGCCGAGTCCGATGACCATGGCGAGGGTGCTGGCACGGAACGGCAGGAGGAAGTAGGCGGCGAGCGAGAGCAGGACGGCGGCGGCGTAGATGGCGAGCGGAAGCAGGTAGCCGAGGCCGCCGGCGGCCAGTGTGGCGTAGGCGCGGGCCGGGTCAGCGGCGGTGAGCAGGCGGAGAACGGCAGCCAGTGCGGGAACGAGTAGTAGGACGACCCCGACCGCCAGCCCGCGCAGTGCGGCATGCGTGTTGGCGCGGCGTTTGCGGATTCGCGCGTCGCGGCCGGCGAAGGCACGAAAACCGCTGAATGCCGCGTCGACCAGGCCGAGTACGGCCAGTGGCAGGGCGGGCGTCATCGGGCGGCCTGCGCGAACTGCTCGGGGCCGAGGAGTCGGCGGGAGGCGCGGCCAAGGGCCTGGCGCAGGGGCGCCTCCAGTTGCGGTCGCAGGCCGAGGACCGGACGCAGGGTAGTGCAGAAGGGGTTGGCGGCTCGTCGGGGCTCGTAGAGCAGTGGGCGCATGCCCGAGGCTGCGGCGGCGCGCAGCAGGGTTTCGTCGCTGTGGGCCCGTCGGGCGGAGGCGACGCCGTCGTGTCGGCCCAGTGGGTGGCGCATCCGGGCCCGGTGGAACATCCACGCGCCGATGGGGGCGAGGCCGGTGGCGGCGATGTCGTAGTGGCAGAACGCCAGGGCGGGGGAGGCGCCTTGGGCCCGGAAGAAGTCCGTCAGCGCGGGCTCAGGTAAGTGGTGCAGCACGCCGGTGGAGACATACACGGTGGCGGCCTCCGGCAGCGTGAAGGCGTTGCCGTGGACGAAGCGGCAGTTGAGTCCTTCGGCGTGGGTCAGGTGGTCTGCCTCGCCAACCAGCGCGGCGTCGAGGTCGACTCCGACCAGCTCGACCTCCGGGGGGAGTGCGCTGGTGGCCGCCAGCCAGCGGACCAGGTAGCCCAGCCCGCAGCCGATGTCGACCAGGCGGTACGGCCCAGGCTGGCCGGTGGCCCGGATCGCGGTGAAGAGTGGGTCGAGCAGGTGAACGAGGCGTTCGCCGATGCGCAGCTCCTCGCTCAGTCGCTGGAGCTCGGTGTGAACGCTGATCAGCAGGTGGTCGACGGCGCCCGCGTCCAGGACCCCGTCCCGGTCGGCGGGCAGCCCCGCCACGATCCTCGCGGCCCGCCCGTCGCCGTTCGCGCGAAGCTGCTCGACGACCTTGGCGCGCCGTACCGGCAACCGGTGGCCGTCGGCCGGGTCCACCGCGGTGATCAGGTCAGAGATCTCAAGCTGAGGCACACGCGGCACTCTACGACGCCACTTCAAGGCCCACTCCTCGCCTGAACCAAGCCGTGGCGCTTGGGCACACCGGCTTCCTCGTACCGGGCCCTCCGTGGGCCCACCAAGACCGGTGCACGTAGCTCTGTACCTTGTGGAGCACATACGGGAGTACGCCGACAACCGGGGACACAACTGCGATGAGGCGTGGTGCCAGGCTCTTATCAGGTCACATCCGACGGTCCGCCGGTGCAGCCGCATGCGCCCTCCCGGCCGGCCGACGCATCGGCAACAAGGCACGAGCGGCCGGTTGGTCTGTGGGTCAGACCGGCCGGATGAGCGCTTGCAGATCCTCGCAGTTGGTCTGGGGGCGGTAGGGCCGGGTTCGCTTGTGGGTGATCCCGGCCGCCGCCAGGGCGTCTCGCCAGTCGCGTGAGCGGTAGCAGGAGCCGTTGTCGGTCAGGACGCGTTCGACGGTGATCCCGCAGGTGGTGAAGAACGCGTGGGCGCGGGTCCAGAAGCCGGTGGCGGTCTCCTTCTTCTCGTCCGTGTGGATCTCGCTGTAGGCGAGGCGGGAGTGGTCGTCGACGGCGGTGTGCAGGTAGCTGTAGCCGGCGTTCGAGCGGTTCTTGCGGCCCGCGGCCCGGCCGAGGACCTTGTGTCCGCCGCCGTCGGGGATGTTGCCGAGTTTCTTGATGTCGACGTGGACCAGTTCGCCGGGGCGGTCGCGTTCGTAGCGGCGTATGACACGGCCGGTGGCCCGGTCCAGATGCGCGAGGCGGGCCAGGCCGAATCGGGTCAGTACGCGGTGCACGGTGGAGGGCGCCAGGCGCAGCAGGTGCGCGATGCGGGCCGGGCCCCAGCGGCGCAGGATGCGGACCTTGATGATCCGGCGCTCGGTGCGGGTCGGGGTGCGGCGCGGGCTGGTGTGCGGGCGGGAGGAACGGTCGGCCATGCCCGCCTCGCCGAACGCGCGGTAGCGAGCGGCCCAGCGCTGGGCTGTGGTCGGGGAGACCTGGAAGCGTTCGGCGGCCCGGCGCAGGGGCCAGCCGTCCTCGACGACGCAGCGGGCCAGGCGCAGGCGTCCGGTCTCGGTCAGGGGTGCATTACGGTGGGGCATGAGGGCCTTCTGATCGTTCCGTGTAGATGTCGCAATCCACACCGAATCCGGAAGGCCCTCACTCGTTCAAGATCACTCTCCAGTGATCGCTGTCACCAACCTCCGTGGACAGAACAGCTAGGGCGTGTATCGAAAGTGGATCTTGAACGTGCGATGATCTTGGCTCGTGGCACGTGGAGACCTGACAGACGCGCAATGGACGGTGCTGGAACCGCTGTTGCCGAAGAGCAAGAAGCCTGGACGGCCGCCGATGTGGGCCAGGCGGCAGCTGATTGACGGCATACGGTTCCGGGTCCGCACTGGCATCCCGTGGCGGGACCTCCCCGCCGAGTACGGGCCGTGGGGCCGGGCGTACGACCTGTTCCGCCGCTGGCAGCGGGACGGCACCTGGCATCGGATCTTCACCGAGCTCCAGGCTCAGGCCGACGCGCAAGAGCTGATCACCTGGGACATCAACGTCGACTCCACGGTGTGCCGGGCCCACCAGCACGCCGCCGGGGCCCGCAAAAGGGGGACCTTCAGAAAGAGCCGCCTGGCGGCATCACCGTCGAGCCGGACGACCATGGGATCGGGCGCTCGCGCGGCGGCCTGACCACCAAGTTGCACCTGGCCGTCGAACAGGGCCAGAAGCCCATGTCCATCGTGATCACGGCCGGGCAGCGGGGCGATTCCCCGCAGTTCGAGCCCGTCCTGAACAAGGTCCGTGTCCCGCGTCTTGGGCCGGGCAGACCGCGCACCCGGCCCGATCGCGTGCGCGCCGACAAGGCGTACGCCTCCCGGAAGAACCGCGCGTACCTGCGACGACGCGGGATCCGCTGCACCATCCCGGACAAGGCCGACCAGGCCCGCAACCGCAAGAAACGCGGCTCGCGCGGCGGTCGGCCGCCGAAGTTCGACCCGCAGGATTACAGGGCTCGGCACGCGGTCGAGTGCGGCATCAACCGTCTCAAGAGGCACCGGGCGGTGGCTACGCGATACGACTGTGAGGATGTTGGGGTGCCGCCTTGGGCGGTGGTCTGGCCCGCGATACGACTGGCCCTGGTGCCTTGCGTTTGATCTGCCGACTGCCGTCCGAGGTGGTACATGCTGCCACCGAAACGGTGGGCGTGTCCCGATAGGGGCCTTCGCGACAGGCACCGTCACAGTCCTGACCGCCACACCGTTCCGCGTCAGCCACCAGCGTTTCCCGAGGCGATCAGGAGACAGGCGACCATGCCCAGCATGACTCAACAGAGCCATCCACGTCACGACACAACTGATCAGCACGAACAGGTCCTGCTCGGAGTCGATACGCACAAAGATGTCCACGTGGCTGCGGTCATCACCAGCACCGGACTCCTGCTGGACACGCGAAGCTTCCCCACGACCCGGGAGGGCTATCGCCAGCTCCTTTCCTGGGCACGTGCTTTCGGGCAGTTACAGCGGGCCGGGGTGGAATGCACCGGCTCCTACGGAGCCGCCCTCACCCGCTATCTGCACCACGAAGGCATCACGGTCATCGAGGTCAACCAACCCGACAAGGCCGCCCGACGCCGACACGGCAAGTCCGACTCCATCGATGCGGCAGCCGCCGCCCGGGCGGTTCTCTCCAGCCGGGCCACAGCCACCGCCAAGACGACAGACGGACCGGTGGAGACAATCCGGCTGTTCAAGATGGCCAAGACCTCCGCGGTCAAGTCCCGGTCCATGGCCATCAACCAGCTCAAGGCCGTGCTCGTGGCGGCAGAGCCAGCCTTGCGTGAGTCCCTGGCAGGGCTGAGCAACCCCAAACTCATCCGCCGGTGTTCGCAGCTGAGGCCCGCGCCCGGCACGGGGCCGCAGGCGGCATCCCGCCACACGCTCCAGCTCCTGGCCAAGCGGATCCTGCATCTCACCGAGGAGATCAACGACCTCACGGCCCGGATCAGCACAGCGATCAATGCCTGCGCACCCCAGCTCCTGGATCTCTACGGCGTCGGTCCGGACACGGCTGCGGCCTTGCTGACTGCAGCGGGCGACAACCCCGACCGCCTGGCCAGCGAGGCATCCTTTGCCGCCCTCTGCGGCGTCAGCCCCGTGGAAGCATCGTCTGGAAAGACCCAGCGCCGCCGACTCAACCGCGGCGGCGACCGCCAGGCCAATTCAGCTCTTTACACCATCGTCATCGCCCGTCTGCGCTGGGACACCCGCACCCGTTCTTACGTGGAACGACGCGTCACCGAGGGCAAGACACGACGCGAAGCCATCCGATGCCTCAAACGCTACGTTGCCCGCGAGATCTACCAAGCCCTGCTCACATACAGAAAGCAAGCCCCGGCACCAGTCCCCGCCGGTTGACATCCATAGGGGCATCAAGCTTGCCGTCCGCTACGAAGCCACCGTCCTCATCGCCGCCATCAACGAATGGTTGTAAACGGCCGTGTTGTGGCGGCGCGTGAGCTTCTTCGAAGCCAAGCGTTCTGCTGTCGGCCAAGACAGTCGCGTCTCCGATGGCATGGGCGACAGGATCGTCACATGCAGCCGATCTTCGTTCTCGTGCACAGTCCGTCCGTGGGCCCCTCAACCTGGCACCCTGTGGCCGAACACCTGACGGCGGCGGGATACCAAGTACGGGTGCCGTCCCTGCTGAACGTAGGCGCCGGTGCTCCACCCTTCTGGCCCCGCATCGTCAACGCCGTCCGCGACGACCTCCGGCAGGTCCCTGCCGGAGGCCCCGTCACGTTGGTGGCACACAGCAACGCAGGCTTATTTCTCCCGGCGATCCGCTCGAGCCTCGACCATCCGGTGACCAGCTCGGTCTTCGTCGATGCCGCACTGCCGGCCCGGAGCGGACCGACCCCCGTCGCCACACCCGAGTTGCTGGAGTTCCTCCGCCCGATGGCGGTGAACGGCAGGTTGCCGCGCTGGACCGACTGGTGGGACGAGGCAGACGTCGCACCCATGTTCTCCGATCCGCTGGTGCGCCAGACAGTCGTTGAGGAGCAGCCCACTCTGCCGCTGTCCTATTACGAGCAGCACATCCCGGTCCCCGACGGCTGGGACGACCATCCCTGCTCCTACCTGCTGTTCGGCCCTCCGTATGACGACTTTGCCGCCGAGGCGCGCGAACGCGGTTGGCATGTGGCACACCTGCCCGGCGCACACCTCCACCAGATCATCGATCCTGCCAGCACAGCCCGGCACCTCGTCGAACTCGCCACTACGACCTGATCCACTTCCGATACACGCCCTAGTCGGGCCGTAGGGAGGCAGGTCCGAAGCGCCGATCTGGGCGAGGCGAACGTCAATGGCCAGCCCATGTGGATCCCGGAGCCGATGTCTAGGATGGAGTCTTTGGCGTGTCATCCCATTTCCGCCCCTCATCCGCCAAGTCGGCAAGTTCCCACGCAGGTTGAAGAGGCCCACTGCTAGGGTATGGGCTCGACTTCCGGCAGAGCGAGCGGATCCGCGCGTCCGTGCACCATGGGGGGATGGGTGTTCACTGCGTTTGAAACGCGCGTGCTGAACGTTCGCGAGTACTTGGCGATGGGACGGGAACGTTCCGAGCTGATACCAAGAGTGCCTGGCATCTATATCTGGACGCTTGACTTCACTGATATCGGAAAGACAGCACTCGAGCGGGAACCGGAAGACGTATTTTCTGTCGTCCAGACAAGAATCAGTGCGCCCCGTGGTGAGCCGCTCGAAGTTGGAATGGTTGGGCGGTATAGAAATGTCCTGATTCAGGATGTCCCGCCTGAGCTGACGCGTGCTTCAGCTGTCCGAGTAGAAGAGATGATAAAGGCTCGCAACCTGCATCTTGAATGGGCTTTTCTGTGTGCCACGCTGTTTCAGAGGCCGCTGTACGTAGGTAAGGCCGTCAACTTGTCGGCGCGCCTGAAGGCGCACATGAAATCGGACTCCCATCTCAGTGGCGAGCTTGAACGCCTGGGGCTGACGGTAAACGACTGTGCGGTACTCATGCTACCTGTTGCATCACCCGACAATATCGCGGAGCTTGTGGCAGCTGAAGAAGAACGTGCTCGTGCCTTGCGGGCGGCCGGCGCGGCCGAACCAACCGCAAGAAATATCCTCAGCGCAGGAGAGGATGACGGCGCAGACGAGGACGATGACGGGGGTAACGATTTGGACGCCGAAGACGATGACGCTCTCTTCTCGGACTCCGAACTTGACGCCGCGGCAGCCCCCGAGTTGAGACAAGTTGATCAGCTCGTGCGTTTTGCTGAGTCGCTGACCATTCGCGCCGCCCACCCTTTGCTGAATATGAAGATGGACTAACCCATGAGCCTTTCGTCACTGAGCCGTCGTCGCCCAGCCTATACCGACCAATACTCCTACGTCCGGGGCGAATATGCCATCGGTGATGAGAAGGTCCCCTACTTCTCCATCTCGATGACCATCAGGGAAGCAGACCAGTACCTGCGCCTGGCTCGGGAGCTAGCATTTAGTGACGACGAGCCCGTGAACCTGGAGGAACTATTTCAGCGAACGGTTGACGAGGACCGTGCCGCCGGCCCGATCGCTACTTACTTGAGGCAACCCGGCTCACTCAAGTTTTTCAATGCCTTCACCGTTGTTCTTCTACCAGTCGATCCCGACAAGGCTGACACGGTCGCTGAAAGTTACATTGAAGACTCAGCCGCCCCGGCCGAAATCCCGGATGGCGACCTTAAGCGTACGTCGATCGGCCCCGTTCAAATCGACAACTTGCCCGGAACGGATATCGGGTTTATTCGGTGGAGCACTAAGCGTGCACGTGCCGTGATTCTCGATGGCCAACACCGCTTCCTGGCCCTGAAAAGGATCCTAGACTCACCGCAGACCAATCTGCTCAAGCCGGATACCACGAAGATTCCTGTACTTCTCTTGGTTCTTGACGAGAGAGCCGGATTCGTTCCTGCTCGAGATCAGGATAGGCTACTTCATGCCTGCAGGAGCATTTTTGTCGCCCTGAACAAGCATGCCGTGGCGGTCTCAAAGACGCGCACGTATCTGCTCGACGATCAGGACATCGTGTCCGTGAGTATGCGCCGTCTCTTGACGTCGGAAGTCGGAGACGGTCGCAATGGCCAAGATTCGATTGATCGAATCCCGCTGGCGCTCGTCGATTGGCACTCGGATCAGGCAAAATTCGATCGGGGTCTTCATCTTACGAGTGTCCTCGGATTGCATGAAACCATCCGACAGATCTACCCGAATCGTTGCGACGAGTCGGACTATGAGGGGCTGCGCGAATATATCACCAAGGTGAGTGCGCTCATCGGCCCTACAGATGATTCGCGCTGGTCGGAGCTCGCCCTGCGTAATAGAGTGAGTAAGTACGAAGACGACGCATTGCCTTTCATATTTTCTGCTGAGGAAGTCTCTGCAGTTGCGGATGCCTTCGCGAACGGCGTTGGGCAGGCGATCGTGCGCCCCCTCCTGCAGCTGGAGCCCTACAAACAGCTGAGGGAGGGCTATCAGGCGGCAGGGCTGATTGGCGGCCCCCTGGAGCTATGGCTTGGTTTCGATAAGTACGGAAAGCAGGCATTTCAGACCCGCACGGGGAATGATCCGAGTGACCTCGCCCGTAGTATCGCCGAGAATGTGAAATCTGGCGATAACGCATTTGCTGTGATCTTTCAGCGCGGCATCCTCCTTTCGGTGGTCAGGTTTGATATCGCCCGGTCTGACTTTGCTGGCGAGTGGGAATGTTCATCGGATCGATTCGCTGTCCTTGACCGCTGGATCGAACGAATGAACGCACGTATTGTTCCCCATCTCGCCAACCCTGATTTCTGGCTAGGGGCCGGAATTAAGGGTGACCGCAATGTCAACTACACTAAGGTGGGTGCCAACGGCGTCAAGGGATTGGTGTCCCTTGCGACCATGTGCCCGATTGCTGAGCTGAGAGGGGATGCGGCGGCGCTCGCCGAACGGGGCATCTCTTCAGAGGTCCTGACAGGCTCTGAACAGCTGGCCTGGAAGATGATCTCAGATCCTGACAGCCCTTACTTGCGAGACGATCGAGTGATGGCGGACGCCGCAGAACCCAGTCTTCAGTTTGCGGCATATCGCTGGCTTGCGCGGCAATTCGAAACAATCGGTCGCGGACGGGCGCGGGGCGTTGTGGCTGGCGTGACCCGACAGGCATGCATCGAATATCGAAATGCGGCGAAAGCGTATGTCCAGAGCGAACTCCGTGCATCGGGCGTGCCAGCAGACGAAGAGGTCGTACTGCAAGGGGTTCTTGTCCTCGGCGCCCGCCGCCTGGCCCAGATCGCGCAGGCATCTGTGTGAACCCTCTTCAGTCGACCCGTGAGTGGCTGCGCACGGCATCGCTCTGGGGCGTCCCGCACGCCCCAGTCCCCCATCGTGAGCACGCCAGTGGGCAGTTCCTGATTACCCGCGTGCATCGGTTTGTGCCGCACGCGGGTGTCCCGGGTGTGGGTCCGTAAGTCGCTTGGGTGTAGCTGGAAGCCCTCTCCGACGCACTCGAATCCGACGATGACCAGGGTGGCTGCTCCATCTGCCATCTTTGATGAGCCAGTACGCGAAGGCGGCCGATCTGCGCTCATCGGTCGGGCCTCTGGCTGCTCTGTGCAAGGAGTCGGGCGCGCAGGCACGTGCAGGCAACTCGCCCAGCGCCTGCGCGACAGCTTGGGATGGATGGCCTCTAGGTCCAGGGGTCCGCTGGCGGGATCAGGCACCGTTCAGCTTCCCGCAGGGCGCGGCGAATAGGGGTGCACGCTGTCACGTACGCCGCCCGGGCGTCGTCGTCCGCGGCGTCCAGCACGGTGAGGGAGGGACCTCCTAGGGCAACGGCGGGATCTTCGGGCAGGCGGGATAGAACCGGGATGCCGAACCGTGCGAGTTCGGCATCCACTTGTTTGGTGAAGTCCGGTGACGGGGTGCTGTCGGCGCGGGGGGAGGACTGTCGCAGGACGAGGCCGGAAATGGGGACACGGTCCAGAGGAATCCCTGTGAGGTATTGCTGGCGCCAGGCCATGGCCGATGCGGCCGGGGTGACAGCCACTTCATGGTGCTCGGCGACGCCGTTGCGTGCCTGCGCGGTCACGAAGCTCTCGGGGTATCCGGAGGAATCGACCACGACGAAGTGGCAGTCCACTGATCGTTCGATGTAGGGGCCCATACCGAGGTTGTCGTTGCAGTCCACAAAGATGGTCCAGTCAAAATGCACGCGTGCCTGCTGGAGCAGGGCGCCCACGTCCGTACGGGAACCGCACACCGTGTGGGTGAAGAGCGCGCCGCCGCCGGGAACCAACCTGCCTCTGCGCCAGGGCAAGGACGGAACAAAGGTCGGGCGGTCCGGGATGGACCATCCGAACACGTCATGCTCGTACAGGCGGCGCACCTCACGGTCGGCGTCGAATGAGTGGGTCACGACGAGGACCGTGCAGCCGTCCAAGGCCCACGCCGCGCCGATTTTCATGGCCATACCCGTCAGTTCCCACTGGCTTCTGCTGAGTCGAGGAGCTAGCAGCTGGGTGGAGCGGCCTTCCGTCGGCTTGTTGTCGTCGGAGCCCCGGGTGCGTTGAGAACAGTGGCGCTCGGCGGGTGAGGTGTGAGGAAGGCCGCCGTGGCTGGGGAAGGCGGTCTCGTCGAGTGCGGTGAAATGGCGTGGCCGCTGCGGCACTGGCGGTACCGGGGTGCTCGCTGCAACGGTTTCCACCCGCAGGAGGCCGCGCCAGCCGCTCGTGCGGTCGGCTGGCGCGGTGAACTCCATGACACAGGCGTCGCCATCACAGTGGTGGCCTTCCCCATCGGTGACCAGACCTGGCCCGGCCACGGGGTCGCTGAGAATCGCGGCGAGCCGGTCGTCATGGAGGGAGACGCCCTGGTGGACCTCGCGCACGATGTGCCAGTCCAGGCCATGGTCCGCGGATGTGGCCGACACCTTCAGACCTGCGTGGCCGGACAGCCGGTCCCATAGCCGGATCCGGCGTAGCACGGCGCTGGGCAGCGCGACCGCTGGGCGGTGGTCGTCGATGATCGTCCGGGGCTGGGGCTTGCGGCGCCGACCCCCAGTGCGGAGTTTTTCGGGCGGAAGCGCGCCGGGGGCAGCGGTCCACAGGGGTACATGCCGCTGCGCAGAAAGGGAAGCTTCGTACGTGGAGAGGAGTCCTTCGACATGGTCGGACCGGTCCAGTGTGGTGAGAGCGATGACGCCTGCGGCAGGGTGACGTGCGAACGCGATCTCGATGCTGCTGCCGACCGTACGCGCCCACAGCCCGGGAGTGCCGTGAATCGTCCGCTGGCCCCGTTCACGGTAGGGGAGCATCTCCAGGGCGGGACGCACCAAGTCGGAGTGCTCGAAGCGGATGTCCAGGCGGCTCGATGTTGGAACGACTTCGGCGATCCCGAGTGGGAAGCGGCTGGAGCGCTGCGGGTGGCCGATATGCTGCAACAGGACCGATTCCAGGAGCAGTTGGGTGTCCGTGCCGCTCGGAACGAGCGTCCTCCAGCTCGGCATTTCCTTGACGCGCAGCCGTACGGCACGCAGTGATTCACCCGTCAGCTGCTGCCTGGCGGCGGCGACTTGCTCCTCGATCAACATCATGCTCCTTCTGGTACGTGCCCCGACCTGGCACAGAAGGCTCATGAAAGCGTTCGACGAAGTGGTTGATCTTTAGATCGTCGGAGAGGGTTGTCCGGCAGTGCCAGGGTCGGTTCAACGGCACTCGGAGCTGGCCGCTTCCAGGGGCCAGGTGGTCCCACCCCAGCTCATGTGGGGCCTCGGTGTCAAACACCGCGAGCGCAGCCGGAGCGTCGTCACTCCATCGGGGGAACCGGGCCCGAGCGCGGGGTCATCGGTGGGCCCGTGAGGCAGGCAGTGCAGGCTGGAGCGGCGGACTGGTCGCCCGGGGCGGTGGCCCGGCGCGTGCCGACGGCCTGCCTACAGGTGCGGGTGCCGGTGTGGTGGCACGGTTCCAGCGGGTGCCCAGGGCGTTGAGGTCGGCGAGGGCGCGACGGCTGCCGGTGATGAGCTGATGGGGGGTATTGGCGGGGTCGTCGGTGTAGGCGGTGATCCGTGCGGCGACTGTCTGGGCGCGGGCGAGGAGGGCGCGTTTGACGATCTTCTCGCCCCAGTACTCGGGGGAGCCGGCGGGCGTGGAGACCAGCGCCATCACGTCCTTGGGGGCGAGGGAGCCGGTGAGAAGACCGCGGTGCTGGGCCTCGCCGAGGACGGTGACCGGGTCGACCATGTCACCGCGGTGGACCAGCGCCGTGATGGACTGCCAGAGCGCGGCGTGTAGCGGCAGCAGGAAGTCCGCCTCGGTCAGCCACCGCATCTGCTGGACCGCCGCCGGATAGGCGGTGGCCGTCGCCAACAGGAGACGCTCTTCGTCGAGGTCCTCCTCGCCGACCTGCCGCGGGACATCCGCGGGGAGTGCCGTGCGGGGGAAGGAGCCGGGGTGCGGGGCGAACTGTTCGGCAAAGGCGTCCAGGACGTGGCCGATGTCATCAGCCAGGCCGAGCGTCGAGGCGGCCGGGTTGGGCAGGCCCGGGTCGGTAGCGGTGGACGCGAGGCGCTCGGCGTGCCCGCGCAGGACCCGGCGGGCGTTGTCGGCGCGGATCATCCTGGCGTACGCCGCAGCGTGCTTCGGCTGCGGGCAGAACTGGATCAGGCTGTGAATGTAGGAGGCGCTCAGGCCGGGAGCGTGCGGACGCGTGTGCTCCAGCACGGCGTTGAGCCAGGCAGTGTCCTTTGCGTGGTCGGCGGGGTCGGGCGGCGGCAGCGTGCGGATCGCGGTGAATAGCGCCGCATGGGTGTGGCTGTCGAAGTGGTGGGCGATCAGAGGCTCGGTGTCGGCCAGACGTGCAGGTTCGAGGAGAAGGGCGCCGAGCAGGGCCTGCTCGGCATAGTGGACCGGCCTCGGCGCCGGCGCGAGGTCGAGGTCGTTGTCCTCGTCGGGTTCGGGGGCGTGGGTCATCAGGCGGCGAGAGTGAAGTCGTCGGGGTTGAAGGGCTTGTTGAGGTTCGGGGCGAGCAGGTGCGCTGCCAAGCGCGGGGGGACAGCGTTGCCGATCTGCGAGAACATCTGGCCTTTGTTGCCCTGCCACGGTTATCTCTAGGTCGAAGTCGGGGGCTGGTACGTGGGTTTGGGCCGTAGCCCTCTGGTGTGCCTCGTTGGTATCCACTAGCTCCTTGCTGCGTTGGTTGCATGTGATTTACAGAGCGGAGAGGGCGATCTCTCCTGCGGGCGGCAGCGTCCAGCGGGTGATCGTTGACGAGACGTACACCATCCACACCGAGGGCTCGGCCTACCTTGCTGGGCTGCGAGCGGCGGACCGGTCGCCGAACACCGAGCGCGTCTACGCCAGTCGTGTTGCGCTGTATCTGACGTACTGCATGACGGTCGGCATCGACTGGTGCCGCCCGACGTTCTTGGAGCTAGGGCGCTTCGCCCAGTGGCTGATCACCGAACCGCTGCCGCCGCGCGGGCCACGGTCCACCGCCGTGAGGTTCCGGACCAAGAAGTCCGCTAACGCCGTGCTGACCACGGTGTTCGAGTTCCTGCGGTTCGGCACCGCGCATGGCTGGGTGCCGGCCGACGTGGTCGATCGACTCTCTGATCAGAAGTACCTTTCCTTCCTGCCCCCGGGCTACGACGTGGGTGAGGACGCCCAGTACCGCACGGTCAACGGCCGGACGATCAAGTTCCTGGTGGCTGACGACGGCATCGAGTGGCTGGCCGACGCTCAGATCGAGCGGTTGCTGGAGCTCACGCCGCGGGCCCGTGACCGTTTCCTGATGGCCCTGCTGCGGTGCACGGGAATCCGCATCGGTGAGGGCCTGGGGCTGCGCCGGGAGGACATGCACTTCCTGACCCGGTCGGAGATCTTCGGCTGCCAGATCACCGGCCCGCACGTGCATGTGAGGAGGCGGCTGAACCCCAACGGGGCCTTGGCGAAGTCTGCGTACTCCCGATGGATCCCGGTCACTGAGCAGGTGGTCGGCCTCTACGCGGACTACCAGTACGAACGCGACCAGGTCGCGGCGGCCGAGGTGAGCGACATGGTGTTCGTGAACCTGTTCCGGGCGCCGCTGGGCCGGCCGATGACCTACCACAACGCCAAGGATCTGTTCGACCGGCTCGCCCGCCGGGCCGGGTTCGCCGCACGCCCGCACATGCTGCGGCACTCGGCCGCCACGAGCTGGATCCGCTCCGGGGTGCCCGAGGACGTGGCCCAGCACCTTATGGGCCACGTCTCCCGCTCCTCGATGCAGCCCTACCTGCACCCCACTGAAGGCGATATGCGCGAGGCCGTGGAATCCACCGCCCGGCGAACCAGGGAGGCACGACGATGACGACGTCAACAGCACTTGCACCGCTGGCGCCCAGCCTGCCGCCGCCCGACCTGAACAGCTGGGTCGAGTGGCTGAAGGGCGAGATCGACCCTGTCTGGCGACCAGGTGAGTGGGAAGCGGCGAACTGGTTCTTCAACGGCGATCCAGACAACGAACGCACGGTCGGCTGGAGGTGCCCGACCCGGGCCTGTCCCTCGATCAGCAACAGCCGAGGGATGTGCAAGTCCTGCATCCGCGAACATCGCGCCAGCGGCCTGGACCGCGAGACGTTCCTGGACACCCACGTCCCCGAGGAGCGGAAGTACGCACCGGGGCGCCCCCAGGCACGCTGCCTGGTCGAGCGCGACGGCCGACGCTGCACGCACGGCAAGTACTGTCGGCGGCTTTGCCTCACCCACTACCGCGCCTGGTGCACCAGCGGCGGCCCGGACGTCGAGGTCTGGGCCCGCACCGGGCCACTGCCGCTCACCGACACCCTGCCGGCCTGCGCGATCGCCCGCTGCGAGCAAGAGCGGTCGGGACTGAAGACGCTGTGTTCGTATCACCTCGCCAAGCACCGGCGAGACTCACCGGACGAGCCCGTCGAGGAGTGGGCTCCGCGGCAGACACCGTTCCTGCGCGGCCACCAGTTCTCGCTGATCCCCTTCCAGCCGGTGATGCGCTGGGAGATGCTCTACGCCCTCCAGCAGCGCGATGCCCGCGGCGGAAAGATCGACCCGACCCTGGTCAGGATGCTCGCCGGCCTGCTGGGCGACCGACCGTATCTGCTGGGCGCTGATCGCAGCGAGCTCATGGCGCTCGCGCACACGAAGACCTGCACCGGCGCTTCGGCGCACATCAACGAGATCGAACGAGCGGTCCACGTCGGCCACGAGGAGATGCGCGGAATTAAGCCCACCGACAAGCTCGTCTGGCACCTGCCTTCCATCAAGGCGCCGTCCCGGAAGTCCAAGACCGGACGGGCCCGGTCCACGCACGGCGAGCTGGACTTCACCGCCATCACCCAGCGATGGCTGCGGGATCTCACGCTGGAGTGGGCCCGCCACATCGACCCCTCGCTGGAGGTCCTGCGTGACACCTTCAGGGTCGCCGTGCTCGTCTCCGGCGCCTTGAACCAGCGGCCTGGGGGTGCAATGGATCCGGCTCGGCTCACCGCCGCCGACATGGACGCCGCGGTGGATGCCATCCGCAGTGCCCGCCGCAAGGACGGCGGACTCTTCACGCGCAATAGTGCCCGCAGCATGGCGCACAAGTTGTTCGCCCTGCTCGACTTCGGCCGCCGGACGGGTTTGATGGCCGATGTCCCCACCGCCTTCGCTCGCCACCACCGGCGGCACAGCGTCGGCCACGACGATGAGGACGAGAACGGCAAGGCCATCCCGGAGTGGGTCATTGCCCAGCTCGACGTTCACCTGGAGACTTTCGGCGCGGGCACTCCCTATGGGTACCTCACCGACGACGAAGTCCGGCACATGCTCCGCACCGTCTATGTGCTGCTTCGCGACACCGGCCGCCGCCCGCGCGAGATCTGCAGCCTGCGTTCCAACTGCCTGGATCACTCCGGCGACGACTACGAGCTGATCTGGGACAACTACAAGAGCAAGCGTCACCGGCGCCGCCTGCCGATCACCAGGGAAACCGCCCAAGCCGTCCATGACTGGCTGCCGGTCCGCAGCCGGCTGCGGACGCCGTCGGTCAGCGAGGGCCATCTCTTCCCGACGATCACCGGGGATCACATCGATCCCTACCTCAACCCCAGTTACCTGTCGAGGTATCTGCGGCGCTGGGTGGACGCCATCCCGAAGCTCGACTCCAACACCACCGGCCCGGACGGCAGTCCGCTGCCTTTCGACCGGACGCTCATCTACCCCTACGCGTTCCGGCACTCCTACGCCCAACGTCATGCCGACGCCGGCGTCCCGATCGATGTGCTCAGAGAGCTCATGGACCACCGGCAAATCGGCACGACCATGGGCTACTACAAGGTCTCGTTGAAGCGGAAACGCGCCGCGGTCTCCACGATGCGCCTCCACGTCATCGACCGCGCAGGTGTCCCCGCCCCGATGAGCTCCAACACGGGATACGAGGCCCGCTCCGTCGCCGTCCCGTTCGGCAACTGCATCGAGCCGTCGAACGTCAAGGCCGGCGGAAACGCCTGCCCGATTCGCTTCCAGTGTTCCGGCTGCGGCTTCTATCGCCCGGATCCGTCCTACCTCCCCGCGATCGAGGAGCACATCAACTCCCTTCGTGCCGACTGCGAGACCGCACAGGCGATGGATGTCGACAGCTTCGTCATCCGCAACCTCACCGAGCAGATCGCTGCGTTCCAGCAGGTAATCGCCACAATGCAGAACGAGCTGGCCAGCCTGCCCGACGACGAACGGTCCGAGATCGAGGAAGCCAGCGCGATCCTGCGGAAAGCCCGCGCTACCCACGGCCGCACGACGCTGCCGCTGACCGTTATCTCCCGGAGCACCTCATGATCCAACAACATTCCTCACCCGCTGCCGACAGCTCTGCCAGCCGAACGCCGGCCCAAGTCCTGCGCGACGCCCGCCGTCGAGACAGCCGCACGAAGCGAGCCCGCGTACTGCAGGCCGTCCAGGACATGACGCGCAACGGCGACTGCGTCACGTTCGCCGCAGTCGCCCGCACCGCCAACGTGTCGACCTGGCTCACCTACTCCGACGGAGTACGCGAGCACATCGAGTCAGCCATCCGTCAGCAGACCGCGCGGCCGCAACCCACCAAGACCGCTCAGCCCAGCCCAGCCGGTCTTCGCACGGATCTTGCGCTCGCCCGGGAGGAGATTTGCAGGCTCCGCAGTGAGCGCGACCAACTGCAGCACACCGTCCG
Source organism: Streptomyces sp. NPDC102270 (assembly GCF_044766405.1). Taxonomy (NCBI): domain Bacteria; kingdom Bacillati; phylum Actinomycetota; class Actinomycetes; order Kitasatosporales; family Streptomycetaceae; genus Streptomyces; species Streptomyces sp. NPDC102270. The sequence continues at coordinate 296,412 of NZ_JBIWLX010000013.1, read as the reverse complement.
CCAGAACCTCGGCCAGCAACTCGACCAACTCGGCACCCGAGACCTCGCCACCCGCGTCCAAGAGCTCACCCAGGCCAACGTGCACCTGGAAACGCGCCTGCACGAGACGACCACAGAGAAGTCCGGCCTGGAACGCCGTGTCACCGAGTTGGAGAACGACCTCGCTGCCGCCCGAACTAGCCTCCGCCGAATGATCAAAAACCAGAGCACAGGAGCTACGCCGCCCACGTGACTACCCAGATCGGCACCTGCCCTGACATGATCACCTTTGCCATGTGAAAACGGGTGACCTGCCCACGCACCGATCATGAATCGTCCCCGACATGGCGTCCTTCATCCCCGGACTAGAGCTCTCCCCGCGTTTCTACGTCCGAGCCTGCGTCCTGTGTTGGACGAATGTGCTCCCAAGATCGTGCACTCAGGGCCCTGCAGTTATCCCGTCGGTGAACGAGGCGTCGTAGGCCCGTCTCCATTCAGACCTGGGGCGGCTGTTCTCCACTGGCCTCAGGGAACTCTCTCAGTCCGCCGAGCCAGCGATCTCCCATGGCCAGGAGTAGCCGTTGTAGTGCGTGAGTTCGGTGAGCGCCTCATAGCACACGGCCGCAAGAACCGCGAAGATGGCCGCCCAGAAAATCTCCGCACGATGCCGCTTCCAGTAGCTCTCAGGCGGTTGGGGCCCGGCGGTCTCGCTGTTGGACGCCAGGTCCAAGTCGTTGGGTCGGCTGGTGAGGTAGTCCTTCCACTCGTAAAATAGGTCCGATGGCCAGGTACGCACGAAGCTGAAAAGCACCGCCATCCAGGTGAATCCGTGCTCGCGGCGCAGCCAGAATGCCTCCAGTGCTCCAGAGAGCCACTGACGACGAGCATGCGCCGGGAAGGCGGCCGCCGGAACTGCCAGCACCACTGTTCCCACCAGCGGCAGTAAGGGCGCAGCCCACCCCCTGAGATCTCGTGTCGCCCAAGAAATCAGCGCAACCATGTCGCCGAGCAGCAGTAACAGCAGCGGACCGAGACCCATTCCAAGGGTCCATGTCCACTTCACACCGATGCTGGAATTGGCCACCGGGGATTGAGGTGATCCCCAGATGGACGAGACCGGCCCGCACGCTACGGTGCCCGCGAGCGCGAGGCGCACCATCCTGGTCTCAGAGTCGCGCGTAAACCGCACCACGCTCGAGATCCAACTCACCCTTCCACCCTCCCGAATTCGGGCCCGGAGTTGGGCGCGGGCATCGGATGAGACGCGGGGCGTGAGGACCGCCGCGATGAGCGTTCCCGGGCGTCAAGCTCGGCGACGCGCTGGCGGACTGCGCCGAGTTGGTCCGGGTTGATTCGGTAGTAGGTCCGCTGCGGCCTGCCCTTGGTACGCACCTCGTCGGCTCCCTCCTCACGAACCAGTAGCCATTTAGCGGTTACGAGTCGGCGCAGGATGGGGTAGATGCTGCCGGGCCCGTAGTTGAGCGCTTCAGCAGCCTGGAGACCGTAAAACTCAAATTTCTGGTCTGCGAGGTGCTGCTCGCACACATAGCGGGTGACGTCGATCGCCACTCTCGTCCACCTGTTGAACGGTTGCATGCTTTCAAGATGCCCGTATGCAGTACAAGCTAATCGGATTGTGTGGGCCGAGCTCGCGCAGTTGGCGCACCATCTCACCCAGCGCCTGCAGCACACCCGTCGAGACCGGCGGTCGTCGAGACCCGGGCGCTGAACAAAAGTGCCCAACGTGACAGACGCAGTACATGGCGATCTATCAGGAGGTCTACTCGCCCACCCCTAGATAACCAGGGATAGTCGGCGGGGAAGCTCTGCAGCACGCCCGCTTCCCGAGCAGTGATCTTGATCGGGGCTGGCGCCGGTCGGTGCTCGCCGTCCGGCACGCCGGAGGCGGTGTCGGCGACCCAGGTGCACTCGTTGGCCCGGTGGCCGAAGAACAGCGTGCCCGCGGGCTCGTCGGCACGGCGCACGGTCGCGTTGGACTGGTTGTTGCTGCGCAGTGACCATGACCAGCGGTGCGCCTCGGCGGTGAACGTGGGGGCCGGAGCATCTGCGGGGCGGTTCTCGCGGGCACCGTGCCGGGCAGCCCAGCCGGAGCCCTCCCGGCGGGAGGCCAGGACGATCTCGGAGTCGGGATGCGGTGTCCAGGCGCCGCGGGCGCGGGCGTCGGTTAGGGTCTTACGCGAGCCGGAGGGGAAGGGTTCGGGGCCGCCTCCAGGTCCGCCGCCGGCGCACACGGTGGGCACGGGCCGGTCAGTGGCGCCCCAGCCCAGGGCCTCGGCCATGGACACCCACCGGTCACGGCCGGGTCCGAACAGCGACTCCGGCTCGGCGGCCGTCGCGTGAGTGGGCGGCGGGGGCTGGGCGGTGCGTACGCGGGAGGCGAGCAAGATCGCTCGCTTCCGGGTCTGCGGGACGCCGTAGTCGGCGGCATTGAGGATGCCAGTCCAGACGGAGAATCCCCAGGTCCGCAGGATGGCCGCGTACTGCCGCCACAGCGGCAGGACGTCGGGGACTTCCTCCATGACCACCCACTCGGGCTCGCCCACCAGGTTCAGGGCGTGCAGATAGCGCATGGGTTCGGCCGCGAGGAGAGATCTTCCGTCCGCACACGAGCCGAGGAGCTCCTCGCGGGTGTCGCGTCCGGCGGCGAGGTCGGCGACGGCCTGGTGGACGAGCGGCTGGTCGACCAGACCAAGGCGCTTGCCCGCCATGCTCCATGCCTGACAGGGAGGGGAGGCGATCAGCCCGAGGATCCGGCCGGAGAAGATCCACGCCGGATAGCGGGCGACATCGGTCCGGATCGTCAACTGCCCGGCCCGAGCACGGGTTTTGCAGGCCCACTCGTCCCACTCAAGGCCGATGTCCCGCGCGCCGAGGACGGTGAGCGCGTGGCTCCAGCCGCCGGGGCCGGCGAACAGGTCGAGGATGATCCGCCTCAAGAAGCCATCCCGAAGTCGTCCTGCACCGGCTCGACTTCACCCCGGCAGGTCCAGGGAGAACAGCTGTCGACCACGCAGTACTCCATCGCCTCGACCGCGACCGCCCGATTGCCGCTTTGCAGCAGGCCGGGTAGTGCGTCGTGGCGGCGGGTGTATGCGGTGCCGAGGGCCAGCAGGCGATCAGGGGCGCCGTAAGACGTCACCGGCGTGCTCCCTGCGCCACGGCGGCCTTGGGCGCAGTGGCCGCTGCGGTCGTCAGCGCGGCCCGGTGACGCGGCTGCGACAGGGCCCGGTGCCCGTCCTCGGTGACGGTGATCTTCTGACCGTGGTACAGCGAGGTGTTGTTGTCGGCGGTGACGAGTCCGCGTTTGGCCAGAGCCCGGTAGGTGGCGATGGAGACGCGCGTGCCGTCGTCGGTGGCGACCCGGGTGACGCCCAGCCCGCGTTCAGAACTCTCATACAGCCGTCCGCCTCCCAGGAGGGACTTGAGGGCGTCGTACTGGGCGGCGGTGAGTGCGAGGCCGGTCGTCTGCTGTGCGGATGCCGCCGTGTGATCTTGCATGGATGCCAGGTCTTCGGTGATGCCGTGGGCGAGGTAGTGGCATCCAGTCGCGCTCAGGTCGAGCTGGTGGGCGGCATCGTCGAGGTGCCCGGTCATACGCGGAATGGCCTCGGCGTGCCGTGCGGTGCGCACCGCCTCGTCGTCGGCCACGTAGCCAGAGAACTGCGCGCCCTCGTACGGGTTGGCGAACAGCGCGTTGGCGATGTCGTTGCTGGCGAGCGAAGAAGCGGACACGACCGAGGCCAGCAGCTCCAGGCCGGCGCGGCTGCCGGCGATGTTGGTATACGTGCTGTTGTCGAGGGCAGTCAGGCGCAGCAGGGCGGTGGCCGTGAGGTTCTGTGCCTGGAGCAGGAGAGGGCTGATTCGGTGCAGCGCATCCGTGCCGGGTGTGTAGGAGACGTCGCGTACGCGTGTGTGGAGGGCTTCGAAGTCTCGGGCCAGTTGACGGAGCTGTCGGACTTGTTCATTCAGGTCGAGCGGGGGCGTGGAGATGGGATGGCTCCTGGGGACGGCGGTTCAGCGGCTTCGGGTGGTTGCCTGCGTGGCGGTGGGGATCGGACGGGGCGTCGTGCCGGGGGCGGTGCCTGGCCCTATCGGGGGTAGCCCGATGACGGAGGCGAGGGCCGTTATGCCTGCTGGTGTGAGGCGCACGCGGTCCTGTGGCGGGCCGCCGATGTAGGCACCAAGAGCGGAGTTCGGGGTCCGTTCGGCAAGGTCCTTCGACTCCAGGGCCCGCAGCGTGCTCATGAGCACCTTGGGCTCCCGGGAACGCGTGAACTCCCGCCCCAGGGAGCTGCTGGCCACGACATGCCCGCAGGCGATCTCCGCGAGGGCAGTGCCCTGGGTGGCAGTGAGCCGTTCATCCGGTGCGATGGCCGCCGACCAGTGACGGCGCCGTGTCTCTGCGGCGAGAGCTGCGGCGCAGCCGACCGCGGCTTCGGGAGCCAGGGCGGTCAGCTCACGAGCCGCCTGGACGCCGTGGTCGGCTGACGCGGTGCTGAGATAGGCGAGCTGTTTCAGCCGCACCACGGTCTCCGTCAACTCGGGGCTCTCGTAGAGCCGTTCATCCTGGATGGCTTTGACGGCGATGCAGGTGTCGGACGCCAGGTGCTGCGCGGAGGCGACGTGGGCCTGCGGCTCGGGTTCCGTCCCGGTGCGAAGGAGGATGTCGAGCGCGTCGTTGTGCCGGGTGTATTGATCGGCCAGGCGGAGCAGGCGCTCGACGGGCGTCAGCGGTGGAGGCACGTCGAACAGCAGGGATTCGGTGGGCGGCGTGGTCATGAGCGGCGCCGCGCGGTCAGGGCGGGCACGGGTACGGAGGCGGTCGCGCTCGGCGTCGTGGGACGACAGGGCGCACCAAGGCAGGCGCGGGCCGCTGCCAGGGCTTGACCGGCGTCGTCGAGGTGGACGCGCAGGCGGCTGTGCTGGTCGATCGCGTCGAGCTGTTTCTGGAGCGTGGCCTGCGCGCGGGGCTGGGCGAGGGTGATCAGCGGGGCGAGGGCCTGGGTGTAGTGGGCGATGGCCCGTCCCAGGTGCCCGGTCGTCTGCCCGAGGGCCTCGGCCCGAGGGAGGCCAGCGATGTTCGGAGCGAGCTGATATTCGGCGTCGGCGGCCATGCGGGCGGCGAGATGGCAGAGCAGGCCGATGTGCCGGGTGGCGGTGAACAGGCCGCTTCCATCACCGGTGATGCGGTGGTCGCGCATGTCGGCGATGACGGCATCCGCGGCTTCGTGCGGCTCCATGTCTTCCAGGTCGGCGGGCTCGTAGGTGTGAATGGGCGCCTCCGTGGGCGAGTTGAGTGGGGAGAAAGGGCGCCCGGACTAGGCGGCGGTGCCGAAGTCGGTCTGCATCGGGGCGGCCTTGGCGACGGCGCGTTCGGTGATGCCCTTGGCGACGGCGCGTTCGGTGATGCCCTTGGACGCGCGGGCGGAGGCGGCGGAGAGGCCGCCAGCGCCGGGCTCGAGATACCAGGGGCGCAGGTCGAGCATGGCCGCGCGCATGCCGGTGGCGAAGCAGAGGGCGGTGCCCTTGGGCAGGGATCGGATGGCGTCGGCGGCCAGGATGCGTTCTTGCCGCATGCTGACGGACGTGGACTTGCCGGACTCGGAGATCGAGGTGGAGGTGGTCTCGACGTCGTGGTCACCGATCAGGCGGGACAGCTTGTCGGCGAAGTCCGGATCGTCGATTCCAGACCCAATGACCTTGATCGTGGAGGCGCTCCACATGGCGTCCATTCCGGCGTCGCCCCAGACCTTCTGGCCCTGCCGGTAGCTCTGCAAGATCGTGATGGGAATGATCCCGCGGCTGCCGAGGTGGGAGTAAAGGTCCGGCAAGTCCGAGATTTTGCAGACGTTGGCGGCCTCGTCGAGGATCGCCAGCATCGGCGGGTCGAGACGTCCGCCGGCGCGTTCGGCCTGGGCGGTCGCGGCCCGCATGACCGAGTCCGCGCACGCGGCGATGAGGGCCGAGGCGCCGCCACCACCGTCCTTCGACAGCAGATAGAGCGTGTCCTTGGAGGTGACAAACTCGCTCGGCTTGAACTCCGCCACGTCCTTCTGTGGCGTCACCCATGCTGCGATCTCGCTGTTGAGCAGGGCGGCGGCGTACTGGCGGGCGGTCTCGTAGATCCCGTCGCGGGTCTCCGGCGGGCCCTCCACAGTGCCCTTCAACTGCGCGGCGACGGCGGCGAACCCGTGGTCGCGCAGAATGTCCAGCGGGGTCCGGTCGGCAGGGAAGGCCAGCCACTGCATCACGTCGGTGATCGGCCGCTTCGCGAGCGCAGCTGCCAGGAAGAGCTGCGAGAGGATGTTCGATCCGGCCTTGGACCAGAAGTCGCCCTGCTGGGAGGCGTCGACGCTGGCGGCGAGAAAGTGGCCGGCGAGGCGACCGGCGCCGTCGAGGGTCTTGGCGTCGGACAAGGGGTTCCACCACATGGCCCGTTCGGCGTGGGCGATCTGCTGCGGGTCCATCGACCAGGTCCGGCCGACGGCTGCCCGCGCGTCGAGCGTGGCCGTGTAGGCGTCGCCTGCGGCCTTGTTGGAGGTGAGCAGGACGGGGCCGGGCGCGTTGAGGATAGAGGGGATCGCCAGCGACGTGGTCTTGCCGGAGCGCGGTGCCATGATCGCGACGGCGACGTCCTCGTACCCCATGCGTACTTCGTGCTTCGTGCCCTGGAGGTTGCCGAGCAGGATGCCGGTGTCGGCCGGGTTGAGATGCTTGGCGCCCTTCAGACTCGGGCGCAAGGAGCGGGCCTTGGCGGTGATGGCCTTGGACATCAAGGGCTCGATGTCCCGGTGCTTGGCCATGCCGACAACGCGCTTCCTGCGTCCGCCGCTGCCTTCCTTGTGTCGCTTGTACAGCACGGAGGCCGTGATCCCGAGTGCGAGTAGCACGGTGCCGGGCAGGATGCGCGTGCCCCACAGCAGGGACGTTTCGCCGAGGCGGGGCCACAGCTGATCGGGATGGAGCAGGGCCTGTACGGGCTGATAGGGCGCGCGGGGATCGGTGTCGGTGGCCCAGGCGGTGAGGTTGCCGCCCATCCACGCCAGATTGGACAGGGGGACGGCGATGGCGAGGACGACGCCCAGGACGCGGAAGGCTATGTCGTAGCCGTCGGTGGACGAGGTGGAGGAGGGCTGGGGCAAGGGCTGTTCCAGGTATGTGGGTGAGGAGCGCGGCGCGGGCGGGGCCGGTCAGCGGGTGCGGCGCGGCGAAGGGCTGAGCGGCGGGGGCGGGGCAGCGCTCGCTGGGCGGTGCCGGGCGGCGAGGGCGCTGACACGTCGCTCCAGGGCGAAGGCGATGTCTGGCGCAGGGACGTGACGGGTGTGCACGGTCATGCGGTCGCGGGCCAGGCCCGGGATCCGGCTCGGATCGCGGGGGATGGGCGTCCGGTCGGCGAGCGACTGCGTCACGGCGGCGATCAGGTTCAGCGGGGTGGTGCCGGTGAATACGGCACGCCAGATCGTCGGGTCCTGGATCACCGCGGTCTCGATGCTCCACAGATCCCGGCCGGGGGCGCCGATCCGCCAGACGTGCGCGATGTTGTCGGGGGAGACGAGGCTGCCGAGGTGGGGCGGCGTGTGCCAGCCGGCCTCCCGCAGCGGGGTGCAGGGATCGGGCGCTGCGGTGGGCGGGCCGGATGGATCGGTCAGGGCGTCGGTGAAGGCGGCGATGATCTCGACGGGGGTGCGGGCCTCGAAGGTGGCCGTCCAGCCGGGGTGATCCGCGGTACGCGCGTGCCGGATGGTCCACCAGCCCGGATCGTCCGGGTCGGGGTCCAGACGCAGCTGGGTGAGCTGGTCCGGGCTGGTGAGCAGGACGCGTGGCATCAGCGGCTCGTGTCCGTAGCTCCAGCCGGCGGCGCGGTGCAGCGGCATGGTGATCCAGCCGGGATCTCCGCCGCCCGCGAGATGGCGCGGGGCGATGAGCGCCTGCTCGACGGTATTGCTCACGCGCACCACCGCCGGACCGCGGACGACGCTGCGGCGGCCTTGGGCACGGGCGGCGCCGTGACCAGGGCTGGTGGGGATGCCTTCGGCTGCTTCTGCGCCAGCGCGTTGATGGCGAAGATAGCCTGGCCGTGGATCGCCCACTGGTCGAGGTAGTGCCAGGCTTCCGCGTAGCTCTCGGCGAGCGGTTCCTCGAACGCCTCGGTCCCGGGCCGGGCACGCGCGGGCAGTGCGCGGCGCACGGCCAGCCAGTCGTCGTGGACGGCGTACAGCCCCTTGGTGCTGTCACGCAGTTCTCGCACTTGCCAGGCGTAGCGCCGGGTCCGGGCGGAGGCGGGCAGCTGGGCGAGTTGCTGCTTGGCAACGTGCACTAGTTCGTCGGCGTGGTAGTACACCCGGCCGAAGGCGCTCAGGGTGTCGGAGTCGCGCTGGCGTTGGCGCAGACCGTACGCGTCCTCGTCGTAGGGCTGGTGCGTGTCGGGGTCGGAGTGCTGGTCGGAGTAGGCGTCCCAGGCGGCGAGAATCTGCCTGCTTTCCCGCAGGTAGATGGCGAGTTGGCTCAGATAGAGCTGGTGCGCCGGGCTCGCGGGTTCGAGTGAAATCGTCAAGAGGGGCCTTTGGGCATGCAGTTCTGATGAGGGTGCGGCGCGGCCGGGGGCCGGGCGGCGTGGTTCAGCGGCCCCGGGCCACGGCAGCGGCCGTCTCGGTGGCGGGTGCCAGCGCGGGGCGCGTGGTCGGCGCGCTGCTGCGGCGGGCCTTGCGGGCGGCGGCCCGGATGGCTTTCAGGCGCGCGTCGTGGGCGGCGGCCAGCTGCTCGCCTTGGGTGCCGCGTTCCACCTGGGTGACCATGTGGGAGTGCGGGACGTCGTAGTGGCCGCGCGGCACGGGCGCGGGGTCGGTGAGGGCGGTGGCGAAGGCGGCGAGCAGGTGGCGGGGCGTGCGGTCGTCGAAGTACGCGTGCCACAGCCGCTGGTGGCCGCCGAGACCGGTGGGGAGCGCGACTTCGGCGGTCCAGCTGAAGTAGTCGCTCGTCAGCGTCGCCCGCCGCTCCATGGTGGTGACGCTGTCCGGATGGCGCGCACTCTCATTGCCCCGCTCGTCGCGCTCGTAGGTCCAGCCCGCTGCTTGCAGTGTCGGCCACACGTCCGGCTCCGCGACCGGGGCGGGGAGCAGGAGGGCGTCGGTGAATCCGGCGATGATTTCGGCGGGCGTGTTGCCGCCGAACGACGCGTGCCAGCGCTCCGAGGAGATCCGCCACCAGGCGGAGTACGTGTCCGCAGCGGGCTCAAGCACGAGCGTGTGCCGGAAGTCGGGGCTGGCCAGGACGACATGGGGAAAGCCAGGGTCGGCGTAGTTCTTCCACCCGCCCGCCCGCAGCGCCTGGGTGACATGGCGCGGGTCGCCGGGCCCGGCGAGATGACGGGGACTGGTGTCGAACCAGATACGAGACCAGGGGTCGTCGGCCTTGCTGAAGATGTAGGGGCGGGTCACGGCGTCGTCGGCGGACCTGCGGGCGCGAACGCGTGGCCGCTCACGCGCTGCATGTCCCAGTGCAGGACGTGCCAGTCCGTGGCCTCCTGGGCGGCGTCCCGGAGCCCGTCGACGATCAGGCGGATCTCGTCGGTCTTGGGGCTCGCCTGCTGGGAGACGAGGCGCGCGGCGCTGCGCAGGACGTCGCCGAGCAGGATGGGGACGCTGGTGTCCTCGTCGAGGAGGCGAGCAAGCAGCGGCAGTACGTCGGCGACGGGCGGATGGGTGCGCAGGTAGTCCTTGACTAGGGTCAGGGTTGCTGCCGCCTGCGCGATCTGGTCGGAGCTGGGGGGCGAGGGGTTGGGCATCAGCGTCCTTGAGTGAACGTGGTGGTGAGCCGGGCCAGGCTGTGGACAGCCCTGTGGATATCTCCCGTGGCGAGGGCGTCGTCGCAGTTCAGACGGGCAATGAATCTCCTTGCTATCGAGGGAAGTTGGGGACAGGGTGGCGGGCGTGAAGACCCGAGGCCGGTCAGCGGCGTCGGCCGTCGGACGTCGCGTACGGGCGAGCACCGGGGCTGGAGCGAGCTCGGTTGGTGGCGAAGGAGCTACGGGCCCATGTGGCTGCTCTGGCGGCGGTGATCCGGGCCTGCTGCCACGCGCTGAGCTGGGACGGTAGGACGGACACCGAGGTGGTGCGGATCCGCTGGGAGGGCGGGATGTGGCCGAGGGGCCGCATCACCGGCTGCGGGTCGGCGAGCGCCGTGCTGAATGCCTGCACCAGGTGCATCGGTGTGGTCGGCGTGAACATTGCCTCCCACACACAGCCGTGTTCGTTGCGGGTACCGGCCCACCAGTGCGCCTGGCCGGGGCCGGACTGGTGGAAGCGGACGAAGGCATTGCCGTCCGGGCTGCGGGCGGTGAAGTGCTGGCCTCGCTCAGTCTCCCAGCCCTGTTGCTGCAGGGGCTCCCACACGTTGGGGGCGTGCGCCTTGCGCTCCTTGAACAGGGCGTCGGTGATACCGGCGACGATTTCGACGGGCGTCTGCCGGCCGAAGGTGGCGTGCCATGCCTCTTGGTGCGCGGTCTGCTTCCCGCTGATGGTCCAGCCGCCGGGCTGGGTGAACGGGTCGTATCCGATGCGCACGGACTCGTCCGGGCTGTCGAAGACGATGGGGCCGCCGCTCTTGGACTTGTCCTTCCACCCGGAGGCGCGCAGGTACTCGGTGACGTGGCGCAGGTCGCCGCCGCCGGCGAGATAGCGGGGCTCGACGAGGTAGTGCTGCTGGGCCTGCTGACCGGCGGCGCCCCAGCCGGACCACTGCTTGTTCTGTCTCACCGGTGCCGTCTGACGACCATCGCAGCTTCGGCGGGCCGCGCAGCCGGGCTGGTGGACGGGGTGGCGGGCGTGGCGAGCTGTTTGATCGTGCCGGTGTGCTCGTTGAGGTCCTCGCCCACGCTGTCGAGTTCGTTGGCCGCGCGGCCCAGAGCCAGCCACACCTCGGGGTGCAGGATGCCGCGCTGGGAGTGGTCCTGGGCGAAGCGTGATCCGGTGGCGACCAGTTCGGTGACTCGTCCGAGCAGGCCCTCGTTGTAGTCGAGGACTCTGCCGAGAATCTGGGCGGCTTCTTGTGTCGGTGACTGGGCCAAGAGCTGTGTGAGATAGCCGAGTTGGCGTGCGATGTCGTCGGCGAGCCGTACCGAGGTGAGGGGCGGGGGGTTGGTCATGGGCCTCCTGAACGGACCAGGTTGGGCTGCTAGTTGTGGTGGCGGATGTGGTGGCTGTCGACGAGAGGGAACATGTCCCGGCGACGGGCTTCGGCGAGGGCCGCTTCGGGGTGCCCGCCGGCCAGCAGGTTGGTCCGTGTGCGGCTGCCGGTGGTGACGGCACGCAGGTAGCGGCGGAAGAGGGCGGTGGCCAAGCGCGGCTTGCGGTCGGCTGTGATGGGCGGTGGGGTGCGGTCGGTTTCGCGGGTGACGGGGACTCCAGGTGAGGGCTGGGCCGGCCCCCGTGCGGGGTCGGCGCGGTGGGTGGTCAGCGCGTACGGCGAGGGCGCGATGCGCTCGGGGCAGGCACTGCGGGCGCGGGTGCCGGCCGGTGTGCTGGGGATGCGGCGAGGGCGGCGCGGTAGGCGGTGCCGCCGAAGAGGCCCGCATCGATGGAGACCTGGAATCCGCGGCGGGTCAGCAGCCACGCAGCCTGATCGGCCATGTCCTTCATGGCGATCTCGTCCATCTGCTCGGGGACTTGATGCCAGATCTCGCCCTGGCCGCCGTGGCGGTCGAGGCCGAGGCCGTCGAGCAGGACGAGCAGCTGCTCCGGGGCGCTGGTGCGGGTATCGACGTAGATCGTTCCGTCGCGGTGATAGAACTCGACGTCGACCTCGTGCTCGTCCGCAAGGCTCACGAGCGGGACTCCTTTCGATCGTGTCACCGCTGACGAGGTGTCGCCGGACTGCCGTGGGCCCGGATGACGGAGGTGGTCGCGGTGTGCGGCGCGGCTGCGGAGCCGGGCTGGCAGCGCATACCCTCTGCGGCCTCCTGATAGGCGGCGGCGTCCCAGACGGCGTTGGTTATGTTGACCAGGTATCCGGCCACGAGCAGCGAGGGAACGGCGCTGGTGGCGAGCCTCTTCTTCTCGGCCTCGGTGAGGCGGTCGGGGACCTCGTGCCAGACATAGACGGGCCCGGCTGTCGTCAGGGTCTTGCGTTCGAAGCCGAGGCTGTCGAGCAGGGCCAGGGGTTCCTCGGGCGCATCGGTGGGGGTGTCGGCGTGGACCGTGTCGGTCAGCGGTCTGATGTAGATCTCGACGTCGGTGCCTTCGTCGTCGGCGCGGTTTCCCACGTACGAAATGCTCCTGTTCGGGGATCGGGTCAGCGCTGTCGAACGGCGGGCGCAGCCAGTGGCGAGGGCGCAGTGGACACTGGGCGGGGGTGGGTCTGTAGTGCGGGGCCGGTCCGGTCGACGTCGTTGCGGACCTGCTCGATCTGCCAGGTGAGGGTGGACAGTTTGTTGACGATGGCCCCCAGCTGCATCGCCACCTGCGGGTCACGGCCGGTGTCCTTGAGACGCTGGCCCCACGATGCCCAGGTCGCAAGCAGCGACTGCGTAAGGCGGGGTAGCAGGCCGTCGTCGGGTGCCGCGATCTCGGTCAGGACCGCCGCGACCTGCCGGTCATTGTCGGTATCGCTGCCGAGTGAGGTGAGCTGTTCGAGATGGCGGTGGGCGGCTTGCCGGTCGCTGCCCTGGGTGGCCAGGGTGTTGAGCGTAGGGTCGAGATGGACGCTGTACCCAGCCAGAAGCAGGGCATGGGCTGCGGCGGTGGCACCCTGACGCTGCTCCTCGACGGGCAGGGCGTGCGGCAGGCGGTGGTAGTCGCCGCGTGGGCCTGGGGCGGAACGGAAGCCGCCGGCGGTCTGCAGGAGGCCGGCCGCGCGCTGGTCGCCCCCGATGGCAACGACCAGCGCGGTCTTAGGGTCCCGGGTGATGGTCACGTAATCCAGGACGAGGAACGTCGGCTCGTCCCCGTGTGCGAGAGTCACCGGCCCCGGTGTGGAGAGGTGACTGGCGGGCTCGGAGGCGCTACCGCGGTGGTGCCCAGGGCGGGCCGGGCGGGCGGATTACGTAGAACGACGCCGACGCCCAGCTCGGACAAGCGGTGGCCGGCGGCTCGTACGGACGCGGCCTGGTGCGCGGAGTCGTCACCGGACAGGACGAAGACGTCGTTTTCCGCGTCGAGGGCGAAGCCGTAGTCAGTCAGGGCCTGGACGATGTCGTCGCGGTCGGGCTTGTCGACGACGAGGGCGTCGCCGGACCAGGTCAGCACCACGTGTTCCAGCTCGGCGGCCGGCGGCGTTGTGAGGCGGGCGGCGTTGGTGCGGACCTGGGCGAGGGCCTTGTCGTACCGGGGCAGCAGGTCGTAATGGATGTCCTCGGCGGCGCTGAACGGATCGGCGTCCACCGCGATTCCGTCGGGCTCGCGGACGCCACGGAACGCTTCGGCCGGTGCGTCGGTGGGGGCCATAGCGGCGATCAGGTAGCCCTCGCCGTGCCCGAGCGGGTCCGCGACGAACAGACGGCTGCCGTCGTCGCGGGTCAGCACGGCGCAGTGGTCCACGGTGTGCTTGGCCAGGGTGTCGGCGACATCGTTCATGTCCCACACGTGGTCGGTGAGGGCGTCGTGATCGTTGTTGCCGCCGCGGTGGTACGTGCTGGTCCAGGCGCCGGGCAGTTCGCCGGCGAGGACGGCAGCGAACGAGCCGAGAGTGGTGTCGGGGGTGGGGTCGTGCATGGTCTCCTCGAAGGAAATAGGGGGCGGGGGTCAGCGCCGCCTGTTTGCCGGGGCTGCTGCGGTGGGTGTGGCGGCGGGGCTGGTGGTCAGGCGCGGCGGGGGTGCAGGACAGGCGCAGATGGCGGAGGCTTCGCGTTCGTCCGGCCTGACGTCGGCGGTGCACGCGCGGCGCTGGGGGTGGTTCTGGTGCCGGTCGGCGAGGTCGTTGCGCATGTGGGTGAGGTCGGACCGGATGACGCCGAGCCGGTGCTCGCCGAGGTACTGCAGCCGCCTCGCGGTGTGCGGATCCGGGGCCTGGCCCAAGCCCTGGTAGAAGGCGGCGGTCGCGGTGAGGACTTCGCCCAGCGCGATGAGCACTCCGTCGTGGGAGGCGGTCAGTTCGGTCAGCGCGTCGGCGACCTCGCCGCTCGTGGTGGCTTCACGGATCCGCTCGGCGAGGTCGGCGACCAGCGAGCCGAGTGGCTGGGAGTGCGCCTCGCGCGTCTCGGTGTCGAAGGCGTCATCGGCGTCGACGTGGTAGCGCACGGCGCGCAGCCGGGCCACGGCGCGAGTGGCGAGACGTTCCTCCTCGGCTATGTCGAGACCGATGGGCAGGCGGTGATAAGTCTCGTGGAGGCGGACGACGGGGACAAAGCCGCTGCGTTGAAGGATGCTGTGGGCTTCCGGATCGCCGCCGCGGGCGAGGACTTCTCCGGAGTGCGCGTCGCGCTCCAGGGTCAGGAAGCGATCGGCAAAGGCCAAGAAGCTGTTCTTTCTGTCGGGTCAGCGGGTCAGCGGGTCAGCGGATCAGCCGGGCGCCGGGCGTGGGAGGCACAGCAGTCGTCCGGGTCGAGAGGGGCACCGGCCGTGCGGTGGCGGGCAGGGCGGCGGCGGTCGCGTCGAGGTCCTGCTGGATGCCGTGCAAGCGGCGGGCGATCAGCTCCAGTTGGTGTCCGGCGTCTGGACCGTAAGCGTGCGGGAGGCGGTCGAGACGGTGGGCCGCGTGTTCGACGAGGCCGCGCACGGTGGCGAGCGGACCGGTGTTCTCGTCGGCGAGCTGCCGTAGCAGTCCTGCGAGGTGTGTGGTGGCGTCGGTAGTGCCTGGTGAAGCGCCGTTGGCCGGTTCGGTGGACCGCTCCGTGAAGCGGGGGGTCTGCTCGGGATCAAGATCGGGCCGGGGAGAGCGGAGAGCCAGCTCGGCCTCGATGCGCCGGCACTCGACTCCCAGGAGCGGAAGAAGCTGGCGGTGCTGCGTGATCCAGGTGCCATCCGACCGGATGAGGTTGGCGAGCAGGTCGAGGCGCCCGGGCTGTGCCTGGACGGCGATCCAGCGGCAGCCCTGGTCGTCCCCCGGCCGCTGGATGCCCGCCATGCGGGCAATCCGGTGGGCGATCTCGGACCACTCGGGGCCGGTGAGGTCGCGATCGCTGGGGTGCAGGCGCACATCCGCGTGCCAGATGGCGCGGCGGTCGTCCTGCGGACTGACCGCGAAGGGGTGCTGCCAGCTGGGGTCGTTCAGGTGCTCGGCCCACTCGGCGGAGGTCCAGGTCTTCTGCTCGTCATCGAGCGTGTAATAGTCCAGCCCCGGCCAGTGGGCGACCACGGTGTGCTCGGTCAGGCCCTCTTGGCCGCTGGCCGGGCGGCCGAGGGCTTCGGCGAGCGGCGCGGTGGGGCTGATGTCGCGTGGATGTATACGGATGATCATTGTGATGTGGGCTTCCGACGCCGGTGGGCGAGTTGGGTCAGGTCGTACGCGGAGGTGATCAGGGTGAAGCCGCGCAGGCCAGGTCCGTGTTGCGCCCGGGGCTGGGGGTCATCGCCCGCCTCGGGCGTCGGCGACGTGTACCACCTGATTGAGGTGGTTGACCGAGTACCAGCCGCAGTCGACGTCCTGTTCGGCGCCAGCCAGGCGCGGAACCAGGTAAGTGCGCAGTGCCTGCTGGTAGATGAGGCAGTCCGGGCAGCGGCTGGAGAGATGGGCGAGGTAGCGCGGGTGAGCGGTGAGGTACGTGCGCTCGCCGCCGACCGGGTCGTACAGCCGCCACCCGTCCTCGTCGGTCGGTGTGTGCCACGAGGGCGTGACGACCCTGTAGGAGTCTCCCCACAGTTCGCTGCTGGCAACGCCCTTGAGGATGATGACCTGGTCGCCGGGCCGGAAGTGCTGGTGGGTGATGTCCCGTTCGGGGGTGACGACGTCACCTGGAGCATGCGGATGGCGGGAAACGGCGTCGGTCACAGCGGGGGGTTCCTTCCACGATCAGGCGCAGGGGAGGCGGTGGGAGGAACAAGGATCCGGACGATCCCCGGTTTCGGTAACCGGGGATCGTCGGGTATAAAACCCCGCGTCTACCGGAACGGATTCTCGGTTCCGATGTCGTTGCTGGTGGCGGCGTCCAAGAGTTCGGGCAGGTCAGTGCCGTCGGCGTCGCGCTGATCGATCCACCACCCAACGCGGGTGACGGTGCGGATCGTGTCCTCCAGGACGGCCCAGTCGGCCTCGTCCCAGCTGCCTTCGGTCACCAGCGCGTTGTACGCGGTCGTGACGAGCTGGTGGCGGGAGCGCTCACCCCAGGCGAGGGCCTTCTCGGGTCCTTCGAGCGGCGGCATGTCGAACTTCTCGGCCCACTCGGTGGCGGCCTGCTGTTCCTCGGCGCGCTTGGCGGCCAGCCACTCCTCCTTGCCGGCGCTGTCCTCGTCGTGGGCGGCCTTCCAGCAGTCGGTGCAGTCGCGTCCCTCCAGCCAGCGGGCGAATCCGGCCCGCCGGTCGGCGGGGCGGTTGGAAAGATCATGCGAGATTTCGTGTCCACAGCTGTGGACGATGTTCCACGTCGTCTGGACGGCCATATAGGGGCGAATCTCCTTATTGTCATGGGTGGTTCGGTGTGTTCCGGGCATTCGGCGGGACCTGGGCGTGGTGCTAGCACGGGCAGTGGCCCTGGTGATGACCTTGGCCTGGCAGTGGCGGGTCGTCCGGTGGAGCTTGGTGAGCGCCTCACGTGCTTGGGAGTGGTTGTCGACAGCGGGTGGACCTCGTCCTGTGCCGAGTGAGTCCCAGTTCCAGGTCAGTGGTCGCCCACCGGTGCCGCTCCCCGCTGGAGAGCACGACCACCGTGTTGCCGGCGGCGCGGTGCAGGGTGATCTCGCCGAGGAAGTCAGGGCAGCGGGCTTTCGTCTTGGAACGCCGGGTCAGCGCCGTGGCCGCTGCGGGGTGCCAGCGGGCGAGGGCTGCGCGGTCATGGCAGTCTTCGCGCGGCGCAGCGTCGGCGGTGCGGACGCTGCGGCCGGGGTGGGGCGCAGGTCAGGGTCGAGGTCGACGCTGTAGAGGGCTGCGGTGAGCATCTCCGCAGCCCAGGTGGCGTGTTCGTTCTCCCAGGTGCGGCCCAGGTCGAACGGCAACCGGATCCACACGCCGCGCAGCGTGGAATAGGTGTCGAATCCAGCACGGGCCAGGACGCTCGCGGCGAAGGCATCGACCGGGCCATCGACTTCGACTTCGCCGCCCAGGCCGCGGGTGATGCGGATCGCTTCGTCGCTCATCGGCTCCGCCCCTTTCCGGCTGTCTGTGCTCGGTCGCCCACGGGCACAGCGGCGGTCTGCGGCACAAACTCAGGGAGGGTGGCTGTCGGGGCGGTGAGCCTTTGCGGGGAGCGGGTGGCCGCTGCCTGCGCGATGGGGTTGCGCCGCTCCATCAGCTTGTTGGGCACGGCCGGCTGCGGTGGGCCGGCGGTGAGGGCGGGGTCGAGGGGGTAGTCGGCCTGCACCTCGTAGCCGTGTCGGCGAAGGTCGAGGACGGCCTGGCGGGTACGGCGGACCCCGTCCTGCTGGGGGTGGGTGAGCCGGTACAGGCCCGGGGTTTCGGGGACCGGCTCGAACTGTTCACGGACTAGGAACCAGTCGGCCAGGTGCGCGGGGATGTTCGCGGTGGCGGCGGCCACGAAGCCGTGGTCGGGATGGGCGCCGAAGCGAAAGTGGTCAGACAGAGGCGAATCCTTTCTTTGAGCGGTCAGCGGTGCGGTGCAGCGGAGCGCGGGGCGGGCAGTGGCGCGGGGCGGGCGGTGAGCAGTCGCGGGCTGGGCGCGGACAGCGCGGCCGGCCCGCCCGGTACGGCGGCGCGGGCCTGGCGCTCGAACGCTTCGCTGTCGGCGAGCCACGTTTCGATCGCGGGCAGGACGGCGAGGCCGAGCTGCCCGCGGACCTGGCTCCATTCGTGGGCCGGCAGTGTGCGGGGGATCGAGTACAGGTCATGGCGCAGGTCGTTCCATTCGTTCCAGGCGTCCTGGCTGTGGTCGAGTGCCTCGCGCAGGCGGGTCAGGGCCGCGGCGTCTTCGGGCCAGGGGGTGGCGGCGGGACGGCAGCGGGTGAGCAGGATCGGCGCGTGTTCGAGCACGTCGCGGTAGGACAGCCAGGCGTGGTCGGCGAAGTCCCGTTCCAGTCCTGAGATCAGGCGGGAGTTGCCGAGCGGAACGCCGTCGCTGTACCGGCCGGAGTCCTTGATCGCCTGGAGGGTCTGGTGTTCTTCCCGGATGCGCTCCAGGGCGCGCAGGACGTTGTTCAGGTCCTGGTTGTGCAGGGCGCGACGGTAGGCGGGCAGGAACGTGCGCGTGACGGCGTGGGCGGCGAGGCCGGGATCGGCGGGCAGCACGATGCTGTGAGGCGTGGTGGGGTCGTCGTGGGGGTCCTCTTGCTCCCGGTCGGTGAGAGCGCCGAGGAGATATCCGCTGCGGTGGCCGGGGCGCTCGATCAGCAGCAGCTCGATGCCGGTGCCATTCTTCAGGACGGACGCGAACGGGATGCGGTGGCCTTCGAGGGCCCGGTATATCTCGCCAGCTTCCCAGAGCATGGGCCAGAGGTCTTCCTGCCACAGCGGGTGGCTGTAGATCTCCAGCTCGGCGCTCCAGGTGCCGGGCAGCCGGGCGGCGATCGCGGTGCCGATGTCGCCGAGGTAGGGCCGGCTGCTGGTGATGATGGTGGCGCCGTGTTCGTGGGCGTGATGCACCAGGGCGCTGGCTGTGTCCCGGGCAGCCTGCGCGTCGGCCAGCGGAGCGGTGAACACACCGTTGGGCAGACGCCTGAACCCGGCGTCTTCCAGCGCTTGATGGGCCTGCGGGTACTTCTTGCCGGAGGCGATGGCGACGAGCCCCAGGGGGCGGCTGGTGGTGAGGGTGATCTCGGCGGAGGGGATGGGCATCAAGGTCCTGGTGGGTCGAGACCGCGGGCGAGTTCGTCCAGACGGACCGGGCTCAGCGGGTCTTCGGGGCGCGCTTGGGCTCGGGGGTGCGCGGTGGTTCGGCGTGCGGAGGCTGCGCCGAGGGGCGGCGGGATGGCGATGAGACGCGTTCGATGGTCACCAGCGGGGCGACGGCGCCGGGGAAAGGGAAGGACATGGAGCGCAGGGTGGGCCGGGGATCGAGCGTCTCGGCGACGACCGCGTGCATGAGGAAGGGCGGCGTCTTGTCCGTGAACGAGATGTCCCACAAATGGCCGAGGTCTTCCGGGGAGGCGGCCAGGTGCCAGGTGATGGATGGGTCTCCGTGGATGGGCGGCGCTGGCGAGTCCACGGGGCGGCCGACCACGGCGGCGTGTCCGTCATGCGAGATGAATCCGGAGAGCCCGAAGTCGTCGAAGTGGGTCCAAGAGTCGACGTCGACGTAGAGCTCCCGCAGGCCGGGCTCGGCGCCGATGCCGTAGACGACGTGATCCGGATCGGCGGCCAGTTCGCCTGCCAGGGTGCCAACGAGCCTGGCGACGAACTCGATCGGCACATTGCCCGCGATATCCGCACGCCAGCGCTCAGCAGCTTCTTCGTCGGTGCGGGCTGAGATCACCATATGAGGGCCTCGGCCCACCACTGCTTGGTCGTGGCGGATCGTGATGCGTCGGCATGGGCTGGTCACGGTCAACGACGACGCGTCGGCGTGTGCGCTCCACGCAGTTTCCTCGGCGAAGATGTCCAGGAGCTGATGGTGGTCATTGGGGAGGCTGGCGGCCAGGTAGCGGGGAGAGATGAGGATCTTCTCTCGGGGACTGTCCTGGTCGGGGTCGTTGGGCATGGTCCTTCCGGTGGGATCGGGGAGCGGGCGACGAAACGGGGCGCCTCAACTACGCGGCGGAGGAGGCGGAATCGCGGAGAGCACGCGCTGCGGCGTGCAGGCTGGCACCGAACCGGTGGGCGAAGACCCGTGCCTTTCCCTCCAACTCGTCGTAGGAGTCCTGCGCGGTCATCTGCGCGGCATGCTTGCGGTACCGGTAGACCGGAACGGGCAGCAGGATTCCCGGGGCGAGGCAGGTGATCGCGAGAGCGCAGTAATCCTCGCCCTGTACGAGACCGCCCATGGGGGCCGCGCGCACCAGGTCAGTTCGGGCCAGGAGGGTGGTCGGGCCGAGCGGGATGGTGTCGGCCGGGTCCTGCCAGTACCGCCATACGTCCCCGGCCTCATGCCGGCCGGGCGGCGCCGGGCACCGCCACAGGGTCGTGGACCCGTCCGCGTGCAGGTCCTGGCTGTATCCGGCACACCAGCCCACCCCGGTCTCCTCCAGCGTGCGCAGCCGCAGCGCCATGGCCCAGTCGGTGAACTCGTCATCGTCGTCAGCCCATTGGACGTACTCGGTGCGCACTTCGTTGAGGGCGAAGTTGCGGGCGCAGGCCGCGCCGACCGAGCGCGGCAGGGCGAGGGTGCGGATGCGGGGGTCGGCGGCGAGCGCGGCGGGCAGCCGGGTGGGTTCGGCGCCGTCGAGGGCGACGACGGCCTCCCACGGGACGCTCTGGCGGCACAGGCTCGCGTGCATGGCGGTGAGGAACGCCAGCCGCTCCGGGCGGAGTTGGGTGGCGATGACCACGGTGATCTTAGGGTGAGGGTGCGGCGACAGGGGCTTCTCCGGGCGGGCTTCGGTAGGGACGGTGCGGGCTGCCGGGGCTATCGGCGGGCGCCCTTGCGGGGCGCCGGCGCCGATGCGGGAGCAGTGGCGGACAGGCGCGGGGCGGTACGCGGCGGCACGACCGGCGCCGAAGAATCCGGGTTCCACGCGCTGGGATCGGCGACGATGCGGCTGCGCGGGTCGGTGCCCCACCCGACGACGGGTCCGCGGTCGTACGCCAGCAGGCCGATCACTTCGATGCCAGACTCGTGCAGGACATAGGCCCACTCCAGGTCCTCGGTGCCGTCCTGCGTGATCAGTTCACGCTCGGCCGGGGTGCCGTCGGTGTTGTACACGTTGGTGAGCTGGCGGCTGGGGTACTCCTCGCCCCCGGTCAGGGAGCGGCGCAAGGTGGCGGGAGCACCGTCGAGGAGGTCCGTGCCCAGTTCCTCCCAGCCGTGGTGCACCTCGTCGATCAGGTGTCGGGCCATCGCCTCCACGTCACCGGCGAACCGGTGCTGGTAGGCGGCCAGGAGCAGCGGGAGTTTGCTGTCGGGGTAGCCGTCGAAGTGGACGTACATGCCGGCATAGCCGTCGGCGGTGGGGCGGGCGATGACCGCACGGGTGGACAAACAAGTCTCCTGGGGGATGGGGCGGGTCAGTGCGAGCGGGCGCGCGGCGCCGGAGCCGAGGCGGGGGCCGGCCGGGCTGCGGCGGGGCCAGGTGTGCTGGTCCGCGCGGTGGTCGGGGGTGGTGTGGTGGCCGGGATCGGCTGGTCGGGCTTCCACAGCACGGGGGTGTCGCGGAGCCGGACGCGGGGGTCGGTGCTCCACGCGACGAGGGGACCGCGTTCCACGCCGGGCGCGCTGATCACTTCGATGCCGCGTGTGGAGAACGTATCCCCAGTTCAGGCGGGACGCCGTCCGCTCCGTGTAGACCAGAGGCGGCACGGTCGGCCGGGCCGAGTAGCGCTTGCCGGGCCGGTCGCAGCCGGCGGCGAGGCGGTCGCGCAGGGCGTCGGGCGCTCCGTCGAGGAGGTCGGTGCCGAGGGAGGACCAGCCTTCCGGCGCGTCGTCGATGAGGTACGCGGCCAGGGCCTCGGTGTCGCCGGCGAACCGGTGCTGGTGCGCGGTGAGCAGCAGCGGCAGGTGATGGCTGGGGTAGCCGTCCCAGTGGACGTACGTCCCGACGTAGCCGTTGGCGGTGGGGCGGGCGATGACAGAACGAGTGGACAGAGAATCTTCCTGTCGACGGGGCGGGTCAGCGGGAGGGGCGGCGTGCGGGCGCGGCCGGTGGCGCGGGTGCCGCGGCGGGGCCGCTCGTGGGCGGTGCCGGTGCTGACGGGTGCGTGCGCCTGTAGGTGTCGGCGAGGTGGTCGTCGGTCAAGTAACCGAGTTCGTCTCCGAGTTCGGACAGCTGCTCGGCGTGCCGGCGGTACCGTTCGGCGATCTCCGGCTCGTGGTTGCGCTCGCACCACTCGGCGGCCGTCTCCAGGAACTGGTGCAGCTCGCTGAGAGCACTGTGTCCGTCGCCGAGGACGGCGGTGGCGACGGCCTGGAACTCGGCGGTCGTGCGCACCCCGTACAGCTGGCGGGTCCAGGCGATGACGCTCTGCCCGGCGTCCTCGATCGTGAGGCCGTCGGTGAACTGCTTGGCGTCGTGGGCGGCCCAGCGGTGCAGGTCGTCGGTGGTGGGCCGTTTGCCGCGGTGGTCTTTGATCTGCTCGCCGGTACGACCCACGTTGTCGGACAGCTCGAAGTTGGGGTGGGACAGGGACAAGGAACTCCTCCGGGTGTGGAACCGGGCCGCGGTGCTACGCGTAGGTCGTCAGTCCGGAAGCGACGGGCGGCCCGGAGGCGTCGGTGCGGGTGGCCTTCGTCATGGCGTCGTGGCTGCCGGTGTCGGAGGTCGTGCAGGCGGACGCGGTGAGCGTGACGGTCGCGAGCGTGGTGAGCAGCAGGGCGGCGCGGCGGGCGGGGGTGTGTGAGGGGATGAGGGCGCTCCGGGGAGGGGATCAGCGGGATCGGGATGGAGGTGTGGTGGCCGACGGGGAGAGCACGGCGGTCGCGGCCGGTGGCGTGCGGGTGTCGGCAGCGGCGCGCAGGTGCTTCGCAGCGCGGGCGAGGTAGATGCGGCTGTCGCCGAGGCGGTCTTCGAGCCGCTGGCGCTCGGTGGTGATCGCCCGGTCGCGGGCGGGCACAGGGATCTGGTGGGAGAGGTTGGCGAGATGGCCGAGGTGGTGAACGGCGGCGCCGAGGGCGGCGAGCGCGAGCCCGGTGGGTTCGGCGGCGTTCGCGAGCGCGAGGGTCGTGCGGCGCACCGTGGTCGTGGGCCGGGCCGGGGAGCGGGTGGCGGCCCGGTGACGGAAGGCGCTCTCGCCGGCCAGGAATCCCAGCAGGCGGCCCAGGTGTCGGACTTCGTCGTCCAGGATCTCGCTCAGTGCTGGACCAGGGTGGATCTGGTCGGGGAGCGGAAGGTGGTCGGCGACGGTGTTGAGCCGGTCGGCCACGTCGTGCAGCAGCATCCGCTGGTCGGGATCGGACAGCGGCAACTCCTTAATACGGGCGCCGGGTTCTACCGGCGGAAAGTGGATTTCGGGGAGGAGGACACCATTGGCAGCACCTTGCTCGCGGCTGCTGATGCCGCAGTGGGAGGCAGGAGGGGAGCGGCGCGGCGGAAGTTGACCCCGATGTCCTGGAGCGTGAGCCGCAGGGCCGCCCCACAGGGAGCAGCAGGCTCTGGGTGATCGCGGCGGCCCGGATGGGATCGTTGCGGATCGCGATGCCGTCCGGCTCCCGCACCGGAGTGATCTGGTGCAGGGGTCATGTCCTCGGGTTCCAGCGGGGTCACCGCGAACTGGTGGCGGTAGTGGGGCCCAGCCGGTGACGTAGAGCTGCTCACCGTCGGGAGCTGTGCAGGACGGCGTCGTGACCTGGGGCGCGCTCGGTGGTGAGGCATCCGACGTGGCTGGCGTCCCAGGGGCGGTCGACGATGGGCGCCTGGTCCGCGGGGGCGGGATGGTGGTGGTACTCGCTCGTCCAGGTGCCGGGCAGATGATCGGCGAGTGCAGACAGGTCGGTGCGGGGTGTGGACATGGCTTCCTGAGGTGCGGTTGTGCGGCGGGTGATCGATCCGTCGGCGCACAGCGTCGGGCCCGGCACCCCTGGCCGGGGCCGGCGGGGGGCGGGGCGGGGCTGTTTAAGGAGCGCGTCGAGGGAGGTGCGGGGAGGTTCTCGGGCGGGCACGGTGCCAACCGCCATTCGCGGCGGGGTGGTTGCGTGTCCGAGATCATCCGCTGCCCGTGTGGGCGTTGTTCGCAACCGTGTACGGTGCAAGGGGTGTTGGGTCGGATGCGGCGAGGGAAGCGTTGGATATTCGGCATCAGACGGAGAACTTCGTCAACGCGTCATGGTCCTTGGTGGAGTTGCGTGACCTGATTTTCAACATGCTCAGCCTGCTTTCCGCGGAACTCGGCGAGAGTGGGGGCATGGCCGGCGACGACGAGGCGGGACGGGCCTTCGCCGCCGTGTACCAGGAAGCGGTCAAGACGGTCTTCGAGCAGGCCGGCTTCGCTCATCGGGTGATGGCTAATGGCGCGGGTGCGCTGCTGAAGTCCGCCGAGGAGTTCCTGAGGACGGAGAGCCGGATCGCCGAGGAACTCTTGGCCAATAGCCCTCAGGGCCCCGAGATCGGATCACAACCGTCCGGTCCGGACTGCAGCCTGCGTACGAGTCACCACGCCGAGGACCTTCCCGAAGTAGTCGGCGAGACCAGCGGAGTGGACCAGTACGTGTTCAACGAGCGCTTCCTCGGGCAGCCGGTCAAGCTGCGGGCGGTGGCCGGGTCCTGGCGCAGCGCGGGCAAGATCCTAGAGAGCGCGTACTGGGACTGCGAGACTGCGTGGAAGACCGCCACCCTCGACGAGGTGGGGGCGACGGCCGATGCGGTCGAGGAGTTCTTCACCAGGTTCGTGGGCAAGCGGTCGCCGTCCAGTACGGTGAGCGAAGACGAGACCCTGATGGCGAACCTGCCGTCCGCGTGCAAGATGCTCGCCGATGCCTGCGAGGCGTACGCCGATCACATCGAGACAGCCAAGCGGCGGCTTCCGTACGAGCAGACCTCACCTGCCAGCGAGGTGCTGATGCCGTGGGAGCAGCCTAGGTTCGGCGGGGACGGCTACGACGGTGGACTGCACGACCTGATTGCCGCCGACACTCGGATCACCTCGCTGGGTCAGATCCCGCCCGCGCTGGACAGCTCCCAGGCCCGGGTGAAGATGCCGCAGCCGGACAAGCACAGCGTTCTGCCGGGTCTGCCCCCGTTCCTGGCTCCGCTGATCCGGGTCCCGACGCTGGTCCCGGTGGCCTACCGGCCAGCCAACGGCCCCCGCGTCCAGCCGATCTCACCGGCCATCCCGCCCGACCCGCGTTTCCCGCCGCTCTCGCCGGGCGAGCGCACGAAGTTCCAGACCTGGCTGAGCTCGCTGCGCGAGGGCGACTTCTCCGGGGGACGGCCGGCAGAGATCGCCTACCAGCGGCGGGTGGCCGGCTATCCCGAGTTCGAAGTGCCGATCCCGCCCGGGCTGAGCGCGAAGAGCACCCTGATGGTGGACGGCTTCCGCGACAGCGACGGCATGGCGATCGAGGCCAAGTACGTCAACAAGCCGGACCAGCGCTGCTACCGCTCCCTCGACGAGCTGCGCGAGAACCATGCGTCGGGCAAGAAGGACTTCCTCTACCGGTCGGACCGCGACGAGCTGAAGAAGTACGCCGCCGCGCTCCACGACCCGCGCAATGCGCAAATGCGGGGCGTCGAGACCGTCACCAACAATCAGGACGCCGTCCAGTACTGGCGCGTCATGATGGCCGCCTACGGAGTCCAAGGCCACGCCCGCTACGTTCCATGACCACTGTTCACACCGCCCGCAGCCCAGGAAGCAGCCTGTCACGATGGAACCGGAAGAGATCGCAGCACTGCGCACCATGTACGTCTTTACCCCGCCGGAAGGTGAGAGCTGGGGGCTGACGTACGAGGATCTGGCTGCCAGACTGCGCGAGCGTAACCCCGATGAGTTCATCCGTACCGACGATGGTACGGACGGGCCGGTCACCGGTTCCTCGATGCACTTCGGCGTCACGGTGGACGGCGAACAGATGGAGGGCATGGCCCTACTGTCGCCCGAGGGTGTGTCCGCCATGGACTGCACCGTCGGCTTGGCGGCCGGCTTCGTCACCTGGCTCAGGTCCGACGTGGTGCCGGAGGGTATGGCCGTCACCTTCAACACGGAGTGGGGGCTGGAAGCCGATCTTCCCGACGCGACCGTCCCGGACGCCGATCCCCTGCACATCGCCGCCGTCTTCGCCGAACATCTCGTGGAGACGGGTGACCTGGACTGACCGTGTAGAGACGCCTCTTGCGGGCTGGTCCGCATTCCGGAACCTTTCAATGCATGCGGGTGTCGGTGTCGAAGAGCGCCAGTTCGTGGGGGTGCAGGAGGTGCTGCACGATGAAGCTGCGCCCGGCCACTTTCCACAAGCCTCGGCCCCGGTTGAGGTGGGAGATCGCGTCGGTCTCCACCGAGGTCAGGCCCAGCAGGGCTGCTGCGGCATGGAGTTGGTCGGTCTCCTGCCGGTAGATGATGCGGGTGGAGCAGTCGGCGAGCAGTCCTTCGGCCAGGGCGCGGCCGCGGGATCCGGCGTCGCCGGCGCTGAGCAGGTCGGACAGCCGGTGGATCACCATCAGGTTCGCGATGCCGAGTCCGCGGCTCAGCTTCCACTGGGACTGCATGCGCTGCAGGAGGCCGGGGTGGCGCATCAGGCGCCAGGCTTCGTCGTAGACGATCCAGCGCCGGCCGCCGTTCGGGTCGGACAGTGCGGATTCCATCCACGCGGACGCGCAGGTCATCGCCAAGACCAAGGCGGTGTCGTCGCCGGATCCGCCCAGGCGGGACAGGTCGATGGTGAGCATTGGCGAGTTGGGATTGAAGGCCACCGTGCTCGGTGCGTCGAACATCCCGGCGAGGTCGCCGTGGACCAGCCTGCGCATGGCGTGGGCGAGGTCGCGGGAGGCGTCGCCGAGGCGGCCGGACATGATGCCGCCGGCCACGTCGAGTTCGTCGGGGTTGTTGAGGGTGGCGGCGATGTCGCCGAGCAGCGGGGTGCGACCGGTGGCGGCGGCGCGGGTGACGACGGCATCCAGCGCGACGTCGAGGCCGGTGTGCTCCATCGGCAGCAGGTCCCGCCCGAGCACGGTGCGGGCCAGCGAGCCGAGCAGCAGCAGGCGGCGCTTGCGGATCTCGCCCGCCCAGTCGGCCTCAGAGACGCTGTTGGGCCGCGGCGCCGCGTCCAGAGGGTTCAGCTTTCCGGGCAGGCCCGGCCCGAGCGCGATGGAGGTACCGCCCAGCGCCTGCGCCACGGGCGTCCATTCCCCTTTCGGATCACACGGGACGTAGACCCGGTACCCGAAGGCGATCGACCTCAACGCGAAGCTCTTGGCCAGCGCCGACTTGCCCTGTCCGATCACCCCGGCCAACAGCACGTTGGGGTTGGTGAAACCCTCGACCTTGCCGTACAGCGCGAACGGATCGAAGCAGAAGCTGGCTTCGGCGTGAACGTCGCGGCCGATGTAGATGCCCTCGGCGCCGAGGCCGCCTTCGGCGAGAAACGGGTACGCCCCGCTCGCGGTAGCGGTGGTCATGCGGTGGGCGGGCAGCTTGAGCCTGTTGTTGCGCGAGGACGCGGGGCCGGGTCGCCCGGCGGGTGGGAAGAGGGGCGCCGGCATCTCCTGTTCTGCTACGCCAGCGCCGCTGGTGTGGGCGGCTGCTTCGAGGCGGGCCTTCGCGGCGGCCTCGGCGAGCTGCCGGCGGGCAGCCTTGCGGGAGGCGCGATCGGTGCCGTGCGGGGTGAACAGGGGGCTGGCGCTGGCGCGGCGGGCGCGGCGCGCAGGCCGGTGGCTCATGACGGGGCGGCTTTCAGGTGACGGCGGTCTGGACGCGGCGCGGGGTCAGACGACTGGCGAAGCGGTGAACAGAATCGGGCTGCGATAGCTCTTGCCGTCGCCCGACCAGTCCAGCTGGATGTAGCCGTCGGCGAGGTAACGGCCGGAGTCCGCCTTGGACTTGAGGGTTCCGGTCGAGTAGGAGCCGTTGCCGTTGCCGCTGCTGTGTTCGAGCGCGTGCTCAAGGCCGGTGTAGGCGCCGGACTTCACGACCGGGTCCGTGCCGCTGACGCTGCGCTTGGTCTGGAGCTGGAACTTGGCCTTGTTGAAGGTCAGGGTGCTGCGGTTCTTGGCCGTGTACGGGCCGTCCCAGTACACGGTGGCGGTGGTGTAGATGTAGCCGCCGGACCGCATGGCGCAGAGCGTCACGTCGAAGTCCCAGTTGTCGGAGTCGGGTCCGCAGTAGCTCGGGTCGTCGACCGAGTGGCTGCTGGTCTTGCAGTGGTAGCTGGCGGCGGATGCCGGGGTGGTGGTGGCCAGGGCGGCGGTGCCGGCGAGCGCGGCGATGACGACGGCGGCGGAGGTGGAGCGCTTCAGGGCGCGCATTGAGGGCCTTTCGGTGGTGGGGGTTACTGGCTGCAGGTGGTGGTGTGGCCGTGCAGCGGGGTGTTGAGGTCGCTCGGGGTGGTCTTGCGGCGGACGACGTGACCTGCGGCGAGGTGGCGCTGGCAGATAGTCAGGACGGGTGGACCCTCGGGCAGCCGCTCGGGGTGGCAGCCCGTGTCCGTCGGGGTCTCGTCCGTGACAGGCAGGCGGTGGAAGGCGTCGTGCACGGCGGCGGCGGCCTGGAACAGCCGGGTGTGCGCGGTGGCGAGATGGCGGCCGACGGCGGGATGCGGGGGCCGAGTGGATTCGGCGAGCTGGTCGAGGAACTGGTGCAGTGCGGTCAGATGGGTGTGCAGCACGTCGAGGTGCACGCGATCCACGGGTGAAGCGGTGTGCTGGGTGCGGGGGGTAAGGGTGCGGGCGTGGTGGCGGATACCGGCGCTGGCGGCCCGCAGGTACGGGTACGCGTCGCCGACGGGGATGGCAGAGGTCAAAGGGGAGAGTTCCTTCCTGCCATGGGGGCAGGACGTCGGCTGGTGCCGGAGTGGGGCTACAGGGCTGTGCGGGCGAGGGGGAGGGCACCGAGAGCGAAGGCGTCGGGCTGCTGGAAGAGCAGGCGCCGCAGGTCGACCTGGGCGGTGACGGCGGCGGTCTCGATCTGCGCGCACGCGGCGTCGAGCAGGGTGTCGGTCTCGGCGGACACGGTGAGCAGCCCGGTCAGCGCCACGTCGGCGTGCCCGGCGATCAACTGGCGCTCGCGGGCCTTGACGTCCGCGTATTCGAGGGAGTCGGCTTCGGAGTCGACCTGTCCGCGACGCGAGCGCTCGTTGGCGTCGGCGATGATCGCCGCCTTCTTGCGCTGCACGTCGCGCATCGCGGACTCGAGCCCCTGCGGTACGTAGAGAAGGGAAAGGGTGCGCCGGACGCCGGCGGTGAACATTAGGCCGTGCAGGAAGCCCGCGCTCGTTTCGGTGCGGGGCCAGTCCTCGACCCAATAGGTGGCGTGCCGGGCGGAGTCGGTGGCGAGCCGGTCGTACTCCTCGACCTGGACCACGGGCCCGGCGGCTGCCGGGTCGGCTTCCGCCCGGCCGGAGTGGGACCACTGCTGCAGCGCGGACAGCGCCCTGGGGTCGTAGGCGGTGCGGATGACGGCGGCGATCTCGCGGGCACTGAGCCAGCCGGTCACCATCAGTCCGGCGCTGCGCGCGGCCTGGGCGATGGAGGACGTGGTCTGTTCCATCACGGTGAAGGCGCCGGGCAGTCCGCCGCCGGCCTGACTGATGAGGCGCTTGGCGGCCTTGAGGTCGAGGGAGATAGCCAGGTACGCCTCGTGCGGGGCGGCGGCCGGGCCGGCGGAGGCGACAAGGTCGGCGTACACCTGTCCGGCGACCGGCGTTTCGGGTCGCCCCTGCTGGGCCCAGTGGCGGGCGAGGGTGTCGCCGGAGTCGGGCACGGTGCGCTCCAGGACCTGCACAGTGGCGACGTGGCCGGTGCGGGCGATGCCCGCCAGGGCCCGCCCCCAGCTGCTGACGTTGTGGTTCTGCCTAGCCGGGTCGAGGAGTGCGAAGGCCCTGCTGGAGACGTGGGCGACGGCGGTCAGGGTCTGACCGTGCGGGTCGTGCACGGCGGCGGCCTGGTTGGCGGAATCGCCGGGCGTGACCACGCGCAGTGAGGCGGCGGTGCCGGGCAGATGGAGGATGCCGTCCTGGCGGGGACGCGTGACGGGCCGGGCGAGCCACAGGGTCTGGCCAGTGCGCCGCCGCCGGGCGAAGCGCAGGACGATCGGCGCCCAGTCGATCAGCGAGCGGCCGTGCCGGCGGACGACGACCAGGGCGGAGACCGCGGCCCACAGCGGCGCCAGGGCGATGGCGCCGAGCAGCCCGGTGGATACCACCGTGACCAGCAGCAGAGCCAACGCGCAGGACACGAGGACGAGTTGGGGCAGGGAGAGGCCGAGCAGGATGCCGCGCCTGGACCGGTGGGGGAATTTGACGGTGAGTGGTGTGACGGTGAGATCTGACAATGGCCGTTCCGATGGTGCGCGGGGCGGTGGCCGGGGCGGCGCGCGGCGAGGAATACGCAGCGCGTGCCGCCCCGGAGTCGGGCAAGCTCACAGGCCGGTGGGTGGGGGCGGCGGTGCCCCGGTTCCGCTGGAGGCGCCGGCCGAGTTCGGTGCCGGCGGGGCGCCCTGCGGCGGTGGCGTCGAGGCGCCGGCGCCGGGCTGCGACATGAAGCCGCCGCCGTTGGAGGGCGATCCGGAACCGCCACCCTGTCCGGGTGTACCGCCGACCTGACCACTGGTGTCGTCATGAGGGCTGGTCGGTGGGGGCTGGACGGCCTTCTCCAGACCGCTCTTGATCCCCTCGCCCCCGGACGACGGGGCGTTTGAGCTGCCGCCTTCCTTGCCGGTGTCCGGCGTGGGGTTGGTGGCGATGTCGCCGGGGAAGCCGCCCGGAACGGAGTCCGGGCCCTGGGGAGCGGCGCCTGCTCCGGCCGCGGCACCGCCACTTCCGGCAGTGGCGACCGCGGCGGCGGCCTTGCGCCCGGCGCGTTCGGCGTGCTGACGGGCCATCTGCGCACCGGCTCCGCCGGAGCGGTGCAGGGCCTCGGCGTCGGAGCCCTCGGAGGCGGCCCAGTGCACGAACTTGAACGTGGCATACGGGCACAGCAGGACCAGCGCCAGGATGACGATGCCGGCCATCACGTCGGCAAGGGCGGCGATGCCGTCCTTCGCCTCGGTCTTGCCCATCGCGGCGATCCCCAGGACGAAGATCACAGTCATCAGCAACTTGCTGACGACGAGGGTGGCAGTGGCTTCGATCCAGCCCTTGCGCCAGCGCCGGGCGACCTCCCAGCCGCCGCCGGCTCCGGCGAAGACGGCGAGGGTGACCATGACGAGGATGCCGACCTTGCGGACCATCATCACGCACCAGTAGAGGAAGGCGCCGATCGCGGCGCCGACACCGACGAAGACGGTGACGAGCCAGCCCAGGCCGGACAGGGAGGCGATCTGCCCCACCTTGACGATCCGCCGCACTGCCGTGGCGATGTCCAGGTTGGCGGCCTTGAAGAGTCCGGCGCTCAATGCGTCGACGACTTCGATGGCGACGGTGGTGAAGGCGATCGCGGTGAACGCGAACAGCACGCCGGTGGCGGTGCCGGTGAATGCCTGGGTGAGCGCCTGGCCGTCGCGGCGGATCGCGGCGCGCACGAGCTGGGCGCAGAACGTGGCGACGAGGACGACCAGGCCGATCGGCAGGATCATCTCGTAGTTGTCGCGGAACCACCCGGCGTTGAGGTCGACCTTGGTGGTGGTGTTGACCGCCTCGGCTGCCAAGTCAGCTGCGGCTGCGGCGAGTTCGCCCGCGCTCTTGGCCA
Organism: Streptomyces sp. NPDC102270; assembly: GCF_044766405.1. Taxonomy (NCBI): domain Bacteria; kingdom Bacillati; phylum Actinomycetota; class Actinomycetes; order Kitasatosporales; family Streptomycetaceae; genus Streptomyces; species Streptomyces sp. NPDC102270. Next base: position 264,952 of record NZ_JBIWLX010000013.1, on the reverse strand, counting down.
TCCAGTTGCCGATGGCCGTGCCCGGGTCGGAGGCGAAATCCACGGCGTCACCGACGGCGCAGAGTTTGTCCGCGAGGGGGAGGTCGCAGAAGCCCAAGGGGGAACCCCTCCTTTCTCAGGTGGGCTAGGGGCAGGTCAGGGCACGACGCGGGGGGCGATGGAGACCAGCGAGCAGTTCGCGTTGGGGCGGCACTGCACGGCGAGGGTGATGGAGCGGTCCTCGGCGCCGGCTCCGCCCTTCTTCCAGGCGATCTGCTGCTTGCCGGTGACGGTGACGGCGTAGATGTACGCCTCGGTGATCGCCGACGGATCGTCCGCCAGGGCCTGCTTGAACGCCGAGGGGTAGTGGGCCTCCGTGACGGTGGCGGTGGCGTACTGGTCCTGGTCGGCCATCCGCGACCACAGCACCGGATCCGGCACCTGTGTGGCGATCGAGGACCAGTCGGCGTACTTCGTCTCCGCCGTCAGCCACGCCCTCATTCCGGCGAGCTGCTGGTCACGGCTGGTGGTGCGGGTGTCGTACGACCACAGTGTTGCCGCGGCCGCCTTGGCGAAGGCGACCGGGTCCGCCAGCTGCGGGGGCTTGGCCACCGAACCGGCCCCGGCCGACGCCGTCGGGCCAGCGGACGCGGAGGTACTGCTGCTCGGCCCGGAGGACGGAGCGGCGGCCTGGCTGTTGCCGGCTGTGGTGCGGCCGGTGAGCAGGGCGACGACGACGGCGAGGGCCAGCAGGACGGCGAGGCCGGTCGCGAGGACTGTGATGCGCTGGCGGGTCGACCAGCCGAGGCCGTAGCCGGACAGGGAGGGGAATGGTTTCGGCATCAGTGGACCTGCGACCCCAGGGCGGAGAAGAACGCCACGACTCCGTTCGCGGCGCCGAGACCAAGGGCGGCGCCCGCCGCGACGACCGCGCCCTTCTTGCCGTTGGCCTCGGCCTGGTGGCCGCCGGTGTGGTGGCCCCACGCCCACACGCCGAGGGAGACGGCGAGCGCGCCGACCACGGCGACGATCGCGAACAGGTTGATCGAGTTGACGACGTTCTTGAGCACGGCGAGGCCGGGCAGGCCACCGCCCGAGGGCGTGATGCCGGGGTCGTAGGCCAGATACTGCACGGTTTCGAGCAGGTGCAATGAGGCTCCTTGGGTACGCCGAAACCCGGCGCGCGGGAATCACAGAAAGAGGGGAGGGATGAGGCGACCGCCTCGAGCAGGAAGGCCGGCAGCGGTGCGGGAGACGGCTGGCCCGGTCGGCGCCCGCGAAGGGGCGACGCGGTGCGCACGAGGACGCGCAGCCTTCGTGCCGAGGCCGGGGCGAAGCCACAGGGGGGCCGGGGCTGCTGTCGACGGCGCGTCGGCTCAGGCTCCGAACCGGCTGCCGGGGAGCCCTACTTCGGGATCTTCGGCTTCGGCGCCGGGTTGGACTCGTAAGGGTTTGCGCAGTTGTAGATCATGTAGCCGCGAATCTGCTTGCCGTCGGACTTCCGGGTGACGGTGCCGCGGGTGTACCAGGTCTTCTCGGCCTTCTTGTACGCCCACTGGTCGTAGACGACCTTGTCGTGCCGGTAGCCGATACCCACGACGGTGGACGTCTTCGACGGGGCCTTGCGGATCTTGACAGCACTGCAGCTGATCGTGGTGGTGCCGGTGTCGTACGCCTGTGCCGTGCTGGCGGTGGCTAGGCCGCCGGCGGCGACGGCCAGGCCCAGAGAGGCTGCCGCGAGGGCACGCTGGGTGCGGTGGCGGGTTATCAAGTAGGTGCTCCGTGCTGTCAGGGGAATGAGGGTGGGCAGGACGGCGGGTCCTGCGGGGCCCGTCCGAGGTGAGTTCGGAAGAGGCCCAGGGGATATCCCGGTCAGGGGGTGTGCCGGGGATGTGGCGCCCCGACCGGGGTCAGATGACGCGGCGGGCGGCGAGGATGTCCCAGTCCGCGAGCGGCGTGATCCGCACAGGCTTTCCGGTACGGGGTGCCTCGATCGCGAGGCCCGAGCCGATGTACATGCCGACGTGTTCGGGGCGGGTGGCGCTGCCGCGGGAGAAGATCAGGTCACCGGGCTTGAGTGTCTTGGGGGACACTGCCTTGCCCTCGTCGACCTGCGTATACGTGGTGCGGGTGAGCTGGATGCCGGCGTGCTTGTACGCCTGCTGGGTCAGCGAGCTGCAGTCGCAGCGGCCCATCGGGTCGGGGCCGTGCGGCGCGGTGCAGGCGCCGCCCCACTGGTACATCGTGCCGAGCTGCGCCATCGCCCAGGCGATCGCCTTGCGTGCCTTCGGATCGGCGTCCTTCGGGATCGAGTAGCCCTTCGGTACCGACCCTTCCGGGATGGTGCCGTACCCGGAGCCGTCCTCGGCCGCCGCACAGGGCGCGGTACTGGAGGTGGTGTTCGTCTCGCTGGTGTCCTGGTCGGCTTCGGGGAAGGTCGCGGCGATCGCCTTCTGGAGGGCGGTCGCCAGCTCCTCCCAGTCGGCGTAGGCGTCGGGGTAGCCGGAGCGCTGGACCTTCTGCGCGGCCTGGGCGACGGTCAGCTGCTGCCAACCGTCCACCGCGAGCAGGTGCTTGTAGAACTGTTCGCTCGCGTAGACGGGGTCGTGGATCTCCGTAGCGGTGCCCCAACCCTGGCTCGGCCGTTGCTGGAACAGACCCAGCGAGTCGCGGTCGCCAGAGTTCAGGTTGCGCAGCCGTGATTCCTGCATCGCGGTGGCGAGCGCGATGATCTGCCCCTTCTTAGGCACGTGGAGGCCGATCCCGGTGGCCACGATCGTGCGGGCGTTGGGGATCTGTTCCTCGGGCAGGGACAGGCCCTCGACGCGCACGTCCTTGGCGGTCGCACCGTTGAGGATCTTGGTGACCTGCTCGACGACCGTGTCGGTGTCGACGTCGCCCACGCAGCTGAAGGACGAGTAGGTAGTCTTCGCGGCCTCGCTGCTGGTGGCCATCAGCATGGCCGTGCCGGCGAGGAGGAGAGGAGAGAGGACGAAGACGCCGATGCAGGCGGCCACGCCCTTCAATCGGGGACGCCTCCCGGGCGGCCGTCACGGGCCGAGGATCGGTGCGCGGGCAGGGGAGGGTAGAGCGATGTCACAACGAGGTCCTTGGTGAAGTCCCGGCGGCGCGTGCGTCGTTGAGGAAAGGGCGCGACGGCCGGGTGGTGGGTAAATCGGGGGCCCAGGTGCACGTGCGCGAGTTGCCGCTCGCACCGGCACGGGGCGTCGGGTCAGGTGTGCCAGGACATGGGGATACCTCCACGAAGGCAGGGGCGGGGATGCGCCATCGGCGTGGTCTGCCGGGCAGTTCCAAAACACTAAGGGCGGATCCCCGGTTGCCGAAATCGTCTCTGATCAAGGCTCTATTTCGGGGTTTTCGGCGGCGATAGCGCTCAACCGGGGATCGTGCCCTACAGTTTTGGCTCCTCCCCTCGCCCCCGCCGCTGCGCGGCCCGCAGTGCCTTCCTGCCCGCATGCGGTCCCGCGGGTTATCCAGGCGGGCCGGAGCGTCTCTCCCTCACCTCACCGACCCGAATTGGGGTATCTCTTTGCCTTTTTCCCTGCACCAGGGCGACGCGCTCGGCGTCCTCGCCGAACTGCCGGACGACTGCGTCGACTCCGTCATCACCGACCCGCCGTACAACAGCGGCGGGCGAACGGCCAAGGAGCGCACCTCCCGCAGCGCGAAGCAGAAGTACACCTCCGCCGACGCAGGTCACGAACTGCCGGACTTCACCGGCGAGAACATGGATCAGCGGTCGTACGGCTTCTGGCTGACCCAGATCATGACCGAGGCACACCGGCTCACCAAGGTCGGCGGCACGGCGCTGCTGTTCACCGACTGGCGGCAGCTGCCGATCACCACGGATGCCATCCAGGCCGCCGGCTGGCTCTGGCGGGGCGTGCTCGCCTGGCACAAGCCGCAGGCCCGCCCCCAGAAGGGACGTTTCACCCAGAACTGCGAATTCGTCGTCTGGGCCAGCAACGGACCGATCGACGCCTCCAGGAACCCGGTCTACCTGCCCGGCCTGTACAGCGCCTCGCAGCCGTCGGGCAAGAGTCGGCAGCACATCACGCAGAAGCCCGTCTCCGTCATGCGTGAGCTGGTGCAGATCTCCCCGCCCGGCGGAACGGTGCTCGACTTCACCTGCGGCTCGGGCTCGACGGGAGTCGCGGCCCTGCTGGAGGGCCGTGATTTCATCGGCGTCGAGAAGACCAGGCACTACGCCGCGATAGCCGCCGACCGGCTCACCGAAACGCTGCAACAGACTTTGTCCCAGGACGACTTGACCCTCACGTCCTGAGTCCTGTCGTGCAGCGCGGCACGGCCTGTCGTGCGTGGCCCGTCACGCCGTGGTCGTGCCGTGCGTGGCGTTATAGCAGCACAGTCCCGGTTACCGAAACCGGGGATTCTCCGGATGGTTTGAGCCGCAATTCACGCCCAACGGCCGCGGCTCAAGGAGGCCCTTTTCGTGCCTGAATCCATAGACCCCCCGGAGGACGGGGAGACGGAACCGGTCCGGCTGCCGGAGTCCGATCTGGAGAGCATTGAGGCGAGCGTCCGCAGACTGCTGGACCAATCTGCCGAGCAGGCCCGCCAGCTCGACAGCCTCGCCTCCGCACCGCCGCCCACGGACTCACCGTTCGGCGCCTTCGGCATGCCGGGGTTCGCGGGCCTGCCGCCGCAGCCCGTCCCGCCGGAGCCCCGCCCGATCCTGGAGCTGGAGGGCGTGGAGTACGAAGACGAACTCGACGCGCTGTCGGACTGGGTGGATGACTTCCTCGTCCGGGTCTACGGGGCGGAGATCACCACCGCCGCCCCGTGGTGCGAGCAGTGGCAGGAACACGCCGACGTCGTCGCCTGGCTCCACGCCCTGTGGCTGGCCTACCAGCAGCACAAGGATCCCGAGGCCGGTCTGTCCGGCCTGTTCGTCTGGCACCGGGACTTCCTCACCCACGCCATGGCCACGGTCAGGGCTGCCGGCGGGCCGCTGTCCGCGTGCATGACCGATCCGGACCGACCCGCCCACCGCCTGCTTCCCGGCCCGCCGCCATCGAGTCGGACCACCGCCGAAACCGCAGCGTCAGAGGAGAACGGCGCACCCGGCCAGGGGGCCGGATGAGCGGCCACGACCGGCCCGCCTTCGGTCTCTCCTTCGACCCGCGCGCCCTGACCGACCTTCTCCAGGCCCCCAGCGACATCCGCGACCTGGCGCTCGCCCAGCTCCAGGACGTCGTCAACGCCCGCCTGTTCGGCGCCAAACTCACCCGAGATCTCGCCGGATGCCGCAAGGTCTACGTCGATCACCGCAATGCGTGGCGCATCGTTTACGCCCAGCGGCCGGCGCCTGCCAACTACACGCACACCACCGAGATCCACGTCGTGGCCGTACGCCCGCGGGAGGCGCACGACGTGTACGACACCGCCCGCGCCCGCCTCGGCATCACCCGACGGCCCCTGGGCGAGCGCACCCACGCGGCCCGCACCCGCTCGCCGCAGCTGGAAGCGCGCCGGCCCATCCCCAAGCCAGGACCACCGCCCTACGCGATGCCCGGCCTTCCCCGACCCGCACTGCCCCCGACCCTGAAGGGCCCCGTTCGTTGACGCAGTTCCCCACCCTGATCGACCAGGTCGCCGCCGCCGTACTGGCGCCGGCCGATGTCTCCGAGAACCCGCACCACCGCGCCATCGTCGATGTGTTCGTCGAGATCCAGGACCTCGACCGGCAGCTCGCCGCCCTATCCGGCGCCGACCGTCCCGCCCACGTCAGTGCCACCGAGCAGCTCGACACGCTCACCGACCTGCTGATCGAACGCATGGCAGCTGGAGCCGAGTTGAGCGCGCTGCTGTCCACCTCCTGCTGTTGTGAGGCTGCGTACCAGCCCGCACCGCCCAGCGAGTACGAGCCGGTGGAGGACGAAGAGCCCGACTTCGATCCGGACCTCGATCCCGACTTCGAGGATCTGGAGGGTCCCGACGACTTCGACGGCTTCGACGGCCTCCACGAGGCCACGTGCGAGGAGTTCCTGACCTGCCCGAACCGGCTGAGGACGATCGTCCACGCCTGCCTCGACGTCTTCGACGTCCTGGGCGCAGACGAGTACGTCAGCACCGCGGAGCTGGTCGCGCGCCTGCGCGAGCTGCCGGGCGAGGCCGATGGACGCTGGCGCTACGCCGACCTCACCCCGGTCCGGCTTGCCCTTCTCCTGCGACCCTACGGAGTCCAGTCCCGCAAGCCGCGCGCCGCCGGCGGCAGCCGATACCGGGCCTACCAGCGCGGCGACCTACTGGCCGCCCGCCCGGACTGCTCCTGCTGACCCACCCCGCCCTCGCGCGTACGCACCCGGTGACAGCGGCGGACTGGGACCTGGTCGCCGCCTTCCACGCGCAGTGTTCCGAACAGAGCCTGTTGCGCCGCTGGGGCCGCACCCGCCTCACACCCCGTGATCTGACACGGCTGCTCGCCCAGGCGCAGTGCTGGATCGGACTCGACGCGGACGAGCGGCCACTGGCCCTCGTCTGCGTCGGGCCCGTCAGCGGGGAGCCCGGCGTCGTCGACCTCGGACTTCAAGTCGCCGACGACCGCCACCGGCAGGGCATCGGAACGGCCCTGGTCCGGCAGGCGGCCCGGATCGCCCGCACGCGCGGGGCGCGCACCCTCACCGCGTTCACGCAGGCGTCCAACGCGCCGATGCTCCGGCTCCTGGAGCGTCTGGGGCCGACCCGGCACACCCGCGACGGCCCCTACGTCGAGGTCCGCATCGCCCTGGACGCACACGCCTCGGACACTCTCCCGCCCACACGAACCGCTCCGACATGACCTCACCCCCCGAACCCTCGCCCGACCGCCACCCGAGCACCGTGCTCGACCAGCGGATCGAGACGGCCGTGGGGCGCAGCATCGAGAAACTGTGGCGGCACCGCGACGACGGTCTCCTCGACGCACCGCACGCGGCCTTGGCGGACGCTCACCGCGGCCTCGTCCGGGCCGAGCGGGACGTCACCTTCCAGCGCGCCCGTCTCGCCCGCCTGGTGTCCGGCGAATTCCCCGTCGATCAGGCATTGTTCGCCCGGATCGAGCGCACGGTCGACCAGCTGGCGCATGCCATCGACGAGCGCGACGCCGAGCAGGCCACGGCCGCCGCCGCGCTGGAGCCGATCGAGGCCGCCGCCCCGCGGCAGGCGCCACGGCAGGTGCCGACGAGAGACTTCGCGGCCCTGCTCGCCATCGCCCAGGGCGCCAAGCTCCACGAGAACCTCGTCACCCACCGGCTCGCCGTGGCCACCCCCTCCCGCACCCGCATCTCCTACGCCCAGCTGCAGCGCCTGCAGGCGAACGGCCTCGTGGACCGTGACACCTCCCACCCAGTGCACGCCGGCCAGCCCGTCACCCTCACCGACGCCGGCCGGGCCGTCCTTGCCGCCCCGCGCCCCGCAGGTCCGCCTGGCACCACGTCGTCGCCCCGGCCAGCGTCATCACCCGCTCCCGCACACCTGCGTCGCTGAACAGCTCAACACGCCCTGCCTACGGCGCCCATGGCGCCGTCGCACCGAAAGCACCGATGCCCACCAACGACCCGGATTTCCGCCTCGACGGCTACGAAGCCGTCAACGACCACGTCGCCGACCAGTTCTGGCAGCACATCACCATCGAGCAGGACATGCTCACCCTGCTGGCCGAGCACCACACCGAGGATGGCGAGCACAGCTTCTACGTGATGCACAACCGCGCCGTCACCTGGGGCATCCCCGGGGAACCGCAGCTGATCGCCCTGCACCTCAAACGCGACTCGGCGGCGCGCACCTTCCGCTTCACGCACAAGGAACTGCCGCTGCCGTCCATGGCCCAGTCCTGGCTGATCGCCCGCGGCTGCCCCGAGGACAAGATCCTCCTGCCCGACGGCATGGGCACCACACCCGCTAACCAGGCCACGCGCGCCCTGGAGAAGCGACTGCGCAGCGACGGCGACCATTTCGCCCTGCTGACCAGCTACACGCACGACGCCGAGCCGATGGAGACCACCGTGCTGCTGCGCGCCATCGACGAGAAGGCGCCACTGCCGTTCCGGGTCCTGCTCGAAGAGGTCGACACCGACGCGTGGACGCACACCCTGTGCGAGGGCGCCTTCGCCACCTTCGAGGCAGCCACCCAGTGGTGGGAAGCGCACTGGAACGGCGAGGCGATCCCGCTGCCGGCCGCATCACCGCCAGCCCGCCACACCACCGCTCCGGGCGTCCCCGCTCTGCCCGCGCGCCCCGCTCCACCGCGCGGTCCGAGCCGCTGAATTCGCGGCTACCCACCGGCTTTCCCCTTCCCCGCTCGGTGAAATGCCGGCTGCCCTGAGCTGGGCGGCGCGGAACATAGCACGCAATCCCCGGTTACCGAAACCGGGGATTCTCCGGACTCTTGTTCTCGGCCCGCACGGCATCAGCCCGGGTTCATTTCCGCATTCCCTTCCCCGTTTCCATGGAGGTCAATTCCCCATGCGCACCAGCCGCATAGCCGTCTCCGCCGCCGTTCTCGGCGCGCTCGCTCTCCCGCTCGTCTCCATCCCCACAGCCAGTGCTGCACCCGCCGTCAGTAGCTGCTCGGCAAAGCCGCTCCCGTACAAGGTGCACGCGAAGGCTGTGACGATCCGCTCCAAGGCGTCCTCCAAGTCCACGGCGCTCGGCGTGCTCTACCGCAGCCACAAGTTCACCGTCCACAAGAGCAGCGGGAACTGGCGCTACATCACGGACAAGACCACCGGCGTAAAGGGGTGGGTGTCCGGAACGTACGTCTACCGCGACACAGCCATGTGCCTGGACTAACAGACCGGACCCCAATTCCCCTATCCGGCAACCGGGGTTCGCGGACCGCTCCCGCACGGACTGGATTTGCAGTGCATTTTTCCGCCCCCGAACAGCGAATGAAAGGAGCCTCTCCGTGCCCGAGTTCAGCGAGGACGTGATGGGCGTCGTCACTGAGCGGATCGAGGACCGCTTCCAGATGCCTCTCGCCGATCTGCGCCGGGCGGTTCAGGCGGCACCACAGGCCAACCCCGATGCCACCAGTGTCGTGCACTGGTACGGCCTGCTCGCCGAAACCCAGAACGCACTCGACACCGCGGAGGACGCGCTCGTCGAGGCACTCGGCACGCAGCCGGGCGAACTCGACGACGCTGTCATGGAGTTGGCGCACCAGGTCAACGCCGCTGTCACTGCACGTGATGGTCGCGTGATGGTCGTGAACTACCTCCTCGACCCCGTCGCCCCTGGCAAGCGCGGGCCTGGCGCCTGGCGTGGTGCCAGCCCCGCCGCGCGCCGCGCTCCGGCGCTGCCCACCTCGGCGCCCGCGCTGCCCGGCGAGCGGGGTATCCCGACGCGCGGGGTGACGCGATGAGCGTCATCGACAAGTCCACCAGCCGCGACACCGCGCTGGAGGAGGCGTTCGGTGCCTCCGTCGCCGAGCTGTATGCGCAGGCAGCCCATCTTGAGGTCTGCGCCGCCCTCCACCGTGCGCTGGAACTGCGCAGCTTTCTCGCGGTCGCCGAGGAGCAGGTCGTCCGCGTACGTGATCGCGTCCACGCCTCGATGTCCTGCGACCGCGACCTGGGCGACCTGTCCGCCGAGGACCTGCGCTGGGACGCCCAGTGGCTGGAAGCGGCCCTGGCCGGCCGGGACGGCTACGTCGCCGCCCTCGACGACCTCCTGCGGACCATGCCCGCTCCCGATCAACGCCCCGCGCAGCCGGTGCAGTTCGCCCAACCGAAGATCACCGCCACTGCTCCGCCCGCCCCGGCAACCCACCGTGCCGGGGCGGTGCGGACCCGTCGCCCCTGAAAGCCCGCCGTTTGCCCGAGCCCGACGCCACCGCCCACGCCATCTCCGAGATCATCGCCCAGCGCATCGAGGCGCTGTACGGACAGTCGCTCGGTGAGCTCGAAGCGCTCGCCGACAGCACCCCCGATGCCACCCTGCTCGCCGCGCTCACCGGCAGTCACAGCGATCTGGTGCTCGCTGAGCGCAGCATCGCCTTCCAGCTGGAGAGGCTGCGCGAACTCATCACCCCTGAGCGGGAGATCGGCCGTTTTGCCGCCGGTCACATCGTCGACTGCGCCCGCCGTATCGCCGAGTCCGTCGCCGCCCGTGACGCCTACGCCAAGAACACCGGCGCGGTCCTGGCGGGACTGCGCCGCGCACCGGCCCCCGACACCCCACCGCCGGCTGTACCCGTACCCGCCGCCCCGGCGACCGCCGCCTCCCGCACCCGCTGATCTGCCCGCACTGCTTGAGGAGCCCCATCCTTGGCCACCACCGCTCAGCCCCCCACCACCCCGAACGACTACTCCAGCGTCACCAAGACGCTGGATCTGCTCGCCCCGCGCTGGAGCGTGTGGGTGCTGATGACCCTCTCCTCCCAGCCGCTGCGCTACGCCGAGATCAAACCCCGGCTGCCGTGGCTCGCCGACGGCCAGCTCCACCCCCGGCTGCGCCACCTCACCAACGCCGGCGTGGTCGAACGCACGGAGTACGCCCCGCGCCACGTCACCTACGGCCTCACTGGCCGCGGTGCCGAGCTGCTCCCCGTCCTGGCCGTGATCGCCTCTTGGGGCGACACCTACCTGGAGAAGCAGCTCGTCACGAGCAAGACCACCGGTGAGCTGGAGCCCGAGCGGATCCCTCCGGCCCAGAACATCGACGACACGATCACTCTGATCGCCCCGCGGCACGCCACCCCGATCCTTATGACCCTGCAGGCCCGGGGCCGTGCGAGCGCCAAGGCCCTGGCCACCGAGGCTATGCCTGGATACGGGCTGACTGCTGTCTACAAGCCCCTGGACCGACTGGTGGCCGACGGCCTCGTCACGGTCACAGGCAGCGGCGACTTCCAGCTGTCCGCCAGCGGCCAGGCACTCGCCCCCGTCTTCCAGGCCATCACTACGTGGGCTGTCCTCCCGTCCGCCGGGGCCGACCCGCTTCGCCGACCGGGGACCGCCCCGTCGCAGACCCGCTCCGGCACGTGGGCGACCACCCCGACGCGCCTTCCGGCACCCGCCATTCCGGCCGCATCGTCTGCCGCCCCTGCCCTGGCAACCACCCCGCCTCCGGACGGCCCGGCGTGGAAGTCCAGCGACCTCTTCTCCCACCAGATACCCGCCCGCCCCATCACCCCGGCAGGAGGCCCGCGCCGATGACAGCCGCCCTGCCCACCAGCGTCCTGCGCGAACGCCGCGCGATCCGGACCCTGTCCCTGCCCGGCCTTATACGCCTGATCACCGAGATCGACGACAACGGCCCAATCAGTCGTCAACGCGGCAGCCTGCAGGGCGCCCTCGGCGACCTCACCAATGGACAACTGCGCCACGCCATCGACACCGCACGCGACCTCGGCCTCATCCACGCCCGCGGACACGCCTTGGCCCGCTACCAGCTCACCGCGAGCGGCAAGGACCTAGCCGAGGTGTACGACACCGCAGCATGCTGGGCCCGAACCAACCAACTCCCCAGCCGCACCAGTGACTTCGTCGCGCGCGTCCAGCACGCCTTCCAGATGCAGGACGGCGGCCCGGGGCAATCCGGAGCAGCGACCGAACCGTCGGCTCCGCGCGCGGCGCTGTCAGAGTGGCTTACGGCGTACCCCCGCGTCCTGCGCCAGGACATCGCCCGCTCCTCCTGTGCGGCGGAGGAATCGGGGCGCGCTGCGTGAGATCCCGTGTCGGACCCTGGCATGCCCGTCGCCCGGTCCCCACTCTGCTGCGCGGCATCTACCTGCCGCGCAGCACGGACGCCGCAGCGTTCGCCATGGCCACCTACGGCATCCCGCTGCTGGTACTGGCCACCACCAACTCGGCCACCCTGACCGGCCTCGCGTTCGCGCTGGAATGGGTGCCGAGACTGGGTTCGTTCGCCTTCGCAGGGGTTCTGGTCGACCGCCACGGGACCACCGCCGTACTCCGTTTCGCCTCTGCGGGCCGGGCCGTGGTTGTCCTGGCCACCGCGTTCATCTTGCCAACGCAGGCGGGCCTCAGCGCGACGGCCACCGTCATGCTGCTCGCCGCGTCCACCGGGATCCTCACGGAATGCTCCTACATCGCGGCCGAGACCGCGGGCGGAGTCGCCGGCCGCGAGGCCGGCGCCCGCGCCCACCGCGTTCAGTCGGTGCTACTCGGCATCGACCAGTTCGCCACGCTGATCGGCCCCGCACTCGCCGGGCTGCTCCTGCAGCGGGCCGGCGCGACCGGAATGCTGATCGTGATCGCCGCCTTCTCGATGCTCACCAGCGTCTTGGCCCCGCGCCAGTGCCACCGGAGCAAGCCCACCGCGCCGCAGCCCGTCATTAAGGGGCTGCACACCGGCTGGTCGACCCTCCGCGCGCTACCGGCCCTCGGCTGGCTGGTGACCGGACTGACCGTCTCCAACCTGACCGTCGGCCTGCTGCAGGCCGCCACCCCAGTGATCATCGTCAAACAGCTCGGACACTCCACGGCTGACGTGGGGCTCATCTGGTCGGCAGCCGCCGTCGCCTCTCTCCTCGCGGTCGCCTTGTGCCGCCGCGCGATCGACCGCTTCGGCCTGTGGCCGATCGGCGCCGTGTCCGCCACGATCGCCGCGTTGGCGTGCCTGGCCATCTCCTTCGCCGACACCTACGGCAGCTATCTCACCCTGATCGCTGTCCTCATGGCCGGCGAGGGCGGCATGACCGTCGTGCTGCGCACCCTGCGCTCTCGCCTCATCCCCGAACCGGTGTTCGGCGCCACCCTGTCGCTGACCATCCTGCTGCTCCTGCTGCCCTTCCCCCTCGCCGGTGTCCTCGTCGCCACCGTGCCGCCCGCCCAGCTCGGCCACGTGATCACCATCTGCGCCGCACTGCAGGCGCTGGGCCTTGTCGCCGCCTTCGCCCGGCTGCGCACCACCCCCGCCCTGCGCACCTCCTGCGCCTGACCCGCCCGGTCACCCTCCCGCTCACCACCGGAGACCGCCGCCATGCCCACGTCCCACACCCTTGCCGACCCCTACGCCCTGCCGGTATCCCGAGCGTCGTTTCGAGCGGGCTCGCGCCCGACGCTGACCGACCGGTTCTTGGCCTTCGATGCTGAGCATCCGTACGTCTACAGAGCCCTGGAGCGCCTGACGGCTGACCGACTCGCCGCCGGCGCCACCCGGGTCGGGCTCAAGGCCTTGTTCGAGGACCTGCGCTGGCAGCTGCCCGCGGGCGTGCGCGGACTGAACAACTCCTTCACCGCCCTGTACGCCCGCAAGTTGATCGAGGACCACCCCCAGTGGGCGTCTGCCTTCGAGCTGCGGCGCCGCCGCACCCCCTGACCCAGGCCCCCTTGCCTCAGCTCTCCGTTCCCCTGCACTGTTTGGAGCCTTGTTGTCCTCTCGCCCCGTCGTCCTGGTCGTTGCTGCCTCCGACATGGAGGCCCAGGCGTATCGCGGCACCTGCCTTCAGAACGTCGCCACCCACTACGACGTCGTCCTGATCTCCGGGGCCGAGCCGACCTGGGAGAAGGAGCTCCTCCTCGACTACGAGGTCGCCGACCCCGCCGATCAGGCGGCGCTGACCGCGGCCGGGCACGCGCTCGCCGAACGGCACGCGCTGGCCGGCGTGATGACGTGGACCGAGTGGTATCTCATCACCGTCGCCCGACTGGCCCGCCGGCTCGGCCTGCCCACCACCGCTCCGGAGGCCCTCCAGGGCTGCCGCAACAAGCACACGAGCCGTAGCTTGTTCGCCCGCCACGGGGTGCCCTCCGCCGCCTCCGTCAGCGTGCGCACCGAGCACGAGGCGACCGATGCAGCCCGGCGCATCGGCTTCCCCGTCGTCCTCAAACCCGCTGCGCACGCCGCGAGCATGGGCGTCATCCGCGTCGACACCGCCGACCAGCTGCAGGCCGCGTACGCCTTCGCTGCCAAGACCGCCAGCCACGGAGTGGAGAGCACACAGGTCCTGGTCGAGGAATACCTCGACGGCCCGGAGGTGAGCGTCGAGTGCGTCACCCACCAGGGACAGACCACTGTCGCCGCTGTCACCCGCAAGACCGTCGGCATGCCGCCCCACTTCGAGGAACTGGCGCACGTGGTCGACGCGAACGACCCGCTCCTTGCCGCCGTGGCCCCGGCCGCCGTCGCGGCCATCGACGCCCTCGGTGTCACCGACGGCGTCAGCCACGTCGAGATCCGCGTGGTCGACGGCCGCCCCCGCCTCATCGAGGTCAACGCCCGCCTCGCAGGCGACATGATCAGCCACCTCGTCCACCTGGCTACCGGCGTCGACCTCGCCTGTGCCGCCGCAGACATCGCCTGCGGACGTACTCCCGACCTGACGCCGACTCGCCACCAGGCCGCGGCGATCCGCTTCATCTACCCCGCCTACTCCGGCACCCTCACCGGCCGCCGTGTCACGGAACCCACAAGGGGAGTGGAGCGCGTGCGCTTCCAGCGACAGGCTGGCGACCAGCTCGTGCTGCCGCAGGACGGGGGCGATCTGTTCACCGCTCGCATCGGCTACCTGATCACCACCGGGCCGACCGCCACCATCGCCCAAGCCCGCGCCCAGGAGGCGTACCGCAACCTCGACGTCCAGGTGGCTGCGGTCGCGCAGGCAGCCCCGGTCACCCGGCAGCACGCCGCGTGAACCAGACCGCGGGGCCCGAGCTGGCGCGCAGCCGCCGGCTGCTGACCGGGTACTTTGTCGGCTTGGGTGTGGTGATGGCCGTCTGGGGCGCACGCATGCCGGCCGTTCAGAACACCGCCGAGGTGTGTTGAACAGCGCTGAGTGGTTCAGTCGCGCACGAAACAGTTCAGCGGTTGGTTCAGTAGCGCAGTGAACTGTTCAGCGACGGTGGGTGCTTCATAGGCGAGCCGGGGCAGGCGGCGCCGCCTGCCCCGGCTCGCCTATGAAGCACGGGTGTGAGCAGTTGGCGTACAGAAATTAGCGCCGAGGCAGTACGCGCACGAGGCCAAGGCGCTCCCCGTCGAAAGCTTCGAGGTTATCGACTCAGACGGCTTCCAGCTCCGGTACGCCGGCGACCGTTCATGCCGATCGCCTGCCGATGCCGCCTGCACTAACCTATTTGGGATTATCTGGACTGCCGTCTTCGTCATCGCGTGCCGCCTGTTCTGCACTCGCTCACGCATGTTACGCAGTACCGTCTTCGCCGTCGCCTGGTTCGGTTTCTCCGGTTGGTTCATCCTGTACATCGTCACCTAAGCGATGTGCAGGACACTTCCTTACTTGCACCTGGGGGATTTCGTGAATTTGACCCACGCAGCCGAGGGGCGGATAGTTAAGTCTGGCTTCCAAACCCATGTCTGTAGATCCACAGTGGCGGGATCTCCTCTCTCGCGTCGATTGAATTCGTCATAGGATCTACTCACGAAAGCAGTGTCTCCGCTCGAGACCCACCCCTTGCTGTTGCGATCCTCAAAGTAGGCGCTCGGCCGCCCACTTTGCTTCTGTTTGGCGAGATCGGATGGGATCTCGAGTTCTTGAGCATGCGCCATGGCACTTGCGAAGTCGGCTCTTACGTAGCTGCATGCTGGCAGTAGCATAGGATCGGAGTTGATGTTGGTTAAGAGGGTCGTCCCCTCGGCCTGCTCTCTCGCGGTGACGCGAAATATCACGTAACTCAGTGCGAAGGGATTCGGGTTGTCGAGCGTGACGGACCCGTCTAAGGCAGTTACGAATTCAACTCTCTGGGCAAAATCCACATCTGCATTCTTCTTTTGCTCTGCCTCCTGTTGGCGCTGCTCCTGATATGTAGCCAGCGCAACGTACGATGTCGCTGCAGCGGTGAATACCGTCATCAAAGCAGCGATCCCGGCAAAGGCCGTTCCCCAGGCGTTCAGCCCGGAATGGCGACTCTCTCTGGCACGGTAGTCCACCGGTTCAGCATTGGCCTGGGATGAAACTGCGACGGTCTGAGCCGACGCTCCCGCGGCCGACGGTTCTTCCCCTGACCCCTGTGGTGGCGTTGTCGTGCTGCTCGTCACCTTCATCACCCCTGAGTTGGGTCATACCCGTACCCGTGGGCATCAACCGGTGTCGCACTATTGCTCGATGACGAAGGCGCCGGGGGGGCTGGTACCCGCGCGTAGTCCCTGTCACGAACGTGCCGAGCATCCGCACCGTCCAAGGTCTACGCACTGATCCGATTAGTGCGCAGATCCTCAATCCCAGCAGCCCAGAAGAGAGTTCAGTGCCCAGGACAGAGCCTCGGGCACTGCATTGTTTCCTCCCGTCCGACAAGGTGAGCACCGCCGGGCTCGCCCTGGTCCTGCTGGCCGCTGCCCTGGGCATGGTCGCTGGACTCCAGACCGGCGGACGCCTCGCCCACCCGGCCCGCCTGCCCGCACTACTGACCGGCGGTGCCATCGCCCTCGCCGTCTGCCTTGCCGTCCTCGGAATTTGCCGCAGCCTGGAGAGCCTCCTGGTGGCAGCGTTCGTCTTCGGCGCCGCGCACGGCGTCCTCGACGTCGCAGTCAATGCCGCTGCGGTCCGCTGCCAGGACGCTCACGGTCGCCCCATCATGGGCCGGTTGCACGCGAGTTTCAGCCTCGGCGGCCTCACCGGTGCCGTGCCGACCTCAGCCACCGCCCACACCCCGCACACCGTCCTGTTCGCCGGCGTCGCAGCCACTGCCGCCACGGCGGCAGGTGCAGCGACGCGCCTTACCCGCTGTCTTGCCAGCCCTGGACTCGAGCCCGTCCACAACCATGTGGCACCGGGCTTGGACGAGCGCGGGAGTCTGTCGCGGCCCCGGTTGTGGCTGCTGGGCGCACTGGCGGCCGGAACGCTGCTGGGAGAGGGGGCCGCGGCCGACTGGGCTGCCGTCCACCTGCACGACCTCGGTGCGACCGCCGCGACCAGCGCCGTGGCGTACGGCGTCTACAGCGCCGCCATGGCCGCCGGTCGCCTCGCCGGAGACCGGCTCACCGCCCGTTTCGGCGCTCCCGTTGTTGTCCGGGCCGGCGCCGCCCTGGCCTCGCTCGGCCTCGCAACCGGGCTCGCAGGCTCCACCATCGCCTTTGCCCTCCTCGGGTGGGCGGCCTTCGGCCTGGGGTTGTCCGTCACCATCCCCAGCCTGATCACCGCCGCAGGCATCGGCGGCCCCCGCGCGGTCGCCACCGTCGCGGTCACCGGCTACGTCGGCCTGCTCGCCGGACCCGCCCTCATCGGCGCCGTCGCCACCGTCACCGCCCTGCCGCACGCGCTGCTGCTGCCCGCCCTCCTCGCCGCCGCCGTCGCTGCCCTCGCTCCCAAAGCCCTGGAGAAACCCACCCCTTGACCCACACCTCCGTCTCCCCAAACGGCGTGGACGCCCTACTCCTCGGCTACAACGGAGTCCTCGGACTCCAGCCCAGCACCGGCATGTGGACCCGCCTCGCTGACCTCGCCGAGTGGCCCGACCGACACCTCCCTTCCTTCCAAGAAGCCTTCTGGGCCCCCCGGAACGCGTACGACGCAGGCGAACTGAGCGATCTCGCCTACTGGGCCAAGGTGCTCGGGCACCACCCCGGACCGCGGTGGCTGCGCACCCTGCGCGCCGCCGACACCCAGATGTGGACCCGCACCGACCCTCGCGTCCTCGACATCCTGTACCGCGCCCGAGCCCAGGCCGCAGGGCTGCCCATGGTCCTGATCTCAAACGCGCCCGCTCACCTCAGCATCGTCCTGGACGCCACCGACTGGCGGCGTGAGCTGATGACCGACGCCCTGTACTCCGCCCGCCTGGGCCTGTGCAAGCCCGATCCGGCCGCCTACGAACGAGCCCTGGCCGCCACCGGCGTCGCCGACCCCGGACGTGTGCTGTTCGTCGACGACCGCGAGGACAACTGCTTGGCCGCCGCCGAGCTGGGCCTGCGCACCCTCCACTACACCGGCCCACCCGCCGACCTGGAGCAGCAGTTGCTGCCGATACTCGCGGACCGCACCAGGCTCTGACTCGGCACCGCACTGCTCACCGCCCAGCCTCAACCCCAGGACTTTCGTGCCCGACACCGAAGAGATCGACGGCGACGTCTACGTCTCCCCCCGCTACCTCGCCGGCAGCACCTACATCGGAGACCCTGCTCTGGAGCCGCTCCTTGCGCTCGGCTTCGACCTGCACAACGACGACCTTGGTAACGCCTACGTCACCGCTCCCGACCACCGCATCCGCCTCGGCTTCCTGCCCGAGGGAGACGACGACGGACTGTGGCGGATCAACGCCTACCGCGACCGCTTCGGGCCACCCGCATGGGGCGTCAGCTTCAACGACTCCGCCCCGACCGAGTTCGTCACCGCCCTCACCACCGCCCTCGCCCAGGCATACACAGCCGGCCCCGACACTTACCTCGCCGAGCCCGACCTTAAGGACCCCGAGCTCGGCGCCTTCGACGCCGTCGTCCCGCTGATCAAGAACGGCTGGCAGTTCCAGCACCCCCGCTGGGGGGTGATGGAACTCAAGGCCCCGGACGGCATGGCCACCTGCGAATACACCACCGGCCACCTCAGTGCCGAGAAGGAACTCACCACCCTTCAGGCCCGATGGCACCTCTGGGGTGGCCCGAAGAACGGCTACGCCCGCTGGTACGCCACCGCCACCACCCACACTCCCATCCCGCTGGTGAAGGCCATCACCCAGAGCGTCTCCGACCCGGCGCCCCTGCCGCGCTGGAAGGACTCAATGCTCCCCTGGCTGCGCGAGGCCGCACAGCTCACCCCTGTCACACCGCCCGCGCCCCAGGTTCCGACCCCGCTCGACGTCCAGCGCGCCCTCACCTGTCGACCGCCGGCACTCGGCACCCGCAGCGTCCCGCGCTGGAGCACGGCCACTCTTCCTCCGGCGTCCGCCGCCCCACGCACGGCAGCGCGCCGCTGATCCGCTGCCGCCCGCGACCAGCAACTCCCTCCCGCCGAAAGGACCTTGTGTCACTGAGCCCTCTGGACAATCTCGACGACCACGACGTGGTCGAGGTCCTTCCCCGCCACCTCGCCGGCCCCGGCATCCACGAGCTCGTCGACGTCTGGCCCTTCCCTTTCGATCAGGGCTGGACCCTCCACCACTCCGGAGACGGCCCGGCCATCGTGATCAGTCCCGGCATGCGGCTGCTCGTCGGGCACGTATCGTCCGAGGATCACGTGCGCGGTGGTGAGTGGTTGGTCGCCGCACACAAGGACCCCTTCCGGCCGGCCACCTGGACGGCCACGCTGGATGCCAGTACCCCCGTCGAACTCGTTCGCGACTTGTATGCCGAAGTGCTCGCGCTGTGTGAGGCGGACAGGAGGGGCGAACGCGACCTGCTGCGCCCAGACGACGTCCGCCCCCAAGACGTATACCTGCCGCTGCTCACCGCTGGCTGGCAACACACGGTCAAGACGGACGGGGTCCAGTATTTCCGCAGCCCGGATGGCTACGGCGTGCTGCAACACGCCTACGTGCGTAAGAACGTGGCCGCACCCGTCTGGTCCGCGTGGGGCGGGCCACGGACTACCCGCTGTGGAAGGCCACGTTCTCCTCCGCCGTGCCCGCCTCCCTGGTCGCGGCGTTCGCCTCCTCCCTGGCCTCACTCGTGCCGCTAGCCCGGGCCGTGTGGAACATTCCGGCCGACACCCGTCTCCATCTCACCCTCCCCGCCGCTCTGACCGATGCCGCCGCGCGCCAGGGTGCCCCGGTACAGAGGCGAGCGTCGGCACCCTCGTCGCCGACCCTGCCGTCCGAGCACGCCGGTGTCGCGGCCCCGGGCACCGGGCCCGCGCCGACTGTCCATCCCGCCCCGTCGGCCGGCCGACGCAGGTAGCCGCCCCGCAGAACTGTCCGCTGCCGAGGAGTACCACCACCGTTGTCCCTGCACGCCCAGCACTTCTTCACCGACTTGCTCGACCTGCCCGTCCACGAACGCCGAGTGATCGGCGACGCCTGCTACGCCGTCGTCTCGCCCGACTCCCCGCTGCGGCTGCGCATCGAGTTCGCCCAGACCATCCGAGAACGTGAGTACGGCGGACTGCGCCTGAGCATCCTCCACCCGGACCGTGGCGCCCTCGACCACGCGTACCTGTCCTTCGCCGACCACGGCACGTTCGCCGTCCGGGATGCCCGCCTCGGCAAACAGCCCGGACATGACGGCTACGGCGTTGTACGGGACTGGCACCACGACGACACCTCACCCTGGATCGGCGCCGCCGTCATACCCCTGAGCCATGCCATCCAGGACTACCTGAAGGTCTGGACGCCCGAACCGCCCCCGCCCGGCAGCGCCGACAGAGGACGGCGGCGACCGGCTCAGCTCGATACGGATCCTGAGCCGTACCAGGGATGCTGGCTCACAGACGCCGACTTCCTCACTCGCCTCCACCGGGCCACACCGGTCTGGCTGGACATCGTCGACAGCGTCCTCGACGACGGACTTCCCCTCACTCAAGCACTGACCGGCAGCCGCGAGTACGCTGCCCAACTGCTCGATATTCCACCGGCGTTCGGCCTCCTGATCGAAGCCGAGGCTGCGGCCCGGATCGTGCATGCCGCCGGCCTACCGGTAGGCAGACTGCGCGGTGCCTCCGTCGCGCAGGGCCTATCCCACATCGCGACGTTGCCCATCGAGGACCTACACCACCTCGTCCGGGCCGCCGCCCGCGGAAGCACGATCGACGCCCCCGCGCACCTTCCAGGGCGAACCCGTCCGGCCCCGCCGCCCCAGCCGTCGCCAGCCCCTACCCGCTGACCGGCATTATCCCGCTTGCACCGACCGGCAGCCCTGCCCTCGTACCCTCCAGGAGAGTTCCTTCTTGCGTATCCGTTCCACCCGTCGCCTGTCCGCCGTGGCCGTCACCGTTGCCACGGCGACCGGCGTGATGGCCTTGGCCCCAGCCGCCTCCGCGAAGACCCCCGAGCCGTCCCCGTCCACGTCCATTACTCCGCTGAGCGCGGCCGGGAACGGCGGCGTCACCATCCTGAAGAAGGACTCGGGCGGCGATGTTCTCGCCGGCGCCACGTTCACCCTGCTCGACTCCACTGGCAAACAGGCCGCCAGCGGCACCACCGACGCCGAGGGCCAGCTGACCTTCCAGGACCTCGCGCCCGGTGTCTACCAGCTCAAGGAAGTCTCCAGCGGTAGCGCGCTGCACGAGGTCGTCGACGACCAGGACGTCATCGTCACCCCCGGTGCCGACACTCCGCTGACCATCATCGACCCGTTTAAGCCCGCCTCAGTTCTGCTGAAGGCCAACGACGACAAGACCGGCAAGCTGCTGGCTGGATCCACGGTCAACATCGGCAGCGGCGACAAGACCATCCTGACGCTGACGACCAGCTCCGACGGAACGGCCACCGGCAAGCTGCCCATCAACGCCCGCACCGGCACCGACTTCTGGGTCAAGCAGGTGAAGGCGCCCGAGGGCTACGACATCTACAAGCACTCGAAGGCGTTCAAGGCCAAGCCGGGCGCCCCCGTGACCGTGACTGTCACCAACGCCAAGAGCGCCACCACCGCGGCGCCCACGGAGAAGCCGACCGACAAGCCCACCGACAAACCGAGCGCCCAACCCACCCCGGACAAGCCCGGCCAGGAAGAGGACACCGCGACGCCGTCCGCCTCGGGTCCACCGACCTCCGACGAGACCGAGTCAAGCACCGTGGCCCCCGCCCCCGCAGGCTCGCTCGCGCACACCGGCGCCGACGCCACCCCGTGGCTGATCGGCGGCGCCGGAGTCCTGATCGCTGCCGGCGGAGGCGCCCTCTTCGTGGCCCGCCGCCGACGCACGGAGAACTCCACCGACGACGGCTCCACCGCGAGCTGACCTCACCCGCCCCACTCCCCAGAGCCCCCGGAATCGAATCGTTCGATTCCGGGGGCTCTGGCGTGAGCGCTGGGACCATCGAGGGCGCGGGAGAAGTCGCCGACCAGCGGACGAAGGGTCAACCGGCAGCGCTGTGCTCGGCCTCCGGCACCGGGGGCAGCCAGTGCACAGCGTTGTCGCGGAAGGACGCGTGAATGGGCACAAGGTCTGTGCCGCTGGTGTCGTCAAGGGCGGTGACGTTGATGCCGATCTCCGGGATGTCTCTGTCGATCGCCGCTACGCGGCTGCCACAGGTCGGGCAGAAGCCGCGCCTCGCCTCGCCCCCGAAGGTCTCGTACCAGGTCGGCTCGCTCTCGCCGGTCCAGGTGACCGTCTCGAATCCCACCCACCACATCACGGGGGTGCCGCCGAGCTTCTGGCAATGCTCGCAGGCGCAGGTGTGGGGAAAGACGGCCGGACCCCGGGTGGTGAAGCGGATACGGCCGCACAGGCAGCCGCCGGAACGTCCCTCGGCTTCTTCGGCTCCCTGGGCGTCGGCGGCCGGGGTGGCGTTCATCAGGTGATCTCCCAGGCGCGATGGGCAAGTTGGGCCCATCAGTGTGCCATCGGTTCCATGATCGTCAGGACGCTGTTAGCAGCTCTGGCCTGGCCCCGACCGCGGGCGCCGATTACAGAGGCGTCACGGGCCGGGCGGCAAAACTGCGGCTCAGCGGCGTCCGAGGGCGCGGACGGTCCATCCGGCGTCGCGCCAGGTGTCGGCGTTCAGGGTGCCGCGGCCGTCGATGACGCGCGGGGTGGCGTCGCGGCATCGGGGCAGTAGGCGCCTCGTTAGCCTGCAGCAGTGATCGAGCCCTCCTCTCTGCCCGGCGACCCCTCCGAGCTACACCTGCGCATCTCCTACGACGACGAGCTCTGGGACACCCCGCAGGCTGACACGCTGGAGCGGTGGAACGTGGCCGTCCTGCACCGTCGGCGAACGCATGACGGCGGCCAGGACCCGGTGCCGAGCAGCGGCTGCGTCACCGTGAACTGCCCGGTCGTGCACGGTGGAGGACGTCGCCGTCGGGTCGATGACCTTCTATCGGGTGCATCTCGACCGCGGCCGGAACGCTTACTGGGCCATGGAGGACGAGTCCGAGGAGCTGTACGAGACCGCCCAGGTCCTCCTCGACCGGCAGACTGGTTCGTTCACCAGCGAGGTCGGCGAGCTGCTGGAGTACGTCGGCTCCGCACTGCTCGTCATGGACCGGGTGACCCTGGAACCGCAGCGGCGCGGCCAGGGCCTGGCGGCCGTACTCGGCATCGAGGCGATCCACCGACTCATGCCCGGCTGCCGGGCCATCGTCTGCTCACCCGGCATCACCGACCTCAGCAGCCAGCGTCTGAGGGACCGATCCGAGTGGGACCGCGTGAACGCCAAGATCGCCCAGGGGTGGGAGAACATCGGGTTCCGCCTGTACCGCGACAACATCTATCTCCTGTCGCCCGCCTCGCAGGATCTGGAGGAGCAGCGCGGCGTGCTGCGGGGGCGGCTCGCGGAACTCGGCGCGTCCTGGCGGACCGCGGCCTCGTGACGGGCGCCGACGACGCGGCGAGAAGCATCGTGTTGTGACGGGGAGCGGCTGAGGATCACCAAGACCGATGCAGCTCGTCCTGGAACAGCACCCGCAGATCCTTGGGCACCTGGTCACCGGCAACCACCACACCTTCGTTAGACACCAGGTGCGGTTCGCTGACAAGTTCGTGGCGGACTTCGTAATCGGCGGGGTCACGTCCATGGGCGTGATCTGGCGGCTCGTCGAGTTGGAAAGCCCCACAGCGCGGCTGGTCCTCAACGACGGGCAAGCCTCAAAAGAGCTCCGCAAGGCCACGCAGCAGATTCGGGACTGGCGCCGGTGGATCACAGAACACTTCCACACAGCCGGCGCTCCCGAGGACCGCGGCGGCACAGGGCTTGAAGGCATCCGGGTGAATCCCCCAGGACTCATCATCATTGGACGCGACAACCCTGGCGCGCCGACCGAGGCGATGCGCAACGAGTTCTTGGAAGAGAATCGCATTGAGATCCGCACCTATGACTGGCTCGTCCGAGCGGCTACGTCCCGTCCGCCGATGCGCATCGGAGCTCTGGACATCGAACTCGATGAATCTTGGGACGAGGAGGACTGACACGCCGGACACCGGACGTCTGCCGACTTGCGGTCTTAAGGATCAAACGCGCAGTTCCCCCAGGCGAAGCAGAAGCCCTCGGCGCCTGTGGGATCTCAAGGCCCGCATCATGTCCCGATGCTGCGACCTGCCGGTCTCCTGTCTGTCTCACAGCGATGGCCACGCTCCTGTATCAGGAGTGTGGCCATTTCCCCACTCTGGTTAAGTCGCCCCGCGGTTCCGGGGGCGACGGGGTGCCGCCGCAGCCCCGGTCTCATTTTGCGTTGACGTGGGCCAATGGCGGAACGTCGGGGTTAATCCCGCCGCCGCCCTGCATGACTATGCTGCGCCATGCCGCCCCCGCGCTCTTTGCCAAGGAGGTACTCCCTGATGAGCCGCCCCAGAACGTCCCCCTCGTGGGCGCGTTCGGTGAAGACGGCTCGTCGGAAGGCGTCGCGCTCCTCGCGCTCCAGGAAGGCCACCATGTGCTCAGCCTTCGGGTGCTGGTAGCCGCAGCACATCAAGTGGGTACAGACGTTCCGTGACGTGCCGAGCTTCGGCGTGCGCCAGGGATAGTGCGGGTACCTCCGCAACTCCGCCTTGCAGCTTGCAAGGATTTCGGACAGCTCGGTTTTGTTCCGATGCCGCTCATCCCCATAATGCAGGCGGAACCACTCGCGGCGATCCATGTCCGCTATCTCCCGCTGTACGCGCTCCACGCGCCTCGTGATGCCGGCGTAGACCGCGGGCCGCATAGCCCGCGTTGCAAAGCCCGCCTTCGGATACCTGTGGTGCAGGTCCATGTCCACTACCCAGCGCCTGGCACTGCGGCCCTTCTTCCAGCGATTGCAGTCATCGCAGGCCGGAACGAAATTCCACCAGATGTCCGCTCCCTGGTCAGCGATGGGCTCCTCGTGGTCGATCGTCGTAGCAGCCGACCGGCCACAGTAGGTACACAGTCCGCGCTGTGCTGTTAAAACCATGAGCCATTGCCAGGTCTTCTGCTTCCCCCGCTCGCCGCGACGGATTGAGTCCATCACACGCCCTCCCTCTGATCAATCGAG
This sequence comes from Streptomyces sp. NPDC102270, assembly GCF_044766405.1. Classification (NCBI taxonomy): domain Bacteria; kingdom Bacillati; phylum Actinomycetota; class Actinomycetes; order Kitasatosporales; family Streptomycetaceae; genus Streptomyces; species Streptomyces sp. NPDC102270. Next base: position 239,995 of record NZ_JBIWLX010000013.1, on the reverse strand, counting down.
AGGATCGTAAGGGGGACTGGCATTCGACGCGCGTACCACCGACTTGGCCGGGTGAGCCATCTCAGTCCGTTTCCCAGGTCGGAGATCACCCCGCGGTCGGTGAAGGTCCTGAGCGTGCCACGACCCGGTGGGAGAGATTTGCGCCCAGATCGATCAACTTCGAAGCGATGTAGTGGTGATGTGGTCGAAGATGGGAGCGGTTGATCATTCTAGGCGGTCGGTGGATCGACTGAGGCTAGGCTGATCGTCACATAGTGGCCACCCTCGGTGAGCCGTGAGGCTCGGGAGACGATGGGTGGGGGTAGACAGGTGAGCGAGGAGACCTTTCGCCGCCAGGGCGCCCCCTCATCTGCCCGTAAAGAAGTGGCAAGCCTCGCTGTGATCGAGCTCCTCGCGAACGGGGCAGGGTGTCATGTCAGCGACCCTCGCCTTGACTACAACTGCGTTGATACAACCCTTGTATCCGATGAGCCGCATAGGTACGCCTTGCCCAGGTTCGACATCCAGGCCAAGGCGAGTAGTAGTAAGTCGAAGGTTCGTCGACTGAAGAACGGCGACTACTCGTTCCAGCTTGAAGCAGACGACTACGCCGTCCTGCGGCAGCCGCGCATCACCCCCGTGAAGTTCGTGCTGATGATCCTCCCGAGAGGGGTAGACGTACCCAGGCTCAAATCGAGAGGAGGGCGTTGGAGCATGGATGGCATCATGCTTTGGTCCGACCCTCGTGACTGGGCACCGCTCAGGCCAGGTCAGAAGTCGGGCACTGTCCGCCTTCGAGTCGAGGACGAGTTCAGCGAAGAGTACATCCGAAGTGAGCTGAAGAAACTGGGCGATGGGGGTGCAGCATGAGCGAACGCGACATCGGCGATTTCCACTCGCTCGCTTCAACGCTCCCGCCACATCGCGTCTCCGACTTCCTAGCGCTGCAATCTTGGGTACTTGTTGAAAAGCGCGAAGGACTGTATGAGCGATGGGCGCCACCTGGATTCGATCCAGATAGCTACCCGCAGACTCTCTATCTTCTTCCGCTCAATAATGGGTACGCCGATTATGAGCGGCGTCTTGTAGAGATTCTCGTCGAGCTTTCACGTATCTATGAGTGTGATGCTGACGGTCTCCTGCAGCGAATCCAACACGGCAGATCGGATTCACTGTTGGTTCGCCTAATTCATCACGATTCAAACAGTGAATCTGTGGGGCTAGCTGAAGCTAAAGATACATTGAGTGTAGTTCATAGACTATTTGATCTGTCGGCTCGATACACATATGACTCGAATAGCTCCTTTAAGGGGCGACCTAATCGCGTCGTTGCCTCCTATTTGAAGGATAGGGTTGCGCTTGGTCATACGCTTCGAGGGAGCTTCATCTTCCCCTTCTACTCGCTACTGCATGCTCGAGGAGACTCGTCACAAGGGTTCGCTCGCGGTGTCTTTGACAATCTCGCTAAGGGGTTGCAGTGGATCAAGGGTGATATCTCTGACCTGGTTGAAAGGGAAGCGGAGACGTTGGATTTGAGCCGCCTCGGCCTAGCCCTGGCCGCAGCCTTGAAGCCAATCGCAAAATTCCCTGATCTGGCATCATTCGACATCTCCATTCGTAGATATCAGGTGTTTGTTGGTCGGGCTGATTCGCCTGTAGCTTTGGGATTGGCCTTCTCGTTTACGCCCGATGAAATCAGGGGTCCACGCTCTCTAAGGCGATCTTCGCCGATCAGTGGAAACGTTGAATCCCCTCGCTTGACTCAAGCAATGCAAATGGCAAGTGAATCGAGATCGATAGATTTCACTGGCCTAGTGGTGGCTGTCACTCTCGATGAGAGAGTGGCAGGTAAGAATGGCGGTAGCGGGTACTCTGCCGTTGTTCGCCGAGTTGGAGGCGATGAAGATTCCCACGAAGACTTTTATGTCGAGATTAGTGAAGATGACTATTGGCGTGCAATTGAGGCCAACCGTCAACGCGACGAAGTGAGAGTAGTTGGCTTTGTTGATAGGCGTCGTGGTGTGAGGAGGGTTCGCGGGGAAATCGATTTCTCCCTGAGTTCCCCCAGGGGTGATGACCTTCCACTGGACCTGCCAATACGATTGAGAAGCACGCGCAGCCGAGAAGGCGAGTAGCGTACCTGGACCGCTGCCCATAAGATGAGGCCGCCACCACGGCATATAAGCGGCTAGGGTTTGTGCAGCGCCAAGAACAACGCCTCGGCACGGTCAGGCGATTAAACTCTGCATGCTCTCATCTGTGCCTTGCTCTCCACAACCACGTGTCCGTCGGCGTTGTAGCTGGCCGCGGCGTCGTGAGCTGGGTCGCTGCCTGGCGATTTGGTACGGAGCCTCAGCGGCCCCCCGTGACCGGGTCGGGCTTGGCTCGGACCGCGAGCCACGTCTCATTGTGCTCTCGTCATGGCCCGGGGACTCGGACCCATCAAACCGACGACCTGTTTCCCGGTGGTACAACCCTCGGGTTTGTTACACCGGGCCGGCGAACTCAGGCCGGGATCTGAGACGTTGGAGGCTGTCCCAGCCGGTGTGCCTTCAAGGCCGGCTGCGGTCTCGTTGTGTTGGCTGCCGCCCGCGTTCTCGCCCCACACGACCAGTCTCACTGATCACGCGAACCTCCCCGCCCCATGCAATGGCCGCATCGCCACGATGCCCGCCCACACCGGGGAGGAGGTCAATTACCGGTTGCCGTCATTCAAAGGGGGAGCAGTCCGAACAGTGAGTCTCATCAGCGCTTCACATATGCAGCCGATGTGCAGTCGAGCCTGAGATTGTGAAGCGCATTTTGAGATCCAACAGCGCCGTCCAAGGACAAGTTCGCCGGTGGCAGACAAGGAAGATCACCCAAAGGACTGGTGGACGCTGCAACGGCATGTCAACCTGAACGACCTTCCGGAAAATCCCTGGTCAGAGAGGTGATGCTGTGGCATTGGATGCGGCGCATTCTGGATTCGCCACGACGATCGCGGCTCTGCGGATCCGCTCCTGGAAGCTCGGTGCCGGCCAGCCGATGGAGGTGATCGACCAGTTCTCGGAGCCCGACTTCACGCACATCGTCGACGACCGTGGCGACGTGCACGTCAGCTCGCGCGACGGCCGGTTCTACCTTGGCTACTTCCCGAACGGTCGGCCCGGCGGCGCTGACGAAGACTGGGTCATCGCCGTCACTGGTACCGCCAACGTCCCCGGCTACCGGATGGCCTTCGGTACGGACACGCCGGCGGAGATCGTCGCTGGCGTCGTGTCCCGGATCCTGTCAACCTCCCGGCCCCTGTGACGGGCGCATCCTCTTCCTTAATACGCGACGCGTACCCTGCCCCTGCTCTCGCGGCCTTGCCCGCTACTGCTAGGAGAACGCCTTGGACCCGCACTCGCCCGAGATGACCGTCGGCGACATCCTCGACCTGCTGTCCACCTGCGACCGTGACACACCCGTCCGTCTTGCCATCAACCCCTTCTTCCCCATGGCCCACCGTCTGGGCGGCGTGGAGAAGGCCGTGGACGAGCACGGTCGGCCGATGGTCTACATCGCCGAGTCCCCGGAGGCCGAGCAGTTCGGCACGCTGCCGCCCGCCGTGGCCGTCGCTCTGACCTGGCAGGACCCGGTCGAGGCGCCCCCGCGCCGCCGGCGCGGCGCGACCGGGCCGAACGACGACCAGTGATTCACCCCCGAACCCATGGAGGCGCCCCTGCATCCGCACCACCCCATCGATCCCTGCCACCCCACCTCGCCGGACCCGGTGTACTGGGTCACCCCGCGCCACCTGGCCGGTGATGACGGCGTCCTCGCCGAGCGAATCGGCGGCACTCTGACCGAGCTCGGCTGGCGCATGTGGCCGACCTCCCGCAACACCCTGCTCTATGTGAGCCCCGACGGCCTGCGCGGCGCCGAGTGGATCCTCGCCGCCTACCCGTTCGAGCTGGGCGGCCTCGCGGTGGCCTGGCAGCTCTCCGCTCGCCCGCACGCCGCCTCGGCTCTGACCGAGTGGAACGCGTACTTCACCCCCGGCGTACCGCACGAGGCGCTCACCGATTTCCTGCTCGCGCTTGACGCCAGCGCGACACCCGATGCCGGGCTAGAGAACGCCGAGTCGGTGCTCACCGCACTCAGCGCGCGGGGCTGGCTGCGCGACATGGACCGTCCCCGTACGACCGCCACCGACCCCGGCTTCTCCACGAACGTCTCGCTGGAGATGCTGCCGCCGCTCATCCACGACGCCGACCCCCGTGACGACCTTCTGGGGTGGCAGGCGTGGGCGGAGCCCGTGCTCGGGGCGCCGTACCTGTGGTGCGCGAGCTTCAGCGCGAGCGCCCCGCACGAGCTGGTCGCGGCCTTTGCCTCGTCCCTCGCCGCACCTGGCCCGGTACCGCGCCGCACGCTGCCTGAAGGCGCGGAGAACCGTCTCACGGTCGTACGCCGCGGCTGACGAGCTGCTCATAGCCGGTGACCGAGGCGGGGGGATCGACGGGGGATGCCGCCCTCTTCCTGGCCCGGTGGTTCCACTCCCTTCACGGGAGTGAACCACCGGGCCTTCGCCGTACCGGCATCAGCGAACCCCTGACGGCACCCTGGAACCAAGATCCAGGCCGTGCATAGGATCGCCGTCGCGGCAGGCAAAGTAATCGGCAAAGGACCACTGCGCGGCTACCTCCTGGAGGAGGTGCTGGCCTGGTTGTTGCGGTCCAGCGGCTTCGAAGTCCTCACTGCTGACGACGACAAGGACAAAGAGCCGTGGAAGGTGCTGAAGGAGGACAAGAACGGTCTGCTGGTCCGTGGACGCGGGGCATGGCATCAGGTCGACGCGCTCGGACAGTTCCGGTACGTCCCGCCGTTCTCACTGCCTGTCCGCCTGTTCGTGGAGGCAAAGTACCTGACCACAACGCCAGTTGGTCTCCCCACCGTACGCAACGGCCACGGTGTGATCCACGACGTGAATGAGGGCGAGACCACAACGCTCACCGCCCCGGGGACTGGCCGGCCGCGGACGCGATACCGCTAGCTACGCGATCTTCTCGACGTCCGGCTTCAGCCCGGAGGCACAGGACTACGCGCTGGCCCACCAGATATCCCTGATTGACCTCTCCGCGCCGGACTTCGCTGTACTGCGGAATCTCGTCAAGATCACGGCTGACACGATTCACGCAGTGCTCGACGCCACTCCCGCGGCCGAGCGGCCGAAGGTGCGCGAGATACGGGCGTATCTTCGCGGGCCGCTGCTGGAAATGGACGCCGGCGACGTGGACCTGCCCGATACGATTCGCGGCCCACTCGATTACCTGGCTCAGGCCCTGCATAGCCGGTCGCAGCTGGGCCTTGTCCTGGCGTTTCCGGCAGCGCCGTTCGTCTTGGGACTGGCCTCGGATGATCTGTACGGCTTCGTGGATTACGCGAGAGCGCACCCCACGCACGCGGTGCGCCTGCGCCACATCAATCAGGCAGCGTCACATCCCGTTTGGGAACTGCGTTCGGCGGAGCACCCACAGGCATACGCGTTGAGGTTCGGTCTGCCGGAGCGGGTGGAAGCCTGGATCGTCCAACAGGACGAAGGAATGCCCTCGCGAACCCGGTACATCAAGCGCAGCATGCTGTCGACCATGACCCTGTACTGGATGGATGGGGAGCACGCGCAGACATTCCAACTCCGCTACGAGCCACGCGAACTCCGTCTCGACGGCTGATCGCCTCACACGCCGAAGCCCCGGTGTCCGGGCCTGTCGGGAGGACAGGCCCGGACACCGGGGCTATGGAGGAGCAGATCAGCGTGCAGTGCGCGCCTTGGCGAGCGCCTTGTCCAGGTGGGCATCCACGAGGCCCGGCGAGCCGGAGACGATCACCAGGATGTTGCCGGTACGGATCGCCGTCTGCTTGACGACGCTGCGCTGCCCGCCGACGGAGAAGGTGAGCAGCTGGCTCCACTGCTCGTCGCCGAGGTCCGGCGCGGCCGTCTTCTCGGTGGCCATGTCGACGACGGAAGTGCCCGACGTCACCTGGTAGGAGGGACAGGAGAGCATCGCATCGAAGACCACCCCGATGCCCTTGGACAGCTTCGTGGCGCTGTCGCTATACAGCTCCTCGCTGACCTCGGAGGTGCTGCTGCCGGTGTAGGTGAAGGACGCCTTCGCCTTGCGGGTGAAGGCGAGGCCGGACCCGGTGGCCGCGTCGCTGCCGAGCTTCTCCAGCGCCGGGCAGCCGATGACGGTGACATCGTCGTTCCGGCGAGCGGTCTCAGGCTTGCGGGTGTAGCCCTCGCCCAGGTCGCTCTCGTTCAGCAGCAGCTTGTTCAGCTGAGCCGAGGACACCGGCGCGGATGCCGAGGGGGTGCTGCCGCCCCGGTGCACGGGGGCGGAGGACGCGGCCGAGGAGTCGGCGGGCTCAGCGTGGCTGGCGCAGCCGGTCAGGGCGAGGACGGTGAAGACGGTGCCAAGGCCGAGGGCGGTCGTGGTGGAACGGCGCATGCGAAACCCCTTGGTGATGCGAGACGGATGGTCTGACCGGGTCGGCCTTCCGGGTGCCGACGAACGCAGGGGTGAGGGGTAGGGGTTTCGCGCTTTCAGTGGCCGAGGTGGCGCAGGCCGTCTTCGAGGGTCGGGTGGAAGTGATCGACCGGACCGGAATTGCGGTTGTACCAGGCGGTGTCCAACCGGGTCTCCTCCGCTTCGTGGCCGGCCTCGCAGCGCAGCCACACCGAGTCGTCGCGCATGTTGAAGATGATCCAGTTCCGGTACGCACCGCAGTGGCACACGTGGACCTCGCCGTCGATGACGAGCGGCAGGTCCCAGCGCATCATGAACCCCGAGACGTTCTGGCGGCACGGTGCCCGGAAGTCAGGCGGCAGGAAGTCGGGCACCCCCGTGGCGCAGGCGGGCGCGGCCGGGGCCGGCGCCGCGACCGGGCGGGGTGCGTCCGGCTGCGGCCACTCGGTGTGCATTGCCAGCACCGCCTGGCCGGCACGCTGGGTTTCACGGAACTCTCGATCCGCACGGTTGCGTCGGAACATGCCGCCTCCATCTCTGTCGTCTCGCCTGCACGAGGAGAGTGCCGCAAGTCCCTGACCTGCTGCAACTCTAAGAATGTTGAATTCAGCGGGACTTGGCGGAGCGCTCCTTTCGGTTCGTCGGACGCTGCGCAGAACCGCGGGCAGCGGTGGGCGCGGTGGCCCTGTGCTCGGGCATGGCGGAAGGGTCGGCGGGCAGATCGGCCATACGCCGCAGCCGCCACACGAGCACGTCGCTGATCGAGTCGGCGGTGTCCAGCTCCCGCCGCTCGGCAGCCTCGGCCAGCAGCGCGGCCGGATTGTGCCCGGCGCTCTCGACATCGGCGAGCGTGGCGGCCAGGGCGTACCAGCCCTGCTCGGTGAGGACCTGCTCGGCCAGTTCCGGCACGGCCTGGCGCAGGTAGGCGGTTTGCTTGCGCTGCAGGGGCTGGGACAGACGACGGCCGCGCTGGTGCATGACGCCCAGATACATGGGTGCGGCGGCCTGGTAGGCGGCGCGCAGGTGCGCGGCGGCCTGGCGGGCAGCAGCGGCCTGCTGGGCGTGCTCCTTCATTCCGTGCCAGTGGGCGGCGGCCGTGACCAGGAAGAACACCATGTCGATCAGCATGGCGGTGGTGGCGCCGTCCTCCCCACGGCCAAGCGCCGGCCCGCCGTGGACGAGGTCACGGGCGGCCTGCCGCAGTCCGCGGGCGTGGCCTCGCTCGGCCCGGACGTGGGAGCGGGTGGCCCGCTCGAACGCGAAGGCGGCGTCTCGCAGTTCGCGGCGAGTGTGCGCGGCCGAGGTCTTGGCGAGCGCGTCGAGGACCTCGCCGCCCGCGGCGATCAGCGCGGCGATATGTCCGTCGTCGGCCTGGTCGATGACGAGTACGGCCTGCCAGGACGCCGACGTCGCCTGGCGGCGTGCGGTCGAGGGGGTGACGCGCGCCGAGCCTGAGGAGCGGTCGGTGGTGGCGTCGCGGTCGGGTTCGGAGGCGTTGGTGGCCCACCGTTCGCGGATGCGGGGCAGGGAGAGGTCGGGGGCGAGGGTGGAGCCCGAATAGTAGATCGGCTCCTGGTCCTCATTGCGGTCGTTGATCAGCGCGACCTTGTAGCCGAGCAGGTCTCCGGAGGGCGCGACGCGCTGGCTGACCAGGAGGCCGGCGGCGGCCAGGCGGTCGAAGAACTCTTCCTCGCTGGCGACGCCGGCGGCGGCGCGGCGTACCGTCTCGCGCAGTTCCTCGCGTGGCGTTCGTTCCTTGCCCTGGCGGTTCGCCTTGTGGCGTTCGGCGCTGGTGGGGCGTTTAGCGGCGGTTCCGTCGCCGGTGTTCAGCCGGCGTAGCCCGTAGTCGATTTCGATCTTCCGGGCCTCCGCCTGGGAGCGGGCACCATCCTGGCGGATGCGGGCCTGGCGGCCGTCGTGGCGGACGACGGTGGCGATGATGTGGATGTGGTCGTCGGCGTGGCGGACGGCCGCCCAGCGGCAGGCGGCGTCGTCGCCTTCAGGGGCGATGCCGGTGGCGGAGACCATGCGGCGGCCGATGTCTGCCCACTGCTCGTCGGTGAGGATCGGGTCTTCGGGGGCGGCGCGTACGGACAGGTGCCATACATGCAAGGCGGGTCTGTCGCTTTCGGGCAGGGCCATGACGGGCTGGTCGAGCAGGCGCTGCAGGGCGCCCTTTGTCGCCTTGGGGTCGCGGCCTGGGTCGGGGGCCAGGCAGTCCCACGCCGCGACGAGGTGCGGGTCGATGTGCTCCTCGGCCTTGCCAGGGCCGTAGAGGTAATCCACCAGGCCGTAGGTGTCATCGCCCATGTCGTGGACTTTGGGGATCATGTCGCCGGACGCCCGCCGTCCTGGTAACGCTGGATGAACGCGTACACCTCCAGGGCGACCTGGTCGACACGAGCGAGGATTGCTCTGGCCTGCGGCGCGGGTTCGTCCGAATTCAGGGCTGCCGCAACCTGGTTGAGATTGTTGCCGATCCGGCTCAGCGCGGGGCCCAGGGCGAACAGCGCGCGCATCATTTCGCGTTCGCCGGCGACCTGGGCTTCCGTGCGCGTCAGATCGCGGGCTGCGCTCAGCGCGGCGTGGGCGAGGAAGCCGGACGGTGTCATGGCACATGCTGCCGCGGCATCGAGCACGGACTGCTTCTCGGTGTCGTTGAAGCGGCTGGCGATCAGATGCTTGCGCTTGCTGGACTTGGTCTTCGGCGTGCGATTACGCGCGGGCGGCTGGCTCTGCGGCGCACTCGCGTGCTGTGCGCAGTGCGGGTTGTGGCACGGGTGCGTCATCTCCTCCTTGGGATGCGAGCCGCCCTCGGTCGCATCCCCACGGTCCAGTGCCCCCCGGCGCTGGACCGCCTCCGCCACCCCCGGGGCGGAGGACGCGAGAGTAATACTCCCAACGGGAGTATTACTCTCGCACCAACTTGCTCCCGCTGAGGTCGAGTTGGCTTCCGGCTCACCGGGCGTGGGAGCGGGGTTTGTCCTCGGGTTCGTCATCGGGTGTCGTTCCTCGTGGTGCGGATGCGGTGCTGGATTTCGGCGGCGAGTTCGACCATGGCAGTCGCGCCGTCGAGGACGCGGACGGACGAGTCCGGGCGGTGCTGGATGAGCCACTGGCCGTTGGGGGTCAATACGGCTGCGTGCAGCAGCTGGTGGTGCACGAGCACGTCTGCCCAGGCGCTGGCTTCAGCGGTGGACGGTGCGTGTGCACGCGGGTGACGGGCAGAGATGGCGATCACTCCAGTGCGGGGGCGGTGACCCGGCCGAGGCCGGGCCACCGAACGGAAGGGCGGAATCAGGCGTCTGACCTGCTTGTTTGTGATCGTCAGCCGCACTCGGGGCAGCGGTCGAGGTGCCGGTTCAAGGCCCGCGCCATGTTCCGTTTCACCGACATGGCGTTTTTCGCGCTGGTCTTCGCCGGCGCGGATCCCTGGTAACGCTCGGCGTGAGCGTGCAGGAAGCGGATGTCCTGCTCGAAGCCGGACTTGCTGTGTGCGAAAGGCTGGCAGGTCTTCATCGGGCCGTACTCCGTGCCGTGGTGGTGCCCGTCTCGTCACGGAGCCGCTGCAGAACCGGCGTCAGACGCTCGTTCCGCCCTCCCCGGATCTGCTGGGCACGGAGGATCTCCCGCAGCTGAACCCGGGTCAGCGACTCGTTGCCGTCCCGCTCCAGCAGGGCGGGCACATGGGGACGGACCCGCTCGACCATCTCCTCCACGCTCAGCTTCGGCTGCTTCCGGGACCGTTGGGATTGACCACCGCGCGGCCGGTTCCGGGACTCCCTCGCCTTCGGCGTCCGCCGTACGGGGACGGTGTGGGGACGGTCCCCGTTGGGTTCGGTCCCCGTTTCGGCGTCCGGGTGCTCCCGGCCCTCGCCCCCGACGGTGATGGCCGCCGGGGACGGGCCTGTGCCCTCCTGAGCAGCGGCTTCGTGCACATTTTCGGCACTGCCGATCGCGCCGTCGTCGGGCTCCTCGGTCCCGGCAGGCACGGTGTCTCGGTCCCCGACTGCCACCTGTTGGCCCTCGCGCAGCAGGCTTGAGCCGGACTCGGAGGCTCGGTCCCCGTTGCCGACGGAGTCTGGGTGGGGACGGTCCCCGTCCGGCTCACGTCCCGTCCCCGGCTCCGGACGGTCCCCCTCTATACGGTCCCCGATCGATGCGGTGCTTCGGGGACCGTCGCCGGGGACCGCGCTCACCCACGCAATCGACTGCGTCCCGTTCGTCGACGGAGTCGCGATCGACGCAGGGAGAGGGGACCGGTCCCCACGATCGGCGTCCTGGTCCCGCGCGGGCTGAGTCCAGGGCGACGGCAGGACCACGGTGGCGAGCGCCGTGGCGTGCCGACGGGCGGCCAGCTGCTCCAGAAGCGCGCGACGCTGCTGCGGGTCGGTGCCGACACCGGATCGTGCGAGAGCCGACTGGAGCCGCCGCGTGATTCGGCTGCCACGGCCGTTCTCACGCTCCTTCTCCGGTATCCCGGCCAGCCGGGAGGCCAGGGCCACGGCCTGTTGAGTCGCGCGGTCCTTGGTGATCTGCGCGGCATCGCGGTTGCGGGTGGCGACGCCCAGGCGCGAAAGGAGACGCTCCCGCACTTCACGTCCGAGCGTGGCCAGGAGCCCTTGGGAGGCGGCGTCCGGCTTGTGAAGTCGCAGCTCGATGCCCATGGCCAGGTGCCAGAGCACGGCCGCCATGACCGGGCCGACGAAGGCCCGCACGGTGCCGCCCACCGTGCCTGACTCGGCGTACGCCGGGATGACCTGCACCCCGGTAATCACCCAGACGAGGCCACCCGGCAGGCCGGGTGCTCCTTGGGTCTTCAGGTTCTGCCGGGCCATCAGCGCCGTCGCGAACAGCGCCAGCTCGGCCGCGCTGAACATCATGGCCCGCTCCATGGTGCCGGCCATGTCGAGGTAATCGGCGGCGAACCGCCAGCTGGTGTCGGCGCTGTAGGCGGTGCAGTTGAGGGCGGCGAGGGCCGCGACCCAGACCGCGGGGGTGCCGGCGCGCGGGCTGCTCGCCCGGGTCCGGTTACGCCGGATCGACCATCCGCCGAGCATAAGGGCGAGCACGCCGACGGCTGCGACGAGGCGGACGGGCTCGATGCCAGAGAGGAGGGAGGGCATGGCGATGGGGTGAGTCATGCGGCCTTTCGGAGAGCGGCGATCAGGGCGTGGGTCTGCGCCTGGCGGGGCACCTGCACCGGTGAGGCGGCGTCCTCGGCGGCTTCGTCCTCGACGTACCCGTCTTCGGCTGCCTCGGCCGGGTCGACTTGCCCCCAGTAGCGGTCGCGGTCGGCGACGGCGTGTGCGGCGTTGCGCATCAGGTCGCGCGCCCAGTCGAGGTCGAGCCGCAGTGCGTAGGCGAGGCGCTCGGGGCTCCAGCCGCGTACGTAGGCGTGGCGGGTGACGGCTTCGCGCTCGGCGTCGCTGAGGTGGACGTCGCGGCCTTCGAACGCGGCCTTGACGCGGCTGTAGTCCAGGCGCTTGTTGACTCGGGCGTGCCAGGGGCGCCGCTCGTCCTCGGTGAGCCCGCCCCACATGCCCTGGCGGATCTCGTTGTCGAGGGCGTAGTCGAAGCACGCCTTCTTCACTGGGCAGTTGCCGCAGATCGCCTTGGCCGCGTCGATGGCCGCGCGGTCGCGGGCCGCGTGGAAGAACAGCTCGTCGATCTCCTTGACCGGCAGTCCGTGGCACAAGCCCCGTTCCTGCCAGCTGTGGTCGGCGATGCCCCGGATCGTCGGGGGCGGGGTGTCGTTGGTGGTGATGTGGCGCATGACGGTCTCCGGAAGTCGCCTCGGTGGGTGCGGGTCGCTCGGCACCGGTGGCGGGACGGGGTGCGGTGGGCGCTGCGAGGCGGGCTCGGGGTACGGCGTGGGGCCGTACCGCAGGCGGAACGTTTTGGTGGAGAAGGGGGCTGCGGTCAGGCGGCGGATGCCTGCTGGGCCTGCGCAGCCAGGGCGCGGTCGATGCGGCCGGGGTGGGCCGTGACGCGCGGTGCGTTGCCCCGGGCACTTCCGTCGAGGCTGATGCGACGGCGGCGGCAGGGCTCGCCCCTGTCGGCGTGACACCAGTCGCACGGCACGCTCAGGACGTCCGGTCCTCCGGCGGCGATGGCGGCTTCGCGGGCGGCGCGGGCCGGGCGGTACGGGGCCAGCTCGGCGCGCACAGCCGGCGGGATGTAGGAGCCGACGGCGGCCATCTGGTCTTTGAGCCCCGGCCGGTGTCGCCCCGCGGTGATCCCGCGGTGAGCTGAGGGTGCGGCCACTCCGGCAGCCACGGCATCTCGCGCCGCCAGCAGCTCCGCCCGCCAGGCTTCCGGATTGTCCGGGTCGGCCCTGGGGGTCGGGTCGGTGTGCCGGGCCAGACGGTCGCGGCGGTGCACCTGCCATTCGCGGGCCACATCGGCCGGCAGGATCGGGTACGGCGAACTCACGATGCGCTTGCGGACGATCTCGCGGACGTCCCAGCCCTGGCCGGTGGCCATCGGGACGTCGCCGAGCAGCTCGTGCCACATGGCGAGCTGGTCGCGGGCCTCGCCCGCGTCGGTGCGGATGGTGCGCGGGTCCAGGCGGCCGACATAGGTGAGCACGGCAGCAACTTCGCGGCGGTTCAAGGCAGTTACTCCGTTCCAGTCGGTTCATCGACGGCAGCGAGCAGGGCGGCCATGTGCGCGTCGGCGCGGGTCATGCCGACCTGCGGCGCGGGAGTGCCGCCGGGCAGGGCGTAGAGGTTCGGGCGCTGGGGGGCGGGGCTGTGCTCGCGGGCGATCCAGGTCCGCCAGTCGGCAGCCCAGGCGGCGGCGGAGCGAGGGCTCCAGGTGCTGCGGTGGTGGCGCCACTTAGCGTCAGCGGCCTGGACGCCGTGCTCGCCGAGGCGGGCGAGATGCCCCTGCTGCTGAGCCCAGGACAGGCTCGCGTCGTCGACCTGCCAGTCCGCGGCGGAGGTGAGGCCAGCAACACCACTGCTGCTGTACCTACGGTTCACCTTCGGTTCACTACGGTTCTGGGGGTCAGGTTCAGACCCGGAGGGGGGTTGGATTCTGACCCGGGGAGGGGTCAGGTTCTGACGAGGGGGTGTAGATTCTGACCCGGTCAGATCCTGACGACGGGGGTCGGATTCGGACCCCGTCTTCGGCCAGATGCCGTGCTTGCGCAGCCGCTCGTCGTTCAGCTCGGGTACCGGGTCGGCTTCGGTCAGGGGCTCGACGTAGGTGCCGGGGTCGTCCTCCCGGGCCGCCGCGACCTTGGCCAGCCATGCAGCGGCGCGCGGGAGCCGATAGACCGTGCTGTGCTGCGGGCCGCCGAGGTCGTCGAGCACCTCGAGTTCGCCGCTCTCGGCCAGCGCGACCAGGGCGCCGCGCACGGCGTTGCGGCTCGCGTTCGTACGCTTCATCAGCGAGGTGAGGGACGCCCAGGCGACGCACTGCTCGTCGGGGATCCGGTCGGCGATCGACAGCAGAACCAGGCGCGCGTTTCCGCGGCTGGCGCTGTACTCCCATGCCCATTCGCGGGTGTCCCGGCTCATCGGGTCACCGCCCAAACGGGCCGGGTGCTGGGGGCCGGCTCCGGCGCGAGAACGCCGGGCAACCGGTGCGTGTCCAGGGAGCCAGGCGGCGAAGCGAGGACGGCTGCCGCGCGAGCCGGGGGCACCGGCCCTTTGCGCAGGGCAGGCGGCATGTAAGACTCTCCTCCGTAGTGAAACCCGCGCCGGTGCGCCTCGTAGGAAAGGACCGGTGCGGTGAAGGTGGGTAAATCTCCGCCCTTGCCGGGGCAGGAGTACCATTTGGCGTTCGGCGTCCGGGAGTTACCGCTCCTTGGGCGCCGTCGCTGTGTTCGGGCCTATCTCACCCGGCTGGATCGCGCGTTCCGCATATGGCTCCTAGCGTCGTCTGCCGCCGGGCGGGGTGCCCGGCGGGGGACGACGAACATATGCAGACCCTGCGGCAAGATCCAGACCTTGCTAAAGGACTCTCTACAAGTCGCAACGGAGGGCGGCGGCACCTGTGCCTACGGGTTGAGGCAGCGGGCCGCGATACGGGCAGCAGGCGGATCGCCCCGACGTACTCGGAGATGACCTTCAGCGCCCCTCGCGTCTCATGCCACAGCGCAGCGCAGTGGCGAACAGCGTGAGTCCGGCGGAGCCGAAAATGGCAGCGGGCTCGGCGGTACCCGCCATGGCGAGCAAGTCGGCGGCGAACCGCCGGCTGGTCTCGGTCGGCGTCGGAGGTGCGGGCGATGCTGGCGAGTGAAACGACCCACACCGTGGGCGCAGACGGCCGCGCCGCTCCGGTGCAGTCGCGGCGACGCAGAGTCGCCCATCGGCCCACGAGTATGGCGAGGGCTGGCAGCGCGCAGCGGTGCCCGAATGACCTCACAGAATTACCCGCACGGGCATCACGAAGGGGATCGAGCGTTCCCACTGTGGCCTCTGTACCTTCTATTCGAAGATCAAATGTGTTCTGGAATCACGGACGCGCGACTAATCCCGCCAGGCAAAAGTGACACGTGTCACGCATGCCATGCTCACCTCTCGGTAAAAACGGGCAGACCATCCCGAAAGATGGACGGGCGAACGCGGGGGGCGTTTGCAAGGTAGAACTTTCCATACGCAAGATCGGTGCGTCAACTGGCGTTAATCGCGGAGTACAGTGGCTGAACCGCTGTTAACCAGCACCCTGGAAAGGATCATGGAAGAGCCAACCGAGGAACCGATGGAGCTTCACGCGAAGAAGCTCGGTGACCGGCTCAATCGCCTGTTTGAAGCGGTCCACCCGCCCGATCGTGGCCCGTACAGCAACGCTGAAGTGGCTGAGCTGATGGCTGAGCGAGGGCTTGAGACGGTGACGTCCACCTACCTGTGGATGCTGCGCACCGGGCGCCGTGACAATCCGACGAAGCGTCATCTTGAAGCCCTGGCAAGGTTTTTCGGGGTACCTGCCGCCTATTGGTTTGACGATGAGGTCGCCGAAAAGACCGCAGAGGAACTGAAGTTGCTGGAATTGCTCCGTGATTCCAAGATCAAAAACGTTCTCCTTCGCCTGTCCGACGTCTCGGCGGACGGAAAGGAAGCGGTTCTCGGTCTCGTGGACGGCGTGCGAAAGATGGAGGGGCTTCCGCCCTCCAAGTAGCCCCAATCCTGACCTAGTTCAGGAAACGATCAAGGAAATGAAAATGTGGTCCACGGGTAGGTGGCGCCAGGGTGACCCCCTGGCCGAGCTGAAGCTCCCCGACGTCACGAACATCCGCGACCTACGCGACGAGGTCTCTCGTCGTACGGGGCGCGAAGTGATCCTGCAGCCGCAAGAGCAGGCTCCGTCAGTCTGCGGGGCGTGTGCCGTCCTTGAGGCCGTCATCTACGTGTTCTACGACCCGCGGACCAGCCCCCTGCATCAAGATCAGATCATCGCTCACGAGTTCATGCACCTGTTTCTTGGGCACCACGAGACCCGCCCAATGTCCGCCTTGGCGCCAGCGCTCATCACCACCATGGACCCGGCCATCGTGCAGATGATGCTTGGGCGGACCAAGTACGACGAGGCGCAGGAACGCGAGACCGAACTCCTCGCCTCGCTCCTGCAGCGCGGGATCATCGACCGGTGGCTGCGCAGCGACGAGTCCTCCGGCGACGAGGTCCAGGACCGGGTCGCGCACACCCTGCTGCGCAGGCGGGAGGCTCGACGGTGAAGGACCTACTTCACCCCATCAGCCTCGTGGTCGCCGTCCTGGGGTTCCTCTGCCTCCTGAGGGATATCCCCGCCCGGCGCCGCGACCCCGCCACCACGGCCCTGGCCGCCGTCTTCCTGCTGTCGGGCCTGTCGTTCCTGTTCTCCATCACCCCGATGTGGAACTACCTCGACCGCGTCCTGGGCACCGTGAACGTCTCCGTTCCCCTGGCCCAGGGGTGCGTGATCGCGCTGATCGCCTGCCAGCAGGTGGTCCTCACCTACTGGGGATCGCCGCCGGGCATCGCCCGCAGGAGAGCGCGGGCCTGGCTTGGCGCCGGCCTGGCAGTGATCGCGGGGCTGCTGGTGCTCTTCGCCCTGCTGACGCCCAGCGCGCCCAGGCCGATCGACTTCACGCTGTACTACGCGCACGACAACCTGTACGACGCGTATCTCACCCTGTACGTCACCGCGTACACGGTCGGTGAGGTGTTCCTCGCCCGAGGCTGCTGGCGCCTTGCCGGGCGCAGCGGCCGTACCTCTGTCCGCGTCGGCCTGCGGCTTGTCGCTCTGGGTGCCGTCGTCACCTTCGGATACAGCGGCGTCCGGATCGGCAACGTGATCGCCGGCGCCTTCGGCACTTCCCTCGTGGGCTGGGAGAACTTCGCCTGGACGTGCGGCGACGTCGGCGCCATGCTCACCCTCATCGGTTGGCTGGTTCCCACGATCACCGACCAGGCCAAGAACGTCCAATACCGGTTCAAGCAGCACCTTAGCTACTACCGCCTGCGCCGCCTGTGGATGGCCTTCTACAGCGAGGCGCCCGAGATCCGTCTGCCAATCGACCGGGGCGATCCCGCTCAGAGCCGCCGTTTCCGCAGCATCGGGTTCAAGCTCTACCGGCGGGCGGTCGAGATCCGCGACGGCCGCTTCGTGATCCGCCAGTACCTCGACGCAGGCGTCCGCGAGAGCAGCGAAGCTCGCCACAGTGCGCGAGGGCTCTCTGGCGAGGAGCTGGACGCCGCTGTCACGGCCGACCAGATACTCGCCGGCATCGCCGCCCGCAAGACGGGCGTGCGTCCCCATCCCGACCGGCTCACCGACTTCGCCGATACCGACCCTGAGACCAGCCAGCCGATGGACGACATCGATGCCCTCCTCGCCGTCGCCCGCCACCTTCCCCGTCAACGTGCCCGCACCCCCCACCCCGAGCGAGCCTTCGCATGACCGACCTGACCCGCCAGCCCGCGCACGTCCAACTGCGCGCCCTGGAACGCCGCGAAATCTCCAGCCGCGAGCTGCTCGACCTCCACCTCGATCGGATCGACGCCAGCACCATCAATGCCGTCATCACCCGCGACGACGACGCGGCCCGGCAAGTCGCTCACACCGCCGACGAGCGCCGAGCCCGTGGCGAGGCCAGCGGGGTCCTCGATGGCCTCCCGATCACCATCAAGGACAGCTTCGAAACGGCTGGCCTTCGCACAACCAGCGGAGCCCAGGAACTGGCGGACCACATTCCCGATCAGGACGCCGACGCTGTCGCGCGGCTCCGCCACCAAGGCGCGGTGATCATGGGCAAGACCAACACCCCCGCCTACTGCCAGGACCTTCACACCGACAACGCCCTCTTCGGCTCCACGCTCAACCCGCACGACCCAGCGCGGACGGTCGGCGGCTCCTCCGGTGGACCTGCCGCGGCGGTCGCCGCCCACCTCACCCCCGCCGACCTCGGCAGCGACCTTGCCGGCTCGCTGCGCCTGCCGGCCCACTACTGCGGGGTGTACGGACTGCGTCCGACACACGGACTCGTCCCGGCCCGCGGCCATGTTCCCCGGCCGCCGGGCTGGCTCACCAGCAGCGACATGATCACGCCGGGCCCCCTGGCTCGCCACCCCCGAGACCTCGACATGCTCCTCACCGCGCTCACCACACCAGCACCGGCTGAGGGCACACCCTGGCGCGTAAATCTGCCGACGGTCGGCAAGAGCATCGAGCAATTGAGTATTGCGATCTGGGCCGATGACCCGAACTGCCCCGTCGACCACGAGACCGCACAGGCCCTAATCACCCTTGAGGAGACGCTGAACGCAGCCGGAGCCCTGGTCCGACACGCACCCGGACCTGTTGGCTTCACCGACTCCACACGCCTGTTCGAACAGCTCCTGCACGCCACCGCGACGGCCGCCACCAACGACGAAACGGCTGCCGCTGAACTCGCTGCCACACGACAACTGAAGGACGACGACACCAGCCCCCGCGCGATCTTCCTCCGCCACCGGACCCAAACCCACCGCAGCTGGCTGCGCGCGAACGAAGAACGCGCCCGACTTCGATCGGACTGGCAGCGGTTCTTCACGGAACACGACGTCCTCGTCACACCGGCCGCACCAACACCCGCGATCCCGGCAGGCAGCCGCACCTTTACGGTCGACGGCCAGGAGCGGAACTTCTTCGACCAGACCGGCTGGACCAACCTCACCAGCCACATCGGCCTTCCCAGCCTGGTCGTACCAGTGACCACGACCACCCAGGGGCTGCCCATTGGCGTCCAGATCATCGGCCGGCCGTACGCGGACCGCGTTCTGCTTGCGGTGGCGGACGGACTGGCATCCTTGCTTCGTGCCTCTGCGTGAGGACGCAGCCATCGTTCCTAAGTTGGACGCTGCCCGGGCTCACCGACGACGCCCGGTAAGATGGTCGGGGAGAGTACCGGAGTCTGCGTCGGCTCCTGCAGCGCATCCAGCGGCCGGGGCTGGGGCTCGGGTACGTCACCTGCTGGCATAGGTGTTCTGGACCCGTGGAAAGCTCCCGAAGACCAGCGGCGTCCTGCTGTCTGTCTGATGGGGCCCTGGGCACCCACGGCTTCGCGAGCGGTGTGGATCCAGTGAGCACTGTGCATCGTGATGTTGCTGGTCATGGGTCTGGTGTGCGTGGGGTTCGGGACGCTCGTGCTGGTCGTGGGTGGATGACTTCGGTGAAGATCGTCGGTCACCGGGAGACTTCACGGTTCGTGAGGACGAGCAGGGACCTGACCAGGGCGGTCGCCCACGTCGGGTCGGTGCGGACCTTGCCGAGCACGCGCCAGTTCTTGAGGTGGGCGAAGCCGTGCTCCACGGGTGCCCGGACCGCTGCCAGCGCGGTGTTCGACAGCTTCTGGCCGCGGGTCAGGGGCCGGATCCGGGCGGCCTTGTAGCCGGTGATCACCGCCGGGTCGGCGTCGGGACCGCTGTCGTCGAGCCCGACGAAGCCCAGGTCGGCGATGGCGCCGAGGCCGGCCGCCCGCAGCCTGGCGGTGAGCTGGTCGTGTCGGCAGGCGGTGATCTCCGAGGTCCGTCCGGGTCGGGCCGCCGAGACCCAGAGGAGTCGGCCGCGGTCGTCGGTGAGCGCGATGACGAGCAGGCCATGGCATTTGCTCTTGCCGGAGTAGTTCTTCCGGTTCTCTTTGCCGGTGCGTCGCCGGGTGCGGATCAGCGTGCCGTCCAGAAGTACCACCCCGCCACCCTTGTGGGTGATCTTTTTGAGGGCTCGGTCCAGGCGCGGGGCGCGGGCGGCCAGCAGGCCGACGACTTCTCTGACCCACCGGGTCACGCTGGTGCGGTGTATCCCGTTGCCACCGGCCAGGTCGCCCGGCCGCTGGTCACAGCGCAGTACCGCGAGCACGATGGTGGCGATCTTCCCCGCGGGCAGGGCGCGCCACCGTGACCTGATCTTCTTCAGGTGGCCGCGTATCAGGCCGGCGAGCCAGTTCAGGGTGGCACTCGACAGCGGCAGGCGGGCAGTGTAGACAAGGCCGTCAGGGCCCTCGACGGGATGGTTGTTTTTCTTCACACCAAACTCAACTACCGCCGGGGGCCAATCAGTTACGCCCCCGCCCGCGCAGCTACTGCCGCATCAGGCAGCCATTCGTCGTCGGTGTGCGTCCGGGTCAGTGTGTCTCAGGGGAACCGCTTTACCGGGTCGGGGCAGGGTGTGGCGAGACGCGCAAAGTCGTCGGCTTGCCGGGCTTGGAACCGGCATCACCGAGGTAGTAGACAGCTCCGGATTCACGACGAGGTGTGTTCACGAGCAGCCAGCCGATGATCTGCCCCCGTGTGTCCCGAACTTGCCAGGGATCGGGACCTGCTCCCCAGTACACCTGCTGATCACTGCGGTCTCCGGGGGCGAGACGACCGCTCATGTCATGGCAGTCACGCCCACGGCTGTCGGCACACTCGAACAGAACAGCTGGGGAGCCGGTGTCATTGACGAAGGCGACGGAGCTGAAGTTGGCGGGGTCTGTGGGATCCATGGTCGTCGGATCGCAAGCACTCAGAACTCCCGCGACGAGTGCGACGACCAGCCAGGCTCTGTGTGGACGAGTACCCAAATCAAACCTCCGTTCGGCGACGAGAGCCTACAGAAGGCGAACGTTGCCCGACGTGGCGCTACGGACGTGCGGTGAACCGCCCGTCAGGGCGTTTGTGGAGCCAGCCGCGGTCGGCGAGCTTGGTCATCTTCGCCCGAAGCGGCTCCAGCCTGCCGCGCAGCGACACGTCCAGGTCCAGTCGCTCGCCAACCGCTCTGACCTGCACCGGGCCGTCCGCCTCCCGCACGATCACCAGGATCCTGCGGTAGTCACCCGGCAGTGCACCCTCGTCGGCCGCGTCGCTGCGGTGCGGGATCAGCAGGACCGCCCGCCCGGCCACCTTCGCCGACAGCGGAGCGGCCGCCTCGACATCGGCCTGGGCCTGCTCGGCCAGACGATTCAACACCCGCTCTGCGATCGCCAGTTCCTCCCGCTCGACCTGCACCTCCTGCAGCTGCTTGGTCAACTGCTCGGCGAGAGCATCCAGTTCGCTCCGGCGAGCGGTGATCCACTGCCGCTCCTGCATCTCCGCAGCCTCCCGCGGTCTCATGGCGTGCCGACTTGCTGACGGATCGTAGACTGGGCCCCTCACGGGCGCAGCCGAACCCGGCAGACTGTCGGAACCGGACATGCCCGATGATCTACGCCGTGGTCATCAGCCGCCGACCGGCATGAGTACCCGAATCGTCACTCACACCAGACCCGTGACCTGCGATTTCACGATGCACACCACTCAGTGGTGTTACTCCCGCTGGACCGTGCCTTTGCGGTCCGCCGGCCCGCCGCCCTGCGCTGCTCGCACACGGCCTGTGCTGGCGTCCGTCGCAGGGGTGTGAGGATGCCCGCTAAGGAGCCGGACGAGTGCCTCGCTGAGCTTGCCCTCGACCTCGTCGGTGAGGTCCTTCCCGTCCGCAGTGACCACTCGCACGGAGTTCGTGCTGGCGGTGGTGGCCCCTTTCCGTCCGCTGCGGTTATCGGGTTTCGAAGGCCACGTGCAGGGTCGCCTTCGAGGACGTAACGGCAAGGACATACCGTCCCTTGCCGTCGCGGCCGACGCAGACGGAGATGTCGTGCCGTCCGTTCAGGCGTGTCTCGCGCTGACGGAGTTCCTTGCGGATCTCTACCGGAAGCATCTCGGAATCAGCGATGGGAACGAGAGCGGGCAGGGCGGCCGGAGCGCCAGGGTCGGAGCACAGCCGCTCCACCAGCGCGCGGTACTCCGGCCATGACTGCGGTACCGGGCGTCGCTTCCCGTCCTGGAATAACTGGTAGTCGGAGCGTTTCCATCCTCGGCTGCTGCGTCGGAAAACGGTCTCGATGCGCAGGCGACCGTTGACGTGCGTGAGGCGGATGGCGACCGCCCCCTCGTAGGCGATCACCGGCCTGACCCCGGTTCGACGAGCCATGAGGTCGGCTTCACGCTTCACTGGCAGCGGTATGAACGACTGTTGCATGGAGGGGACTTGGGGTGCGGCGGGCACTTCGGATGGCTCCGTTCCTTACTGGGGCGGTTCGGCTGTCCTTGGGCTCGCTCCTCATCCGAGCCGATCGGTACAGAGGTGACGTATCCGGCCTCAGCCAGCGGCCGGGGTGGCAGGAGCCGCGTCGGTACGGCGCGGCGCAAGAGCGCAGACGGGGGAGACCACGAGGACCAGTCAGCCAGGTCTCGCTACGATTGTCGTAAAAAGGGGGTGAGATTGCGGTCTGTGAATCTAGGCTGCATATATGGGGGTTCCCGCGCGGCTGCGCATCACCGTCGACGAGGTGGCATTCGAGCATGGCGGCGTGATGGCGCGGCACCGTCCAGGCGGGGAAAGGGGTCAGATCGACGCGGAGTTGCGGGCAGTGGCGAAAGCGCGGCGCCGGGCGGGCGCCAGCACAGCGGCGACCGACGCGCCGGTCGAGCGATACGTGGCAGCCCTGGACCGGCTCGGCAGGCGGCTGGGAGAACACTTCCTGGCCGGAGATGCCGGAGCCGCCCTCGGTGCGGCGCTGCGGGCGGGGGAAACGCTGCGGCTCGCGGTCGAGGTCGACGACCCTGCCCTTGCTGACCTGCCGTGGGAGATGACGGTACTGCCTGGGGAGTCGGAGTCGTTCGCACTGGACCGGCGGTTGCAGGTGTTCCGCACAGTGCCGGCGCGGTCCCAGGCGGCGGCGCCGACCGCCGGACCGTTACGGATCCTCGCCGTCGTCGCCAGCCCTGAGCTCGGCGACGACAAGCGGTTGGACTATGAAGCCGAGGTCGACCGGCTGCTGTCCGCGACCGATCCGGCGGTGCACGGTGGCCAGGGAGCCGAGTTCGAGAGAGAGGAGTGGGGTTCCCTCGCGGCGATCGAAGCGAGGTTGCGCACCGGACCGTTCCATGTCCTGCACGTGACGGCTCACGCCGGGCCCGGGGTGCTGGTACTGGAGGACGACGAGGGTAACCCCGACTACGTGTCCACCGCCCGCTTTGCCTCAGCCTTGCTGTCATCGGGACACGTGCCACCCCTCGTCGTACTCTCAGCGTGCTCTACGGGGTCGACCGCGAAAACCGGTATCGAGGACTCAGATGAGTTCAAGGGGATGGCCCGGGGACTGCTCCAGCACGGGGTTCCTACCGTCCTGGCTATGACCGCGACGGTGAGTGACCTCTATGCGACCGAACTCGAGGGCATGTTCTACCAGTTACTCGCCGCGGACCCCGCCGTCGATCCACTGACGGCGTTGACCCAGGCCCGCCAGGACCTGGAGCAGGCGAGGGAGCAAGCCGATCGGACGGCACCCGGCCAGGCACAGGTGGAATGGTGGGTGCCGACGCTGTTCACCGGCGCAGATCCTGGTCCCTTGTACATGCCCGCTGAGCGGCCGGTGCCCCAGCGGACGGCCCGTATTCCGTTCGTCGGTCGACGCGCCGAACTGCGCACGCTGGGGCGAGTCCTGAAGTCGCACGAGCCGCACATTATGCTGCACGGCGTTGGCGGCAGCGGGGTGCGCAGCCTGGCCAATGGACTCGCCGAACGGTTGCCGGGAGGACCACGGATTGTCCGTGTCCGCTGTGACAGAGGGGTCGGCGGTGTCCTCGACAGCATCGCTGATGCGTTGGACCTGGTGCCGTGGCAAGGCGTCGGTTCCTGGTTCCGCTACCTCGACACGATCTGGCCGGCGATACAACACGGCCCCGTTCTGCTGCTCGCCAATGTTCCCGACGCCGCGCTCCTTCCACCGGCGGCGCCCGGCGAAGCCGACTGGCTGCTCGCCGACCAGCAACTCGCCTGGTTCTTCACCACCTGGACCCAGCTCACGCCGACCATGCCGCTGGTGCTTACCGCCCACCGGCGGTTCGCACTTCCTGGTACCCCCCGAATGCACCGGCATCAAGTCGGACCTCTGCACCCCGTCGAGGCACGCCTGCTCGCCCGACGAATGTCCACCCTGGACGCGAACGCACAGACCCGAGTCCTGCAGGCGGTCGGCGGCCATCCGGGCATTTACCATCAGGTCGCGGTGCGGGCCAGTCAGGCACTGCCAGAGGGGAACGACGAGGTGGGTCGCCTCGTTGAGGCTGTCATCGACGAAACGGCGGACGCCGCTGGCCTGACCCAGCTCGCCATGGATGCGGACCGGCGGCTACTGCTTGATGTGGCGGTGTTCAAGGTGCCGGTCGGCGCCGACGCGTTCACTGCACCGAACTCCCGTGGGCGGATTGACACGGCGCTGGATCGTCTTTGTGCAGCGGGCCTGGTCGCCCGGGCGGACGACCGTTACCTCGTCGACCGCTGGGTCGCTGGTCTCCTGCTGCGGATGTGGCCGGCTGATGCGGCCGACGCGCACCGGCGTGCCGCGGCCTTCTGGCGGCGTGATGAGCAGCCCGCCAGCCTCGCCGACATACTGCTGCAGGCCCGCCACCACTTGAAGGCGGCCGGAGAACTGGGCGAGGCGCTGCTGGTTAATAACCAGGCATGCCGGGCGCTGGCCGACCTCGGCCAGTGGTCGGAGGCCCAGCGCCACTACAAGACCGCGCAGGGCTGGGTGGACCCGGCATCCGCAGACGCGGCTCGCATTGAGCGGGGCATCGGGGACCTCTGGGTTCTCGCGGGCGATGACACGGTGGCGCAGCGGCATTTCGACCGATCCCTGGCCATGTTCCGCCGGGTCGGCGACGAGGCTGAGATCGTGGGGACCCTGAGTCGGCTCGGCGTCCTCGCCATCCGCAACGGCGAGGAGAGTGAAGGCCAGAAACTGCTCGACCAGGCACGGGCCCGCGGCGAAGAGCTCGGCGCGACACTCGGCATCGCTGACACTTACCGGTACATCGGTCTTGCCGACCTCAAGCGGAAGCGCCACACCGAGGCCGAGGCACAGCTGCGCCGGGCCCTCGCGCGCTATGAAGTCGAACAGGACCACCGGTCCGCCTGCCTGGTGCACATCGACATCGGCGACCTGTACCTTTCGCTCGATCTGCAGCACGAGGCCGGTGTCGCCTATGGGTACGCCCAGTCGATCACGGATGCTCATCCGTCAGTCGCTTTCGCGACTTTCGGTCTGATTTCTCAGCGCTTAGGCGGTCTCGCTGCGGACATGGGCATGCTCGATGACGCTGAAAAGTGCTACCGCATGGCGCTGGAGATACAAAGGGCCACCAAAGATCTGCCTGGCCAGGCCCGCACGTACCGGATGATGGCGGCCCTGTACCGGCACCAAGACAGCTACGAGTCCGCAGTGGCCGCTTTGGACGAGGCACTGGATCTTGCCGAGGATGTCGACGACGATCAGACCCGGGTCGAGGGGCTGGCCGAACTCGCCGACCTCTACAGGTGGCAGGGCAGGCACGATGATGCGCTGGATACCGCGGTCCGAGCGTTCAAGGTTTCCCTCGGGAGCGCTGCACCGTTCGCTATCGAGCAACCGCTGGATGTTCTCAACGAGGTCCGTGAAGAAATCGGTACGCGACAGTTCGACGAGAGTCTGAGGACGGCCACCGACGCAGCCACGCTGAGGCAGTTGCGTACGTGGCTTCGTCGGCACCGCAGAATGTACGCCTCCTCGCGACGTGAGGTCACACCGCGGAGGGTGCTGGCCATCGTAATGATGGCGGAGCGAAACAAACCCCAACGACTCCTCGCCAATTTCCAGCGTCAAATCACAGGCTACTTGGCCGAACTGACGCGGTCGACGTTCGCGTTCGCCGTGGTGACCGCCGTCGGGGCCCTCATGACAGGTGTGCTACTGCGCCACACGGGCCTTCCTGAAGCACTGAAGGCCCTGCTATGCATGGCCCTGGCGGGCGTCGAGGCCGCCGGAGCGGCGCACCGGGCCACCGTACTGCGGGGCCTGCGCCGGGCACCCAATTGGTTCGTCGCCACGATCAGTCAGCCCGTCGCCCGATTGGCCGGGTTGGTGAGTTGGCTCATCGGGCTGGCAAGTCTCAAGGCTGGGCTGTCGCCGGTACCCAACGTCCTGCGCCCCCTGCTTTACCCCCGGTGGAATCCGCCGTGGTCGGACTTCCACTGGTGGCCGTTCCGCTTCGGCGGCCTCCAAGAATTCGGAGTCACCGAATTTGTGCAACTCGGTGGATTCACGCTGCTTATGTTGCTCGCGTTCATGGCGTGCGCCGCCATCGGCGCGCGACTACGGACCGGTCAGCCTCTCATCTGGCCAGCGCACCTTCGCCCGACGAGCCCACGCCGGGCGTTTCGCAACATGGAAATCGACATCACGCTGAAGAGGTCGGAGGAGGCCCGACGAGACGGCACCCCGGAGAGTCGGCTGGAGTGGCAGCGAATGCTCATCCAGTCAGCGACGAAGGCACGACGCGTGGGACTGACCTCTAAGGCTGTCGACGCTCTCATCGTGGCGTACGACATCGATGGGCATGCCAGCAAGTGGTCGACGGTGCGGGAAGCCGTCCACGAACTGGCTACCCGGATGGGCGAGAGCACGGAGACGGTGATGGGCGCAGCGCCACCCATCCAGGTACTCGACCTGCTTGGCCAGGCAATCGAACACGAGCCGGTACGAGCCCGGGCCGCGCTCGCCGCGTACTGCACCCACCTGTCCCTGACCCGGCTCTCACGCCGGGATCTCGATCACCATCAAGTGCTGGAGGTGGCGGAACGTGCCGTGAAGCTCTACTCCGAACTGATTCCGACCAATGTCAAATGGTTCCGGCCGTTCGCCGCCATCGCCAGCGCCGATGCCGCCGAGGTCTTCCACGCTGCCGGGTCAGCGGACGACGCGATCGAGTGCCTGCGCTTCGCCATCACCACGCTCCGGGAGCATGGCTGGGACGTTTTTTGGTGGCGGGCGGACCTCGTGCGCTTCCAGGTCGAACTCGCCCGCAGTTTCATCGCGCTGCACCGGACAAGCGAGGGCACAAACGTCGTCCACGAGATGCTCGCCGACATCAACCAGTACTTCACCGGGCCCGGCGAGCAACTGCCGGCTGACCTCGGCGCTGCGGTCAACGAGCTACGGGACTGGGCCGACGGGGTCGACAGCGCGAACCGACCGGCCGACGAGGGACCCCGATGACCATCCCCACGACCGCGTACGCCGTCTCCGTCTTCCTGGTGCTGGTCCTGCCCGGCATCGTCTACGGCGTAGTCCGGGCGACCGTCTCCGGTACCCGCCCCCACGACCGCGGCTGGACGCCCCGGGTCTTGCAGGCGATCCTTGTCAGCATCCTCCTCAACACCTTGTACCTGCTGGTGCTCGGCAAGACGGCGGTCATCTGGGTCACCGGCGGCACTGACACCCTGCGGGCGCACCCCCGCCTCGCCGCCCTCGCCGTCCTCTGTCTCGGCCTACTCGTCCCAGCACTGCTCGCCTATCTCCGGCACGGAGAGCCACGCTGGCGCGAGGTGAGGGTAATCGGCCGGTTCCCGGTCAGAGTGCCAGCGCGCGGCACCACGAACTCGCCGGTGCCGACAGCGTGGGACCAGGTCGCCAGCCGACTGGAAGGCCGGTGGGTGCGGATCAGGCTCAGCGACGGCCGATGGGTCGGCGGCTGGTTCGCCACCAAATCGTTCGTCAGTACCTACCCCGAGCCACGCGACATCTTCATCGAGGACCAGCACCACATCGCCCCGGACGGCACGATCGGAGACCCGGTGAACGCGACTGCCGGGGTCTGGGTGTCACTCAAGGACGGTGACATCGTCGAATGGCTACGCCCCTAATCACACCCCGACAATGAGGAGACGCCGCGATGCGAGGTATCTGGCCCTTCCGCCGCCGCAAGCGCGTTGAGCGCGAGTTCGGCGACGTCCGAGACCTACAGGACACCCGTACGGTAACCGCCCGGATCGCGCCGCAGAAGCCTGCCAACCCACCGCCCGGGCCCTCGGGGACCAGTACCGCATCCGACGACACCCAGGCGCCGGACGCGGGCTGAGGCAGGCCAGTCCGTCCTCGATGGCTAGAAGACATCGACACCCGTCGTCGGCCGGCCGGGGACGGTCCTCGTCGATCTGCCCGTCCACATAGCGAAGACTCATCGAGACCGGAATCAGCACTACTACGGGCGAACGATCAGACAGGAGTTCGTCTCACTGTCTTGTCCCTTGGGGCAGAAAATGGCCACTACTAACGAGAAAGGGACATCGGGAATGTGAGCCTACAGGCGGTCAGAGTGAACAGGCCGGTGCCCGTGGCCGGGACGGGAGTGGCGTGCAGGTGCAGCACGAACGTTCCCGACACGCAGGGACGTCCCTAGAACTGGGGCATGAACCGCTTCATGAATCCTCCCGAAAGAATACCGACGGCCCAAGTTCGCAGCCGGTGAATGGTTATGGTGGTCGTTGATCTGCTGACTGGAAAACTGGTCACGATGCCCAGTGTTCACCTGAGATGTTCAGGGCCGTCCGGGGTCGAATATTCGGCACCTCACCTCTTGGGTGGACGGTTCTCTGTAGTTATGGCTGATTTCCTGCGGTGGCAGTGAGGCAGACGCCGACGTCACGAAGTTTCTGGGCATTGTGTTCGGATATCCTTCCCAGCCGGAAGCGGTAGAGGGCTGAGTTGAACCACTGCCCCAGGCGGAGTTCGGCAGGAGGTCCGGTCACATAGCTGTGTGGCACGCGCAGGTGCCCGTATTCAGATTTGAAGTCCTTAAGGGCGTGAACGTGGAGGTCGAATCGGAACTGGTTCACGTCCCAGATGAAGCCGAGTGCGTCGAGTGCCCTACGCTGATCTTCGGTGAGCTGTTCTGAGATGTGACGGACCCGTACGACCTGGATGCCGAGGTTCCGACCTCCGACGGTGTGCGCGTGCGGTACATCGAGATGGCCGTGCCTGTTCCTGAAATCGGTGAGGTCTTTGATGAATTTTTCCCACCAGTCAGGGATGTTGTTCCATACGAACCCCTCGGCATCCAGTGCCTCGACCTTGGCCATGTCGACTTCACCGCGTCCGTGCGCTACACGGTATTTCTTGGCAATGGCGCCGAGTTGGAAGGTGGTTCCGTCGTCGTGTTGTGCTACGTAGTCCTGGGGGATGCGCAGATGGCCGTGTTTCGCTTTGTAGGCGCGCAGTTCGTGGATCAGTAGTTGGAATCGGTGGTCTGCGTATGCCCACACCATTCCAAGCGCATCCATCTGCTGTATCTGGCCCGGGGTGAGTGTGCCGTCGCGGTGCCGCCTGCGCAGGTCGGATATCTGGCTGCCCAGTTTCAGGCCGGTGGGGGTGATGTGGTTTTGGGGAACGAGGAGATGGCCGTGCTCGGCCCGGTAGATCTCGGCGGCGCGCAGCCATTCAGGCCAGGACGGCGTGGTCATCCGCACCGTGCGCACACTGACGGCCCGGGCGAATCCTTCCGGGACCGGGATCCCGCTGAGGGAGAGCCATTCGGGCAGTGAGCTTCTTCAGCGTTGCCGCTCCAGGGTGAGGACGGCTTTGGCGATTGACGTCATGCGGTTCGGACTGCAGCGGGCTCTGCGGAAGATCCGCCAGGACTTCAGGCGGGCGACGCCTCGTTCGACTGGTGCCCGTGCCGCGGCCAGGGCCCGGTTGACGGTCTTCTCGGTGGGGGTGAGTTCCTGCAGGGGCCTGCGTTTGATGCCCGTGGTCAGCCAGGGGCCACCGCCCTGGTAGGCAAGATCCGCCAGGATGGGAACGCCCTGGCGCTCGCAGATCCGGATGATCCGGTGGGTGCGGGCGGCGGTCAGGTCATGGGTGCGGCCCGGCAGGGCGGGCGAGAGCCACAGCAGCCGGCCGCCGGGGTCGGTGACCACCTGCACGTTCACACCGTGGCGCCGGTGTTTGTGGGAGTAGTCGGCCCGGCCGTCGCCGACCCGGTCGCACTCGGCGAGGGTGCCGTCGAGCAGGACGAAGTCGGGTTCGTTCTCGCGCAGCGTCTTCAACAGGCCCGGTGCACGTTCGGCGAGCAGGTCGACGACCGCGCTGGTGTAGGCGTGGGCAGTGGACTCGCTGATCCCGAATCCAGCGGCGATCTTCGCGAGAGTGGTGTGTTCGCGCAGGTACACCAGTGCCACCATCGCGCGCTGGGACGGGCGGAGCTTGCAGCGTCGGTCGCCCTCACGGGTGACGATCAGCATGGTGACCCACTCCATGAGTGCATGCGGAAGGTCGAGTGCGGCAGGATGGATGACCAACGAGGCCCCCGAGCAACGTGATTGAGACGTCAGACATCTCGATCAACAGCCCGGGGGCCTCGCTCGTTGCGCTTCACGGCCCATCACCCGATCGGTGGCCAACTCGAAGAAGCTCAGTGTGTCGGCCGGCCCGTTTTGAGGGTCGGGCTCGGCGAGCGTGCGCCGGGCGCTCTCCAGTTGCTGCGCCAGTTGCTCGTCGTGGGAGGCGAGTGCGCGCACGGTCTGCCAGACCGGGCCGAAGACGGAATCGGACAGGGCTGCTTCAGCGTCCTGCCCGGGATCGAGGACGACGGGGACGATGATCGATGCGGTCTTCGGCCTGCTGCGGTCGCCTCGGCGCAGGGCCCGCCCGGTGGCCTGGATGGTGTCAGTGGTGCTGCGGGCGTTGAGGAAGCACACCGCGTCGACCGCCGGCACGTCGACGCCTTCTGACAGCACCCGAGCGTTGGAGATGACGGTCAGGCCCTCGTCGTCTCCGGCGAGACGGTGTAAGGCGCGGCGCCGCCCGCGGGGACTTTGATAGCCGTGGACGAAGTCGGCGTGCAGAGCAGAGGGCCGCTCGTGGGGGGCGAGCAGGGCATAGGCGTGCGGGAGGAGGGCGGAGAACCATTTCGCGTCCTGGACGCTGCGATGAAAGGTGATCATGCGGCGGATGTCGTGCTCGTGCGCCGCGCGCAGTACGGCTAGCTGGGTGGCGAGCATGGATGCCGCGACGCCGGCCTTGCCGACCTGCAGGTAGGCGTCGGCCGTCCCGAGCAGGGCGCGGACCTGCTCGCCGGTGACGACGGGCACCACGAGCCGGTAGTGGGCAAGCAGGCTGAGCTGGATGGCCGTGGCGAAGGTCATCCGGTAGGCGACAGGACCGTACAATCGCTCGTCCGCCATGCTGATCACGTCGTCGTGATCGCCGGTGACCACCCGGGGCGTCGCCGTCAGATACAGCCGCCGCCTGGCAGCCACGATGTCGTCGTAGTGGATGGCCGCCCAGGACTTGCCCGCGGCCCCGGCGGTACGGTGGGCCTCGTCGATGATCGCGACGTCCGGCGGGGCAACTCCGTAGCGGGCCTGGGCCTCGGCCAGGACCGGCAGGCTGGCGTAGGTGCAGGCGATGGTGAGCGGCCCGGCCGTGTCGGCAAGCCGCGCCAGCTGCTCAGGGTCGACGGTCACCGCGGTGTCCGCGGTCGGGATGCCATTTCGTCGGGCGCCAAGGATCTCCTTGTCGGAGCACACGGCGACGATGCGGCCCAGAGCCCGCCGGCCGACATGATCTGCCCATTCCTTCATCGTCTGGTGGACCAGCTCAAGCGTCGGCACGACGACCGACCGCTGGTTGTGGCCGGCCGTGGCGATGCGATGTGCCACCTCGGCCCCGACACGGGTCTTGCCCGTGCCGCAGGGCAACACGGCGGTGGTCCGGCTGGTAGCGGACAAGACCTTGCAGGCCGCGTCCGCGGCCTCGCTCTGGTGCGGGAAGAGCAGACGCTCGGATGACGTCAGCATCGGGGTTCTCTGTCCAATTCCTGTGGGCGGGGCGGTGAGCATGGGTCTGTCATGGGACGACCTCTTGCACGGCTTTGGCCGCCGGGGCGGGCTCTTGCGGAACAGACGGCTGGTTCACGGCAGCGCTCACGGCTTCGGCGAGCTGCCGGTGTGCCTCGGCGTCGTTCCGTAGGGTGGCGTTGCGCAGGTCTTCGAGGCCGCGCAGGGTGTTGCGGACGGCTTGGACGTGCTGGTCGCCGACGGCAGGCGGGCTGTAGTGCAGGGAACGCAGTAGCTTTTCCGGCCTGCTTGTGCACGGTTTCCTGCAGGAGCAGGCGCATGTCCGAAGGATCGTCCATCCGTTCGCCGCGGGGCTGGCGGATCAGCAGTGCGCGCAGCCGCGGTTCGATACCGAGCAGGCGCGGTGCGCCCGCGGGGCTCAGGCAGTCGGCGGCGTGCCGGTACGCGTACACCTCCCGCTGCAGGTCGCCGGGGGTGCGCGGGATGCGCAGCTCGACGATCCCCTGGGGGGGGTGGACAGGCCCCAGCAGCGGGCACCGGAGCCGTCGTCGGGCAGCGTCCACGCCGGGCGGCTGCCCGCATGGTTTTCGGCCCAGGCGGCGAGCGCTTTCGGTAGCGACGGCATGCCTGCCGGCTGGGCAGGCGCCCCCTGGTTCGGAGAGAGCTGAACTGAGGGGCGGGTCGTGTCGGTCGGCGCGGATCTTCCGGCGCGGGAGCGTCGGCGCGGTTTTGCCGCGGACCCGAACGGCAGGGGTGTGTGGAGAAGTACACCGGTGCCTGTGGGGGTGATGCTGAGTGGCGGTTGGCCGGGGAGCTGCTGTGGAGTAAAACGCGGGGAGACTGCATGGCAGGACACCGCGCCCGTCAGTACAGCGAACGTGGCAAGCCGGCACCGGTTGGCCGCGCCGAAGAGGGTGACCAGGCGCCTGATGTCGGCCCATACCGCGTCGGCCGCACGTCGAAGCCGGGCGGCGATGCGCGCCCCGCTCAATCCGGTCACGATCAAGTCCAGGAGGCTCTGATCGTCGTCGTGCACGGCGGGCCGAATGGTCGGCACGCCGTCCAGGTGTTCTCGGGTGACCAGACCGTATGCGGCGCCGAGGGCCGCGAGATGTTCCCTGTTGTCCGCTGCGAGCACCTCGCACAGGCGGTGTGTGCGCGTGTCGACGGTGATGGTGCTGCAGCCGCAGGCTACGGCGATCTCGTGGCGGCGGCGCCCGTCTGCGGTCAACCGCAGGATGGCGAGATCCCGGGCGTCGAGAGGGATGGCCACATGAGCATCAGGCGCGGGTGCGGCATCGGGCGGCTCGGCGGGCGGGGTCTTGGGGCGGTCGCAGGCTGAGGGCATGAGTCTCGTCATCGGTGGTCTCGGCGTGATCGGGAGGCAAGGACGGCTGGCGGGACCGGACGGCTTCCGGGCGGTAGGGCGCAGGCAGCGAGGCCGAAGAGGGCCTGGTAGATCTCGATGACCCGGGCGTTTGGCGAAACGGGCGCGGTCGGCGGTAACTGCACGGGACGGGGTACCGCATGCAGCTACGTGCAGGTCGCTACTTCTGTGGTCCGGTGGAGTTCTGGGTGCCGCGGCGCTCGGCGGTGCCTGCTCGCGTGCCTCGACAGATGATGCCGTGCGCTCGCTCCAGCCAGCGCAGAAGCTCCTGCAGCTGGCTGATCAGCACCAGCAGATGTTCGTACGCCAGGTCCGCCCGTGGCCGGGAGGCCACGC
The DNA here is from genome assembly GCF_044766405.1 of Streptomyces sp. NPDC102270. Taxonomy (NCBI): domain Bacteria; kingdom Bacillati; phylum Actinomycetota; class Actinomycetes; order Kitasatosporales; family Streptomycetaceae; genus Streptomyces; species Streptomyces sp. NPDC102270. The sequence continues at coordinate 206,698 of NZ_JBIWLX010000013.1, read as the reverse complement.
GCCCCTCGGTCCGTTCGATGAGCTCGTGCAGTTCGGACCGTTCCTCTTCACCGAACGTTGCGGCGAGGACGCGGCCGTGCGGGATCAGGACAGGGGCGAGCTCCTCCAAGGTAGTGAGCGTGTCGGCGACGGCACGTGGGGCGGAGACGATGCCCCGGTTCGCGATGCTGTCCAGCACCCGCCGCGTCTTGATCAACAGCGCGGACACATCCGCATCGGCCTTACGCACGGCGGTAGTTGTGCTCGTCATCGAGGTGCTCCGGGTCGATAGAGTCGGGTGTGACAGACGGCGCTCGGGAGTCAGGCAGCTTTGCCGGTGGCGAGGAAGAGAGAGGTCTTGGCGGCGAGCCGTTCGGACCACTGGACGGGAGGGGCGCCGAGCTCGGTCTCGGCCAGGCGTTGGCGCTGGACCTCGCCGGTCCCGGCGGGCGAGTAGGTGTGCTGGACGTCGCGCCATAGCCGCTGGAGGGGGTAGTCCGTTCGCACGGCGTGGGCGCCGTGCAGTTCCATGGCGTCCTGGCCGGATCGAACGGCCCATTTGTGGTTGAGATACTTGGAGTTGATGAGTTCGCCGTCGCAGCTCTGGCCATGGTCGAGCATGTGCACGGCCTGGTGGGCGAGTTCGCGGCTGGCCATCAGCCGGGACTTCATGTCGGCGACACGATCACGCAGGACGGGAAGGTCGGCGAGGGTGCCGTTATAGCGGCGGCGTCCCTCCAGAAAGTCGACGACGCATTCAAGAATTGCTTCATGGATGCCGAGGGACACCGCGGCGAGGTTGGGTCGGCCGTAGAGGATGCTGCTGCTGTAGGCGATGTCTTTGCCGTCGCCCACTTCGCCAATCACGTTGGTCTCGGGTATGCGTACGCCGTCGAAGGTGAGCTTGCCGAAGCTGAAGCCGTGGAGGCCGAGGGCGGGCCGGTGCGGTTCGACGGTCAGTCCGTCGCGGTCGTGTTCTACGAGGAAGGCGGTCAGGGCGCGGGAGCCGGCCGTGTCAGCGGAGGCGGTGCGGGCCACGACGCAGTGGACGTGGGCGATGTGGCTGTTGCCGATGTGGACCTTGCTGCCGTCGATGATCCAGTCGCTGCCGTCGCGGCGGGCGGTGGTCTCCATGCCGAGCACATGGCTGCCGGTCTCCTCTTCGGTCACCGCGATCGACAGCAGCGTGTCCCCAGAGGAGATCTGGGGCAGCAGCATGGCCTTCTGCTCGTCGCTGCCGAAGTGGATGATCATCGATACGGGCAGCTGGCTCGCCTGCAAGATGGCGCTGGCCGCGCCCGATGCCCGCGCCACGCTCTGGATCATGAGGGTCTTGGCGAGATGTCCCGCATGCATACCGCCGTACTGGCGCGGGATCGTGGCGCCGAACCATCCCTGCTCGGCCATGAGCAGGGCCAGGTCGCGTTCCACGGCGTGAGGGGAGGACTCCATGCGCTGGACTCGGGGGGCGACTTCCGCAGCGGCGAACTCGTCGAAGTGCTGGACCAGGGCTTCGTAGTCGGGCGTGAGATCCGGAGTCGTGGACGACATCGTGGGCATCGTTGTCTCCCCCTCGGGGTGGTGGTCGCGAGTGGTGCGGCCGGGCGCGCGGGTGCTGCTACGAGCTGGTACGCCGGTAGAACTCGGTCATGAAGAGGTCGCGGTAGTGGTCGATGAGTGTCCACAGCGGGCGGCCTTCCGAGCGGTCTCGCGGCTCGGTGCCGACCACGCAGACCGTGCCCCAGACGTGGTTCGTGCGCTCGTCGATGAGAGGGGCGCCCCCGTACACGCGGACCCCGATCTCGTCGACGACCGGGTTGCCGGCGAACTCGTCGAAGTCGAGGACATCGGTCAGGACCAGCGAGCCCCGGCGCTGGACGACGTGCGGGCAAAAGCCGTGCGTCAGCGGCATGGTGCGGCCCACCACGGGCAGTTCGCCTCCGGAGGGGTTGGCGAGACCGAGGAAGAACTGCTGGCTGCCGACCCAGTTGAGCATGGCGTACGGAGTACCGGCCGCGTCGGCGACCTGTTGGGTGAAGGCGTCGAACGCGCCCACGGGCGGAGCCGTGGGGTCGAAGAATTCGGGCAGGTGGCTCTGCCAGTCGATGTCGTGGCTGGCGGTGGACAGGAGGTCGGACGGAGCGTGGGGGTTCACGGCTGTGCTCCTTGAAGGGCGGTGGCAGGGGAATGTGGGCGGGTGAGTGCGTGGTCGATGAGATGGGCGAGTACGCCGGCTGCGTCCGCCCTCTTGCGGGCGTCGCACAGCACGACCGGAACCGTGGCCGGCAGGGCGAGAGCGGCTGAGACTTCGTCGGGGTCGTAGCGGCAGGCGTCGTCGAACTCGTTCACGGCGACGATGATGGGCAGGCCGCGTCGCTCGAAGTAGTCGACCGCGGGAAAGCTTTCGTCGAGGCGGCGGGTGTCGACGAGGACGACCGCGGCGAGGGCTCCTCGCGTGAGCTCGTCCCACATGAACCAGAACCGGGTCTGCCCAGGCGTGCCGAACAGCATCAGAACGGTGTTCAGCTGGGGGAAGGTGATCCGGCCGAAGTCCATGCCGACGGTGGTCGCCTTCTTGTCGAGCAGCAGCGTGAGGTCGTCCACGCCTTCGGAGGCGGCCGTCATCACGGCTTCGGTACGCAGCGGGGTGATCTCGGAGACGGCGCCCACAAACGTGGTCTTGCCTACCCCGAACCCGCCGGCGACGACGATCTTGACGGAGGTGGCATTCGCGCCGCCGAGCCGGCGCGGGAGCCCGAGGTCAGAGCTTGAGGAGTCCATTGCGAAGGGCCTTCAGGAGAGCAACGTCGGGAAGGTCAGCAGAGTGCGTGGTGGTCATCGCATTCAGCGCACCGATGTCGATCAGCCGGGACATGAGGATCCTGGTGATTTGGAAGGGCAACCCGATCAGGGCGCCGATCTCAGCGACGGCCAGGGGCTGCTCCCGGCACAACGCCATCGCCTGTTCGACTTCCGGCGGCTGGCCGGCAGGCGGTTCTCCCTCGGCCCACAGCAGCGTCTCGATGTGCAAGTCGTGCGTGGGCTTGGTCTGGCCGCCGGTCAGGACGTAGAGGCTGGGGGCCTCGGTGTCCTCGACGGTCCAGGCCGGGCTGCTTGCGGCCGCCATGTCACTGGCCGTCACCGGTAGGGGCTTCGCCCACGCGTGCCTGTGTGGTCAGCAACTCGCCCATCCGCTTGATCAGGTCGACCATCGCGAAACCGACGGCTCCCTCGTCCGCGCGGGGGTTGGTCAGCACACCCAGCACGCTTTCGACCTTTTTCGGGTCGCGTCCCGCATTTCGCGCCACTACGGACGGGGGGCTCCCGGCACTCATGATGAACAGCAGGAAGCTGCTCTTCCTGATGAGGACCTGTTCGACACGGCCCTTGCCGTCGTCGACTCCGTGAGCGATCGAGTACAGGCCGTTGATCACCGCGGCCAGACGGTCCGCCAGTTTGCCGTCCATGCTCGGTCCCGCGTGAGCCAGCCGCAGACCGTCCTGCGTGCCGAGCAGGACGCCTGTCACATCGGGCAGCTGGGCCAAGTCGTTGAGGAGCTCGTCCACAACCACATCCGGCTGTGCTGCCGTCGAGTCGGTGGTCATTGCAAATTCTCCGTATCTCCGTACGTTGTACGGACTGGTGCTCAGGCGCGAAGCGAGGCACGAAGGATGTGTGGGGCGCGTTGTGGTGGTCAGCTCGCGCTTCCCTTTGGCGGTCGCGCCTCGCTGTCTGCCGCGGCTTGTTCCGCGCGATGCACGCCTTGGGTGAAATTGCTGACGAAGGCAGGATCCGGCGGCGCGAGCGGGACGGGGGCGGCCTCTGGCTCGGGAGGGGCCGGGCGCTCATGGACCGTTGCCTGTGGTGTTCGTTGCGGCAACCGGGGGCGGGTGTCAGGTGTTGCGCCGAGCGGCGGCGCTGTCGTGGTCGCTGTCGAGGCGACGGGTCGCCGCTCAGGGGCAGGTCGCGCGTCCCGGTAAGGCAGTGGCGCCGTCCCCGCTGGGACTGGGGCCGCAGGACTGGGCCGAGGACCGCCGGGCGGCCGAGGACCAGGGTGCCTCGTGAGTTGCGCTGCCGGGACCGGTGTGGCGGCAACGTAGGCGTGAGCCTGTGATGGTGGCGTCGGCTCGTTCTGCCAGAGCAGGAGTTTGTCCGGCATCACCACGAGCGCCGTGATCCCGTGCATGAGATTCTTCTGCAGTCGCACTTGGATGCCGTACCGGCGGGCGAGTTTGGCCACCACGAGCAACCCGGTCTGTCGCTGGGCCAGTTGCTCGGCCAGGTCCGTGTCCTGGGGGTCGGCCAACATTCGGTTGCAGCGATCGAGTTCGCCCTGGGCCATGCCTATGCCCCGGTCCTCGATCTCCACGGCCAGACCCGCGGTGACCCTCGTCGCGCGCACGACGACTTTGCTGTCCGGCGGGGAGCAGAGAGTGGCGTTCTCCTCCAACTCGGCCAGCAGGTGGATGAGATCGGGTCCCGCGAAGCCCGGTATCTGCACATCCAGGGTGGATGTGTGCATGCGGACCCGGGCGTACTTCTCGATTTCCCCCGACGCGCCGCGCAGCAGGTCCACCAGCCCGATCGGCTGGTTCAGCGTGCGCGCCTTCACGCCACCCAGAACCGCCAGCCGTCCGGCTGACCGCCGCATGCGCTTGAGCAGGTTGTTGACGTCGAACACGCGATACAGCACGTCCGGGTCCTGGACCTGCTTGGTCAACTCCGTCACGATGCCGAGCGCACGTACGAGAAGCAGGGTCAAGCCCCCGGCCAGATAGACAAGCGCCTGCGTCAGTTCTGTCTGTCGGCCGTTCACCACCGCCCGCCAGGCGTCTGCGTGCAGTTGGAGCAGAGCGGCCTCAGTCTCGTTCCACGGGTTGCTGACGTCGTTCGCCTGGGCTGTGGAGAAGTCGGGAGGGGAAGGCCGTTCTCCCCGATCGATCTGCTCCAGAGCATCGCTGATGCTCTTGCGTCCTTCGTTCACGCCGGCTTGGAAGTGCCGCAGCCAGCCATGTACTGAATCGCTGTACTCCCTGCGCTGCCGGTGCAGCTCAGCCGCCGTGCGAACTGCCATCCAGTCCGCGCAGACCAGCACGGCCAGGCCAGCGGCTGCTGCCACCGCCCCGATGATCCAGCCATCCACATGGACGCGTGCCGTCGAGGCGACGGCAGCCGCCATATACAAGATCGCCGCGACGAAGAGGGCGGGCACGAGTACCAGAAGCCGCAGCCGCAGGTGCAGCCCCTTCTCGGTGCGTAGTGGCTCGGCGCCGCGCGCACGCCGGCGCTGGCCACGTCGGTGACCGATTGGTCGCGGGCATGACTGATCAGACATTGGTGACCTCGCGGAACGTGGTCCTGACAGGGAGGAGGGAAGGGCAGGCAGGGAACGAGCGAGCAGCGCACCCGCACCGGGCGAGGGGACCGCAGCGAGCAGGCCGGGATTCGTGTGGGAGTGGCCGCCGGGGCATGCGCGCCAGACCGCAGCCGACGGGGGAGGCGGCGTACGGCCCGGGCCCACGGGGGTGCCCCGGCGGCCGGTCTATATACGGATCTCGCTGATGGTCTCGACCGCACTCTGCACGACGCGGCTGATGGACGGGGCAATGGAGCTGTCGTGGAGATAGAAGCCGAGGAGCACGGCCGCTATTGCGTGGCCTGCCTTGAGGCCGCCTTTGCGGATCAGCAGCCACACCATGACGGCCAGCACAACAACCAGGGAGACAGTGATGCTCACGGAATTGGGTTTCTGCTGGGCGAGTGCGTCCGGGGGGCCCCGCGTTGCCAATCGGGTCGGCGGCAATGGGCTGTGTGGCTGCGGGGCTTGAAGCGTCGGCGCGCGCGAAGGATGGCGCACCGGCGCAGCTGGTGACCGCATTGGTCCGGGCGCGGCCGAGGTGGGCCGTCATACCGGCTAAGGCGGGAAACGAGGCAGGCAAGATGTCCTCCGGGGGCGCAGACTTGTCGTCTCGCGTCATGTCCGCGACGCCCGGGTGACCGTTTCCGGCCTTCAATTGATTTTACAGGTATATCAGGGAAGTGATCGATGCTCTCAGGTCAGAACCCTGTGAAAAATGCATGGCGCACAAGGGCGTTGGCACCCAGAACGGGAAATACCGCTGCGCTGCATGCTCGGTTCGATCACGGCTAGGAAGAGTGCTTGCCAACGAGGTGCTGCATAACTGCCGTCGTGCTCACCTCCACGGCATCGAGGAGATCCCGTTCCAGCATGTGCGGCATTGCGCCGCATCCCAGCCCAGCGGAGGCGACGGCCTCGGTCAGCCTGCGTTGTTCTCCTGCGGTCATCTCTGTGGAACAGGCGGCGTGCGAGAGGACGTCTCGCGCGACGTAAGCGTCTCCGGAACGCACCGCGTCGTTCAAGAGGTGACGGGCGACCTCGGCCTGGTTGGAATGCGGGGAGAGGTCGAGAACGGTCAGCCCAACGCGTGTGCGGAAGATGGCCAGTTCAGGCCCGGCGTCGAGGCTCAGGCACTCCACTGTCATCTTCTCGCCCGCGCCTTCCGACGCCCTTCCGCCGACCATGAGGCAGAGCACCGTAAGACACGCCGCAACGGGGTGTTCCCAGGCTTCGGTTAGCGTGCTCTCGTCGATGATCCGTCGTGCCGAGGCGGGGTCTCCACCGAGGCAGCGCGTCACGATTTCCACCTGGCGGCCGTCGAAGAGGCGCTGGCCAATTCCTTTGTGCTGCACAGCATGCGCCCGTGCGTGGTCCCATTGATTGGCTGCGACGAGCGCACGCGTTCCATCGCCCAGCAGCACCGTCCACAGCCACTGGCACACGGTCTGGTGATCCTCTGCTGTGGCCGTGAGATTCCGGAACGATACGGGGCGATCCTCAAAGACCAGATCAGTCTTGCTCCTTACCGCTCGGTTCAGGGTGTCGAGCAGTCGATAGGCACGTTCACCTTCGCCGTCTCGGATGTGCAGACGGGCAAGGTTGACGAGGGGTTCCAGGGCATACCGTGCTTCCTGCGCGCCCAACGGCTGGGCGCGCAGGTAGATCTCGGCGTGGCGCCAGCACAGTTCGCGTGCCAGGCTCGGAAGACCGCAGTCACTGGCGATCAGGGCCGACTTGTTCATCGCTGTGGCCGCCTGGCTGAGACCGCGTTCTTGGTGAGCGGTCTCAGCCAGGGTGCTGATCTCCTTGACGCGCTCGGAGAGCGGCGGGCACGCGGGGCGCGGACGAGCGACCAGCGGGAACCGCTGTGCTATCCGGTTGGCGTCCATCTCACTGCCACTCGATGATCAGGCGGTTGAGCGCGTTGTCGAGTGCGAAGCGGCCAGGCTTCGGTGTGAGTGCAGTGGTGTCGACTGGGTGGATCTCGAACTGCACCTCGTGGCTGCGGTAGTCGCGGTCCCAGGCGCGGATCTGCTCGGCGACCTTGTTGGCGAGGGTTTGCGCCTCGGGCCCGTGGCCGATGACACCGAACTCGTACAGGGTGGCGCCGTCCGGGGCTTTCTCCGCGGCCGTGCGGCGGGTGAGGTACGTCAGCGTGCCACCTTCAAACACGGCGGTGGAGCTCGTGTATGGGGCGGTGACCACACCCCGGTCGATGGCCTCTCGGGTTGCGGGCATCCGGCTGAGACCGTTCGGCATTGTGCAGGTCAGCCACAGCTCCAGCCACTCGGCCGACTCCGGTCCCCGGAAGTTCACGCCGGTCCATGCCTCGGTGCGGGTCTGGCCCAGTACACCGGCCAGGGCCTCGGCGTCGACGGCCTGGTCGCCGTTGGTCACGAGGGTCACAGAGCCGTCGTCCGTGAGCTTCACGAAGCGGCGCGGGTCGTCCGCGATGCCGCGCCGGAGCGGCATGAAGGTGTTCATCTCGGAGCCGACGCTGCGCCAGGCGCCGTCCTCTGCCCGCTCGAAGGCGATCGAACGCGAGACGCTGCCGCGAAGACGCAGCGGGGTGAGGAGTCGTCCGCCGGGGGCGAGCTGGTCGAGCCAGGCGTGCGGGACTCCGTGGGCGCCGACCGTGGCGACAATGCGGTCGTAGGGAGCGTTCGGCGCGTAACCGAGTGCACCGTCGCCGAGGATGACCTCGACGTTGTCGATGCCTGCAGCATCGAGACCGGCGCGGGCGCCTTCGACCAGGTCGTCGTCCACATCGACGGTGGTGACGTGGCCCTTCTCGCCGACCAGGTAGCCGAGGAGTCCCGCGTTGAAGCCGGTGCCGGCGCCCAGCTCCAGCACCTTGTGCCCTGGCTCCGCCTCCAGCTGTTCGAGCATGGTCGCCACGATGTCGGGCTGGGAGGCGCAGCTGATGGATGCGCCGCTGTCGTCGGACTTGATGTTGACGGGCGCGTTGCTGTACGCCGCCTCCAGCGGGGCATCGGGGACGAAGAGGTGGCGGGGTACCGTCCGCATTGCCTCCTCTACGCGGGGCGTGCGAACCGAGCCCTCTGTGACCAACCGGTCGATGAGCTGTGTACGCAGGTGGTCGGCGGCGCTGGCTTCGATGGTGTCACTGTTAACGTCGCTGACCGTAGTGCTCGGTGACGTGGTGCTGTGGGTGGGCGGGGTGCTGTCACTCGTTCCCATGACTACCTCTTTCGCGAGTGTTGACAAGGTGTGCTGGTCCTCCCGGGAGAGGCCCAGTCGGTTGAAGTGGAAGATGGCGTGGTGGGCGAGTACGGCCCGCAGGCCGCGTTGGAGTTCCCCACCGTGGTGGAGGGCGGCGAGTCGGCGGCCGAGGGCGTCGAATGCGCTGATCCAGTCGGTCAGCGTCTCCAGTCGGCCGTCGCGGGCGAGGCTGCTGGACGCGCTGGCGTCGATGGTCATGAGCCGCTGCATGGCGGTTCTCACCTGGTCGGATGCTGTTGTGCCGCCGGCTCGCTCAGCCGCGACTTTCGCCCATACGTCGCCCTGCTCGTACCAGTCGAGGCCGGCAGCGCGCATCGCCACGCTGAGCATCAAGACGGCCAGCTCCCGTCGGCCGAGTGGGTCGGGTATTCCAGACTGCTGGCGGGCGAGGTGTTCGAGGATGTGGCGGCTGTCCTCGTGGAAGTGGAGGTGGGCGGCGGCCATGGCGGCCGGTCCTCCGAAGGCGGTTTCCTCCGGCTCGTAGATCTGCGGCTTCCAGGAGGCGAGGGCGCCGGCCGAGATCAGTTCATCCAGCGCGAGGTCCAGGCGCTTGGCCGCGGCCGGGTCGGCGGGGCGGTATCGCAGCCGCCAGGTGGGGAACTTCCGCACGAACGACCAATGGGCCAGCTCGGCGTTGTGGGCGGCCAACAGTGGCAGCAGGTGCTGTGCGGCCGTTGTCTCCGCTTGGTCCCATGCCGTGAAGATCAGGACGCGCTGCGGCCATTCTTCCGGAGCCATGCGTTTCTCCAGGTCAGTTTGTCAGGAAACAGCTGTCCCAGCCGGACAGGGAGGGGCCTTCGGCGGAGTAGGCGTGGAGCGCGAGCGCCGTGCCTGCGGCTCCTTCGAGGAGTCCGATGTCTCCGCCGTCGGCCGGGCTGCACAGCGTGTGGACGAGGGTGTCGGGGGCGGTGTCGGTGATCGGCGCGAGCAGGCTGGGCAGGCAGTCGGTGAGGCCGGGGGTGATCGCATCGGCGGCGGCGAGTTGCGTGATGTGCGCCAGTCCGGCGAAGCCGTGGCACAGGGAGAGGTCGACGGTGGCGTTGAGTTGGCCTGGATCGGTCATCGCCTGCCGGAGGGCGGTCTCGGCAAGACGTTGGCGGTGGGTATCGCCGGTGGCGAGGGCGGCGAGCTGCTGGGCGCGTGCGAAGCCTGCGGTGCCGTAGCACCAGGATGGGCGGGAGGGACCGGGGCCGGGTTTGCCGTTGCGCAGTTGGTCGCGGGTGATCCAGTACGGCCACCACGGTCCGGCTGGTCCGTCCTGCTGCCATCGGTCCAGCCAGCTGAGGATGCGGGTGATCGCTTCGTTCTGGTTGGGCACGGTGATGCCCTGGCGGGCGGTGAGGGCCAAGAGTGCCAGGGGGCCGCCGATGCCGTGGGCCACGCCGTTGTTGGCGTGGCCCTCCGGGTAGTCAGGGGAACGTTTGCCGGAGGGGGCAAGGTGGCTCCACCAGCCGGGGAGGAGTTCGCCGTCGTGTTTGACCGGCTCGGTGAGCCGCACCAGGTAGGCGAGGACGTTCCGCAGGAGATCGGGGTTGGTGCCGCGATGCAGCAGCAGCGCGCCCAGGCCGCTGAGTCCGCGGATTGTGTCGTACTCCGCCAGCTCGGGGCACGCGCCGTGGTCCATGCGGTCGTGGGCGGCGCGAAGTCGCGTGCACACGAGGTTCGTTACGTGTGTATCGAGTGTGCTCAGGGCGCGGGCGTACCGTCCGGGGCGGTCGGCGGCGGAGTGGAGGGCGAAGGCGAGCGCGGGTGCTCCGTAGTAGAGGTGGGCGTCCGCTCCGCCAACGGCTCCGCCGTCGACCGCGCAGGCGAGCCAGTCGTGTACGCGCTGCCAAGGGCCCTGCTCGGCGCGGGCGCGCTCGATGTGCAGCAGAGCCACGCCGACGGCGCCGTGCGCGAGGGATTGTGGCCACCAGCCCTGCGTGAGGTCGAGGTCGCGCACGTTGTCCGGGGAGGCGAGCCGGTCGGCGATGGCTCCGGCGGCGAGGCGGGCGGTCTCATGCAGGTCCATGGTTGTTCCCCCTCCGTGCCGTCCAGGCCAGGGCTGCGGCGCGGGCCAGCCGGACGCAGATGCGCTCGTCGTCCTTGTCGATGCCAGTGGCCCGAATGTGGTGGGCGTGCAGGAGCGAATCGAGCACGAGGTGGGGATCGAGGTCGGATTCGCGCAGCCGGGGCCGGTACCGGGCGATGGCCTGGTCTCGCTGTGCCCAGGCCGCGGTGATGGCCTCCCCGCCGACGCGGGCCCGCAAGGCCGCCCAGCCGTCGGTCGGGTCAGCCAGGCGGACTGCTTCGGGAAGGACCTGCCGGTCGAGGGGGCGCGGATCTGTGATCTTCCCGTATCTGGACAGCCACTCCATCGCTTCGTCCACGCTGCCGGTGAAGGCGGTGGCGAGGGACACGAAGTTCGCTGTGGCGAGGACTCGTGGGTGTGGGCGGTCCGGCTGGGCGAACTGCACGGCGAGGGCACGGGAGTCGGCGGCGAAGACATCTTCGGCGAGGCTCATCAGCGGACCCGTGCCCCAGCGCCCGGTTTCGGGGTAGCTGGTAGCCAACTGCATGTCGTTCACCAGGCCGGCGCCGCGCAGGTGTGCGGCCCAGTCACTGATGTGCGTGACGGCCTGCCCCACATACGTGGATTCGGGGAGGGCGATCCGCAGTCGCAAGTGCGGACGCGGGTCTTGGTAGCGCATGAACCACCATGTCGGTGGGGTCTCCCAGCGAGCGAGGAGGCCGGGTAGGTGCTGGGACAGGATCTCGGCGTGCCGTTCCGGGTGTCCGTAGAGCTTGACCAGGAGCCAGGGGCTGGTGCCGGGCAGGTGTCCGTGGTCGCGGGTGAGCAGGCGGTCCGCGGTGACGGGGGGGACCGTTGGCCACTTCGGGGCGCGGGTGGCCGTCATGGGGATGACGATCTCGTGGGCGCGGCCGGCGAACCAGCCGCCTCCGTCGGGGGAAGTCTCCGTCAGCACGGCGGTCTCGGCCGTCGCGAGGTGGCTGCGCAGTACGGCGCGGTGGGCGCTCTGAGAGAGGTCCAGCGGGAGAAGCTGATCACCTTCGGTCAGGGCAACGGTCTCGGGCACGCGGCGTTGCGTGCGCCACTGACCAACTGCCGTGTGCCACTCGTCCCATGACGCGGCTCGGTCGGGTAGGTCGGAGGCGTGCATCAGCCAGCGGGCGGGCGCGAGGACAGCGCGCCCGTATCGAACGCGCGGGAGGTAGGGCAGGGCTGCGGCGGCTCCCCACGAGAAGTCGGTGACGACGGCGGACTGGGAGCGGCTGATCTCGGCGAGGAATCGGACGAGGGGCGGTGTGTGGGCCCGTAGGTCCAGGGCGTGCATTACGTGCGGTTCCACCAGGCACTTGCGTGAGAGGGAGGCGAGATAGAGCCTGCGCCGATCGCAGCCGACGGCCAGGTCGTCGAGGTCGATGGTGCGTTCATCCGTGGTCCGGTGCTCAGCCATGCTGATGACGGCTGGCAGCATCTCGGGAACGCGGCTGACGTTGGAGTCCGCTCGGTCAAGCGGGGCGAAGGAGAGTTGCGCGGGCAGCGCCCCGGGTGAATTGGTTGGGAGTCCTTCCAGCACTGCGGCGGCGCGAGCTCGGTCGTCGGCATTCAAGAGCGCGAGGAACCTGCCGCTCGTGGTGCCGATGCCGCGTGACGGATGGATCGCGCAGAGCGCGAAATCACCGCGGGCGAGGGCGTCGGCGGAAGCCGCCTCGACGTTGAAGGAGACCTCCATGTGCGGGGGTACCTGCATGCTGCCCTGGTCCCCGACCTGAAGACGGCTGATCAGGTCCTCGTCCAGCGCGATCTCGTCGCGGCCGTCAAGAGCGGCGGCTTGGGCGAGGGCCAGAAGCCGCTGCTCTCGTTTGGACAGCGGCTCGCGCGCCTCCGGTTCGCTGTCCATGTAGCCGGCGGGGAGGCCGAGCCCCGCATCAGGGTCTGTCACGTCCCGCAGCGGCACCAGGGAACCGATGCCGTACTTCTCGAAGAAGCGGGTGTGGTACTCCTTCCAGCCGGGCGTGCCGAACGGCGCCGGCGTGAGGCGGGCCAGTACGGTGGCGGCCTGCTCCGCCTCTCGTGCGACCTGGGTGGGCAGTACCAGCGAGCAGTTCATGCGCAGGTCCATCGCCACCGGGTGATCCGTGGCGGCGACCTCCTTCATCTTCTGGCGGAGCGCCCGGCGCAGGCGCCGTCCGTCCATTGGCGTGAGGGCTTGGTTGTGCTGGGCCACGGTGTCGCGCACCGCTCGCAGGTCGCAGAGCAGACCCGCCACGGGCGGTACATAGTCGGCATGGACGGCGTCCAGCTGCTGCACGAGGTGGTCAAGAGGATCAACTACGGCGGAAGGGGCGTGCAGGCTGCTGACGAGTGCGCCGTTCCGGATCAGGCTCGTGACCAGCTCCCTGACCCGCGGCTCCGGAACCTGGGGGAACCCGGCTTGCACCTTGTCCGCGAGGAGGTCGTACCTGATCGGGGATCGCGCAGCGTCCAGGGCGGCCCGCACCGCAGAGGTGAACCTGATGGACACCTCTGCCGTCGGCTTGCCGGTGCTTCGCGACCGGGCAGGGTAGGGGACGATCAATCGGTCCCCCCGGACGAACGAGGTGTTGCTGGCCACCACGGGGAGCCGTCGTAGCAGTTCGGGGCAAGCCTCCAGGCGACGGATCACCTCGGTGACCCAGGCGGCGTCCGGGCGGGCCACGGCCCGGTGCCACTGGCCCCACCGCACATCCGGCCGCTCCCCGAGTGTGGCCAGCGCGATTCCGGCGAACAGGCCGTTCGGTGTCGCGCGGCCGGTCATCCGTTGCACATACCGGATCACCGACACCAGCGTCCGGCGGACCTGTCGGGCCTGCGGGACGGCGGTCGTCGCGCACAGGGCGTCCATGTGCCGTGCGAGAGAGGGACTGGCCTGCTCCACAGCATCCGATACCTCGTCGAGGGCCCACAGCGCACGGAGCCACGTAAGCCACTGCTGCACTTGGCCCGGAGACTCGCCAGTGACGTCCGGCCACGGCGGCAGCGGCAGCCGCGTGTGGCGGGCGGCCCTGACGAGCGCCACGTCCGCGCACTGGTAGAGCACCTCGTGCCTCGAGTTCATGAGCCCTTCCTGTTCCGTGTCCGTGCGGTGCCGGCCCGCACGACGAACCCGCATTGTGCGGACCGGCACCGGTTGATCCGACGGGTCAGGCCACGTTGGTGGCGCAGGACCCCTTGCAGGTGGGCTTGCAGCCGTCGTCGGTCAGGTTGATCAGGACGGCGGACCCATCGCCGGACTCCAGGACGCTGATGTCCAGGTCGAACGGGTCACCGGCCGGTGCAGCAGGCGGGCTGGCCTGCTGCTTGACCGTGCGTGCCTCCATGTGGGTCTCCCTGCTCGTCGATTTCGCGGAGGGTGCTCAGGCGACGGCGGTGGCGCACGGGCTGGAGCAGGTGCTGCCACAGCCGTCGTCGGTGAGGTTGACCAGCGTGGCCGAGCCGTCGCCGGACTCCAGGACGCTGATGTCGAGGTCGAACTCGTCGGTCTCCATGTGCGTGTCTCCTTCTCAGGTTGGGCGGTCAAAGCCGCTGTGTGTGCCGCCTGTTGGCGGCTTCCGACACGGTTGGGTCACCGCGTCGGGGGTCTGGTGGGGTGATCAGGCGCCGCTGCCGCACGTGGCCCGGCAGCCACCAGGGGAGTTGGCTGGTCACCGGCTTGATCACGCCGGTCTGCTGATCACACAGCTCGGCCATGCGCGGTCTCCTTTCGGGCCGTGCCGGCGTATGACGCGGCCTGGGGCAGGACCGGGTATTCGAGTGCCAGTGTCTGTGGCGCGGTCAGGCCCGGGGAGGTCAGTTGCCAGCCGTCGAACAGCCGGGTGATCTGTTCCTTCGTCCGCAGGTGGACGGGGCATCCGGCCGCCGTCATGGTTTTGGCGAATCTGCGTACGGGTTTGCCCGAGAGGTCGGCGGTGGCGTGCGTGATGACGAGAGCGCTGCCGGTGGCGGCCACGTGTTTGTACTGGTCGACGAAGACGGTCAGGGGCTGCGCCGCGGTGTCCTCGATGTGGTGGAGCACGCTGCCGAGGAGAAGGATGACCGGTTCTCGCCAGTTGATCGTCTCCAGGATTTCTCTGGAAGCGAGGATCGACTCGGGGTCGCGTACATCGGCGCACAGGCTCTCGACGACAGCGGGCGCCTTGCCCGTCGTCATTGCGTCGGCGTGGGTGTGCACCAACACGTCGTTGTCGATGCACACGGCGCGGGCGCCGGGATGAATGCGGGTCAGGACATCCACCGGCGTTGGGCCGTGGGGAAGGCCGCAGCCGAAGTCGACCAACTGCCGGATGCCCGCGATGGCCAGGGCCTGCACCATCAGGAGCACGTACATGCGCTCGTGGCGGACGGCGCTCTCCAAGAACGGCATGCGGTCGGCCGCCCGAAGGGCCCCGTCACGGTCGACGAAGTAGTGGTCTCGCCCGCCGAGCAGGTAGTTCTGCAACCGGGCGCTCGACGGCCGTGCCTGCAGCTCGGCGATCGCTGCGGAGGGATGGAGGAGCATCGGGTGGTCAGGTCGCATGCCGCTCCACCTCGTTGGTGGTCGTGTGGAGTTCGGGCAGACGCCACGACGGACCGTCCGGTGCGCCGAGCCACAGCGTGTGTTCGGTCTCCGTGATCGTCACGCCCAGCTGCTCAACCTCTGGTTCTCCGGCCGCGTGCCACTGACCGAGCGCGTCGAACAGATCGGAGCCGAGATCGCGCGGCCCCCACTCGTAGATGCGGGGGGAGTGGAGGAAGACCACTGCCCGAGACGCCTGGTGGTCATGAATACGCAGGCGGTCGGCAACGTCGCCTTCGAGCTGCGCAACGCCGCGCACGACCTGCATTCGAAGGTCAGGGCGAAGCAGGCCGGCGAACAACCGGGCCGCCGTCCGTACGTGCGCCCCCCTAGGGTCCAGGGCTTCCGACGTCCTCGGGCTGCCCTGCGACTCGACGGGGGTGCCCTCACCAGGTCGGTGCTCGCGCAGCCACACGGTCTGCAGAGCCGGTCCGGCGTGGAAACGTCCGCTGGCCGATGCCCCGTCCCGCGCCACGGTCAGGACGAGCAGCGTGCTGGATCCGCCCAGCGCGGTACGGACGGGCAGGCACAGTCGGCCGCCTGGACGAACCCGGGTGACCCAGTCCCACGGCACACGGCGTACTGCACGATGGGACAGGAGGCCGTGGAACGAGCCCGCCGGCCCCAAGACCTCGGCCTGCGATCCGCTGACCACGCGAACCCGCGGGTAGGGGCGTAGGCGCTGCCGGGCGATCTCGGCGAGACGTTCTGTGTCCGCGGCCGTCACCACTTTGCCGCCCTGGAGAAGGTGGTCCAGAGAGGCTGCCGTCCAGCCGCAGTCTGTGCCGATCTCGGCAACGGCCGTCCCCGGCACTGGAGCGAGCGCGGCCAGGCGCGTCGTGGCGTCTTCTTTGGACGGGATCACTCCCGTGACGATGCCGGGGCCGCCCTCCCCACCGTCGTCGACGTCGAAGACGAGCATCTCGGAGCGATGGACGAACTTCGCCCACTCGCCGGCGTGCTTACTCCGGTCCACCCTGCGCCAGCGACCACCTCGGTGCGTACGGATCACGTGGGGCACGAAGTCCTGTCGCCGATCGCAGGTGAACACGTCCCCCGCGTGCTGGTGAACGTGGCCACTGCCAGGTCGCAGGCTGTCGGCCTCGACGCGGGCGTTCATGCCTGTCCTGCCATGGCGACGACGTCTCCGGAGTTGTCACGGCCGGTCGCGGGGCCCAGGAGACGGAACTGCCATCCTCGCGTGACGGCGTGCGCGGCCGAGGAAGCGCCCAGCGCCCGCAGCAGGCGTCGAGCGTCCTTGCGTACGTCGTCCAGCGGACGCTTCGCGACGGCCGCGATCTCCTGGACGGTCTTTCCGCCGGCGAGCCCTGCCAGGACGGTGCGCTGCTCCTCCGGCAGCTCGACGATGTAGTCCACAGGCCCGGGGACGTCCAAGTGTCCGTGGCGGTAGGCGAGGTGCACCATGCCCGCCCGCTCGGAGGTTCCGAGCTTTCCGCCGATCCGGAGGATGTACGTCTTGACCGTGCTGTCGGACACTCCCATGTCGCAGGCCGTCTCCGCGGTCGTCCTTCCCTGAGAGATGCCCAGCAGGGCCTCCCGCTCCTGAGGGGAAAGCGGCGGCGAGATGGGCTCGTCCGGGGCCGGCATGGTCGTACTCCTTCGGTGTTCTGGCACAGTCGTCGTCTTATCGGGGCCGGCCCACTTTGCTGATCGGCTGGTTGGGGCGTGAGCTACGAACCGCCGTAGAGCTGCAGGGCGAGTTCGGCGAGGACGTAGACGGTGGGCAGGCTGATGTCGGTAGCGAGGAGGACGGCGACCCGGTGCGCGCGAGCCTGTTGCCAGCCACGTCGAACGCGCCCTGGGGCCGGCTCGTCTCTCCGGGGTGAGCCCGAAATCGGCGGGGAGGCCGGAGCACGGTGAATCCGCTGAGGGTGCGCCGCGCGATAGGACCCGGTCACGTCACTCACCGTCCCGCTCGCAGTCCTGTTCGGCGTAGCGCAGCAGGGCCTCGGTGTGGACCGCGAGACGGTATGCGTGCTCCCTCGCCGCCTTGAGCCCCTCTCCCGGAGCGGCATCGCGGGCCTCCTGTGAGCGCTCGATCGCCTCACCGCATGCGGACCACCCTCGGCTCCCGGCGGAGAGCGATTCCAAGTGGATCGAGACGTGGGGGACGAGCGTCGTGACGTATCCGCTGAGCGCTTGCGTGACCGCCGCGAGGGTGTGTGGATGTGGGTACACCCCCGCCTGCTCCCAGGACTTCGCCGCACGAATGGCTTCGCGGATACGCGTCGAATCGAACCCGGCGCACACAGTCCTCCCCCAGCCGTCGACCACGTCGTCAGAGGTATCGACAGCAGGAAGGACGGCGAGCAGCTCCCGCCCGACCTCGGACATCCGCCGGTGCAGGGACGCCGCACGCACGGCGTCGCCGGGGATCTCTTCGTCGAGTAGGGCACGCACGCGTACGACCAGTCGATCGTCTTCCATAGGAGGCTCGTTGGCATCGAGGGGAACGACTGCTCCGAGCAGTCGCATCAAGTGGCCGCGCATAAGCAGCAGTTGGACGTGTCGCTCGTCCGGGTCTTCGCTGACGGAGGCCGACTCGCCGAAGACCAGTCTGGTCACTTCGCGATGAAGGGTCTCCTGCACCGCGAGAGGCGACGGTCCGGGTGCGAGGGTCGATACAACGGTCCGCAGTTCACGGCCCAGTTCCCTGAATGAGCCCTCCGGCCAGGACACGCCGTCCCCATGCCGACCGCCGATTGTGGGGGCTGAGGTCGTGGTGCGAGGCATAAGGACAACTCCATTAGTGAGATCCGAAGTTGGCGACCGGGGAGCCACCTCGACGGCCCCAGAGGAGCCACCGAGGCAATTCGAGCCGCCACTCGCCGACAAGGGCGGTTCGTGCAAGGAAGACACGACGCGGCGAGCTACACGGACATCGTTCAGGGAGCTCGGAGACGCCGGTACCGCCGCACAGGACTCGGTCGGGACGTCCTGGGACGTCCCACGAGTCGACTCAATGTTCAGACCGAACTTGCCGCCACAAAGCAGACGTTGTGCAAAGGAGAGTTGGCTCGACAGACGGGTGAACTGGCGGGCTGCGACGGCATGCCGCTCGTCCTTCCTCCTCCCTCTGTGCCGGAGGCAGAAGCTGTAATGCGGTCGACGGCATCGTGATCTGGTAAACCAGCTCTCCTGACGCCGAGGGGACTTGGTCGAGGGCAGCGTCGGCCCGCTCAACCGGCGCGTGCGCTCTCTGGACGTCTCCCCGCCCGTCATGACGTCTCCCGCGCCTGCGGGTTCCCGTTCGTGCCGTTGTTGCTGATAAGGAAGGTCGCCCACACGTCCTTCCCGCCCTTGAACGGGGAGCAGCCAAAGTCGTCGGCAAACGCCATGACAAGGGGCAACCCCCTGCCGTGCTCAGCCTCATCGTTTGCGTGAGTCGGCTTGGGCAGCGCGGGATCGAAGTCGCGCACGCAGACGCTCAGTGCCCCGGGGAGGCGGGTGAGCGTCAGCTGCGTGTTCCTCATCCCGGTGCGCAGGGTGGGTTGTACGTGCCGCAGGACGTTGGTCAGCAGTTCCGTAACCACGAAGGTCGTACCGTCGGTCAGATCAGCCAGGCCCCATAGCTTCAGGTGGGCGCGCACGATGGTCCTGACGATGGGCACGGCCAGCTCGGTCACATCGAGGTCTATCGACAGACGTCCCGGCGTGCTGCGCGTCGTAGCGCGCACGCCGGTGGCTGGCGCAGCGGATACTTCCAAGAGGTCGGCCATCACAGGTCCACTTCGGGTCTGGTGGAATCCTCAGCAACGAGGTTTGACTGCGGTGTGTACTGGTGCGGAACCGGTCAGCCACCATTCAGTCAGGCCGCGAGACCCGCGTGCAGATCCGGATGTGGAGACCTGAGATATCCGCATCACGACCCAGGGACCGTCGATGCCGCAGCCAGAGAAAGCGCTCAACCCAGACGCCTCACCGCAGGAGTGGTTTGGTGCAGAACTGCGCTACTGGCGCAAGCGCCATCCCGGTTTGCGTGCCGCTCAGCTCGGGCCAATGGTGCAGGTCAGCCCGGATGTGATCTCCAAGATTGAGAAGGGGCAATACCGGTGCCGGTACGACCTCGCGGAGCGCCTGGACGCGGTCCTCGAGACCGGCGGCGTGCTCACCCGAGCCTGGGGCATGGTGTTCGGCGATGCGGATAAAAAGCACCGTGAAGCGGATAGTGTCCGCCAGGGGCCGGTGGAGGGGGCTCTTCAGGTCCACGGAGGACGCATCCTGGGCAGAGACACTCCAGTCCCGCTACCGGGGAGCCTTCCGCCAGTGGACCGACGCGCTTTCCTGGCCGCCACCAGCCTTGCCGCCATCACTCCGATAGACCTCGCCAGACTCGTAGCCCCGGCCGCACCGCCGGAGCTCCCTAAGCGGATTCGTCCCACCGAGCTTGAGCAGCTGCGCCTCATCGCCGATGGCATCCACCGCTGGGACAACGCCCAAGGTGGTGGGGGCCTGGTCGGCGACTTCGCTAGCCGCTCGATGGAGTGGGCTGTACGGCTGCTGTCCGTCGACTGCCCATCACGGCTTCGCCCGGAGCTCCTCGGCAGCGTCGCGCGGCTGGGCATCGTCGTAGGCGCCACGCACTTCGACGCCTACGCACACGATGAAGCCCGGGTTGCCTTCAAGGTCGCGTCCGAATGTGCGGAGGAGGCCGGGGACTGGTGGCTACGCGCCAAGACGTTCTCCTTCCTGGCTCGTCAGGCGATCTGGCTCGGCGATCCGGACGAGGGCCTGACCTACGCCGAGAAAGGGCTGGTGCGCTCCGACCGGCTAACCCCGACCATTCAAGCCATGCTGCATAGCGCCCGCGCCCGCGCTTTCGGGAAGATGCACGATGTACAGGGCACGCTGGCCTCGGTCGGCGCGGCCGACGACGCATTCGCCTACTCGAACCCGGCGGAGGACCCGCCGTGGATGGCGTACTACGACGAGGCGCAGCACCACGGCGACACAGCCCATGCGCTTTGGGACCTAGCCATCCACGCCGACCAGGACCCGGGTCGGGCTGCGGAACGGTTCACAACGGCGGTCGCTGGACACAGCGACGACTACGCTCGCTCTCGTGGGATTTCCCGTACGAAGCTGGCGTCGCTCGTTATGGCGAAGGGAGACCCGATGCAGGCCATTGCTATCGGCCACAAGGCGCTCAGTGACGTCGGACGCCTCACCTCGCGCAGGGCGGGCGATGACCTCAAGGAACTCCGCCGATTCGCGTCGGAGCACCGCACGTTGGAGGAGGCGGCGCACCTCCGGCAGCGAATCACGACTACCTTGCAGGCATGACGATCTCGGCTGGACCCGCCCGTGCCGTACTGGAAGAGGCTTGCGCCCTCGCCGGGCTCGAGCCCGCAGGCGCCGAGCCCGTTCGCATCGCCGAGAACGAAATCTGGCGCCTCCCCGGCAATGTGGTCGTCCGTATCGCCCGCGCAGGCCAGTGGAAGGCCGCGGTGCGTGAGATCCTCGTGGCTCGGTGGCTTGCCGACAACGGGGTGTCGGCTGTCCGCGCGCTGCCGGCCGAGCAGCCCATCGAGGCTGCCGGACGACCCGTGACGTTTTGGGTCGAGCTTCCGGCGCATGAGGCTGGCAACGTCATGGATGTTGTCACGTTGCTGAAGCAACTTCACGCATTGCCGGTCCCGGATCTGCCGCTCGACAGGCTGGACCCGTTCGTACGTGTGCCCGAGCGGATCGAGGCGGCCACATCGCTGTCGGAGGATGATCGCGCCTGGTTGCGGGATCGGCATGTGGAACTTCGCGAGCGCTGGGAGCACCGGCCCCATGGCCTGCCCGAGTGTGTCGTGCACGGTGATGCGTGGGTGGGCAACGTCGTCCGCACGACGGCCGGTCCGGTAATGCTGGACTTCGAGCGGGCCTCCGTCGGGCCGCCAGAGTGGGACCTGGTGTCCACCGCGGTCAAAATGACCACGACCGGCGCCGTCACCGCGGCCGAGTACGCCAAGTTCTGTGCGACGTACGGCACGGACGTCACGCAATGGGAGGGGTACGACCTCCTCGCCGGTGCCCGCGAGTTGCGCATGACAACCTACGCGGCCCAGCACGCCGTGACGCGTCCCCAGTGGCAAGCCGAGGCTCAGTATCGCGTTGACTGCCTGCGCGGCCGTGCAGAGCCGCGCCCCTGGCGCTGGAAGGCGATCATGTAGCGGAGGGCGTATTCCATGTATCCGGTTGAACGTTCCAACCAACGCCTCGCTCTGCGCGAACTCGCCCTTGAGGACGTGGATGCGGTGCTCGCCATCTACGGAAGCGCCGAGGCTACGGAACACCTGTCGTTCGAACCGCGTACCCGTGAGCAGGTTGCGCAGATTGTGGCCCGGTCGATTGCTTCCGCCACCGCGACCCCACGCACGGAGTACGCGCTCGCCGTCATCGAACGGGACATGAACGAGCTGATCGGGTTCGGCCGCCTTGCCACCGACCCACATCAGCAGCGCGGAGCCACCTTGGGCTTCGCTCTGCGCCCAGACGCGTGGGGCGTCGGCTACGGCGTGGAGACGGTGCGGTTGCTGCTCAGCGTCGGGTTTGACGACCTGGGCCTTCACCGCATCTGGGGAGCGCGGTCCCCCCTCAACGACGCGTCGGCCAAGACGATGGCAGTCGCTGGCATGGTCGAGGAAGGAGTGATCCGCGAACACGTCCTGAAAGCCGGGCAGTGGCGAGACTCCGTCGTGCACGCGATCCTCGACCGAGAGTGGCAGTTCGCCACCCGGTACAAGACTCCTTCCGAACCAGATCACTAGTAGGACTCCGTTAGGTTGCTCTGGCTCTTGGGTTCTGGCTGGTGGCGGATGTTCTGGGCAGGGGGCGGTGGCAGGTGGTGCAGGTACCGGTCCAGCAGTTCAGCAGGTCCTGGATGGCGTCGAGGATCTGGTAGAGGGTGAGTTGGCTGTATCGGCTTTTGGGGCCAGTCGCTGTTCGGTGAGGAACGCGTGGGCGGCGGTGACCAGGGTGACGTGGTGATGCCAGCCGGTCCAGGAACGTCCCTCGAAGTGGTCCAGGCCGAGGCCGTGCTTGAGTTCCCGGTAGTCGTGCTCGATGCGCCAGCGGATCTTGGCCAGGCGGACCAGCTCGGCCACCGGGGTGTCGGCGGGCAAGTTGGACAGCCAGTAGTCGGTGGGTGCTTCGGCGTCTTCGGGCCATTCGGCCAGCAGCGTCACTTCGGGCAGGATGCCGTCCCAGTGGCCGTGTTCGGCGGTGACGGCGGCCTGGGCCAGACGGCGGGCCCGGACCCCTGCCGGCCGCACCCGCAGTGCCAGAAAGCGCGAGCGCATCGGCCCGCGAGAGCCTTCCCGCCACCTCACCTCGGTGAACGCCTGCCGCCCATGGCCGGCCGCCAGCGCGGCCACCGAGGACGGCTTGTCGCGGTAGCGGGGCTGCGGCCTGCGGCCGTTTCCGGACCACGCCGGGGCGGTGGGCTGCACGTCGTGCGGGTGGACCGTCACGTCCGAACGGATGGCCACGACATAGCCGATGTCCCGGCCGGTCAGGCCGTCGCGGAAGTCGGCGTTCTGCCCGTAGCCGGCGTCGGCCACCACCACCGGCGGCACCAGACCCCACCCGGCCAGCTCATCGATAGTGTCCAGGGCCAGGCGCCACTTCTCCCGGTGCCCGACCTCTTGCGGAATACCCGTCTTGCGCCGCCGTACGGCATCGTGCGCCCACTCCTGCGGCACGAACAACCGCCACTGCAGCGGACAGGATGCGGTGTCGGAGACCGCGTGCACGCTCACCGCGACCTGGCAGTTGGCCTGCTTGCCCAGCGCCCCGCAGTACTGGTGCGCGACCGCCACCGACATTCTTCCGTCCTTGGGGAACGACACGTCATCGACCGCCCAGGCATCCGGGCCGATTTGCGGCACCATCCGCTGGGCGATCCGCCGCCGTACCGGCACCGGATCCCAGGTCGACTGGTTCACGAACTGCTGCAGGTTCTGCTCGTTGCCGTCCGGCAGCCGTTCCGCCATCGGCTGGATCGACTTCCGCCGTCCGTCCAGCATCAGTCCCCGCAGATAGCAGTCGCCCTTCGCCCGCTGATCCTTGCGCGGCACCGACGAGAACACGTCAGCTACGAATAACGCCAACGTCGCCCGAGCACGGTTCACTTCATGTGCGTCCACACCCCCAACATGCCCCCAAACACGACAGCGAGGCAGACCTAACGGAGTCCTACTAGGGTCTGTCCGACGGATCTTGTAGGCCGTGCTGGCGCAAGGCGGTGGTTGCACGCTTGCCTGCGCGGCTTCTAAATCACGCGACACCGCAGCCGAGCTGTGGGAACCTCACCCGCGATGACACAACGAACCGATACACCCCCCACGTGGGACGAACGTACGCAGCTGGCCACTTTCCTGGATTACGCCCGTGACACGGCGCGAGCCAAGTGTGAAGGCGTGTCCGAGGAAGATGCCCGCAAGGCACCGCTCCCGAGTTCACCGTTGATGACGATGTGCGGGCTGATCAGCCACCTGCGATGGGTCGAGCATCACTGGGTCCAGGTGATGTTTCTCGGCGAGGAGCCCGAGGGGCCGCTCACGGCGGCGACCGACGACGACCCCGACCCCGAGATGCGGACAGCGGTCGACATCCCGTTGCCCCAGCTTCTCGCCGAGTACGAGGAACAGAGCGCCCGCTATCGCCGCCTGGTGGCCGACCGCGACCTGAACTCCAAGGCCGAACGTCCTATCGGCGACGGCCGCCACGTGGACCTGCGTTGGGTAGTCCTCCACCTCATCGAAGAGATTTCCCGCCACAACGGTCACCTCGATGTCGTGCGTGAACTCGTCGACGGACAGACCGGCGTCTAACTTCTGCCTGGCATTCATGGGCGGAGCCAGAGTCTGATCGAGGCGAGGGTGACGGCGCCGTGGAAGACATAGGCGCGTTTGTCGAACCTCGTGGCCACGGCCCGGAAGTTCTTGAGGGCGTTGATCGTTCGCTCAACTTCGTTCCTCCGCTGGTAGATCGTCTTGTCGAAGCCGGCGGGTCGGCCACCTTTGCTGCCCCGGCGTTGGCGGTTGGCCCGCTGGTTCTTCGGTTCGGGGATTGTGTGCTTGATCTGGCGCAGGTAGCGGCGGTTGCGGCGGGAGGAGTACGCCTTGTCGCCGCCGAGGTGGTCGGGCCGGGTGCGCGGGTGTCCGCCGCCGAGGCGGCCGACGCGAATGCGTTCCATGACCGGGATGAGCTGCGGGGCGTCACCCCACTGACCCGGCGTGATCAGCAAGGCCAGGGGGCGGCGTCCACCTTCGCTGGCGAGATGAATCTTGCAGGTCAGGCCGCCCCGGGAGCGACCGAGTCCCTCGTCGGGGCGGTGCTGCCGGGGCGTGCGTCTTTTCCCGACAGCACCGGCGCCGTCTTACGGGCCCCGGCGGCGTGCTGGTGGGCCCGGCAGGAGGTCGAATCGACGCTCACCATCGACCAGTCGATCCGGCCCTCCGCGTCGGCGTCGGCCAGGACGGCCGCGAGGATCCTGTCCCACATGCCGTCCGCCGACCAGCGGCGATGCCGCTCGTACACGGTCTTCCACGGACCGAAACGCGCAGGCAGATCCCGCCACGGCACCCCGGTGCGCAGCCGATACAGGATGCCGTTGATGACCTTGCGGTGGCTAACCCAACGGCCGCCTGGCTTACCGGACTTCGGGAGATGCAGCTTCAGCCGGGCCCACTCCGCGTGCGTTAAATCTCCTCGCCCCATGCCCATGCCAACGACCCGAGACCGATACCGTCACAAGATCCGTCGGACAGACCCTAGCCCGACACCAAGGTCGCCGAGCTCTGCAGGGTGGCGTCGAAGAAGCCTGCGCGACATGGACCAGCGTCCTGGATGCCATGGAGGAGGGGATCTACTCCGGCCGGGCGCGACAGAGGGGCGTCGAGATGCGACCACTTCTGTCGCCCTACCGGAAGCGCGGCATCTCCACGGTGGGCGTACTTGATGCCCGCGCTGCGGCGTAGCTGGCCCAAGTAGATTGAACGCAAGTGTCGTTGAGACGTAGTCGAAAGGCTGGACCATGACTCTGGAGATCAAGCCGATCGGGGAAGTCGTCGCGGGCCGTAGGGAGGTTGGGGACGACTATTGGGGCGACATCGAGTCGGTAATTCAGCTTGATGAGGATGAGTTTCCACTCGACTCTGTGGAGGGCTTGGAGGAATTCTCTCATTTGGTGGTTGTGTGGCACTTCGACCAAGCGTCCCCGAGTGACGTCGAGTACCACGCCCGCAGCCCGCGAGGAAACCCGCAGTGGCCGGCAACAGGCACCTTCGCGCACCGCAACCACCGGCGCCCCAATCAGCTCGCGCAGTCCTTCCCTCGCCTGTTGGGAGTCGACGGCCTCCGTCTACGGGTGACCGACCTGGACGCCGTGGTCGGTACAAGAATTTACGACCTCTCTCCGTTCTTTATCGAGATGGGGCCGCGCGGCCCGATTTACGAGCCCGCGTGGCCTAGTGAGATGCTGGAAAACTACTGGGTAGAGAAGGGCTGAAGAGGGGCGCAGTCCGGCTGGGGGCAGGTTGTCGTCGGTGACCTCGATCCGCAATTCGCTGTCGGGGTGGTGGACCCGAGGTCTCACGCCTCCGGTACTGTGCTCGACGGCGTTGGTGACAACTCGGAGAATGGCTAGGGCGTCCGCCGTCGGCCCCAGCACGCGACTTGAGCCTACAAAAGGCCGATAACAGTCGGTGAAGGGCAGGCGGCGATCGGTCGGCTTCATGCCCGACCGTGAACGCGTACGGCTCACAGTTATGGTGGCTGATGCGCGAGGACGGCGACTCTTCGGGAGCGAGCCCCGGCGTATCCGGGTATCAGGGGCTACACGATGGGTGGCGAGGTCGTTCCGACCCACGATCTTGTTACCCCCGCTCTCCGAGAGAAAGCAGGGGCAGGTGTGTCTCATGGTGATCCGCGGTCGCTGTGGCCACCAGTCGATGGAATGGATCAAGCAGGCAGAGAGATGACCGGCGCCGATCCGCGGCTCGCCCAGGTGCTGCCAAGCCCTCGCCGCTGGCCTCACCGTCCCAAACCTTCAGAACAAAAGCCTGACATGCATCCTCCAGCATGACTGACTAATATGGAGAGGAAGAGGCAGCCGGAGTCCCAGAGTCCGGCAACTGGGGTTGTCCGTTTAGTCGAAGCGGCACAGCTCGCCAGCCGAGACTGGACCATTTGCAGATTAACTCACTCTCCGGTCCCTCGGCAACGCCCTTCTGCCTGGAGATGGTCAGCGTGTCCGCCGATAAACCCATCCTTCTTCTAGTTCATTCCGATCCGTGGATGCGGCGCGAGCTAACCCAGGAAATACTCACTTGGTCACACAGCGACCTTGATGTGATTGCTGTGGCAAGCGAGAGCGAAGCTTACAGCGCAATCTACGGAAAGCCAAAGGCGCAAGAACTCATCGCTATAGTAATTGCTGACGAGAAGTTGATTGACGACGACGGCGAGCTGTTCCTTCTGGGAATTCGTAGGAAATTCCCAGGAGCTTCACTGGCATTGCTAACCATGCGCGACGATGCGAGCAGTGACGGCATACGCAGGGTTTCCAGTTCTCCCATTTCGCTGCGCGAGGCAATCAAGCCTTTGTACACCTCCTGGAGCCCTCGTAAGCCCAGCGTGGTAATAGCAGGCCCTAAGGGCTCGAGCCGGGCTGATGAGCTGACAGATTTTCTCTACCGCAACGCCGCCATATATGACTGGTCGGACGAATCGGGATCCGAGATCTCTGTGACGATCGGTAGCAAGCGGTGCAAGAACTGGACACTAGAGGACCTCTTCAAGGAACTCCGGATTTTTCCGGACCCGAAACACCTAATAGATCACCCATACGACGTAGTCATTGTCGGGGCAGGGCCTGCAGGCTTGTCCGCCGCCCTCAGCGCTAGCGTGAACGCTGGATTCTCCACTCTGCTGATAGAAAGCCACGCCCCGGGCGGATCTGCCGCGACCTCCATCAATCCTATCGATAACTATCTCGGTTTTCCAGACGGCATTTCTGGGCTGGCGCTAACCAGTCGGGCCATCCGGCAGGTTAGCGATCTCAGCACGGTCGACTTCATGCCTATGCTCAGGGCGCGATTGATCAAGCACGACAAGGGCCCTCACGGTCACGGCCGCTATCTAGTTGGTACGACTAATAGCTCTACCGGACAGTACGTTGAAGTATCTGCGGGGATGGTGCTTCTAGCCTGCGGAATGCAGCCGCATAAGCTCGACTTGAAACTTCCACAAAGGGGCGTATATTACGCAGCGCTACCCTGTGACCAACTGCGAGAGAGGGGCAAGGATGTCGTAGTTGTGGGAGGTGGTAATTCTGCCGGTATGGCCGCCTTGCAGTTCGCGGCAGAGAGTCGATCTGTCTACATCGTCGCCGCAAAAGGATTCGACCTGATGTCGCAGGCGATACAGGAGGAGATAGCAACAAAAAAGAACATTGAGATCCTACCTCAACACAGGGTGATCGGATTCGGCGGGAAAGAACAGTTGACGTACGTGAAAGTAAGGGGCGATAGAGATCCGACGGGGAAAGTCAGGAAAATCAATACGACCTCCGCTTACATATTGATCGGCGGTAAGCCGGATACGAAATGGCTCCACCCAGATGCTGACACTCAAGCTATGGGAGCAGAGAAGGTGGATCTGACTAGGGCTTGGTGCATCAAAACTGACCACTTCTTGAGGTACCACAGGGGTAAACTTTCGTTTGAAACTAGCCTGCCCGGCGTGTTTGCCGCAGGTGACGTACGCGTTAATGCGCTGCGACGCATAGGACAGGCAGCGGGGCAAGGTGCAGCAGCAATCGCATCCATGGAAACCTACGCGGCTGAGCACTCCAAGATCCTCAGAGACGAGACGAGCCCGGCCTATACAAGATTCTCGATACTCCGGCTCTCTCCCTAACCGGTCAGCTATATCAAGCGCACCAACGGCCGCCGGTCTCTATCCTAGAGCTCGTAACAGGATCACGAGCGGGCCTTCTTTAGACGTCTTCAGCGGATGAGGCTGCAGTCCAATGAGACAAAGGTGGCGTGGATTTCGTTCGGCGTTCCCAGCGGACGGTGAGGCGCTTGAACTGATGGAGCGGGGCGAAGGTCTGCTCGACGACGTAACGGAGTTTGCCCAAGCCCTTGATGTTCGGGTCGCCCTTTCGGGAGATGACCGGCAGGATTCTGCGCCTGCGCAGCTCACGCCGGTTGGGGTCGTAGCCCTTGTCACCGAGAAGCGCGGCGGAGCGGCGGCCGCGGGCGCCCAGGACGTCCGGCCACGGGCGGGATGCCGTCGATGAGGGTGAGGGTCTGGGTGACGTCGTCGACGTTGGCCGCGGTGGTGATGACCTTGAGCGGGGTGCCTCGACCGTCGCAGATCAAGTGATGCTTGCTGCCCGTCTTCCGCCGGTCGACCGGCGACGGACCGGTGTCGGCTCCCCATTTTTCGCGCGGACGTGGGAGCCGTCCACACACGCTCTGGACCAGTCGAGTTCGCCGACCGCGTTCAGCTCGGCAAGCAGGATGCGGTGCAACTGGTCGAAGACGCCGGCCTGCTGCCAGCGATCCAGACGCCGCCAGCAGGTCTGTCCCGAGCCGAACCCCAGCTCCAGGGGCAGGAGTTGCCAGGCTATGTCGTTGTGGAGGACATACAGGATGCCCTGCAGACACAGCCGGTCTGCCACCGGCTGCGGGCCCGGCGACTTCTCTGGCCAGGGCGGCAGCAGCGGTTCGATCAGAGCCCACAAGTCGTCGTGCACGATCCACGGCCGAGTACCCACACCATCCCGAACGGCCGAATCGTCACATCGGTCACGCCCGACGAGGGCACTTCAACAAGATCCTTTTACGAGCTCTTATGAGGTTGGGATGGGGAATTGGTCAGTCCGACCGCCGCTGGTATTGCAGTCCTGGCGCGCGGTCGAGATCGAGTATGAAGCTGTCGGGCGTGGGCCCGCTATCGTCGGCCGACGCGGTCGGGAGCGTGAGAGTGTAGCCCTTCGCCGCATATGTCGCGACCCCACTGCGGGTGAGAAAGTCGTGCGTTCCTCTGCGCCACAGGTAGAGCGAACTCTTGCTGCGCGTCAGGCGTAGGGTGCCGGGCACCTCGTCGCAGGCGTATGTGCCGAGCGGGATATGGGGTGTGTCGGCGCCGCTCCTTTCCGCGACGATGGGTGTGGGTTCGGGCTGGCGGTGCAGGAGTTTGGACAGGTCGGCTTCGAGTGTGCGACCGAGTTCAGCGCGGGCAGCGGCAGCGACCTGGTCGGCGGCGATGCTGGCATGGTTGGACAGACAGATGATGCGGAGCCCCGCGCGGGTGAGGTGTGCGGCGGCGGAAAAGCCCTGCTCATGGCCGTAATGGAAGACGGCCGCTCGGCCGGGCCGCGGGTCGCCATACAGCCCGGGCCCGTACGTGAACGGCGGGTGGTCGCTTGGCCGGTAGTCGACATGGCGCTCATGCGGAAGTCCGTCGGCGGCTGACTCGCTCCATTCCTCCCAGAGGTATCCGAGCCAGCGATCCAGGTCGGCGGCGGTGGACCACAGGGAGCCGGGGCCGGGCAGTGTGACCGGGCCCTGCTGGTGCTGCCAGCCGTCGGCCGTCACGTGGTAGCTGGCGGCAGCACCGGGGATGACCTCGCGGGGATCGGTCTTGAAGCGGGCCGCGGTCATGCCGAGCGGCGCGAAGACCTGCCGGTCGGCGATCTGCTGGAGCCCGGCGCCGTGGACCTGGGCGAGGACCTCCGCGAGGAGGAGGTAGCCGGTGTTGCTGTACAGGAAACGGCCCGGCTCGACGGCTCGGCGTTGCTGGCGGTAGGCGAGTTGGAGCAGGTCGTCGGCGGTGTAGTGGTCGAGGTCGCGGAAGCCGGCCAGGGACAGCAGGGTCTCGGCGTCCCGGATGCCGCCGCGGTGCCGGATGAGGTCGGCGACGGTCACGTCGGGGATGCGGAAGTTGGGCAGGATGTCGCGCACCGGCCGGTCCAGGGAGAGGAGGCCGTCGCGGGCGGCGCGTACGCACAGGTAGGCGGTGATCTGTTTGGCAATGGAGCCGACGTTGAATGCGGTGTTCTCCCCGATGGACACGGCGAGTTCGAGGCTGGCGGTCCCAGTGTGCGCTTGGACTCGCGGGCCGTCTACGGGATGAGCCAGGAGGATCACGCCAGGCTGGGCCAGTCGGTCCGTGGGTGCGGCCGGGCTGCTGTCGGGGCTCACAGACTGATCGCTTCGTGGTGGACGGCGTGCAGGTGCTGGCGCAGGTCGGGATCGGTGATCAGATCGAGCGCGTGGGCGTGGTCGTCGACGGTTCCGGCGAGCAGTCCGCGCTGCTGGTCCAGATATGTGGACAGGAACCGGTGGAGATCGCCGCTGGTGGAGGGGAGGACGCGGGCGGTGTAGATCATGGTGAGGGGGAAGGCGAAGCAGGCGTGAAGGAAGCCGAAGGCGGGCCGCATCGTCCTCTTCCACGGGGAGTAGAACGTGGCCTCCTCGCTGATCTTGCAGGCAGTGGCGGCGAGGGCGTCGTTGAGCCAGTTGTGGCCCGCCTCATGGACCAGGTCGCGGGCGAGCACTACGGGGTCGTCGACGTGGTCGCAGTAGATCGTGCCGGGCAGCCGGGTGATGGTCCAACTGTCGAGGGTGTCGCCGAGCTTCTTGCGGTGCAGCAAGCATAGGACGACGGCGTGGCCGGCGAGCAGACCGGCGAAGCCGTGGCGGGCGCCGACGTCGTACGCGGCGGCGGCGAGTTCCCGCAGGTCCGGTGGGGCGGGGATGGTGTCGGGACCCAGTACGTAGTAGGGGGTCTCGGAGATCGCCGAGTGGGGCATGCGGTCCGGGTCGGGCGCGACCACGATGCGCGGGCCGATGACGGTGGGCACGGACAGCGCCGGGGCGTTCGTGTCCGGGTGAGCGCCGTACCAGTCGAAGGTGGCAGTGTCGCGGGCGCGGGCGGCGGCCTCGGCGCCTTCGAGGACGTGGTGGGCCAGGCAGTAGTCGGCGGCCGAATTCGCGGAATCGGGTGTGCCGTCCTGGTACTGGCCAGCGGATTTGAGGACGGTGCGGATCCGGTGGGTGCGGTCGCGGTGCTGGGCCGGGATCGGGGCGAAGGAGAGGGCAGTGGCGGGAGCGTCCACGGGGCGGGTCCTTCCGACAGCAGCTGGGCCTGGGGCCGGGCCCTTGGCGGTCCGGCCCCAGGAGGTGCTCACCGGCGATGTGCTGCCGGTATGGTGCGCGATGTTCAGGCGTCGGTGCCTGCGGGGGCCTCGGTCATCGCGGGGGCCTCGGCGGTCGGCCAGCCCTTCGCGGAGACGCTGGAGGTGTGAGCGGTGGTACGGACGGTGGTGTCGTCGCCGCGCAGGTCGTCCACGGCAGCCAGGAACTCGCTGATTCGGTCGTCGGTCATGAGTGTGCTCGTCCTTCCGATCAGGGGTGATAGGGCGGTGCACCTTCTGGGACCGGGCACCGCGGGGGCGAGCGTGCGGTGGGCATCGCGGTCTCCTTCCGGACGGCGGCGGGTTCAGTGGCTGCGCGGGGGCGGCGTGGCGGCGGGGGTGGCCGCCTGGCGCAGGGCGTCGCGCAGCTCGCTTATGGCGGGCCGGTCCTCGGGCGTGGGGGCGAGCGCGGCGGAGATAAGCAGGCGCAGGTCCGGTGGGGCGGCGCCGAGGCGGGAGTGGCCGTGCCGGGGCATGTCCTCGCAAAGGAAGCGGTAGGTCAGGACGGCGAGGCTGAAGACGTCGGCAGCCGGGGTGGCGCGGTCGTAGGAGGTGGCGTACTCGGGGGGCCAGTGCACTTCCGGGCCGCGGGTGGCGGGTCCGCGTGGGGTGTCGGTGTGGCGTGCGGCGCCGAGGTCGGTGATCAGCCCGTGGCCATCGTGGATAAGGATGTTCTCCTGGTAGACGTCGCGGTGCACGATTCCGCGCTCATGGAGGGTGCGCAGGCCCTCGGCGACGTCGGCCAGCAGGCCCAGCCCGGCAGCCTTCTCTCCAGGCGTGAGAGTCGGGGCGGTGGTGAGATGGGAGCGGAAGTTGCCGCCGGGGCAGAAGGGCATGGTGTACCAGTCGAACCGGTCGGTGCTGCCCTCCTCCAGCAGCGGCACGACGTGGTGCGCGCCTTTTGCGGCGCGGGTGACGGCAATCTCGTGACGGAAGTCCTCGCGGGTCAGGGCCCGTTCGGTTTCCGTCATCTCTGCGTACCAGTAGAAGCCGTAGGCGGCCTTGCGGGCGCTCTCATCGAGTTCGGCCAGGACGTGGTTGCTGCCGAAGCCGGCCTTGAGGACCACCGGGGGCCCATCGTCGTGGCTGGCGAGGACCAGGGTGCTGGCGCGGGTGAAGGAGAGAAGGTCGTGGACGTGCCAGCCGTCGTGGCGGAGCTGGTTGAGGACCCAGGCTGCGGGGTGCATCGGGTGCAGGTGCATGGGGCGGCTCCTCATCTTCGCGCCGTGGGCGGGGCGGCGTTGTGCAGCCGGTCCAGGCAGGCGGCGGTCAGCAGGTCGAGGTCGGGCTCGTCGGTGCACGGGTGGCGCAGTACGGGCAGCCCGGTTGTATCGGTCCACGCGGTGGCGGCCTGCTCGTACAGGTCGGCGAGCCGGGCGGCAGTCGGCGGGTCCTCGCCGAAGCGGCGGGCGGTGGCCCGGTGGGAAAGCCGGGTGCGGCACAGCTCGGGCGCGGTGGTCAGGAGGACGGTCAGCTCCGCCCTGGCAGCCTTCACGCTGGCGAGCTGTTTCACGTAGTCGGTGACGGGGCGGTTGTGGAGCAGGGCGAGCAGGCAAGCTGTAGAGAGGGTGAGGCGGTCGGCGACCACCGGGCCCAGGGACAGGGCGGGGGCGAGGTTGTGGCGGGCGTGGAGCTCCAGGTCCAACCGGGCGGCGGCGACCGCGTGTTCGGCAGTGGCCGCCGGGCGGCCGGCCCGCAGGCCGATGATGGTGCGGGTGGCTGGCAGCGACAGCCAGGAGAATTGGCCGATGTGCCCGAGGACGCGATTGTCGGCCGCGGTGACGCCCAGGAGCTGGTCGCGCAGGGTGCTCTTCCCGGCTCCGGCAATTCCTTCCAGGGCGAGCAGCACGGGCCTCACCCCTTGGGTTCCTCGGCGATGAGCCAGCTGATGAACTTCGCGACCCGGCCATGGGTGACCGGTTCGGTGCCGTGGGTGAGTTGGGAGCCGTAGAGCAGGGCGGTGCCCACGGCGGGGTTCACGCTCCACCGGGTGCGGGGCATGGCTGCGTACCAGTCGGCAGAGTGGTCGGCGCCGTCATGGGCCAGCCACATGCCGTCCGCATAGCCGTGGCGCTGGGCATCGTGGTCCAGGCGGGTGTCCCACAGGCGGTCGCTGGATGCGCTTTCGACGTAGAACGCGCCGCCGGCCTCCGCCGCGTGGATGACCACGCTGATGCCAGCGATCTGCCGGGGCCAGGCGAGCGGATCGGGGGCGATTCCGTCGAGGTGGCCGGTGATGTGCTGGCCGGGGCCGTATTCGACGTAGGTCCACGGGCGGCAGGCTGTGATCGACGGCATGACGCGGGACAGGGCGGGGCGGGCGCGGTCGAAGGCGTGCTGGAGCAGGTGCTCGGGCTCGTCCGGGATCTTGGGGACCTCGACTCGGCCCGCCGGCTCGTACACGGCCATGGCCTGCTCGTGCGAGTGGCCGGGGATCTCGTGGATGGAGGTGGCCCGCTGTGTGCCGAAGTGGGCGCGGTTCTCCTCGGTGAGGAAGGTGTTCATCATGGCGGCGAGTCGGGCGCGCTCCTCGGGGTTCAGGAAGTCCTCGATGCTGCCGACCGTGACGGTCTCGGCTACATGGATCACGAGCCGGTCCTCCTCGTCTCAAGCACGCGTCGGACGTCGTCCAGACCGGTGCAGTGGTTGAGCCAACTGGCCACAGGGTGGCGGGTGGTAGCGGTCGGGTTGGCCCACAGACCCAGCAGCTCGGCGGTCAGCGGCAGCTCCTCGGAGCTGGGCAGCTCGTCCGGCACGGTCAGCCGGTCTAGTGCCGGGCAGGAGACGGCGTGCTGGGCGGCGAAGACCCGGCCGAGCCGGGCCGCCGCCGCGCGGGCGCAGGAGCGCAGGAGTGTTTCGGTGGGCTCGGCCCGTTGGTAGGTGCGGTATTCGGTCTGTGCCCATCCGACGGCGACCGTCCCGCCTGCGGCAGCGATGCGGCAGGTGACGCAGCACCCGCTGCCGGTCTGCGGGCATGGCTCGTGATGAGCCGGGAGGGTGGCGGCGGCTTCGATGAGGGCTGCCCAGGCGGAGTCCGGTAGCAACTCGCCGGCGGTGGACTCGCGGCCTGGTGCCGCACGGTGATTGCAGCACGCCGGGCCTGCCCCGGGCGATGGGCCGGGCTGGAGCGCGGGTTCGATGAACAGGGCCTGGAAGTACACGACCCGCCCCAGTAACTGGTGAATCGTCATCGCGTCGGTGGCGCTACTCACGCCGGCACCTCCCTCGTGGGCGTGGTCGTCTGCGGGACCGGGCAGCAGCAGGCGTCGCCTGCGGCGGGTCGTTCGCCGCGCAGTGCGTCCGCGACGACGTGGGTGGCCGCCTCCAGGGCTTGGAAGTACGCCGGCCAGTCGTACCCGAGGGCCGGGTGTAGCACCAGGTCGAGCACAGGCGTTGTGGCCCCGGTGGCCTCGCACGTCAGCTCCGCCCGCCCCACGGTGACCTGCACCGGGGCAGGCAGCTCGGGGGCCGCCGCGGTGACCGTCCGGCACAGAGCTGCAGCAGCCTGGGCGTACTCGGCCCGGTCGCGCGGGAGGATGCCGACGCGGCGCTCGGTGGCCGGAAGGTCAAGGCCGGTGTACGGGTGGCCCTGGCAGCTGTCGTATGTGACCAGACCCCACGATCGGGTGAATGCGTCGACCAGGGGGCGGACGCTGGTCTCGATTGCTTCGTGCCACTGCGGGTGGGCCGGGTCCAGATCGTCCGCCTCGTGCACGCCAGGCAGGCCAACGGCGTTGATATTGCCGTGCGCGCTGGTGTGCAGCCGCACCGGGGCGCGGTGGGCGTCGGTGCGATCCCAGCGGGCGAGGAATGCTGCGACGTTGCGCATGCTGTTGGGGGTGCGGGGGCGCCAGCGCACCGTACGGCACCAGACCCCCGCCGGGTGGGCGGGCTGGGCGAGGAGCGCGGCGATGCCGTCGATCACCCGTATTCGGTAGTCGCAGTAGGCGTCCTGGTCCCCGGCCTGCTCCTGGCGCCATCGGGTGGCCACACAGCCGCCGCCGCACGCGGACCGGTACGAGCACGTCGTGCATCGGTCCATCAGGGCCTTGCCCGCGTTGAGTAGCGGAAGCCGCCGCTGAGCGGCGACGACGCTGGCCTCGTCGGGGATCTGGCCCAGGCGGCCGAGTTGGGCCTCCGGCCAGGGCAGTTCGTCACAACTGCCGAGCCGTCCGTCCGGGTAGAGCGTGAAGACGTGGTCGCACTTCATGCTTGAGAAGTGGCAGAAGCCGCTGTCCAGACCGCGCAGCCGCCTGATGGTGGAGACGGCCGGTTCCAGTTTCAGGCGGGCGAAATACCCGGCGTCGATCCAGCGGACGGCCGCGGCGAGGATCCACTCGGCGTACTCGGCCGGGCTGATCGCCCAGGCGGGCCCATCGGGGCCGCGGACCGCAGCTTCCTGTAGCAGTCGGCTCGCCGGGAGGCGCCGCCCCTGAGCGGTGGTGGAACGCTGGACGGAGGCGTCGAAGCAGGGCACGAAGCTGACGGCGTTGACCGCCTCGAAGCCAGCGAGGTGGTCCAGAACTGCCTCGGCGCGGCCGAGCACCGGCGGGGTGACCGCGGTGATCACACCCGTCTTCCGGCCGCGTGCGGCCAGCAGCCGCAGGGCGGCAGCGATGCGCGGGTAGACCGGCTGGCCGTCGTAGCCGACGCGCCAGGCGTTGCCCGCCGCGTCCCCGTCCAGTGAGATGCCGATCTGTAGGTCCGGGTACAGGGCGTCGAAGAGGTCCAGCCACTCTTCGTTCAGCTGCACGCCGTTGGTCTGGAGGGAGACTCGGACCACGGTGGGCTGGGCGGCCAGTTCGCGCAGGACGTCGGCGACGTGGTCGCGGCCGGCGGTCAATGGTTCGCCACCGTGGAGTTCGACGGCGAGTGGACGCCCCTGGAAGAGCTCGGCGACCCGGCGCACTTGGCCGGCGTCGATCCGCGCTCCGCCTGGGGACTCCTTGCGTTTCTCGTAGCAGTACAGGCAGTCGATGTCGCAGGTCTCACCGCGTAACTTCAAGATCACCGATACGGCGCTGTCCGTGTCCTGGGTGTCCAGGCCGCGGTACAGCTGGGCTATCGGGTCGTGCTGTTCGGTGGTGCGGTGCATCGGCTGCCTCCTGGGGTGGCCGTGACCGGTAGGGGGATCAGTCGTACAGGCGTCCCAGCAGGGCGCCCTGGCCGGACTGCAGGATGTGGGCGGCCTCCAGCGGGATCCAGAAGCACTCGAAGTGCGTGGGCTCCTGTTCCCCGTCGTGGTCCTCCTGGCTCATCCAGCGCTCCGGGGTGGGCTCGGTCAGCTCCAGGTGGAAGACGTGCCGGTGCTGGAGTTCGAACCGGTAGGGACTGATGTCGTACTCGGTCTCGCCGAGCTTCCGCACGATCTTGAAGTCCTTCAGGCCCGTCTCCTCGCGGGCCTCGCGCAGGGCCGCCGCCTCCGACGTCTCGCCCTCGCGGATGCTGCCGGCCGGGACCTGGATGCCCACCTCCTCGTAGCTGTAGTCGGTGTGCCGGAAGACCAGCAACTTCCCGTCGCGTACGACGTAGCACAGCACCTTGTCCTTGGTGACCTTCTCGGGCACGAGAACACCCTTCTGTATTCGATGGAATCGGTCGCGCACCCGGCGGCGCCCAAAGCCAGGGCGCACGGCAGGCACCCCTTGATGACGGGCGGCCGACGCCGGGCAAACGACCTTGAGTCTAGGCCGCGCGACAGCACGTCAAGACAGCCCGAGAATGGTCGAACTGGCTTACGGAATCGGCGAGATGGACTGAAACAACACCCTCGCGGTGCGTCGGCATCGCCCCTCTTCGGCGGTGGTGCCGCTGAGCCGGAACCAGATCTGCTTCCCCCGCAGGAGTGGCTGTGGCTCCAGCTCGTCGACCGAGGGCCGCGGCCCCCGTGTCGGGCCGCGCGGCAAAGTGCTCAGCGAGACGGAACAGGCCAAGGCCAGCAGTTGGCGTACCGCGGCCTCCAGCCGGCCCGGATCCGCGCTGAGGTGCTCGACGCCAGCGCGGGTGAGTTTGTCGGCGAGTCGGCTCTGGCGCAAACGTGGGCGTGTACGTCACGAGGCAGCGCTCCCGGGGACGACGAATCCTGTCCAATGCCGTCTGTTACCGCGACGCTCGGGTGCCCGCTGCCGGACGTTGATGAGTCTATCTCCGGTGACGTAAGGGTGTCGGGCATTTTCGTGTTGGTGATTCAGCCATTTGTTCGATGGCTGTAGCCATGGTGTGGGACAGCAGCCGTGGAAGAGCGAACATCGCGGCCTCGGTGACCGCCAGCTGGCCTCAGGCCCGTGGGTGCGCCTGCGGTCGGACGGGCCGGGGGGCTGGACGGGCCGCCGAGCTGCTCGCGCATCTCGCGGGCGGGTGCGTTGGTCTTCGTCCATGCGAGTGGGGAGTCCCGCAATGAGTCGGGGACGTTGGCCTGCCACGGCTGGTCCCATTAACGGAGAAGGCTGGGCTGCCCTGCCGTCGCACGCCTCGACGCGCCCAAGGCTTCGAAGAGACACCTCAACGGGTGGAAGCGTCGAGAACACGGACTCGCCCAACACCCCTAGGACTCAAGCTAGATAGACTCGGCGGAGTCCGGCAACGGGCACCCGAGTCGCTGCGGTCACAGGCGGCGTACGCATTGAATTACTCATGCTTCGGGAGGCCCACTGTGCCGTGTGTGCTGCCTGCTAGGCGCCGTCGGTTTCACCCCGGCGCTCTTGCTGGGGCGTTGACCGAACCTTTTCCGTCGCCTGCCAGAAGGCCGGGTGCTCTTCAGCTGGCACGTTCGCAGGACGGATCGCCCCGTGCCTGGGCAGTTGGCTTGCGGACCGCGCTGTCAACTGGCCTCCGATCGCACCGCCATGTCGAGGAGGAGAAGGCATTGCCATACCGGTCCGTGATCGGACTTCACCTGGTTCTGATCGAGCAGGGCCGGGTGCTGCTCGGTCTCCGTGCGGGCACTGCTTGGTGTGACGGATGGTGGCATGTTCCGGCTGGCCATCTTGAGGAGGGGGAGTCCTTCCTTGCGGGCATGGTCCGTGAGGCCCGGGAGGAGTTGGGCATCGCTCTCGAAGAGGCGGACTTGGTGGTCGCGCACACGGTCCACGACTACGACCCCAAGACTCGCGAGAGCCGGCTCCAAGTCTTCTTCACCGCCGATCAGTACGCCGGCCGCCCTCATGTCGCGGAACCTGACAAGTGTGCGGAGCTGCAGTGGTGGCCGCTCTCGGCTCTGCCGGAGAAGCTCGTGCGCTACACCCGCCAGGCGCTGATCTGCATTCTGCGGGGCCAGAGCGCGAGCACGCTGGGTGGCCCGATGCCGGCTGAGGATGAACGCGAGCCGGTGGGGCTGATGGCGCCGGAGGATTACGCGCACTCACGCGCGGTCTTCTGGGGCGGCGCCGCGGTGCTCTTCACTGATGCCGAGGGCAAGGTCCTGGTGTTGGACCCGGCATACCGGCCCGGAAGGCTGCTGTTGCCCGGCGGGGCCGTGGACCAGGCGGAGCGGCCGTCGGCCGCGGCGGTGCGCGAGGTGGCCGAGGAACTCGGGCTGTCCGTCGGTGTACGCCAGCTCCTGGCGGTGGACTGGGTCAGCAGGGGCAATCCGGAGTTCGGGAAGGTGTACGGCTTTCCCGGTGAAACCGTCTCCATTTGGGACGGCGGCGTCCTGGAGGAGAGCGACATCGCCCGGATTCACTTGCCCGAGGACGAGATCACCTCGTTCCACTTCCTTCCGCCGGCGCAGGCCGCACGCCGGATGCGCCCGATCGAGAGGCGACGGATGCTCGCTGCCTTGCGCGCCCGGATCGACCGTGCCGGACCCGCCGTGCTGGAAGACGGTGAGACCGCCGGGCTCGGACAGGCACTACAGCGATTGGACGTTGTCCCCCGTATTGCGATCGGCTACCAGGACATCGCCTGGCACCCGGCCATCGAGTCCGCCGCCGGCCTTCCCGTGAAGCAAGCGTGGGTGTGGGCTTTCGACCCGCTCGGCCGGGTCGTCGTCCTCGTGGATCCGCGCGACGGCCATGTCGTCCTGCCCGGCGGAACGGTCGAAATGGACGACGACGGGCCGAAGGCGGCGGCACTGCGTGAAGCCGCCGAAGAGGCGGCTCTGCGCCTGCACGATGCTGCCTACCTCGGCTACGTCCTCGATCCGGACGGTGCGGTCTACGGCCCAGGCACTGGGGCGAACGCCCGGGCACGTTACATCGCACGCATTGGCTCCCTGGGGCCGGCTGCACCGGATGTCGCGACCGGCATCACCTACGGCCGGCTGCTGGTCAGCCCGGTGCAGGCGAGCGAGCTGCTCGGCCTTGGACGCGCCGGAGCCGAACAGGCCGAGTACGCGGCCCAAACGGCGGCAGCCCGCTGGGGAATTCCGCTGAGTCCGCCGCAGGCCGCGATCGAGATCCCCCACACGGGCATGGCGGCCCTCCTGCCCTGACGTCCGCACGTGACGCGCACCTTCGTGCCGGAGTCCTGCCGGCGCGACGCCCTGCACCGCCTTTCTGGCCCTGGAGGAGGACTCTCATGTCCGGCGAACCTGACACCACCGAACAGACTGTCGGCAGCCCTGACCGCGTGGTCACCGACGAGCAACGGGCGTACTGGGCCCAGGTCGAGGCGCCCATGGCCTCCTGCACTGCCCTGATCACCGATGCCGACCGCCGCATTCTCGTGGTCGACCCGACCTACAAGGACGGCTTCGACCTGCCCGGCGGCATGGTGGAGGCCGGCGAAACGCAGATCGAGGGCCTGGAACGTGAACTGGCCGAGGAACTCGACCTGACCGGCGTGCCCATCGGCCAGTTCCTCGTCCTGGACCAGGTCCCCGCTGCCCGCTACGGGCGGGCCATGGTCGTCACGGTGTTCCACGTGGGTCCCCTCACCGATCAGCAGACACAGTCCCTGCGCTTCGCGGACGGGGAGATCGGCGCCGCCGCGTTCCTCCCCGTCGAGGAGGCCCTCGCGCGGCTGCCGCACCGCCTCGCCCGCCGCATCCAGGCGGCGCACGCCGCGCTCCTCACTGGTGTGCCGGCCGTTCTGATCGACGGCAAGTCCCACGTCCCATCCGGCCCGGCCGTGTCGGAGGCGCGATGAAACGGCTCCTGAAACGGGTCTGGAAGACGGAACAGACCGTCTCCGAGTCCGAGGTCGCGCTCTTCGGCGGGGCGCTGCGCTACGACTTCGGCTGGGTACGCCACGAGTACGCGCGACTGGACACCAAATTCGGGCAGGCCGCCCGGATGGTGCCGGCGCTGGTGGGCAGCACCCTGCGCCTGGCCTGGCAGGCGGACCGCCGTGCCCTGTTGACCATCGGGATCGCCGAGGTGGGCCAGAGCATCACCCAAGCCGCCGGGCTGCTGGTCACCAACCAGGTGATCCAAGCCCTGCTCAAGGACGGGGACAACGTCTCCCGGCTGCACGCCGCGCTGCCGGCCCTGATCGTCGGCTGCATCATCGCCATGGTCGGCACCATCCTGGCCTGCCTTTCGACGGCGGGCACCGGGCGGCTGGAACCGAAAGTCGAGAGGCTGGCCACCGAGCAGTTCCTGGAGGGCGCCGCCCGCGCGGAACTCGAGGCCATCGAAGACGGCGAGTTCCGCACGCTCCTGGACTCCGCGTACTTCGGCGCCCAGTCCTCCCGCACCATGATCGGCGTCTGCGTGGCCGTGGTGAACGGATTGTTCTCCCTCGTCGCCGCGGCCGGCGTGGTCACGGTCCTCAGCCCCGTCCTGCTGCCACTGCTACTGCTCATCGCGCTGCCCCGTGGCTGGGGCGCCATGCATGTGGCCCGGCGCCGCTACGCCTCCCGGATGCAGTGGATCGAGCACGAGCGGGCCAAGCGCCTGGTTAACAACCTCATCACCGCCCGGGAATCTGCCACGGAGATCCGCGTTCACCAGGTCGGCCCCTTCCTGCTCGATCACTTCCACGAGATGGGCCAGACCGCCGAGGCCGAACAGACCCGCCTTGCCGACGGCCGCGCGGTCACCGAACTGATTGCCGCGGCCATGGCCGGCCTCGCGTCGGCGGCCACGTTTGCCGGCCTGGGCGTTCTGTGGCTGACCGGCCACATGAGCGCCGCCACCGTGGCCACGGCCGCGCTCGCGATCCGTACCGGCTCAGCAAGCCTCGGCGCCCTCGTCGACAACATCCTGCGGCTGCACGAGGAGTCCCTCTACGTCCGCGACCTCGACCACTTCCGTGACGAAGCCGAACGCCGGGCCATCCCCACGGGCGGCCAGCCCGTGCGCGACTTTCCCGACCAGGTCACCTTCGAGAACGTGTCGTTCACCTACCCCGACCGCGACACCCCCGCTCTGCAGGAGGTAACCCTGACTTTCCCGCGCGGGGCCGTCATCGCCTTGGTCGGCGCGAACGGCAGCGGCAAGTCCACCGCGGTGAAGCTGCTCGCCGGCCTGCACCGGCCCACGGCCGGCCGCATTCTGTGGGGGCAGACCGATCTTGTCGAGGCCGACCGGGTGGACATCTTCCGGCATGTGGCCGCTCTCGATCAGGGCTTCCAGCGCTGGCCCTTCACCCTTCGGACCAACATCCAGATCGGCCAGCCGCAACGCAACGCGGACGACGACATCGCCCGCGCTGCCGCCTACTCGGGCGCCGACAAGCTCGCCGCCGCTCTTCCCCGCGGTCTGGGCACCCTGCTGGCCCGGCAGTTCCGCGGCGGCCAGGAACTGTCCGGGGGGCAATGGCAGACGGTCGGGCAAGCCCGGCTGCGCCATCGGCAGGCGAGCCTCGTCATCGCTGATGAGCCCACCTCCGCCCTCGACCCCGAGGCCGAGATCGAGTCCTTCGAACGCATCCGCCGCCTGGCCGACGAAGGCAAGACCGTCGTGCTGGTCAGCCACCGCATGGCCGGCGTCCAGCACGCCGACATCATCTATGTCCTGGACGAAGGGCACCTCGTGGAGAGCGGTTCCCACCAGGAGCTCATGGCGCGGCCTGATTCCCAGTACCGCCGCATGTACCTCATGCAGGCCAACCAGTACGGCACCGCCGCGCCACTGGTGCTACCGACTCCCTCGGCCAACGGCGAATCACATGCCGCCAGCACCCCCGACTAACAGCCACCACCCGCCGCGCACCGCCCGGCCCGGTGGTGCGCGGCGGCGCAGCAAGTGGGCAGCCGATCCGTTGTGGAGCACGCTGCGCGACCTGCTGGGCTGCCTCGGCGTGATCGCGGTCGGCCTCGCCATCACCACGATCGTCACCCTCCTCACCTCCCACTTCACCGACCCCAGGATCCGTCCGTGACCCACCTCCCGCACAAGATCGTCCTCGGAACCCGCGACTCCGACCTGGCCATGGTCCAAGCAGCCCACGTCGCCGGACTATTCGAACGCTCCTTCCCTCAAGTCGCCGTACACGTGGCCCCGATGAAGGCGGCGGGTGATCTGCACCAGGGTCCCCTCGCGGAGGTCGGCGGCAAGGTCGCCTGGGTACGCGAGCTGGACCGGGCGCTGGCCGCCGCAGGCGTCGATGTCACCGTCTCGTGTGCCAAAGACCGCCCCGGGCCCCATGAGCGCGGCACCGACACCACCATCGGCG
Organism: Streptomyces sp. NPDC102270; assembly: GCF_044766405.1. Lineage (NCBI taxonomy): Bacteria > Bacillati > Actinomycetota > Actinomycetes > Kitasatosporales > Streptomycetaceae > Streptomyces > Streptomyces sp. NPDC102270. The sequence goes on along the minus strand of NZ_JBIWLX010000013.1, from coordinate 163,737 downwards.
CCGTCCTGCCCCGCGAAGACGCCCGGGACGCCCTCGTCCTCCCGGCCGGACAGCCCGACGCCACCCTGGACGACCTCCTCGCCGGAAGCATCCTCGGCACCAGCGCGCCCCGCCGCATCGCTCAACTCCGCACCCGCTACCCCCACCTCACCATCCAGCCGGTGCGCGGCAATCTGATCCCCAGACTCGCCCGCCTCGACTCCGGCGAAGGTGACAAGCCCCTCGACGCCCTCGTGGTCTCCTATGCCGGACTGTGCCGGGTGTCCCGGGCGGACCGTGCTACACAGCTCATCCCGGCCTCGGTGCTGGCCCCGGCCACCGGCGCGGGCACGCTCGTGTCGAGCAGCGAAGCGGCGACACCATCGCCGCCCACCTCCTCGACGCCATCAACGACCCCGCGACCGCCCGGCTGCTGGCCGTCGAGCGTGGCGTCCTCGCCCAGCTCAAAGGGACCTGCCAGACCGCCTGCTCAGTCCACGCCCACTACACCGACAAACCCCACCGGATCAGAGTCGACGCTGCCGTCTTCCACCCCTCCCACGGCGACGCGATCCGCGTCGCAGCCACCGGACCGGCCGACGACCTCGGCGGCCTCGTGGAGAACGTCACCCAGCTGCTGCACGGCGAAGGTGTCGAACGGCTCCTGCCGCGCTGACCCGTGCCGCCCCGGTCGCCAGCGCGAGCCCAACACGGACGAGACACCGCACGGCGACGCCGTAACAGCCATACCTACGAGGGGAGTTCGCAGACGTGCCGCACAGATCCGGACCCAACGCCCCAGGAAGCCTGTGGCGAGACAGAGACTTCCGGCACTATGCCGTCGCCCAGGGCATCAGCGTTACCGGGAGCGGCGTGACCACGATCGCGCTGTCCGTCTTGGCCGTCGTCGAACTGCACGCCTCCACCTTCAACGTCGCGCTGATCGCCTTCGCCTCCAAACTCCCACCCTGCTGCTGTCCCTTCACGCCGGGGTCCTGGCCGACCGCCGACGCAAACGTCCCCTGATCATCACCTGCGATCTGCTCTGCGCCGCTGTCCTCCTGACCCTTCCCACCGCACAGCTTCTCGCCCGCATCACCCTGATCCATCTCTACGCGGTCGCCTTCACGGTGGCCGCCCTGCAGGTCATCGGCAGTAACGCGTCCATCAGCTTCCTGCCCTCCCTCCTCGGCCCGGGCCGAATCAAGGACGGCAACTCCAAGATGGGCGCCGGCAACTCCCTGGCCGACCTCATCGGCACCAACTCCGGTGGCGCCCTCGTGACCGTGCTCGGCGCCGCCCGCGCCGTCACCGTTGATGCCGCTTCTTACCTGGCGAGCGCCCTGCTCCTGTGGCGCATCAGGCACCACGAAGAGCCGCCGCCACCCCGAAAGGCCGGCATCAGCCAATGGGCCGAGATCCGCGAGGGCCTCAACTACACCCTGCGCAGCCCTGTCGTGCGGTCCATCGTGCTGTCCAACACGGCCACCTCCTTCGTCCTGGCCGCCAGTAGCGCCCTCTGGTCGCTGTACCTGCTGCGCGAGCTGCACTGGAGCCCGACAGCTCTCGGCAACGTCATGGGCGCCGGCGGTGCCGGCGGCATCCTCGGCGCCCTCGTCTGGCAGCCCCTGGAACGACGCTGGGGCCCAGGCCCGGTGATGCTCGGAGCGCTCTCCCTCAACCCACTCGCCCAAATCCCTCTGGTTCTCGTCGGACCCGGACTTGGCGGGCAGATCGCCATCGGTATCGGCATGGTCATCCAAACCGGCGCTGCGGTGTGCCACGGCGGACTCCAGAGGGCGGTCCGCCAGGAACTCGCCCCCGACGAACTCCAAGGACGGGCCCAGGCAACCGGAGCGTGGCTCGCCTTCAGCCTGCGACCCTTCGCCGCCCTCGCCGCTGGCGGCCTCGGCACGTGGCTAGGGCTCCACCTCACACTCACGCTCATCACCGCGGCCCTGGTCATCCCGTTCCTTGTGCTTTGGAATTCACCCGTGCGGGACCTGGGCACGGTCGCCCCCGCTTCCCTGACTGTTGCCGAGGAGCCCGCGAACCCGTGACGATCAACAACCCGGCCACGTACTGGGATCCGCTGTGGACATCAGGGCGCCGCTACCGCCGCCTCAGTCTCGAAGAGCAGCAGCTGACCGGCCAGTTCCTCGGCGCCGGCCACGGCCGGCCCGCGCTCGACTTCGGCTGCGGCGACGGTGTCCTTGCCCGGTATCTGCATGGTGACCTGGGATACCGCACCACAGCGATCGACTGTTCCTCCGCCGCGCTGAAGGTCGCCCAGGCCGAGCAGGACACGTCCGGCGGTCCGCATTTTCAGCGGCTGGACTTCGAGACCGAGGACATCCGAGCGTTGCCGGAGGCGGGCTACGCCGCCGTCACCTGCCGCTTGGTGTTCGCCTTCATCAAGGACAAGGCGGCCTTCCTCGCCCGCGTCCGATACCTTCTCCCACCCGGCGGGACGTTCTGGGTCGTCACCCCGCTCGCTGAACGCCTCCCGGACGAACGGAAATCCATCGGGATCAGCCCGCAGCACGCCGAATTGCTGACAGCGTCCTGGTCCTCGGTCCACAGCGAAGATCTGGACACGCTGCGCTGCTACGCGTTGCGCCCCTGAACCGGTCACCGGTCTCTGGTCCCGGAGCTCTGTTGTCCACTCAGGTCAGGACTTCCCGCAGGAGGGTCAACAAGCCCTCCGTGTCGGTCAGATCAGGGACGACGGCGTCGGCCCCGGCGGTGCGGAGTTCTGCCACCGAGTGGATCCCGGAGGCGACGGCGATGCAGTGTGCCTGGGCGTCATGCGCGGCGCGCACATCGCGGGGCGTGTCCCCGATCAGGACGGTCGGCGAGACGAGTGGGATGCCGTGGGCGGCATGGATACGGGCACGGGCGGCGTCGACGAGACGCGCTCGATCGTCGCTGTCCTCGCCGTACCCGCCAACAGCCATGTCGAGCAGGCCATCAAGCCCGAACGCACGCAGCTTGACGTGGGCATTGGCCGAAATGTTGCCGGTAAGGACCGAGGAACAGATAGCTGGGTCCGCCGCGAGTGCCTTCAACGCGTCCTCGACACCGGGCAGAACATGACCCCGCCGGCGCAGATCCGCCTCGCGGCAACGGCCGGCTTCCTCCAGTGCCTGCTGCGCCCGCTCCCAGTCAGGAACCGGCAAACCGTGCCGGATGAACATCTCCCGCATGATCGCACGGTCCGTACGCCCCTCCGTGGGAGCAGGCAACTCGGCCTCCCGCCCAGCTAGTGCCTTGAAGGCGCTGGCGTAGATCTCCTTGCTCACACCGGAGTTTTCCACAAGGGTGTGGTCCACGTCCCACAACACAATTCGCTGCACGGGACCAGGGTAGGCAGCGTGAACTACCTGTTAAAAGTGACCTTGTGGGACGTCCTGGCGTCCCGCAAGATCTTGCCGCGTCCCAGGACGTCCTGCGAGGATGCGATAGTGAACGAGCGGTTGCGTACGGTGATGCTCCAGCGGCAGATCACCCCAGAGGAGCTCGCGGCCTCGTGCCAAGTTGATGTCAAGACGGTGGAGCGCTGGATCAGCATCGGCCGGCAGCCACTCCGTCGGCACCAATGGGCGGTTGCGAAGCATCTCGGTGTGGACATGTCGTACCTGTGGCCGCCCGAGGAGGACGAGGCGCAGGGGCAGCCGACCGAGCAGACCGAACTGGTCGCTGCCTTTCCGAACCGCGCGAGCTTCCCGCAGAAGTCCTGGGTCCGCCTCCTGAAGACCGCTCAGGAACACATCGACGTACTGGTGTTCAGCGGCACGTTCTTCGCGCAGACCAACCCGCGCGTTGCGGCGATGCTCGCCGAGCGCTCCGACGCCGGAGTTCAGGTCCGCCTCTGTTTCGGTGACCCATCGGGCAAGGCGGTCGCCGTCAGGGACGAGGAAGAAGGCATCGGCGGCACCCTCTCAGCAAAGATCAGGGCGTCCCTCACCTACTACCGCAAGCTGATCGGCACGCCCGGGTGCGAGGTGCGCCTCCACGACACCACCCTCTACAACAGCCTCTTCCGCTTCGATGACGTGCTCCTGGTCAACCCGCACGTCTGGGGGCAGCCCGCCAGCGCAAACCCCCTGTTCGAGCTGCGACGCCTGGAGGAAGACGGCTGGTTCGACCACTACGCCGGCAGCTTCGACGCGGTCTGGGAGACTGCAAAACCCTGGTCACCCGAGTCCATGTGAGGAGCGCGGCCCGCGATGGGACGTACGGAGTACTGGTACGACGTGAACGCACCGAAGCCGAACACGTTGATTCCGGCGTGCAACATGCTGGTAGTCCGGGAGGCGGACGGGGCGATCCTCCTGCAGCGGCGTCGCGACACGGGGCAGTGGGCTCTGCCCGGGGGAGCCATGGACATAGGGGAATCCCCGTCGCAGTGCGCAGTCCGGGAATGCAAGGAAGAGACCGGAATCGACGCCGAACCCACCGGGCTCCTCGGCGTGTATTCGGTCCCTGAGCATGTGGTGGCCTACACGGACGGGGAGATCCGGCAGGCGTACGAGGTCACCGTGATCGGCCGGCCGGTCGGAGGCGAGCCCACCATCAACGACGAGGCCGATGGCGTCCGCTGGATCCTGCCTGGCGAACTGGACTCCTACGACATCCACCACTCCATGCGAAAGCAGATCGCCCACTACCTGGACGGGATGTTTCCTCACGTCGACTGAGCGCCGTACCCTCCCTTACCGCTCTGCCAAGATCAGCCGGGCCTCAACTCTGTGTACAGCAGCTCGGAGATCTTCATCGGCTCGGCGGATGAATCGGCCGACGATGCTGTCGCGGTCATACCGAGTGAGGATCTCCGCCAGCCGGGCATCCACGGTGGTGGAGGTGCCGTCCGGGGTGGTGGTCATATCGCAGTACACGAGAGCATCCACCAGCTCGGCGTGGTCGGGGATCGGGAACTCGGCCTCCAGCTCTTCGCGCAGCCCGCGCTCTTCCGCCTCCAACAGCGCGTACGAGTGGTTGGCGACCAGCCGTTCCAGGCGCTCGTCCGCGGCTGAACGGTCGCGCAGGTAGCGGGCGCCGTCCAGCGGATGGAACCCCGTCGTGGCCAGTGACGGCGTGTAACCAATGTCGTGCAGCATCGCCGCGGCCCACAGTAGTTCCGCATCGTCGCCCAGGATTCCCGTCAGGGACTGCGCCTTTGCGGCGACGCCCTGAGAGTGTGCCCAGCGACGAGGCAGGGGCTCGGCGAGGAGGGACCTGGCCAGGTCGCGGGCCCAAACGGTGAGATCCATGCTCGGCAGACTATGACGTAGGGCGCGGGGGCCGAGCGGTGATCGGCCGGACGTCCCAGGACGTCTTCCGTTCTGATCCCCCGCCGGGCGGACGTCAGGTGGGGAAGGGCCGTCGGGCCGTCCGGCTGACCGTGCGGCGCCCCACGCATGTTCCGCCCGGGCCTGGCGCGGCCGATAGGGTGTCCGGGCCCGGCCGCCGTCTCGGTGACGGGTCCGCGTCCGGTGAGAGGACCCCGCAGTGAGCCAGCACCGTTCCGCCCGTGCGGCGGTGTTCTCGGCCGGGTCTTGGGGTACCGCAGTCGCCAAGATCCTGGCCGACGCCGGTACCGACGTCACCGTGCACGCCCGCAGAGACGAGATCGCCGATGCGATCAACACGGTTCACCGCAATCCCGGCTACTTCCCGGATGTAGAGCTGCCCGCTTCCCTGACGGCTACGATCGATCCGGCCGCCGCGCTTCGCGGCGCGGACTACCTTGTGCTGTCCATCCCCGCGCAGTCCCTGCGGACCAACCTCGCCGCGTGGACGACGCACATCGGGCCCGACACCGTGATCGTGTCGCTGATGAAGGGCATCGAACTGGGCAGCGGGCAACGGGCGAGCCAGGTCATCACCGAGGTGACCGGCGTGAACGCGAACCGGGTCGCAGTGCTGTCGGGCCCGAACCTCGCCCGCGAGATCATGGACGGCCAGCCCGCCGCTGCCACCGTCGCCTGCCCCGACGAGGACGCCGCCCGTCGCTTCCAGCAGGTATGCCACACCACCTACTTCCGGCCCTACACCAGCACCGACGTGACCGGCTGCGAGTTGGGCGGCGCCGTGAAGAACGTCATCGCCCTGGCGGTCGGCATCGCCTCAGGCATGGGCCTGGGCGACAACGCCTCGGCGATGCTCATCACGCGCGGGCTGGCAGAGACCACCCGGCTCGCTGTGGCCATGGGCGCCCACCCGGCCACCCTCGCCGGTCTGGCCGGCCTCGGCGACCTAGTGGCTACCTGCTCGTCTCCGCTTTCCCGTAACCGCACCTTCGGCACCCACCTCGGCCACGGCCTGAGCGTCGAACAGGCGACGTCCGCCACCCGGCAGACCACCGAAGGCGTCAAATCCGCCGAGGCGGTTCTCGCCCTCGCTCATGCCCACGGCGTTGAGATGCCGATCACGGAAGTGATCTCTGCCCTGCTGCGCGAGAAGGTCACCCTCGACGAGGCCGCCGCCGCGCTGATGCAGCGGCCCCCCAAGCCCGAGCGCTGACCCCCGGTGCCCGGTCACGGGGCCACCCCCTCACTTTGACCCCCCACCCGGAGGCACCTGCCCATGCACGTGTCCGCTGTCCAGATCGCCATCGCCGCTGCCCCCAACCTCTCGTCCGCAGCTATGTGATCGCGGAGGCACCGGGCACCATCGAGCGGATGGAACCCGGTGGTGGCCAGCGAGGGTGTGTAGCCGATGTCGTGCAGCATTGCTGCCGCCCGGAGCTGTTCTACATCCCCGCCCAAGATCCCTCCGAGCGACTGAGCCTTGGCGGCAGGGTGGTGATCAGTCAACTTCCCAGGAAGTCCGGCGCGCGTTCCACTCGGCGTGCCGGAGGATGCCTGGTACGGCTTCAGCTCATGGCAGACGAGAAAGAGCCCCAATGGACTGGAAGCTCCTCCGGGATCATGTCAACGTACAACGACCCGGAAAAACACCAGGTCAACGAACGGATGTGGGCTTCCTAGGCAAACCGGCAGACGGTCGCCCCCCAGTCCGCAGCCCGCGCCGCTCGGTCCCGTGACCGAGCGCAGCCCCAAGGAGGTCCACCTGCCGAATCCCGCAATCCGATCTGCCCCCTTCACTGCCCTCATCCTCATGGCGCTCAGCGCCGCGAACGCGTGGGCCGCCCAGGTGACGGAGGACTATGCCGCCCTGTCTACAGGGTTTTGTCTCTGCATCTGCGCGGCGACAGGTCTGTTCGGTGAGGACCTGCTATAACGCGGCTACCACCGCGACCGAGAGGTCTTCGCCTGCATCGCGGTACATCCCGGCGCCGCAACTCGCCACACTGCCCATGCCGTTGACGCCTCCGAGTGCGTCGTGGCACGCAACCTCGAACGCTGCACCGGCGACCGGCTGCTGGAGCTTGTCGCGGATGGTGCGACCCCCGCTCTCCACTCGTACCGCTTGGCCTCCTGAGCGAGGCGGAGAAAGGGGTGAGGGGCAGCTCTCGTAGCGCAGAGCGATATATAGCAGACGATCCCCGGTTACCGAAACCGGGGATCGTGCGGAGCATTAATGGTGTTCGCACCCGGCTGTGCTTGGCGGTGGAGCCGTGGCGGACGCAGTGGGCAGCGCCGCATAAGACGCAAGGAGGTATGCGCGGCCCCCGCCCGCTGCTGCCCTGAATCCGCAGCGCCTGATAGCTGAATGCCAGCGGTGCCTCCGCCGAGTCGGCGTGGGTCCTCAGTGCTGTTGGTTCCGCTCTGTCGCCCCCGCGCGCTCCTTCGCAAGGAACACCCGCCATGTGCCGATCCGCGATACCCCCTGCCCATTTTCGCCCCGGGCTGGCAGACCCGTGTGCCCCGCTCGCCACCCCCGCGTCCATCCGCAATCGCGAGGTGGCCTCATGGCGGTAGCGGTTCGACCTGGGCAAAAGCTGACGGTTGACGAGGTCTGCGCCGAGCTGCAGATCGCCAAGTCGACCTTCTATGACTGGCGGCAGAAGGAGCGTGGACCGCGCTGCATTCGGCTTCCCAACGGCTCACTCCGGATACGGCGCGGCGATTTCGAAAACTGGCTTACTGATTGTGAGGATCGTCTTTGATAGACAGTACGTTTGACGTCCGGGTCTACAGCATCGAGCGGCGCGAGCGAGCCAACGGGTACACCTATAAGGTAGTTTGGAAGGTCGGTGCCAAGAAGCACAGCAAGACCTACAGCACCAAAGCACTTGCGGATGCTCGCCGCTCGGATCTGCTGACTGCGGTCAAGCGTGGTGATCCCTTCAGCCTCGAAACTGGACTGCCGATCTCGCACTCCAGCAAGGCGGCGGAGACCAACTGGTACGACTTTGCTCTTGACTTCGTCGATAAGACATGGCCTCACTCCTCGGGTAATACTCGAAAGAATCTCGCCAAGGCGATGACCACAGCAACTGTCGCCCTTCTCCGGACTACGCCGCAGTTCGAGGCGGTCTTCGTTCGCACGGCACTGCGCGAGTGGGCCTTCAATACCAAGCGGCGGACCAACCCGGATGAGCCCATCCCTGATGACGTCCGAGTCGTCCTCGACTGGGTTCGGCGGAACACCCTGCCGATGTCTGCCTGGGAGAAGACCGAGAAGGTCGACGCAGTCGTCACCGCACTAGGAACGCTACTGGACGGCACCGCAGCCGCAGCCAGCTCCGTCACCCGAAACCGGCGGATCATGAACCTGGCAATGGAGTACGCCGTGTGACACGGCATCCTCCGGTCGAACCCGCTCCCGAAAGGGAAGGGCAAGGGGGAGGGCGGTGGTGCTCCCAAGGTGGCCCAGGCCATCGACAAGCGCTCGCTGCTGAATCGGGAGCAGGTAGCGGCTCTCTTGGACTGGATCGGCCGCCGCCCGCGCCACGCAGCTGTCTACCAGGCGTTCTTCGCCACGCTCTGCTACGCCGGCCTCCGCCCCGAGGAAGCCGTTGCCCTACGCGTAGCTGACGCTTACCTCCCGGAGCCTGGCGCCGTGGACGAAGACGGCGAACCGGTCTGGGGGGAGTTCGTGGTGCGCGAGGCCCAGCCGGAGGTCGGCAGTCAATGGACCGATACGGGGGACCCGCACGAACAGCGGTACCTGAAGGGTCGAGCTGACGGAGACACGCGCACCGTGCCAATCCACCCCGATCTTGTCGCCCTGCTGCGGACGGTCGTCGAGCGTCACAAGCTGGGGCCGGCCGACTTGCTCTTCCCGGGGGAGCGGAAGGGGGGCATGCTGGCGGGGTCCGTCTTCCGACGACTCTGGGACAAGGCGCGCAAGGCAGTCCTTGCGCCGTACGAGTACGAGTCTCCGGCTGGCAGACGGGTGTACGACTGCCGTCATATCTGTCTGACCGCGTGGCTGAATGAAGGTATCCCCCCGGCCCAGGTAGCTGAGTGGGCGGGCAACAGCGTGCCGGTCCTGCTCGCGATCTACGCCCGGTGCATCGGCGGTCGACAATCCGACTACTTGAAACGGATTGTCGGCATCCGCTACGTATCGGCAGCATGAAGTGATCCGGGCCCCACCACGGTGGGGCCCGGACCACTTTCTGTATGTCGGGGCGGGTTCTCGTGGAAGGGCTGGAGGGGCGGGATTCTGGGGGACGCATGGGGGACGCATGGGGGACGGCCAGCCGTAGAGACCCGGTTTCAGCCAGTGCTAGCCGGACTCCGGCGCCTTTCGGGCCATCGGTTTGCACGGTAGCCGGAGGCCGCGTAAACACACCCTGAACTGGGGAAACGCGGCCTCGTCGGTGGTAAGCCGGTGGCGCCCCCGGCAGGACTCGAACCTGCGGCCAAGCGCTTAGAAGAAGCCTGCTCTATTCCGGCGTTTGGCTCGTTCAGATCGACCGCTCGGTGGCTGGGCGTCAGCGATTTTGGGTCGGCATGGTGATTCGCTCACGGCAGACGCATTGAGCCCGGAAGGGACTGGAATTGCGCGGCGAAGCAAGTGAACCTAGAGCAGCTCACGGAAGATCGTCTGCGTGGTCGGCGGAACATAGCACGGGATCGCCGGTTACCCAAACCGGCGATCCTCCGGACTATTGGAGAGGTTCGGTCGCCGTGCGATTCACAGGCGGTGCCCGGACTGCCGTGCCTACCCCCAGCCCTCACCCCAAGGAGCTCACACATGGCCGCAGTTGTTGGCGCCGAGACGTTTCATCTGACCGATCGGCAGTGCTTTTCGATCCTGGACTGGGCCGCCGAGCAGCCGCAGAACGGTCTCGTACTGCGGGCCTTCCTGGCGTCCATCGCCCTCGCGGCGCTGCAGCCGAAGGAAGCCCTGGTGCTGCGTGTCCGAGACGTGGAACTCGCGGACGACGGCAGTGGTTGGCTGCTGATCCACCCTCAGGGACAAGAGCGCCGCGAGACAGATTCGGAGCGCGCGGGCGCCGAACGGCGTGTTCCCGCCTGCCGGGAGTTGGTGGCGCTCCTGAAGGCGGAGATCACCCGGCGCGACCTCCGCCCCGATGACGCGATATTCGTTCTCGACGACGGGCGACCGCTGACCGCCCCGGTCTACCGGAAGATCTGGCAGCAAGCGCGGGCGGCGGTTCTGGAAGCGCACGAGGCCGACTCGTCGCTCGGCAGGAATATCTCCGCTCTGCGTGACGCGTGCATCGCAGCGTGGCTGAAGAACGGTGACCAAAGCGCGGCGCACATCTTCGTGGTGGCCGAGTGCGCCGGAATGAGCGCTCCTCGCCTCGCCGAACGCTTCGCGCACTGCCTTCGTAAGCCGACACGGGATGAAATCCCTTGGGACCGGCTCGAAGCTGCCCTCGCCCTTCCTGTCCTGTCGAGTGAGCCGGCCCCGACCGTCGTGCGCCGTCCGTAGCGCTGTTCCGCGTTGCGGATCGTCTGCGATTCCCTTCCTGCCGCATGACAAGGCGACGGGTGGGCGGAATTGGATTTCCGCCCACCCGGACTCACTCCGCCCCTACCTCACAGAGAACCACCGATGCCTGGACGATCTTCGCTTGCCGCTACCGCTTCCTCCGGCGCCACATCCGCCGCCTTCCTGACCGTGAAGGACGCCGCCGACTATCTCGGCCTCTCGCCCCACACGCTCTACGTCTGGCGCCACCGTCGCCAGGGACCCCCGAGCTTCCGTATGGGACCCCGCGGTCGCGTCATGTACCGGCTCGAAGCGCTCGACGCCTGGGTCCGCGAACAGGAACAGGCCGACTCCCGCTCCAACCCGGCCCTCAACCCGCTCAACGCCCCTCTGCAGGAGCGGTCGAGCCGCTTCCTCAGCGCCTGAAAAACCCAAGCGCCGTAGAGCGTTGCCTCCATCCCCATCACCAAGGAGTTCCACCTGGCCGGCTACATAGAAGACCGATGGCTGAAGAAGCGCCCCAACCCGAAGACCGGCAAACGTGACCGTACCGCCATGTACGGCAAGTGCACCCGCTATCGCGTCAAGGGCATCCCCGGTGTCAAGGACCGTTCCTTCGACGCCCTCCAGGACGCCAAGACCTGGCTCGCCCAGGCTCAGACCGACGCTCGCCGTGGCGAGTTCGTCGATCCGCGCGATGGGGCCATCTCCCTCAAGGACTACATCGCGACCCACTGGTGGCCCACCCAGAGCGGTGACCCGTCCACGATCGAACGGATCGAGCAGAGGGTACGCCGGCACATCGTTCCCCACCTGGGCGCTCAGCCGCTCAACGCTATCGGCACAGAAGTCCTGCGCCACTGGAAGAAGCGGCTGGAGAAGGACCTCGGTCCGACCTCGATCCGTCTCGTTTGGGCGACGCTCTCCAGCATCCTCCAGGCCGCCGTCGAGGACCGTCGCCTCGGACGCAATCCATGTCGGTCCAGCACGGTTGGCCCTCCGGCCGCCACACCCGGCAGGGTCGAGGCATGGCCACCCGAACGGGTGCTGGCGGTACAGGCGGCCCTGCCCGACCGCTACCAGCTCCTCCTTGTGATCGGAGCGGGCCTTGGGCTCCGGCAGGGGGAGGCGCTCGGGCTTGCCCTGGAGGACATCGACTTCGCCAAGGAAGTCGTCCACGTCCGGCGGCAGATCAAGATGGTGCGGGCGAGGCTGTGTTTCGCCCTCCCCAAGGGCCGCAAGGTACGGGACGTGCCGCTGCCATCCAGCGTGGCTCGGGCCATCCAGCAACACACGGAGCAGTTCGCGCCGATCCCGGTCACGCTGCCTTGGGACGACCCGACTCCTGCCGAGACGGCGGTGGAAGCCAAACACCGGCGGCCGAGGACCTACAGCCTTTTGGTGACAGGACGCGAACGGAAGGCCATCAACCGGAACTACTTCAACTCCTACGTGTGGAAGCCCGCTCTGGCTGAGGCCGGCGTGATCGCTCCGCTGGAGGAGGGCAACACAAACGGCGCTCGCGTGTGGGAGCCATCCCGGGAGCACGGCTTCCACGCCCTGCGCCACTTCTACGCCTCCGAGGAACTGGAGGCTGGCGAATCGGTCGTCTCCCTGGCACGCTGGCTGGGGCACTCCGACCCCGGGTTCACGCTGCGGAAGTACTCCCACTTCCTGCCCCGCGCCGGTGCACGAGGCAGCGCCGCCATCGACGCGGTCTTCGCGTAGCCACGGCCGGTCGGCAGAGCCTCTGGAGCGCGGCTCGTAGCCCACCGCGGGCTCAAAGTCCCAGAGAAGTCCCAGAGATGCCGCCGCACCCCTCTTTGACCCGCTAAGTAGCAGGTCAGACGGGGTGCGGCGGCATCCTCACATCAAATGTCCCGGAAGATCTCGATCTGCGCTCCCACCGAGTTGAGCCGCTCGGCCAGGTCCTCGTAACCGCGGTTGATGACATAGACGTTGCGCAGCACGGACGTGCCGTCGGCCGCCATCATCGCCAGCAGGACGACCACGGCGGGGCGCAGGGCCGGTGGGCACATCATTTCGGCGGCCCGCCAGCGGGTCGGTCCCTCGACCAGCACCCGGTGCGGGTCGAGGAGTTGGAGGCGTCCGCCCAGCCGGTTCAGATCCGTCAGATAGATGGCACGGTTGTCGTAGACCCAGTCGTGGATGAGGGTCTGGCCCTGTGCGACCGCGGCGATGGCCGCGAAGAACGGGACGTTGTCGATGTTCAGGCCGGGGAACGGCATCGGGTGGATCTTGTCGATCGGCGCCTCCAGTTTGGAGGGGCGGACCGTGAGGTCGACCAGGCGGGTGCGGCCGTTGTCGGCGAAGTACTCCGGCGTACGGTCGTGGTCGAGCCCCATCTCCTCCAGCACCGCGAGCTCGATCTCCAGGAACTCGATCGGCACCCGGCGCACCGTCAGCTCCGACTCCGTCACCACCGCCGCGGCCAGCAGGCTCATCGCCTCGACCGGGTCCTCGGAGGGGGAGTAGTCGACGTCCACGTCGATGTGCGGCACGCCGTGCACGGTCAGGGTGGTGGTGCCGACGCCCTCGACCTTGACCCCCAGGGTCTCCAGGAAGAAGCAGAGGTCCTGGACCATGTAGTTGGAGGAGGCGTTGCGGATGACGGTGACGCCGTCGTGGCGGGCGGCCGCGAGCAGCGCGTTCTCCGTCACGGTGTCGCCGCGTTCGGTCAGTACGATCGGACGGTCGGGGCGGACCGCCCGGTCGACCCGGGCGTGGTACTGGCCCTCGGTCGCCGCGACGTCCAGACCGAACCGGCGCAGCGCGATCATGTGCGGCTCGATGGTCCGGGTGCCGAGGTCGCAGCCGCCGGCGTAGGGCAGCCTGAAGCTGTCCATGCGGTGCAGCAGCGGGCCCAGGAACATGATGATCGAGCGGGTGCGGACGGCGGCCTCGGCATCGATGGCGTCCATGTCCAGCTCGGCCGGCGGCACGAGTTCGAGGTCGACGCCGCCGTTGATCCATCGGGTGCGTACCCCGATGGAGCTCAGCACCTCCAGAAGGCGGTAGACCTCCTCGATGCGGGCGACCCTGCGTAGCACCGTGCGCCCCCTGTTCAGGAGCGAGGCGCACAGCAGGGCCACGCACGCGTTCTTGCTCGTCTTGACGTCGATCGCGCCGGACAGCCGACGGCCGCCGACCACCCGCAGATGCATCGGGCCCGCGTAGCCCAGAGAGACGATTTCGCTGTCGAGTGCTTCACCGATACGGGCGATCATCTCAAGGCTGATGTTTTGATTGCCGCGCTCGATGCGATTGACGGCGCTCTGACTGGTGCCGAGCGCCTCGGCAAGCTGCGACTGTGTCCAGCCCCGGTGCTGCCGGGCGTCACGGATGAGCCTGCCGATACGTACGAGGTAGTCGTCTGCCATGGGGTTGAGGCTATCTCAGATATGAGATGGCGCATTCCCGAGGGGACCGTTCGAGGGAGAGGCCCGGGCGGACCTGAGGCAACGTCAGTGACGCTTGGCGGTACGGGTCCTACGCCATCCGAAAGGTCCGGGCAAATCAACCGATGTCGTACGACGTCCCGTGCTGCTGTGCGTGTGCTTCGGTCCGTGGCTTCCGCCACCGGTCGTGATGGACCAGGAGCGTCGGTTGATGTTCAGCCGCACCCCGGGAAGAATCCGGAAACTCTTGCGGAACGTGAGCGGCATGGGGGCCTCCCGTTGAAGGTCGGTCGCGTGCTTTCGATGCCGTTCGAATACCCCGGCTCGGCGAAGTGATGGGTACCGGGTTCCCATCGGCCTGCTGTTACGGGGGAGTTGGGCAGTCGAACGTGTCTGCCGAGGCCGAACATGCCCAGGCGCCGGCCTGTCGCGTGCTGCGGAGCGAGGGTGAGTGACACCTCTGAGCCGGCGGCGGAGTGTCACGGCTCGCCGGTGTTCGGTGTTCGGTGTTCGGTGTCGGCGCCGGTGTGCATGTGCCCGAGAGGGGCCGGTGTGGGATGGTCACGGTGAGCGGCAGGTGAGGGCGGTCTCGCAGAGGGATCCGGCGAGCGTCGCCGGAACGTCGGCGGCCGGAACGGCCGGTCTCCGCTCGGTCCGGCGTGAGGGTCGCGGGGACTTGGCTGTGTCGAACTTCGTCCGCACCATCGGCAGCCGTCGACACCCCACCATCCGGCCCGCGGGAAAGCGCGACAGCAGCCTCCGGAAGAGATGGCTGGGGCACCCGAGAAGGGCGGAGGTGCGGTCGCCGATGCCCCGTACGGGCGGGGTCGCCCCGGTTCCGCCGGGACATCGCAGCGATGTCCTTTGACAGTGAAGTTAGTCGCTCGGTTGGCGCTGACCTGCGGCGACTGAGTTGGATGGCAAACGATCATGGTGGGGCATCGTGAGCACCTTCACCAGTTCTCGGTGCCAGGGGTCGACGGCGAGCAGGTCATGGCAGAACTTCCACCGCAACGTGCTGCCCGGTTGGCAAGGGGAATCCCCCCACCAAGGCGGAGGCGGGATTCCCGGTCCAGAAGGGGCGGGGGGCTCCGGCTCCCGGGCATTTCCTGCTCGCGGTGCCCATCATTCCCCGATGCGAGCTTGTGGTGGGACGGTCGCTGAGGTGACTTGGGTTAGTCAGCCTGCTGTCGGGCCCTGCGGAACCTCCGCCCGCATGAACCCGTGGCTCCGCTCCACTTTCGCCACATGCAGTGTGTAGCTCTGGTACCACTCGGATCGCCCGCGCTTCTGCGCCGCGCGGTGCTCGGTGTTGCTTCGCCACTCCGTGAGGGCGTCGGCGTCGCGGAAGTACCCGACGGTGATGCCCAGCCCGCCAGGAGTCTGCGCGTGGTCCATCCCCAGGAACCCGGGGACGTCCTTCACCAGGTCCTCCATGCGTGCGTTGGTCTCGCTGTAGCCGCTCTGGTCCTGGGCTCGCACCGTAGTGAAGACAGCCACGTAGTAAGGGGGTTCAAAGGCCTCGACGGGCGTGACAGGCGCTTCGGGATGATTGCTCATGTCGCCACTCTACGGACGTGGGCGGGTGCGGAAATAGACGTTGATCGAGGAGTAGGACACGGAGATGTCGTGGTCGTCCATGAGCCGGGTCCAGACCTCTCTGAGGTCGAGGTGTTCGGCGAGCATGGTGTCGATCAGGGCTCGGGTGGAGTCGTTGATCGCGGGTGCGGGCCGTTTGGCCGGCAGTCCTGTCTTGGGGCCGCTCCTGGGCTTGTAGGTGCTCGGTGCGGGCATGTCCAGGATGGTGCGTATGGTCCGGGGCGGGAGGTTGTGGCGTCTGGACAGGTCACGGATGGTCGCGTTCCCGGACTGGGCGGTCTCGTGGATGCGAAGTGCCAGTTCAGGGCGGTCGGTCAAGGGGATGGCTAGCGGGTAACGGACGTTCGGCTTGGTGCGTCGTCGTGGCGATGCGACGTCGGTCAGGGCTCGTTGCAGTGCGCGTTCTGGATGGCCGGAGACTGCTGCGAGGCGGGAAAGGCTGGGTTTGCCGAACCAGAATGGTGGGCCGCAGAGAAACCGGTGCAGGTAGCTGGGCTTGAGGTGGTTGGTGCGGGCGAGACGGCGGATGTAGGAGTCGGTTGTCTCTCCGAGCTGTGGTGAAACCCTGATGGGAAGCCGGGTGAGGCGGTCTGGCGACGTGCCGGTCACCGGCGGCCCGTCTTCTTGGACGGGGATGCCGCGAGTTCTGCGGCGTGGTCCAGGGGGATCGCGTCGATCGCTTCTTTCGTCACGCGTTCGGTGCCGCTCAGGATCGCGTCGATCGCGGCGCCCCGGATCGCGTGGGAGAGGGCGCCGATCATGCCGTCGGCCCGGTTGTGAAGGTAACGGTCCAACTTGACCAGGCTTCCCGGTGGGTGGTCGTGCAAAAGCAACGTCTCCTCCATGGTTGCGACCAGTCCTTTCCACTCGTCGCCGTAGGGGAACGGGCGGGTGGGAACGAGGGTGAAGCACCCCGCTATCTGGGCGCCCCGCGTGCCGGCCAGGAGTTCACTGGTCTCCAGGCCGATGCCCGCGTAGACGAACGTGGCGGGGATGCGCTCGGAGAAGTACTTCAGGGTGTCGGAGACCTCACCGCCGGACCGGGTGACCTGCGAAACGTTGTGAATTTCGTCGACGAGCACGAGGCCCGTGCGGGTGTCGGTGCAGACACCGACCACAGCCTCGATGATGTCCGTCATGTTGAACCGAACCCGGATCGGCAGGCCCAGGAAGCGGGCGAACTCGGCGGCGACCATGCGGGCGGTCGCGGCTGGCGGGACGGTGATGTAAAGCACGGGGATGCGGTCGGAGACATTCGGGTGGCGGGCCCGGTCGAGGAGTTCATGAGCGCGTCCGAGCTGGGTGATAGCGCTGGTCTTGCCCGTGCCGGGAAGCCCGGAGACCATCAGGCCGCGACGGGCGCTGATCGCGTGGCGGTTGAGCAGGACCAGCCGACGGCCGCAGACCACCGTCTTCTCGACGAACGAGGTGGCGACCACGAGCATCCGGGCGTGATGGTCGAGCCGGTCATCGTCGTAGAGGTCCCGTTCGGTCGGGGACAGACGCCTCAGCGCGTCAGGAGACAACAGAGCCGGGGGCGGGGGCGGGTTCTCGATGAACTTCCGCCATCCGTCCAGCGTGGTCAGCTGCCGGTTGGCCTCGGCATCGACCCTGCTCAACGCGATATGTCGGGCTGCCGGTTCGAAAAGAGTCACGTGCGCCTCCAGGGGTTGGCGAGCGGATCGAACAGGCCCAGCGGGATGACCTTCGCCACCTCGGGGCCAACCTCGTCGTCGGGCACGGGCTCGACCGCAGGCGGGTCAGGGACCGGCCGGTCAGTGGCAGTGGCCCGGGTGCGGGCAGCGACCCGCCGGTCCCGCTTTGAGCGTTTGACCGGACGGTCTTTCTCTTCGGCAGGGCCGTCGTGGGCCCGCCGCAGCAGGGCAGCGGCGGCGTCGGCGATCTGTGCCTCGGTCCCGTTCGGGACCTGTTCGCGGGCATGATCCCAGGCCAGCTCGCCGAACGGGACGCCGACGCGGTGCAGATGCTTCCAGAACACCGTGATCCACCGGTCACTCCCGCCGCGGCGGTCGCGTACCCAGATCCGGGAGACGTCGTAGGGGTCGTAGTGGACCTCCCACAGCCCCTTCTTCTCCACCACCCCGGAGTGCTGGCGGCGCAACGGGGTCAACTCGCCGTCGTCGTAGGTGCGGTGATTGATCCGGATGCCGTAGGCGTTGATCGCCTGCCAGCGTTCGGGCAGCAACTCGACGTAGTCCTCGCCGCTGAAGGGGGCCGGAACATAGCCGCACGACTCCAGCAGCATCGCGTACTTCTCGTTCGGCGTGAACGCGCGCTTCGGTGAGTCCGGGTCCCTCAGTGCGTCGTGCGGACGGTTCTGCCAGATGACGATCCACTCGTCCAGCAGGCTCTGCAGCTCGGGCAGGGACCACAGTGGCCCGTTCTCCAGGCCCCGGCCCCGGCGGTCCACCGACCGGCCGGTGTAACCCGCGACGAACTGCGCGAACAGCGTCGCCACCGAACCCAGCGTCTTCTCGATCGCACCCTTCTCGAAAGGCGACGCTTTGTGAGTCGGCTGGAGGCTGATGCCCAAGTAGCGGCAGGACGCACGGAAGTTGTTCGAGATAAAGACCTTGCCGTGGTCGCAGACGATCGTGTCCGGCACGATCACGGGCCTTCCAGCCGCGTGCTCCAGCCGCTTGTCCAAGGCCATCAGCCGTCGGTGCGGCAGCACCGATCTCGACATCCGAAGAGCTTCCGGCCAGCCAGGACGCATCGTCTCAGGGGTGATGCTCCGGGCCAGGAGAGCGGAGGCGTCGGCCGCTTTCGTCGTCGGCCGCAGGACTGCGGCGGCCAGTGACCTGGTCGCCAGGTCGATCATGGCGGTCAACTCGACCTTTTCGGCAATGCCGTCGTCCAGCCGGACCAGGACGTCCAGCGGTGCGGAGTCGATCTGCATCCACTCGCCCGGCGCGCAGGCCGGCACCTCCCCGAACGGTCCGGCCGGACGCGCGTTCACCGAACGGCGCGTGGTCGCCGAGCCCGTCGCATGTGTGCCGGCTGCCAGCTTGTCGAACAGCCGGTAGAGCGTGCGCTGTGAGGGCACCTCGATGCCCTGCGCGTCCTCGCGGGAGGCCAGGATCTGTGTCGCCCGCCAGACCGCGAAGCCGATCGTCTTCGACGACGCCTCGGCCGTCTCGTCGATCGCCTGCCGCATCGCCTCGACCACCGCCGGGGCCACCCGGCCGAAGGACGGCATCTGCTTGGCCGACCGGCC
Organism: Streptomyces sp. NPDC102270; assembly: GCF_044766405.1. Lineage (NCBI taxonomy): Bacteria > Bacillati > Actinomycetota > Actinomycetes > Kitasatosporales > Streptomycetaceae > Streptomyces > Streptomyces sp. NPDC102270. Next base: position 144,684 of record NZ_JBIWLX010000013.1, on the reverse strand, counting down.
GTCGGCCAGTCCGACCAGCCCGTCCCGCTGATAACGCTGGCGCCGCTGCTTGACGCCGCTGGCCGTCATCGCATGCCCGGCCTCCGTCAGCTCGGCAGCCTTGGCCCGCTCCCGCTGAGCCAGCGAGTTCCGTTCCGGGTCGAACTCCGGCCGCGGCACCGTCCCCTCAGGAGCATCCGGCGGCAAGCCGTCCAGCACCTCCAGAATGTGCCTCTCCCACCAACGGGCCTGTTCCGCAGCGGTCTGCGGGAACTCCGCGATCCTGGCCGACGCAGGCACCCGCCGTTCTTTCCCGGCCCCCGTCACCGAACACTTCCGTCCGCCAGGCGCACGATGGCGGACGGCCCCAGCAGCGAGAACGCCAGCCCCTCGGCGGCCAACTCGCGGAACCAGAGGAGATGGAACAGGACGGGGAGCGTCTCAAGCCGGTCACCGGCCGCATCCGCGCCGGCCATCAACGGGACCGGTTCCGCGAAGACCTCCCGGAGACGGTCCAGGACCGGCCCGCGCCGGCACCGGGGATGCCGGTAGCGCGACAGCCACCGCACGTTCGCCAGCAGCACTTCCTCCGGAACCCCGACCCGTTCGAAGCGCCATCCCGCCTGACGGCAGGCCAGGCGCGTCACCTCGAACGCCTCCGCGTCCCTCGGCTCGATCCGCTCATCGGCGCGGACGTCAACGACGACTGCGGAGCCGTCCGCGCGGCGTACGAAGTAGTCCGGCGCATGACGACGCTCACGCTCGCCGTCGTGCCAGTGCAGCCAGAACGGTTGCGAGGCGATCCCCACCACCTCGGGATCGAAGTCCATCAGCAGAAGCCGGTCCCGCTCCAGCCACGACTCGAAACCGACGTGCCGCCCGGTCGTCGCCGCTCAGTACCAACCCGAGAAGTGACGCTCACCACACGACCAGCGAAACGGCCGCACCGCAGCCACGTCCTCGAACCGCGCCGTCGCGCAATCCAGCAAGGGACGCCGCCGACGCCCGTGTGCAGCATCCACGTACGACAGCTCGACGTATGGCACCGCAACATCCACGCCGATCGGCACGGCCATCCAGCCACCCCCAGCACGTCACCTCGTACGACTAGGTTCACTGGCAAGGAAGGCGAAACGACTGGGTCCGCTGTCAAACGACTCGATTGGATGACAGCGGACAGCAGCGAGGCCGGGCATGACCATCCCGGCCTCATGTACTAGAGTTATCTCGACATCGAGATATCTGCCGAGGCGTACCGCAGTCGCACGTTCGCTGGGTCTGGCAGTAAGGCGTACCTAACTTAGCCTTACCTTAGCGGATCGGCCAGGACGGCGTGGCGGCAGGATGCGGTGGTAAGCGCACAAAAATGAAGGAGACTGTCGTGTCGGCGAACAGCTTCGACGCCCGCGCCACGCTCAGCGTGGGCGACGAGTCGTACGAGATCTTCCGGCTGGACAAGGTGGAGGGCTCGGCCCGCCTGCCGTACAGCCTCAAGGTTCTCCTGGAGAACCTGCTCCGTACCGAGGACGGCGCGAACATCACCGCCGACCACATCCGCGCCCTCGGCGGCTGGGACTCCCAGGCCCAGCCGTCGCAGGAGATCCAGTTCACGCCGGCCCGCGTGATCATGCAGGACTTCACCGGCGTGCCCTGTGTCGTCGACCTCGCCACCATGCGTGAGGCCGTCAAGGAGCTCGGCGGCGACCCCGCGAAGGTCAACCCGCTCTCCCCGGCCGAGCTGGTCATCGACCACTCCGTCATCGCCGACAAGTTCGGCACGAACGAAGCCTTCGCGCAGAACGTCGAGCTGGAGTACGGCCGCAACCGCGAGCGCTACCAGTTCCTGCGCTGGGGCCAGACCGCGTTCGACGACTTCAAGGTCGTCCCGCCGGGCACCGGCATCGTCCACCAGGTGAACATCGAGCACCTGGCCCGGACCGTCATGGTCCGTAACGGCCAGGCGTACCCCGACACCCTGGTCGGCACCGACTCGCACACCACCATGGTCAACGGCCTCGGCGTGCTGGGCTGGGGCGTCGGCGGCATCGAGGCCGAGGCCGCGATGCTCGGCCAGCCGGTCTCCATGCTCATCCCGCGCGTCGTCGGCTTCAAGCTCACCGGTGAGCTCAAGCCCGGCACCACCGCCACCGACCTCGTCCTGACCATCACCGAGATGCTGCGCAAGCACGGCGTCGTCGGCAAGTTCGTCGAGTTCTACGGCGAGGGCGTGGCCGCCACCTCCCTCGCGAACCGCGCCACCATCGGCAACATGTCGCCGGAGTTCGGCTCGACCGCCGCGATCTTCCCGATCGACGACGAGACGATCAAGTACCTCAAGCTCACCGGCCGCTCCGAGCAGCAGCTCGCGCTCGTCGAGGCGTACGCCAAGGAGCAGGGCCTCTGGCTGGACCCGAAGGCCGAGCCGGACTTCTCCGAGAAGCTCGAGCTGGACCTGTCGACGGTCGTCCCGTCGATCGCCGGCCCGAAGCGCCCGCAGGACCGCATCGTCCTCGCCAACGCGGCCGAGCAGTTCGCGACGGACGTCCTCAACTACGTCGACGCCCCCGTCGCGCAGACCGCCGCCGCGTCCGCCTCCCCGGTCGACGAGGCGAGCGCCGAGTCCTTCCCGGCCTCCGACGCCCCCGCCTACGGCAGCCAGGAGAACGGCGCCGGCGCACCGCAGCACGACGCGGGCACCGGCGCGGCCGTCCCGTCCAACCCGGTCACCGTGACCGCCCCCGACGGTTCGACGTACGAGATCGACCACGGCGCGGTGACGGTCGCGGCCATCACCTCCTGCACCAACACCTCCAACCCGTACGTCATGGTCGCCGCCGCGCTCGTCGCGAAGAAGGCCGTGGAGAAGGGCCTGACCCGCAAGCCGTGGGTCAAGACCACCCTCGCCCCGGGTTCCAAGGTCGTCACCGATTACTTCGACAAGGCGGGGCTCACCCCCTACCTCGACAAGGTCGGCTTCAACCTCGTCGGCTACGGCTGCACCACCTGCATCGGCAACTCCGGCCCGCTGCCGGAGGAGGTCTCCCAGGCCGTCAACGAGCATGACCTCGCGGTCACCTCGGTCCTCTCCGGCAACCGGAACTTCGAGGGCCGTATCAACCCCGACGTCAAGATGAACTACCTGGCTTCCCCGCCGCTGGTCGTCGCGTACGCCCTCGCGGGTTCCATGAAGGTGGACATCACGCGCGATGCCCTCGGCACGGACCAGGACGGCAACCCGGTCCACCTGAAGGACATCTGGCCCTCCGAGGCCGAGGTCAACGACGTCGTGGCGAACGCCATCGGCGAGGACATGTTCAACAAGTCCTACGCCGACGTCTTCGCGGGCGACGCCCAGTGGCAGGCCCTGCCGATCCCCACCGGCAACACCTTCGAGTGGGACGCCGAGTCGACGTACGTCCGCAAGCCCCCGTACTTCGAGGGCATGACGATGGAGACCACCCCGGTCTCCGACATCACGGGCGCCCGGGTCCTGGCCAAGCTGGGCGACTCGGTGACGACGGACCACATCTCGCCCGCCGGCGCCATCAAGGCCGACACCCCGGCCGGCAAGTACCTCACCGAGCACGGTGTGGAGCGTCGTGACTTCAACTCCTACGGCTCGCGCCGAGGCAACCACGAGGTCATGATCCGCGGCACGTTCGCCAACATCCGCCTGCGCAACCAGATCGCGCCGGGGACGGAAGGCGGCTACACCCGCGACTTCACCGTCGAGGGCGCTCCGGTGTCGTTCATCTACGACGCCTCGCGCAACTACATCGAGCAGGGCATCCCGCTGGTCGTCCTGGCCGGCAAGGAGTACGGCTCCGGCTCGTCCCGCGACTGGGCCGCCAAGGGCACCGCGCTCCTCGGCGTCAAGGCCGTCATCGCCGAGTCGTACGAGCGCATCCACCGCTCGAACCTCATCGGCATGGGCGTCCTGCCGCTGCAGTACCCGGAGGGCGCCAGCGCCGAGTCCCTCGGCCTGACCGGCGAGGAGACCTTCTCCTTCACCGGTGTCGAGGAGCTCAACAACGGCACCACGCCGCGCACGGTCAAGGTCACCACCGACACGGGCGTCGAGTTCGACGCGGTCGTCCGCATCGACACCCCCGGTGAGGCCGACTACTACCGCAACGGCGGCATCATGCACTACGTGCTGCGCCAGCTTGCCGCTTCTTGACCTGACGTGAACGAGCGCCCTGCTCCTGCATCTCGCGGGGAGCGGGGCACTCGCGCTCGACGGGGCGGAAGACGCGCCTGCGACCACGATCGCCCGCGATCTGTTCCCGGAGCGGAGCTGCGCATCCTACGACGACGAAGGACCCCGCACCTGGCACCAGGTGCGGGGTCCTTCTGTCCTTGCGAGCGTGTGGCGAACGAGCGCCGCTAGGTGATGTGCTGCAGCTGCGTGTCGACAAGCCAACGAGTAGGCCTCTCCCTGTGCACAGAACCCGGCGTATAGCCCCGACTCGTCTGCCGCCTCGCATTTCCGCAGGTCAGAGGTCATGTTTACTCGCTAAACAAACTGCCCGGGTCGAATCCGGGGCGAATTCGGGCCGCGGGTATCGTCGTTCCTGCCTACCGCGCATGCGACATATTCGGCATTCCGGGCGTCGAATGCGGTCCGATGCCGATCTGTAGCGGACATCTCGGCACCGGATGCATCCGAAGTACATGTACGGGGTGTCTTCTCGTGGACCCGCTCTGGCTGAACTCGATCACTGATGGTGCGTCCGGCAGCGGAGCCTGTTGGAAGTGATCACTGGCGAGAGCGTCTACCGGACTGTTCCTGCCGGGAACCACTGGTTCCTGGCGAAGGCGGTCATGTGAGGCGTGGGGCTTCCCGTCCCTGTCGGTGGGGCGGCGTCGCCCCGCGTGCCGTGGTTGGAATCAGGGTCGCGAGGCTTGCGGTGGAGAGGCAAGATGGCTTTTGTCAGGCGGAAGAACTTATACAAAAAGGCTGGTCAGGATGCTGCTCTGGCTGCCCGTGACCACCGGCGCGGAGGGTGGAGTGGTGGTGCTGTTCGGTTCACGCTCGAGGCGGCCGTAGGTGGCGACGAGGAGTGCATCTACTCACCGCATGGTCCTAATCAACCAGATATATCCACTTTGCTCCAACTCGCTGCCTGGTCGCCTGCTTGTGCTCTTTCCTGTAGTGCACCGTGCCCTCCCCTGTGTGCTGGGAGGGGTGCTCGTCCTGCCTCAACCCCTTCAATGTATTGTATTGTGAACGTAATCTAATATCTTTGGAGCATCGGCGGTCGTGCGGTCGAGGGCGGGCTGCTGTCGCGCGACCTCGCGCCCGCCGGTGTGCCCCGGCGTCACAGGTGGACTACTCCCGCCGTCGGTTCGCGTGTTGTTCCGAGTGCATTTCTGCATATCTGGCAGAAGAGGCCGAGAATCTCACGGTGGAAGGCCGTCCGCTGTGTTCACCTCCCGGCGGATGGGTTCGCAGGGCGGTGTCCCGCTGGGCCTGTTGCACCGGTTCCGCGCGACAATCGACTGGTGGACCCGGAATTCCTGGACTACCTGGCTGCCGACCACGACGTGATCGCCTTCGACAACGTCGGCGTCGGCTACACCACCGGCGAGCCGCGCGACTCCCTCGACGGGTTCGCCGATGGCGCCGTCGAGATCATCGAGGCACTCGGCCTCACGCAGGTCGACCTGCTCGGCTGGTCCCTGGGTGGCTTCGTGGCCCCGCGCCTGACCGCGCGGCACCGGGAGCTGGTGCGCCAGGTCATCGTGGCGGGCAGTGGCCCGACCGGGTGGGTGCCCGGTGCGCCGCCCTTCAGCGAGCAGGTCCCGGGCATCATGTAGCAAGCCCGGCGGCGGCCTGGAGGACATGCTGTACCTCTTCTACCCCGACACGGAATCGGCCCGCGCCCTGGGAAGGAGCACTTTGAGCACGTCTCGCAGCCGACGACCCCGCGGTCTCCGAGACGGCCGCGTAGGGGCATGATCGCTATGGCGGGCCAGTTCCTGGCAGTCCCCTTCGATCAGGTGCGGGTGGAACTGGAGGCCATCAAGCCTCCGGTCCCTTACGCCAATGGCCTGCACGATGTGATGGTCCCCGCTCACAACTCCTACGTCGCTGTCCAGCGTCTTGCCGGTTGGCCGGCCTGCGTACAGCAGGGATAACCCGCGGTCCGCGTGAGAGCGCGGCGCATTCGTCGGACTCGTCGAGCACCGTCTCGGCGATGGTCCGCAGCAGCATGAGCGCGACCGGAACGAGCACGGCGGCGACGGCTGAGTCGGTATCGGTTCGCCGGGCCGGGTTGGCGGCGGCGTCATCACGCGACTTGCGGCTGAGCTGATCGTGTCGTCGGTCCGACCGGAGCGGCCGCGCCAAGGGGTGTTACCACGTCAGGCCTCCGACGGATCCGGACCGGGCTTCCGGGCCGAGGCCTGTCGATGCGCCAGCAGCTGCCTGGGGTGATTCGCCGTACCGCCGCGACAGGCTCTTGTGTGACTGCTGGTCTCGATACGCCCGAGCATGGCGGCGATCTGGGAGTCGAGCGCCGGTGATCGTGGGCCACGACCACGGGGCTCCGGTGGCGTGAGCCTCGACCTGGGCCCGGGCCGACGCCTTCTGCGGGATCGTGGCGCTGAGCGTGCCCTTCGGTGGACGAGGCCAGTCGGGTTCCAGGCCGTTACTTCGGTGAACCGGCCTGGGGCCCTGCGCCACGCGGAAGGCCGTTTGTCGGCGCCGGTTCAGAGCTACAGAGCTCAACTGCGGTGGCTGGGCTGCACGCACCTTGATTTACGGGCCTGTCCTGTTCCGGTGGCAGGGCATGGCCTGCATCCCGACGTTCGGCGGAACCCGCGATCCCTGTCGCTGTCCCATCTCGTTCCGCTTCCCCTCTTGCCTCCCCATGGAATTACGGTCATACTTTAAAAGTCGCGGGAACCTCAGGGGTCTGGCCCAGAGTGACCCCGCGCCCGAGGCCTCTGGCCGCTGACTGCAGCCGCAGTCGGGAGACCGGGTTACCGCCCTGCGCCCACCCTGCAAGGAAGAAGGGGGCGGCGCATACTGGCGCCAACCCTCACATCGAAGGGCACGACCGTGAACGACGCACATGAAGTACGAGGCGACGTGGTGACGTCGTACAAGAACGCACCGACCCGCACCGTCACCGCCGGCGGAGTGACCTTCGCCTACCGTGAGCTCGGTCCCCGGTCCGGTGTCCCGGTGGTCTTCCTCACCCACCTCGCCGCAGTGCTCGACAACTGGGACCCCCGGGTCGTCGATGGCATCGCCGCCAGGCACCGGGTGATTACGTTCGACAGCAGGGGCGTCGGCGCCTCCACCGGTTCGACGCCGAAGACCATTGAGGAGATGGCCAAGGACGCCGTCACCTTCATCCGGGCGCTCGGACTCAAGCAGGTAGACATCCTCGGTTTCTCGTTGGGCGGCATGATCGCCCAGGTGATTGCGCAGACGGACCCGCAACTCATCCGCAGACTGATCCTTGCGGGCACCGGTCCTGCCGGCGGTGAGGGCATCAAGAACGTGACCCGGATCTCCCACTTCGACACGCTCCGAGCGCTGCTCACCCTTCAGGATCCGAAGCAGTTCCTCTTCTTCACCCGCACCGCGAACGGGCGTCGGGCCGGCAAGGAATTCCTGGCCCGCCTGAAGGAGCGCACGAAGGACCGGGACAAGGCGATCTCCCTCATCTCCTACTTCTCCCAGCTCAAGGCCATCCACCGCTGGGGGCTGGCACGTCCCCAGGATCTCTCCGTCATCCAGCAACCCGTGCTCGTCGCCAACGGTGACGACGACAGGATGGTTCCGACGCAGAACTCGGTCGCCATGGCGCGGCGACTGCCGAACGCCGAGCTGGTGATCTACCCCGACGCCGGCCACGGCGGCATCTTCCAGTTCCATGAGCAGTTCGTGCCGACCGCTCTCGAGTTCTTCGGCCGGCCGTAGGTCCGCGGTCCGGTCGGTGCTCAGACCGAGGACGTTGCCTCAGAGTCGTGACGCCCGGCGGGCGGGCGACTCGAGGCGTCTGTCCGCCATCACTGACCTGGCCGTTTCCCGGCCGCGCGGCGCCGGCGAGGTGGTCGTCGTGCGGGACGGCGATGCGGAGAACGGCGTGGTGGACGCCCCGTCAGGGGCGCGGCGGGAGTCTCCAGGGGGCTGAGCCAGTGCTGGCTGCTCGGTGCGAGGCGGGGTCGGGCGAGCTCCCGCTGAGTGGTGAGCGGCCTGGAGCCGTGCCGCTGGCCGCATTGTCGGCGTGCATGGGATCGCTTTCGCGTGCGGACGCAACCTCATCACGCAGGGCGCGGCAGGGGCAGGCGGTCACCCGCCCGGGGGGTCGCCCGTCCCTCAGCGGATGAAGGTGAGGGCGTTCTCGATTCCCTGCTCAAGGACCTTGTCGGAGAACTCATGGTCGGAGAGGGCGCGGGACAGCTGCAACGTTCCCACCGCCATGGTGAAGAGCCCGATGGCTTTACCGAGGGCGGACTGCGGATCCTCGGGTGCCAGACGGGCAGCGAGCTCTTCCACGATGCCCCTGGCGCCGTCGGTGTAGGCCCCCTTGGCCCCGTCCCCGCAGCGGCCGATCTCGTCGAGCAGGGCGGCGGACGGGCATCCGTCGCCGGGGTTGTCCCGGTGCTGGGGCGACAGATACTCGTGAACGAAATCCTCGAGTCCCTCGCGGCCGGGCCGCAACGTGCCGTAGCTCTCCTTCTGCGTACGCAGCTGGTCGGCGACGACGTTGGCGACGAGGTCGTCCTTGGACTCGAAGTGGGCGTAGAAGGCTCCGTTGGTGAGTCCGGCGTCCGACATCAGGGTGGAGACGCCGGAGCCGTCTATGCCGTCCTGCTTGAACCGATGACCGGCCCGTTCGATGATCCGTTGCCGCGTCACCTGCTTGTGCTCCTTGGTGTAGCGCGCCACAGGGTTCCTCCATCAGTTCCGCCGGGCCATTGCCTTGCATCCCATCCTAATCTATGGTCTGACGCATGTAATATTACGATCGACAGACGATTTTGCGGTCGATCCGACGCACCCGGGAGACCACCGCACCTCGGCCCCGGGCGGGTGCGCCGCAGCGGCACCGTCGCCACCGCGGACACCACGCGGCGTTCGGCGCAACGCCGGGGAGCGGACCGCCTACCGGACGGCACGTCATGGGCCCGAGCGGAGACGATCTCACCACCGCCGAGTCCGCCGCCCGCCGGCCCGGGAGGTGGAGGGCTTCGCACCGCCTCAGTAGGGTGCGGTCGACAAGAGCTAGGTGGGGTCCATGGTGTGAGTCACGGTGTCAGGGGGTTTCCGACCCGGAGGGAGTCATAGGCGCGCCGGGCGGGCGGTGTGTTCGGGTCGGTGGGTACTGGGGCGCGGACGGCGTCCATGAGCAGGTCGAACATGCGGCCCAGTTGGTCGCGCCCGTCTGCTGGCGAGGTAGTGGTGAGCATGCCGACGAGGATGATGACGACGTCCTCGGCGTGAACGTCGTCGCGCAGCGTCCCGGCGGCGATCCCGGCGGCAAGAATGGTTTGCACCGCTGCGGAGAGCTGTTCACGTGCCGGCGACACGGTCCCGGCGCCGGAGGCGAGAACTGCCCGTAGGGCGTCTGCGGTCTCTCGTCGTGTCATCGCGTAGTCGGCGAAGTGGTCCATCCAGCTGCGTAGGGCGTGGGCTGGATGCCTCGTGTGCAGGAGCGCCTCGGCGTCGGCACACAACTGGGCCAGTTCGTGCCGGTAGATCGCTTCGACCAGTGCTTCCCGAGTGGGGAAGTGCCGGTAGAGCGTGCCGATGCCGACCCCCGTGTCCCGCGCGATCTGCTTCATCGACACCGGTACTTGTCCGGAAGTGAACGCATGGCGCGCGGCGTCGAGCAGGCGGGTGCGGTTACGAGCTGCGTCCGCGCGGATGGGCTTGGGCGTGTCGTGGCTCGGCATGATGCGGAGGGGCCTTCGGTCATGGTGCTGCGAGTCGGAGGCGCCTGCTCCCTGCTGGAACCGTGGAACGGGCAGCGGGATGTCGCCGTGCATGCGGGTCGCTCAGGTGGCGAGCGTGTGCGGGAATCCGCCGGGAGCCCCGCTCGCGCCGTGGGTGAGGATCAGTGGGGTGGCGCCGGGCTCGGGTGGGTAGACGCGAGGGAAAGGGGATCTCCTGGCTGACGGACTTGCCTGGTGGGGGAGTGCGGCAGTTCGTGCAGCCGAGGAGAGAAGCTCACGGCCCGACGAAGCCGCCTGTACGGTTTCGCGATGGCGCCCGCTCCGTGGGTGGCCGGGCTGCCGTCGAGGCATACCCGACCACCGCAGGGCACCTGGTGGGGCGGGGCCGGAACCCACCAGGGTGCCGCGGCAGGAGGTGATCAGAGGTTCTCGTTGACGCGGCCGATGTACTCGCCCAGCTCGTACTCGACGTCGAGGCCCTTCTCGGCGGCCAGCGCGCCGAGCCCGACCGCACGCGCGGCGAATCCCGGCTGCGTCAGTGTGCCCGCGAACTCGCCGAAGGCGGCGACCAGGTGGGCGTCCGGCGGCAGTGTCGCCCGGTTGACCTGGGCCTTCGCGGTCGCCAGTGCCTGCCGGTCGAAGGAGGCGAGACGGGCGACCGTCGCGTCGACGAAGGCGTCGAGTTCCGCGTCGGGCAGGGTCCGGGTGACCCACCCCCAGCGCTCGGCCAGGGCGGCGTCGTAGTCGGCACTGGTCAGGATCGCCTCCAGTGCGCGGTCGCGGCCGATGGAGCGCGGGAGTCGCTCGCCGCCGCCACCGCCGGGAACGATGCCGATGCCGACCTCGGGCTGGCCGAAGAACGCCTTCTCGCGGCTGGCGTAGCGCAGGTCGCAGGCGAGGGCCAGCTCGTTGCCCGCGCCGCGGGTGCGGCCCCGGATGGCCGCGATGCTGATGAACGGAGCCTTGGTCAGCCGCAGGACCATGTCGGTCCAGACCGGGTTGTCGCCCTCGTGCTCGGGCTGGGGGAGGTCGGCGGCTGCGGCGCCGTCGTAGTGGTTGACGAAGAAGTCGGGGAGGTCGCTGCTGAAGACGACGACCTGGATGTCCGGGTCGTTCTCGAGCTCCTTGACGATCTTGAGCAGCGTCACGGCGGACTCGGGAATCACCAGGTTCGCGGGAGGATTCGCGAACGTGATCCTGGCGGTCCGCGGGGTCGTCCGCTCCAGGCGGATCGTGCTGGGCTCGCTCATGGCGTGGTTCCGTTTCGTAGGGGGCTTGCGTGGCTGTGATCGCGTCCGACGACCACGGAGCTGTGGTGCCTGGTGGGGTGCGGGTGCCGCCGCCTTTGCCATCGGAGCGGCATCGGCTGCGGTAGGCCCGTATGCGCCTGTGTGGCCCCTGTAGTGCACGCCGTTCGTACTGATGACGAGCGCTGAGCGCGGCCGCCTTGCCTGCCGAGGCCGCGCTCAGCAGGTAGGCCAGGTCAGAAGCTGTAGGGCCGGAGCGTCCCCAGGCCACCAGGGCGGCCAGGATCGGCAGGAAGGCGTTGAAGGCGATGCCAGAGGGTTCCTTGCGGCGGGCGGGGGTGATCGAGGCCAGCACCATCACCACGACCAGGCCGGTCGCGGCCAGCGGGGTCAGTACCGGGGCTGTGCCGGTGGCCGCGGGCAGGACCAGCCCGAGGGCGGCGGCAAACGAAGGTGAGGCGGTCAGGCGGACGGGATGACGATCGGGGTGCCGAACAGGTAGAAGTTGCTGATGTCGATCACCAGGGGAGCCGCATAGGTGAGGAAGCGTTCGATGATGGCCTGCTTGTAGGCCTGGCCGTCGTCGCCGAGGAGCTCACCGGCGACCTTCAGGTACTCGGCCATCTCCGTGAGAACGGCCTGTCCCGCGGGCAGTCCGTGTCCGGGCAGGATCGTGTCGTAAGCCGGGTCGGCGAGTTCCTGGAGGAGGACCTGCCAGCGGTCGATGTCGTGGTTTCCGACGAACGCATGGGTCTTGTGGTAGACGATGTCCTGCGCCACCAGCACCCCGTGTTCGGGCAGCCGGATCAGCAGCTGGTCGGAGGTCTCACCGCCGGAAAGGGCTTCGAAGACGAAGGGAACGCCGTCGATGACCTCGGTACCCGGGGTGATCAGAACGGAGGGGGCCACCTCTGCCGCGGGGACCGGGATGCCGGTGGGGTCCTGGAGGTCGCCTCGCGCCGCCATCTGATCGCGCGTGACGGCCAGGGCGTGAATGGGTGCGTTGAAGCGGGCCGCGCCCTGGAAGTGGTCCGGGTGTTCATGGGTGATGATGAGCCGGTCCAGCGGTTTGCCGAGTTCCTTGGCGTATGCGACAACCTCGTCGGCGCCCGCGATCGTGATCTGGCCGTCCACCGCGACCAGCCGGCCAGGGGTCTCGATCAGCTGGGTGGTGACGTTGATGCTGTCGTCGGGAGCCATGTAACTGTGCACCCGCACGTCGCCCTTGTCGATGATGGTGACGGTGCCCCTCATTGGTCCACTCCTTCTGGTGTCCTGCGCAGCCGGGCCGTTGTCCGGCCTTGTACGAGTTCTTGTGCCGGGTGCTCGTGCGGTATCGCGGTCCGAAGCTGGAACCGATGCCGGGCGGTGGGTGAGGGCAGGCGGCCGTGGTGGAGCACTGGTCTGGGCCGGTGAACCGCGCCCGGGCGCTCGGGGTGCGGGTGCGCGGTGTGCCGGCGTGTATGGGCCTGCCCTTTGGTGTTCCCTCCGGGCTGCTGGCCGAGGGCCGGGCACGGAGACGTGGCGCAACGTGCTGACGCGGCCGGCGGTCGGGACGGCGGTGTAGCGCAGCCTTCGTTTCGGGTCCGTGGCCGCCGCGGCGATGTCGGCGTCCGTCACAACGAGCTGAGCCACTGTCCTGCCGACGCTCCCGACCCCGGATCACCGTCGCCGTGTCCTTGTTGCCATGTCCTTCTCCTGTGGTGAGGCGCGAGTTCACTGGTCACCCCCGACGCTACGAAGGAAAAGCGGCAAGCGGATCCGTCACTGTGTCCGTCACCGTGTCCGTCACATATGGCCTGGTGTCATTGAACTCGGGTTGCCGCAGTGGCTCCGGGCGACCGCAGCCCATTAGGCTTTCAAGCAAATGGACCTGTACGGACGGCGCCAGGAGCAGGCAGCCCTTGACCGGATCCTTGACGGTGCCCGTCAGGGATTGGGAGCGAGCGTGATGTTGTGGGGTGACCCCGGCATCGGTAAGACCGCCCTGCTCGAATACATGGCTGAGTCGGCCGCCGCGGACTTCACCGTCCTGCGATGCGGGGGCACTCGCCTTGAGTCGCAGCTGGCCTTCGCCGCACTGCACGAACTGCTGTGGCCGGTGACGGAGCGGATCAGCACGCTCCCGGAGCCGCAGGCCAACGCCTTGAAGGGGGCGCTCGGTACCAGCAACGATGTGGCGGACCGGTTTCTGATCGGCGTGGCCGTACTGACGCTCGTCGGCGAGCTGGCCGACAAGCGGCCGGTTCTGATCGTCGCCGACGACTCCCAGTGGCTGGACGAGCCGTCCGCGCAGTGCCTGGCCTTCGTCGCTCGCCGGCTGCGCGACGAGGCCGTGGTCATGCTCCTCACCGGCCACGACGATCCCCTCGAGGGCCCCTGGGAGAAACTGGCGGCGATGGAGGTCCGCGGGCTGGACGACGACGACGCCCGGCTCCTCGCCCGTGCCCTCGCTCCGCACGCGGACGAGACGGTGATCCGCCGCAGGGTCCGCGCGGCGGCCGGCAATCCGCTGGCACTCCAGGAGCTGCCCACGTCCGAAGCGGCCGGCGACCTCTCGGCGTATCCGCTGGGCGACGACCAGATCTCTGTCGGGCCCCGCCTGCGTCGTTCCTTCCACGCCCGGATCGAGAGGTTGTCGGCGCCTGCCCGCACCGCGCTTCTCCTCGCCGCCGCCGACGACCGCAGTGACCGGGACACCGTGCGCCAGGCCGGTGGCGTGCTCGGCCTCGACACGGCCGCGTGGGACGAGGCCCAGCACTCGGGCCTGCTCACCACGGGCTCGGGCGGGCGGATCCGCTTCCGCCACCCGCTCATGGGGGCGGTGGTCTACGACGTGGCGCCGCCCGTGGACCGGCAGGCTGTGCATCACGCTCTCGCCTCCGTGCTGAGCGGCGAGCACGCCGGCGAGTTGAGGCCCTGGCATCTGGCCGCAGCTGTGGAAGCCACGGGCGGAACCGACGAGGAGGTGGCCCGGCTGCTGGAGGAGTCGGCCCGCCGTGCCTGGGCGCGCGGCGGCTGTGCCACGGCTGCCCGTGCCCTGCAGCGTGCGGCGAGGCTGTCACCCGCCGCGGACGACGCGGCACGGCGACTGTCCTACGGGGCGAGGGCGGCCTGGGAGGCCGGACAGGTCGATGCGGCGCGGGGCATGCTGGAGCGGGCGGAAGGGATGTCGTCCGAAGCCATGGTCGGGGAGCTCAGCGAAGGGCTGAGCGGATTGATCGAGTTCGCGCACGGCGATCTGAAAATCGCCTGCCGTCGGCTGCTCCGGGACATGGAGCGGGTGGCCGACGCCGGGCAGGCGTTCCAGCTCGGCAGCATGGCGCTGCGGGCGGCGTGGGCGGCCGGGCACGGCGAGCTGCAGCGCGAGGCGCTCGAGCGGCTCGAGCGGCGGCTTCCGCGGGGGAACTTCCCGAACGCCGATCTGCTGCCGTCGCTGCGCCAGTGGTGGACGCAGGACCTGAGCGACGGAGTCGACGACAGCGACCAGGCCGTGGCCCCCGACGCCGAGGTCCTCAGCCGGCTCAGCGGCAGTTCCTGGTTCCTGATGCCGCCGGCGCCGGTGGCGATCGCCTGGGGAATCGAGTCCGCCCTGGAGGAGGCCCTGCGCGGCGAGATCGACCGGCTGCGGCCCACGGACCAGGTGACCGCCCTGACCCAGGCGCTGGCACAGGCGGCTGCGCTGGGCATCGTGCAGGGTTCCTGGACGTCGACCGCGGCGAACGCCCTGGAGGGGCTCCAGGTGGCCGGGGAGATCGGTGACGACCACCTGGCGTCGCAGTGCCACAACTGTCTGGGGTGGCTGGCAGCCGTCCGAGGCGAGGAGCCGGCCGTCGCGGACTACGCCGCCCGGGCTTTCGAGGTTTCGGTGCCGCGCAGTGTGCGCCTGCTCAGCGCCGCCGCGCAGTGGTCCCTCGGCATGTCGGCGCTCTTCGCCGGCCGGGCCGAGGAGGCCTTGGACTACCTGGTCCGCCTGACCGAGGGCGGACACCATTCGGCGCACCCCACCATCGCGGTGCTCGCCGCGCCGGACACCGCCGAGGCCGCCCTCCAGGCAGGACAGCGGGCGACGGCCGAGGAACAGGCGCGGCTGCTGCGACGCTGGGCCGAACGGACCGGGGCGGCGTGGGCGATCTCCGCGACGCACCTGGTGAATGCCCTGCTGGCGTCGGGGGCGGACGCGGAGGAGCAGTTCCGGCTCGCGCTGGATGTTCCCGGAGCCCGGTCGCGGCCCTTCAATCACGCCCGCGCCCGCCTGCTGTACGGCGAGTGGCTGCGGCGGGCCCGCCGCCGTACCGACGCCCGGACCCAGCTGGCCGAAGCCGCGGAGATCTTCCGGCGACTGGACGCGGCGCCCCTGCTTGCCCGCACCCGGGGCGAACAGGAACTGACCGGGCAGCACCTGCACCGCGACCTCGCACCGGCCCGGGACACCGCAGCCATCCTCACCCCGCAGGAGCTGAGAGTCGCACGGCTGGCCGCGCAGGGGCTCACCAACCGGGAGATCGGGGCACAGCTGCTGATCAGTCCCCGCACCGTGGCCCATCACCTGGCCAACCTGTTCCCCAAGCTCGGTATCGTCTCGCGCGCAGATCTCACGCGCATCGACTTCGGGGACGGGCTGCGTCTGATGGGCTGACTTGTTCACACCCGGTGCGCTCCACTATGCGGTGATGCCCTGGCTGTTGGCGGCCGTGCCTGCTCGGCGCAACCGTCAGCTGCCTGCTGGGCCTGCAATGACCCAGACGTGGCGCCTGCGGTCGATCGTCATGGCCCGGTGTCGGCGGCCTCGCGATACCGCCTTATGGCCATCGCCGTCTGCGTCCCTCGGATCTTGCGCGGAACCTCACGCCGGAGCGGACGAGACTTCGGATGGAATCAGCTGTTCTGCCCAGATGACCTTGCCCTCGCTGTTGTGCCGTGTTCCCCACTGCTCGGTGAGCTGGGCGACGAGGAGCAGGCCGCGGCCGCCCTCGTCGAAGACCCGGGCGCGGCGCAGGTGTGGGGCGGTGCTGCTGGCGTCGGAGACTTCGCACGTCAGCGCGGACCGCAGGATCAGGCGCAGTCGGATGGGGCTCTTGCCGTAGCGGATGGCGTTCGTCACCAGTTCGCTGACCACGAGCTCGGTGGTGAAGGCCATATCTTCCAGCCCCCAGGCGGTCAGCTGATCGGATGCCTGGGCGCGGGCCTTGGCGACCACTGACGGGTCGCTCGGGAGGTCCCAGGTGGCAACGTGATGGGCGTCGAGGGCTGCGGTTTGTGCCACCAAGAGGGCGACGTCGTCCGAGGGACGGCCGGGCAGCAGCGCTGAGAGCAGTTCGTCGCAGGTCTCCTCGAGCGACGCCGGTGCTTGGGCGAGCACGTCGCGCAGCAGCGCGAGGGCGGTCTCGAGGTCACGCGAGCGGCTCTGGACGAGGCCGTCGGTGTACAACACCAGCCGACTGCCTGGTGGCAGTTCGAACTGGGCGGTTTCGAAGGGGAGGCCGCCCAGGCCCAGGGGCGGGCCGATCGGCAGCTCCAGGACGTCGACCGCATGGGCTGCGGTGGCGTCGTCGGCGGCGGTGGGTGCAGTCACGACGGCCGGCGGAAGGTGTCCGGCACTGGCCAGGGAGCACACACCGCAGACAGGGTCGTAGACCGCGTACAGGCAGGTGGCGCTGATCTCGTCCGTACCCCGTTCCTCCTCGCGCTGCATGCGGATGACCACGTCATCAAGGTGTGTCAGCAGTTCGTCGGGCGGCAGGTCGATGTCCGCAAGAGTGCGGACGGCCGTCCGCAGCCGCCCCATGGTGGCCGCGGCATGCAGGCCGTGACCGATCACATCGCCTACGACGAGGGCGACGCGGGCTCCAGAGAGCGGGATCACGTCGAACCAGTCACCGCCCACGCCCGCTCTGGATCCGCTGGGCAGGTAGCGCGATGCCGACTCGACGGCGGACTCGCCCGGCACGTGATGCGGCAGCAGGCTGCGTTGGAGGGTGAGCGCGGTGGAGCGCTCCTGGGTGTAGCGACGGGCATGGTCGATGTTGACCGCTGCTCTGGACGCGATCTCCTGAGCCAGCAGGAGCTCGTCGTCGTCGAAGGGGTCTGCCGTGTGACGCCGGACGAACTGCGCGAGTCCCAACGGGCTTCCGCGGGCCCACAGCGGGACCAGGAGCAGGGAGTTCGGCCCCCAGGCGCGCAGGGACGGCTCGCGGTCCGCCGACATGGCCAGCCATACGGGGACGGCGTCCGCGGCGATGCGGAACCGGAGAGGCCGTCCGGTGGCCAGTACGCGAGCCGGCTCCGAGCCGTCCGGGTAGTGGTACGTCTGCCCTGTGACGATTTCCGGGTCCGGACAACCGTCCGAGACCGCCTGGGCGATTCGGCGGAGCGTCGGGGGACCGGCTACCGGGTCCGTGCCCTCCTCCTGGAGGGCGGAGCACAAGAGGTCGACGATGACGAGGTCTGCGAAGTGGTCGGCACCGACGTCCGCCAGCTCCTGGGCGGTGCGGACGGTGTCCAGGGTGGTCCCGATCCGCGTCCCGGCCTCGTTGATCATCATCAGCCGCCGCTGCATCCGGCGGTCGCGTTCCGCCTGGTACGCCGCGACAGCCTGTTCCGCCGTGCGATCGACATACTCGAAGCCGATCGCGCTCAGGGTGACCGTCGTCGCGTTGATCAGCTCCTGGGACGTGGTGACACGGGCTGTCTCCGTGTAGAGCTCATGAAGCACACCCGCGTGGACGAGCCGATAGATGCGAAGAAGCTGACTTATCGGCACCCCGTGCTCGGCGAGACGGCAGGCGAACTCGATGGCGGCGGGCGGCGTCCCGACCTCGGTCATGTCAAGGTCACGCTCGAGGAAATCCAGAACAGCGGTGACGTGTTCGGACAACGCCACCGGCGCCAGAGCGGCGATGTCCTCGCACTCCCATATCTCGGGAAGTTCGCCGCGCAAGCGTTGCAGCACCACGTCGACCATGTGATCCGCTCGGGGCGCGAGCCCTCGAGCGAGGTCGCTGAGGAAGGCGTGGGTATTGGCTCCCACATTGGAAATGTACCCCCGGCCTGGTCGACGAGCCGTGCCGAGGCATGTCCGGTGGACGCGCTGACGCCGTCCGGCCAGAGCCGGGCGTTCACGGTGTGTGACCGGCGCGGCGGAGAACGGGGCGCAGCACCTCGATGACGCTGGGGTCGTCCACGGTGGAGGGGATGGGTTCGTCACGGCCGTCGGCGATGCCGCGCATGGTCTTGCGCAGGATCTTTCCCGAGCGGGTCTTGGGCAGGGCGGCCACGACCGTGATGTCCTTGAGGGAGGCGACGGCGCCGACGCGGTCGCGCACGAGTTGCACGAGTTCGGCCTCGACTTCGCCCGGTTCGCGGCCCGTGCCTGCCTTGAGGACGACGAAACCGCGCGGCACCTGTCCCTTCAGGGAGTCGGCGACGCCGATGACGGCGCATTCGGCGACGTCGGGATGGGCGGCCAGGGCCTCTTCGATGCTGCCGGTGGACAGCCGGTGTCCGGCGACGTTGATGACGTCGTCAGTGCGGCCCATGACGAAGACGTAGCCGTCCTCGTCGAGGTGGCCGCTGTCGCCGGTGAGGTAGTAGCCGTCGAAGGCGGAGAGGTAGGAGGCGACGTAGCGGTCGTCGTCGTTCCAGAGGGTGGGGAGCGCGCCGGGTGGCAAAGGGAGTTCCACGACGATGGCGCCGTCGACGCCCGCGGGCACCGGCTCGCCCGTGGCGTCGAGGACGCGGACGTCCCATCCGGGCAGCGGGCGGGTGGGGGAGCCGGGTTTGACGGGGGCGGCCTCGATGCCGACCGGGTTGGCGACGATGGGCCATCCGGTCTCGGTCTGCCACCAGTGGTCGATCACCGGAATGCCCAGGAGCTGGCTCGCCCAGTGGTAGGTCTCGGGGTCGAGACGCTCGCCGGCGAGGAAGAGATACCGCAGACCGGTCAGGTCGTAGCCGGCGGTGAGCGTTCCCTTCGGGTCCTCCTTGCGGATGGCGCGGAAGGCGGTGGGCGCCGTGAACATGGTCTTGACCCGGTGCTCGGCGGCCACCCGCCAGAACTGGCCCGCGTCCGGGGTGCCGACCGGCTTGCCCTCGTACAGGACGGTGGTGGCGCCGGCCAGGAGCGGGCCGTAGACGATGTACGAGTGCCCGACGACCCAGCCCACGTCGGAGCCGGTGAACATGGTCTCGTCCGGGCCCACGTCGTAGACGGCGCCCATCGACCAGTGCAGGGCGACCGCGTAGCCGCCGCAGTCGCGTACGACTCCCTTGGGTTTTCCGGTCGTTCCGGACGTGTAGAGGATGTAGAGGGGATCGGTGGCGGGGACGGGAACGCAGTCGGCCGGCGCGGCGGCGGCGGCGAGGGCGGCCCAGTCGAGATCGTCGGGCCCCAACTCGGCCCGCTCCTGCGGGCGTTGCAGGATCACACTTTTCTGGGGCTTGTGGACCGCGAGTTCGATCGCCTGGTCGAGCAGGGGCTTGTACGCGATGACCCGCTTGCCCTCGATGCCGCAGGAAGCGGAGACGACGACTTTGGGGGCCGCGTCGTCGATGCGCAGGGCGAGTTCGCGGGGGGCGAAGCCGCCGAAGACGACCGAGTGGACCGCGCCGATCCGTGCGCAGGCCAGCATTGCGATGGCGGCTTCGGGGACCATCGGCATGTAGATCACCACTCGGTCGCCGTGCCCCACGCCGAGTCCTGCCAGTGCTCCGGCGAAGGCCGCCACCTCGTCCCTCAGCTGCGCGTAGGTGTAGGTGCGGCGGGTGGCGGTCTCGGGTGAGTCGTAGACCAGAGCGGGCTGTTCACCCCGGCCGGCCTCGATGTGCCGGTCGAGCGCGTTGAAGCAGACGTTGAGCCGTCCGTCGGGAAACCAGCGGTAGAAGGGCGCGCCCGAGGAGTCAAGGGCGCGGCGTGGAGCGACATCCCAATTGATGCCTTCCGCCGCCTTCAGCCAGAAGCGCTCGGGGTCCTCGGTACTGGCGCGGAAGACATCCTCGTACGTTCCCATCGCGCACTCCTTTGTGACATCGGGACGTGGTGTGGTGGTGTGTGGAACAAGGGTCGGACACAGGTACCACATGCCGGTGTGGTCGAGCGGGAGGCCGGTGACCGGTCCACCGGTCACCGGCATCCCGGTGGTGCGGCGCCTGGCGGCGGGCCTCACTGTCAGGCGCGGCGTGTGCTCAGGCGCCGAGGTGCTTGCGCAGCCACTGGCCCATCTGCCCGATGGCCTGGTCCACCTCGGGCACGCGTCCGGCGCCCAGGACGAACGAGTGCTGCCCTTCGGGCATCGAATGGGTCTCGGTGGTGACCTTGAAGTCCGCGAGGCGGCGGCCGAGCTGGGCGCCGTCGTCGGCGAGGGTCTCGTACTCGCCGTAGTAGACGAGCGTAGGCGGCAGGCCGGTCAGATCGGCCTTTACGAGGCTGATCTCGGGGGATGCGAAGTCCACGGCCGGGTCCTGCAGCCAGGCGCCTCGGAAGAGCTCCAGCGTGCCCCGGCTGAGCATCTTGTCGTTGGTCTCGTTGGCGTCCACGGCCGGGTTTCCGAGGGTGAGGTCGGTCCAGGGGGAGACGCTGACGATCGCTCCGGGGGTGGCCTCGCCCTTGGCGAGCAGGCGCAGCGGCAGCAACACCGCGAGGGTGCCGCCGATGGAGTGGCCGGTGCTGCCGATGTTCTGGGGCTGGTAGCCCTGCGAGAGCAGCCAGCGGTAGGCGGTCTCGGCGTCGTCGAGCTGGGCGGGGTGGGGGTGTTCGGGCGCCAGGCGGAAGTCTACGACGAGGGAGCGAGCGCCGGCCGCCTTCGCGATGTGGCCGGCGGCCTTGCGGTCGGAGTGCATGGAGGCGGTGACGGATCCGCCGAAGTGGAAGTGCAGCAGTGCGCGGTCGGGGTCGGCGCCCTCGGGGATGGCCCACAGGGCGGGGACGCCGTCCGCGTCGACCTCGGCGTAGGTGACGCCTTCCGGCTCGGTCGATGCCTTGTGGTTGGAGTCGACGATGTCGCGGATGACGGCCAGGTCCAGGCCCGGTGTCGACGACTTCGCGCTCACGCTCGCGAGGAACTCCGCGAACTCGTGTGCTTCCTTGCTGACTCCCATGAGGTGCTCCTTTTCGGACGGGTGCCGTGCGGGGTTACCCGGCGGCAGCCTGGGGCGATGTGAGGGCCATGACGTTACTGGCTGAGTATAGGGAAGTAAACTCAGATGGGATTGGAATCACCCTCATGGAGGCGAGCAGGCCCAGGGGGGGCATCGGCGTGGACGCTCTCTCGATCCGGGCACGTCGACCGCCCGAACGAGGGGGCCCCTTGAGATTGCCGGCGAGACGTGGAGGCTCCGGATCTGTGGCGCGACCGTGCCCTTCGGGTGGCCGGACGTAGCGACGACACCCCGTGACCCACCGTGTTCCTCCACCGCCAGGGCGTCGCGAGAGCGGCGACCTGGCACGGAACGCGATTCCGGCTGCGACTCGGAACACTTACCGCTGAAGGTCGGCGGCCTGAGGCCCGGCTGTCCTTCCCGTCAGAATTCTGTACTGCATGTCACGGAACTCGAGTTCGGAACCTGCGGGCGAGCTGATGCTGCCGAGCCACCCGAGGACGAACGCCACAGGTACGGAAACCAGGCCTGGAGTCTGGAACGGATACCAGTTGAAATTCGCTTCCGGCCACAGTGCGAACGCGGTCCCCGAGACGATGGGCGAGAAGGCCGTGAGGATGATGCAGAGCAGCAGTCCTCCGTAAACGGACCACAGTAGTCCTCCGCGGTTGAACCGGTGCCAGAAGAACGAATAGATCAACGCGGGGAAGATGCAGGACGCCGCAACGCTGATCGAGAAGGCGACCAGGAAATCAGTCGGATACCGGTGGATGGCGGCGGCCAGTGAAAGGCCCACCGCGCACACGATGACGGCGGCCACGCGCAGTGCCCGCACCTCCCCGGTCTCGGTGCGGCGGCGCCTGCCTCGCGCGAACACGTCGTGGGCGAAGGAGACGGCGGCGAAGGTCACGCTGGACACGGTCGTGAGCACGGTCAGGAAGGCGACGCACGCAACGACGGTGATCAGCGCCACGCGTCCTGTCGAGCCGTCACGGAGCACGCCCGAGGCCAGCTGGATCAGGGACGACTGCCCGGTGGGGTCGACCGCGCCGATGCCGGTCGCGCCCACCACGGCCGCTGCCGCGAAGCCGGTGGTGATCAGGAGGAGGACGAAGGCACCGACCAGCCCCGTGGCGATGCTCACGGACCGCCGTGCCGTGCGCCCGGTCCGGGATGCGCCGATCCGCAGGAGCTGGTGAGGCATGACGGCCGTACCGAGAATGAAGACTATGTGATTGCCGAATGTGTTGAGCGCCCCGAGCGTTGCCGTGTAGGGCCAGAATCCCGGCCTCAGATAGTCGTCCGGCGCCAGGCTCTTGCCCACCGCGGTGGAGAGCAGGGATCCGGGATCCCAGTCGGATTTCCTGAGAGCCAGCAATGTGATCACCGCAAGTGCGAAAAAGATGATCGCCACTTTGGCGACGTGCATGAAACTGTTTCCCCGCAGACCCGTCACCGCGGCGGAGCAGGCGACGAGACAGCCCATCAGTATCGTGCACACCACCTGGGCTCCCTCGGCCGATGTGCCGATCAGAAGAGCCGTGCTGCTGCCGGCGACACGCAGTTGGATGATGAGGAGGGGAATGGTGATGGCCAGTGTCACCGCGGTCGCGGCGATCCGGGGCCCCGAACCTGATGCCCGCAACGAGACGAGGTCGCCGAGGGTGTGGCGACCGCTGTTGCGGATCTTCTGTGCGAGGAGCAGCGGCACACCGAGCATGATCAGAACGTCGAGGGCGGTGATCGATCCCGACGGGCAGCGGGAGGGCGCCGGAATTCCAGCAGTGCCGGCTGTTTGCCACCGTAGTCGCCAGCGGATCGCCGACGGCGTCGTCGCCCCTCTGGTGACTGTGCCGGACGGAGGGTCTGCGACCCGAGCAGGCTCAGCCGTTGTCGGGCTCCATCGAGACCACGACCTTGCCGGCCTTGGTGCGGCCCTGCTCGACGTGCGCCATCGCCTCGAGTGTCTGGTCGAACGGGAAGGTGCTGTCGATGACCGGCCGGAGCTTCCCGCTGTCGTAGAGGGCGCCGAGTTTGCGCAGCTGGGAGCCGTTGGCCTGCATGAAGAAGAACTGGTAGCGCACGCCCAGCGCCTTCGCCTGCCTGCGGATCCTGCGGCTGAGCACGCTCATGACCAGGCCCAGGAAGGAGGGGGCGCCGAGTTGCTTGGCGAAGGCGGCGTCCGGCGGGCCGACGACACTGATGGCCAGGCCGCCGGGCTTGAGCACGGTCAGCGACTTCTCAAGGTTCGCTCCGCCCAGGGAGTCCAGCACCAGGTCGTAGCCGCCAAGCACCTTGGAGAAATCCTCCTTGGTGTAGTCGACGACAATGTCGGCGCCGAGGCTCCTGACCAGCTTCTCGGAATCGGTGTTCGCGGTCGTCGCCACGGTGGCGCCGAGGTGCTTGGCGAGCTGGATGACCGTAGAGCCGAGACCGCCGGCACCGGCGTGGACGAGCACCTTCTGACCCGGCTTCACGTGGGCGCGGTCGACAAGGACCTGCCAGGCGGCCAGGGCCACCAGCGGCACCGCGGCTGCCTCCTGGAGGGTCAGGGAGGCCGGCTTGGGCGCGACGTCGTCCACGTCGATCGCGATGTATTCGGCGAAGCCTCCGATCCGCTGGTCGCGCGGACGGGCGTAGACCTCGTCGCCGGCTTCGATGCCGTGTACGGCGGAGCCGACCCGGGTCACGACGCCGGCCACATCGTGGCCGAGCACGAACGGAGGCTTGTGCTTGATGAGCTGCTTGAACTCCCCGTTGCGGATCATCTTGTCCAGCGGGTTGACGCTCGCGGCGCTCACTCTGACCAGAACGTCGCGGTCTCCGACGCGCGGCTCGGGTACCTCCGCGGCCCGTACACCGTCCTTGCCGTACTTCTCGACGACGAAGGCCTTCATGTCGGCCGCCTCTCTGCGTGGGTGGTTCGGTGGTCGCTGTGATTCTTCGGGCAGGTCACCCTGTGCGCTCGTTTTTCGCGTGCGGCCGGGGAGCTGCTGCCGATGACGGTACTTGCTGGGTATGGAAAAGTAAACTCAGGAGAGGTTAGTATCACTGCATGGATGCGAGGACCGAAACTTTTCAGGAAGCCGGCGTGGATGCCCGTCTCGACCGGGACACGTCGAACTGCTCGATCGCCCGGACCCTTGAGGTCGTGGGGGAGAAGTGGACGATCCTGATCCTGCGCGAAGTCTGGTACGGCTCGTCCCGCTTCAGCGACTTCGAACGCGTCCTCGGCTGTCCTCGCAATCTTCTCGCGGCCCGGCTTCGGATGCTTGTCGAGGAAGGCATCCTGGCCACGGAGACGTACAAGGAACCGGGCGCGCGGAGCCGGCCGAAGTACGTGATCACGCCCAAGGGTGTGGACCTGGTCCCGGCCGTGATGGGGCTCCTGCAGTGGGGTGACCGCTACCGCGCCGACCCCGAGGGCCCGGCCATGCTGGCGCGCCACCGTGGATGCGGCGCGCACGTCGACGCCCAGATCCGCTGCGAACGGGGCCACGCCGTGCCGGCGGAGGACATCGAGAGCATTCCCGGCCCGGCATTTCGTCTGAAGCCCGCCAAGTGACCGGGCGCGGTTGCGCCAGGGACTCGTGGCGGGCTCAGTCTGTCGGCGTGTGCTCGCTGCGTCTGGCCCGGGCCTGGTGGAGGCGGACCTTCGTGCGGTTGCCGCAGCGGGACATGCAGCACCAGCGGCGGTTGTGGGCGGGGGAGCGGTCCAGGAAGCACAGGGCTCACCTGACCGTCGCCGACGGAGGCGGCACGACCGTCATCGTGGATCGGTGAGGTCGCGTCGGTCTCAGCGGGGTTCAGGCGACAGGCAGGCGCCGTTGTCGGAGCCGACGGCGAGATGCTTTGTCGGCCGGCGCAGTCTGTTGCCTGAACCCCGAGGGGCTCAGCGAGGGCTCCGACCGTTGCAGCCGCAGTGATTCACGACCCGCCTCGCCTGGCGCGGAACGAGGTGCGGCCGTTTCGCCGCACCATCGCGATGGTGGTGGCAAGGCTGCCGCGGTTCAGGTCGGGGTGCAGGCCGTTGCCGAGGCGATGTATCTGGTCGGTGTGCCAGCTGATGTCCAGTACCCCGTCCAGGACCTTGACGTCGGTGATCTTGCCCAGCAGGGTTCTCATGCCGTAGCGCACCTGGTGTGCCGTGAGTGCCTCGGCCTGCCCTTCGAGGATGAGCCGAGCGGCGTCCGGCGTGGTGATCGCCGGCCGGCCGATGCCGACCACGTCGCATTCGCCGGCCTGTACGGCTTGCTGCATGGCATCACGGGTGCGGAATCCGCCTGTGACGGCGAGTGGGATGTCGCCCAGGAGTTTGCGAACAGTGCGGGCGTATTCCAGGAAGTACGCCTCGCGTGCCCTGGTACTGGGCGCCGCCGAGCCGCTCATCGCCATGGACTCGTAACTACCGCCGCTGACCTCGATGAGGTCGACGCCTTCGTGGGCGAGCGCGGCCAGCACGGCCTGGGACTCGTCCTCGGTGAATCCGCCCCGCTGGAAGTCCGCCGAGTTGAGTTTGACGCCCACCGCGAAGCCGGGCCCGACGCGGCCGCGGATGCGGCGGACAACCTCAAGGGCGAAACGCATCCGCCGCGCGGGATCGCCGCCCCAGCCGTCGTCGCGCCGGTTCGACAGCGGTGACAGGAACTGCGAGATGAGATACCCGTGTGCTGCTTGCACCTGTACGCCGTTGAAGCCGGCTGTCTCACACACGGCCGCGGCCTTGGCGAAGCGCTCGATGATCTCCTCGATCTCGGCCGGTCGCAGTTCGCGCGGCGTCGTGGCTCCGGGCAGTTTCGTCGGGATCGGGCTGGGTGCCACCGGCGTATGTCCGAGTGCCAAGGGATTGGCCTGGCGGCCAGGGTGGTTGAGCTGTGCCCAGATCGCACCGCCCGAGTCCTGGGCCGACTTGGCCCAGCGAGAGAGCGCGTCGAGATCACGCTCGTCCTCGATGACGATGTTGCCCGGCTCACCGAGCTGTGCGCGATCGACCATGACGTTGCCGGTGATCATCAGGCCGTAACCGCCTCGGCTCCATGTGGAGTACAGACGGCCCAGACGCTTGTCGGGGGCGTTGTTCTTGTCCCCGAGCGACTCGCTGAGCGCCGACTTCATCAGGCGGTTGGGCAGTATCTGGCCGTTCGGGAGAGTGAGGGGGGTGTCCAGCGTGTTCATCGGGACCTTTCGGTGTGGTCGGCGCCAGCCAGGGCGGCCTGGGGTCCGGTTCGTCGGCAGTGCGGGTCGGCGGATCGTCACATGAAGGCCGGAGGGGGCTGGTAGCCCTCGAGTTCTCGGCCGAGGAGCTCGGCGAACTTGATGGTGGTGAGGTCGCCGCCGCTCGGACCCATCGCCTGGAGCCCGACGGGCAGACCGTCTCGGCCGGTTCGCACCGGGATGGTCGTCGCCGGAGAGCCGGCCACGTTGGCGATGGCGCTCCACTTGACCTGGTCCCAGTAGGGGCGAGACCGCTCGTCGACCTGGATCCGGCGTCCGAATCTGTCGATCGGTTTGTTGTGATGAGGCGGTGCCGCGGTCGGTGTGACCGGCATGAGGAGGACATCGAAGTCCCGGAAGAACTCGGTCCACCGCTGCCGCAGCTCATGGCGTGCCACGTCCGCCTGGAGCCAGCTGTAATGGGACTGGAAGGTCCCTCGCAGGGCGTACAGCGCCTCTCCACGAGGATGCTGGACCAGACGCGCGAGGAGCGCTGTGTTGGAGGCCGCTGTCAGGCCGGATCGGTCGTAGGTGAACGCGCCGAAGAGCAGGCGCAGGAAGATGTCATGACTGGTCGCCATGTCACCGGGGAG
This sequence comes from Streptomyces sp. NPDC102270, assembly GCF_044766405.1. NCBI lineage: Bacteria > Bacillati > Actinomycetota > Actinomycetes > Kitasatosporales > Streptomycetaceae > Streptomyces > Streptomyces sp. NPDC102270. The sequence continues at coordinate 117,641 of NZ_JBIWLX010000013.1, read as the reverse complement.
GCCGGAGGGCCGCAACTCGACCTTCGCGCCGGCTGTTTTGAGGGCGCTCAGGGCGTCGTCCATCGCCGTGGCGACGTCGTGGTCGACGGGGCATGAGGGGTCCTCCGGCCACACCGCGACCCGGAAGCCGTCCAGTGCGCTCGCCCTGGGTGGTGCGAGGGTGTAGCTGAATCCGCCGTCACGCTCGGGCGGTCCTACCGTGGCGTGGAGGACGGGGACAAGGTCACGCGCCTCGCGCACCTGGGCGCCCGCACAGGCGAGGTCGATCTCCCCCCACCGCCCGACTCCGGGTCCGCCCGGCACGTGGCCGATGAGCGGGATGGACCGCCAGGTCGCCTTGTGTCCGTAGAGGCCGTTGAAGTGTGCCGGGATCCGGGTGGATCCGCCGATCTCCGAGCCGAAGTCGAATGCGGTCAGCCCTGCGGCGGTAGCCACGGCGCCGCCCCCTGCGGAGCCTCCGGACGTGCGTGCGGTGTTCCACGGGTTGAGCGTTGGTCCGAAGACCGGGTTGTCCGCCTGGACGTCTTGGTTCCCCGCGGGCATGTTGGTCTTGCCGATGATCACCGCACCTGCGGCACGCAGCCGTCGCACCGCCTCGGCGTCCTGTTCGGGCACGTAGTCCCGGAGGTGGGGCCGGCCACAGACGGTGCGCAGACCAGCGGTCTCGTAGCTGTCCTTCAGTGTGATCGGCAGACCGTGCAGCGGGCCGAGTTCCGCCCCGCTCGCGCGCTTCGCGTCGGCCTTCCTGGCAGTGCTCCGCGCCCGTTCGACGTCGAGGGTGACGATCGCGTTGAGCGTCTGGTTGTGGGCGTCGATGCGGCTCAGGTAGACCTCGAGCAGTTCCTCACTCGATACCTCGCCCGAGGCCAGCGCACTCAACTGGTCCACGGCTGACTGGAAGGGGAGGTCACGCACGGAGAGCCTCGTTTCTGTAGGTGCTGAGGTGGCGGGCCCGGAAGCCGAGAGGCGGGCGGTGTCCTGCGCCCCGACAAGGAGCGTTCGTATTATTACGACCATACGTCAATTTCTGGTACCCCTTGTGCAGTGCCGCGGCGGGACATCACCAGGCCTGCTGTCTCGATTGCGCCCGGAGCGCGACGGGAAGGTGCGCCGAGCTTGGGTGACGGGTTGACGAGCGAACCCCGGTGTAAGCGAGAAGCGGCCGGCGAATGTGAAGCCCGCTCCAACGGCATCCGATCAAGCTCAGGACCCGAGGAAGTCAAGCGCCCTCGCGGCGAAGTCCCCGTTGTACTGGAAGATCCCCCCGTGGCCGGAGTCACGGTAGAGAGGGACAAGTTCGCTGTTGGGCAGACGAGCGGCCAGGTCGATCGTGTTCTGGCTGGGCACCATCCGGTCGTTCTCACCGTTGGCCACGAGGACCGGTTGGCGGATGGCCGAAAGGTCCGACGGTGCCTGGCGGCCCCATCGTCTGACGGCTTTGAGCTGGGCGCGCAGCGACGGCGGCGAGACGTTCCTGTCGCGATCGTCCGTGCGCTCCTTCAGTCGTTCCACCAGGGCGCGCCCGGCCTGCCGGCCGCCGGCGGTGTCGGTGAAGAAGATGGAGAGCAGCGGGTCCTGGCGGGTCAGGACGCCCTTGACCGTGGCCTGGACGGCCAGCGCCGGGACCTTGTCGATGCCGGGCCCTCCGGCGGGGCCGGTGCCCGCGAGGATGACCTTGCGGACAAGGCGCGGTTCCTCCGCCGCGATGACCTGTGCGATGAAGCCGCCCATCGACAGGCCGAGCAGATCGACCTGGTCGAAGCCGAGGGCACGGATGAACCGCACCCCGTCGTCCGCCATCCCTTCGATCGTGTCCGGCGTGGAGCCGCCCGACCCGCCCACCCCGCGGTTTCCGAAGGTGATCACCCGGCGTCGTGCGGCGAGTCCGTCGACGACGCGCGGATCCCAGTTGTCCAGGTTTCCGGCCATGTGAATCAGGAGGATCAGCGGCACGCCGTCTTCGGGGCCGAGCTGCCGATGGACGAAGTCCACCCCGCCCACGGGCAAGGAGCGCGTCGCCGCGAACTTGTACGACGTTCGTGAGGGGGGTGAGGAGTTTCGCGATGCGCTCATGTCCGGGTCCTTCTGGTAGGGGTGTCAGGCCGGTCTCGTCACCGGATGAAAGGGGTCCCTCGCGTCATCAACAGGAGGAGTTGGCGACGTTGTTCGCGGCCTGGAGCCGGGTGAGGGCCCTCATGGTTGTTTCCGATGTCGGCACGTGGATTGCGTGTGCTGTTCGTTTCAGGCTTCCCGACGCTGAAAAGTGCTCTGTCTCGGCAGGGCTGCCGACAGGGGGCAGCAGCCCCGGTGTCGAGTGCGCGCCAGGCGCGTTGGTGCGGTGCTTGTCGCTCACCTCGCGGGCAGCGCTCTTCGGAGTGGCCTTACCTCGCGTCATGGACGCCGGCGTGACTGGCGCCAGTCTTCCGCCATTTAAATTACATTCATAATTCTAAGGGGCTGGTCGGCGGCCCGCAAGGGGAACCTTTCTCCCGTGTGTCATGTCTCGTTGCGGATGCGGCGCCCGTCGGCGACGTGGGTGACCGATCGGGCGGCGCTCGCGGCTCCCCGTGAAGACGCTCGACTCCTGCTGTGAGGGGTGACGAGCCGTGGGGTCAGGCGACGTGCCGGTCGGTGGCGGCGGGTGCCATCGGGCGCGGATGATCGTGCTTGCGGGGGAGTGACTGCTGCTGCGAGGGTGGGTGCGGCAGTTCGAGGTCCTCCTCGTGGGGCTCATTGCCTGCGCCCAGCAGATCGAGGGCGTTGCGGATGCCCTGTTCGAGGAGTGCATCGGCAAGTTGCCGGTCGGCGAGGGCCCGGGAGAGCTGCAGTGTCCCGGCCATCATGGCGTAGGCGCTCAGCGCCCTGGTGCGGGCCGAGCGCGGATCGCCGGGCGCCAGGCGGGCGGCGATGCCGTCGATGACCACAAGTACGCCGTCTGTGTAGGCCTGCTTGATGGGGTCTGCGCAGCGCCCTATCTCGTCGAGCAGGGCAGCGGACGGGCAGCCGTCGTCAGGGCTGTTGCGGTGCCGAGCGGACAGGTACCACCGCACGATCTGTTCGAGTCCGTCGCGGCCGGGTGCCGCGTGCGCGACGATGTTCGCGTTCTGTGCGTGCAGTTGGTCGGCGACGGCAGTGGCGACGAGCTCGTCCTTTGAAGTGAAGTGGGTGTAGAAGGCGCCGTTGGTCAGCCCCGCGTCCTTCATGAGCGTCGCGACGCTCGAGCCGTCGATGCCGTCCCGCTTGAGTCGGCGGCCGGCCGTCTCGATGATGCGCTGCCGGGTCACCGGTTTGTGCTCTTTCCCGTATCGCACCCCATGCTCCTTCGCTCCTTAGAAGGGCCGCTCGCCCTCCTCCTGCTGATCCTTCACTCTATGTTATTTCGAACGTAATTCAATGGTGCCGGGGTGCGACATGGACTCCGCCCACATTCCCCGGCGCGCTCGCGCCGCCAATCGTCTTCGGCTTCGGTTCCTTCGAACGTGTCCTGGACTGTCCTCGTAACGTCCTCGCGGCGCGGCTTCAGATGCTGGTGGAGGAAGGGATCCTCGCGACCGAGACGTACAAGGAGCCCGGTTCACGGAGCCGGCATTGATGAGGCTGCTGCAGTGGTGTGACCGTTACCGTGCTGACCCGGAGGGGCCGGCGGTAGTGGCGCGACACCGCGACTGCGGTGCGCAGGTCGATGTCCGGATCCGCTGCGAACGAGGCCACCCGGTGCAGGCCAAGGACAACGAGGCCACCCGGTGCAGGCCAAGGACATCGAGAGCGTCCCCGGCCTGGCCTTTCGTATGAGGTCGCCCAGTGAGCTGAGGACTCCTCGGTCAGCTTCCCGTGATCCGGCCGCTCTGCCGTGTACGCGCCTGGTGGAGGCGGACCTTGGTGCGGTTTCCGCAGCGGGACATGGAGCACCAGCGGCGGTTGCGGGCCGGGGAGCGGTCCAGGAAGCGCAGTGCGCAGCGGTCCGCTCCGCAGACGCGTACGCGCCGGATCTCGGCGGACAGAAGCAGGTCGACGGCGTCCTGGGCGATGAGCGCCAGCGCGAGTGTGGGGTCGGCCGCGAGGGGCGCGGTGCCGGCGGGCTCCAGGCGGTCCTCGGTGATGACGAGTTGCAGGGCGGGTCTGGGGGCCGCCGCTGCCGATCGGTTGAGCAGCGTCACGTCGCCGGATGCGGGCAGTCGGCCGGCGGCGACGGCCAGTACGGCCCGGTCGACGCTCTCGCGCAGCCGTCGGGCGGACAGGAGAACGGCTGCAGTGGCGGCGTCGGTGGTTCCCGGTGCGAGCAGACGGGCCTCCCGGAGCCAGCCCATCAGGTCGTCCGGTCCCCGGAGTGTCTCCTCGGGAGTGGTTCTCCACCGGCTCCGGAGGGTGTTGGTGAAGTCCAGGCAGACCCGTCCGCCGTCCCAGATCCACATGTCGTCTGTTGCCACGCCTCCATTCTGCCCGCTAGCGTAACCGTCTAAGACGGTTAACTCGTGTCAGGAAGGCGCACTCCATGGGACAGCCGACGGTGACGACCGGAGTGACGCAGGTGGACGGGGTCCGCCTGCACTACGTCCGAGCCGGGGCCGGACCTCTGCTTGTCCTGCTCCATGGCTGGCCGCAGACCTCCGACTGCTGGCGGCCGGTGTTGGCGGATCTCGCCGCCGAGCACACGGTTGTGGCGCCGGACCTGCGCGGATACGGCCTGAGCGACAAGCCCACCACGGGTTACGGCAAGCGGCGGATGGCCGCCGACATGGCCGGCCTCGTCGAGGCGCTCGGCTTCGAGCGCGCCGCGGTCGTGGGCCATGACCGCGGCGCTCGCGTGGGGCACCGCTGGGCGCTGGACCGTCCGGACCAGGTGGAGCGGCTGGCCGTGCTCGACATCGTTCCCACCCGGGAGATGTTCCGCCGCCTGGACGCCTCGCTCGCCTCCGGGTACTGGCACTGGCTGTTCCACATGCAGCCCGATCTGCCCGAACGCCTCGTGGGGCGCGACATCCGCGGGTATCTCGAGTACTTCTTCGAGCGGTGGACCTACAACCGCCACGGACTCACAGCCGATGCGGTCGACGGCTACGTCCGCGCGTTCTCCCGCCCGGGTGCCCTGCGTGCGAGCCTGGACGACTACCGCGCCATGGAGGAGGACACCGCGCTCGACGACATCGACGCCGCCGAAGGCCGACGCCTCACCATGCCACTGCTGGCCCTGTGGGGTTCGGAGGGGCTGCCTGCCCGCTTGCCGACGCTGGAGATCTGGCGGGACTATGCGGACGACGTCACCGGTGCCGAGATCGCGGAGTGCGGCCACTTCATCCCGGAGGAGCAACCGAAGGCGCTGTTGGCACATCTGTGGCCTTTCCTGGCCGGCAAGACGAACCGGTGACCCCAACGGTGAGGGAAACACTGCCCCTCAGCCGATCGAGTGCCGACCTGAAAGGCACGCTGTCCGAGGAGGGGCCTCGACCAGGGTAATGACCCCGCATGACGAACGCACCTGTAGGGCAGGGCAGTTGAGGGGCGGCCCGCCGTAACCGGATGGGCCGCCCCTCGGCCCGGGCTTCAGTTCGCGACCGCGCCGGCCGGAGCACTCCCTGCAGCAAGGCCGGCAGCCGAGCCGTCGGCCTTGCGCTGCCGGCGCATCAGCAACGCCACAGCCGCTGCCAGGGCGACCACACCGGCCCCGACCCAGAGCGCGGGGATCAGCCCGTCCACGAACTGTGAGGCGGATCCGTAGCCGCCCTGGGCGGAGAAGACCGCGGCCAGCGACGCCACGCCGATGGCGCCGCCGACCTCGCGGATCGCGTTGTTGGCGCCGGAGGCGATGCCCTGCTCTTCCGGGCGGACGGTGCTCAGGACGAGGTTCGCGCTAGGGGCGAAGAACAGGCCCAGCCCGATGCCGCAGACGATCAGTGCGGGCAGCAGGTGGGTGTAGGCGACGTGCGGCTCGACAGTGATGGCCCAGAGCCCGAGGCCGACGGCGTTCAGGGCCATGCCCGCCGTGACGACGGGTGCGCCGCCGATGCGGTCGGACAGTGCCCCGGCCAGCGGTCCGGCGATCATGGGCATGGCGGTCCAGGGCAGCATCCGTATGCCGGCTTGCATCGGTGAGTAGCCGCCGACGGTCTGCAGGTACTGGCTGAGCAGGAAGATCGACCCGAACATGCCCAGCACCATCAGCAGGCTGGCGGCGTTGATGGCGCTGAAGGAGCGGTGGCGGAACAGGCGCATTGGCAGCATCGGGTGCTTGGCGCGCAGTTCGTAGAGGACGAAGCCGACGAGCAGGGCGGTACCGGCGAAGAAGCCGCCCAGCACCGGGGTGCTGGTCCAGCCTTCGGCGTTGCCGCGCACCAGGGCGTAGACGATGCCGAACAGACCGCCGCTGGCAAGGGCGGTGCCGACGAGGTCGAGGGTCGGGTTCGGGCCGTGGCTCTCGTTCAGCCGTAGCAGGGCGAGCGGGATCAGCGCCAGACCGAGGGGTACGTTGACCCAGAAGATCCACTGCCAGGAGAGGGTTTCGGTGAGTGCGCCGCCGATGAGCGGTCCGGTGGCGACGGCGATGCCGCTGGCCGCGCCCCAGATGCCCAGGGCCGCGCCGCGCCGTTCGGCGGGGACGGCGGCCGACAGCAGAGTGAGCGTCAGCGGTGTCACGATCGCGGACCCGACGCCCTGCGCCGCACGCGCGGCGATCAGTTCACCCATCCCCGGTGCGAGTGCGGCGGCGGCCGAGGCCGTGGTGAAGATCGCGAGCCCGACGGCGAACAGTCTCCGGCGGCCGAAGCGGTCGCCGAGGGAAGCACCGAACATGAGCAACACCGCGAAGGTGAGGGTGTAGGCGCTCACTGTCCATTCGAGGTCTTCGAGGCCGCCGCCGAGGTCCTTGCGGATGGAGGGGAGGGCGGTGGTGACGATCAGGTTGTCGAGCGCGGTGATGAATCCGGCCATGCTGGTGATGGCCACGGCCCAGACGGCGCTGCCGCCCCGAACCCGCTGCTTGCCTTGCTGTTTCATGACGTTCCTTAGATTCCCTAAGCAGACACTTGGTGACGGATCAATGGACGTGGGAGCCGGCGGGTGACGGCATGGAGTGCGACAGCGAGCATCGGCATCGAGCCGGCCCGGTGCGGATTCTTGGGCGGGCGGCCCTAGGGGAGTTGCGGGTAGAGCGCGGAGACGCCTCCGGACAGTGCGGCCTGTGCCTGGCGGGAGGGTTCGTCCGCGAGGATCTCGTAGGCGCCAGCGGCGATGCCGTCGACGGCGATGCGGGCGATGTCGGCGGGGTCGGACTTGGCCGCGTCGACGGTGCGGACCATGTCGGTGTCCATGTAGCCGACGTGCAGGCCGGCCACTCGGATTCCCTGGTCGGCGAGTTGCACGCGCAGGGCGTTGGTGAGCGACCACTCCGCGGACTTGGCGGCGCAGTAGGCGCCGGACTGCGGGAGGCTGAACCAGGACAGGACAGACAGGATGTTCAGGATCGATCCGCCGCCGCCCGCCGCGATCTGGGGTGCGAAGGCGCGGACGACGGAGAGGGTGCCGAGGTAGTGGGTGTCAATCTCCAGGCGGATATCGTCCAGGTCGGCGGCGAGCAGGTCGGCGCCGGTGGAGGACCCCGCGTTGTTGACCAGGATGGTCACGTCACCGGTGGCCTTCGTGGCGGCCGCGATGGAGGCGGGGTCGGTGATGTCGAGCGCGATCGGCTTGGCGCCGGGCAGGTCGACCTGGTCGGGGTCGCGGGCGCCGGCGTAGACGGTGGTGCCGCGGGCGAGCAGTTCGGCGGCGAGTGCGCGGCCGAGGCCGCGGTTGGCTCCGGTGACGAGGGCGGTGCTGGTGGAGAGGTCCATGAAAAGTTCCTGGTGAAGCAAGAGGGTGAAGATCAGAGCACCAATGGCGTGGCCGAGAAGGCCGGAATCATTGAATTACGATCATAATGTTAAATCATGTGAGCCGGTGATCGCAACCGCTTCTTCTTGCTGCCGTCGAGGTCGGGATCCGTGCGACACCAGGGGGTTTCGGGCGAGCTTGTCGGGGTCCGGGGCACCGGCCGCGGCGGCCAGGTCGTGCACCCAGGCGCGTACGGCGCGCTTGTGTCCGGCGGTGAGCGGGCGAAGGTGGGGTCGGGTGACCCGGTGATGGTGATGACGGTCCCGTCCGGCTTCAGCACCCACAGGGACTTGTCGAGGGTTTCGCCCCCGACCGTGTCGATGACGACGTCGTAGTCGAGCAGGGCCGTCTCGAATGCCTGCTTCTGGTAGTCGATGACGATGTCCGCGCCGAGGTTCTTCTCCGGGTCGGTCTTGGTCGCGCTCGCGGTCGTGGCCACGCTCGTACCGAGATACTTCGCCAGCCGGATGGCGATGGTACGAGGCCCTGGACCGGTCGCGGAGACATGTGATGCTGACGAGCGGTGCTTTTGACCCCCGCACCACCAGGTCCGCCAACGTCCTGTCCTTGCTTCCGGTTTCGATGATCGCGGTCGCCATGCCGTCTCCCGCGGTGCGCGCGAGTGTGCTGACCACGCCCGACGCTACGGACAGCGAGCTGCAAGCGGATCTGTCATCGGATCGGTCATCGGATGGGTCACGGAGATGGCGAAGTTCGGAACGCAGTAGCACGAGCGCTCCGGCGGCAGCAGCCATGAAGCTTTCAAGCAAAGGGACCTGTACGGACGGCGCCAGGAGCAGGCAGCCCTTGACCGGATCCTTGACGCCGCTCGTCAGGAACGCGGAGCGACCATGGTGCCGTGGGGTGACCCGGCGTCGGTAAGACCGCCCTGCTGGAATACGCGGCCGAGTCCGCGGCGGCGGACTTCACCGTCTTGCGATGCGGGGGCACTCGCCTTGAGTCGCAGCCGGCCTTCGCCGCACTGCACGAACTGCTGTGGCCGGTGACGGAGCGGATCAGCACGCTCCCGGAGTCGCAGACCAACGCCTTGAACGGGGCGCTCGGTACCAGCAACGATGCGGCGGACCGCTTCCTGATCGGCGTGGCCGTACTGACGCTCGTCGGCGAGCTGGCCAAGGAACGGCCGGTGCTCATCGTCGCCTACGACGCCCAATGGCTCGACGAGCCGTCCGCGCAGTGCCTGGCCTTCGTCGCTCGCCGGCTGCGCGACGAGCCCGTGGCCATGCTCATCACCGGACAGGACGACCCCGTCGAGGGCCCCTGGGAGAAACTGCCGGCCATGGAGGTCCGGGAACTGGGCGACGACGACGCCCGGCTCCTCGCCCGTGCCCTCGCTCCGCAAGCCGACGAGCCGGTTATTCGCCGCACGATCCGCGCGGCAGGCGGAAATCCCCTCGCGCTCCAGGAGCTGACCACATCCGTGGCGGCTGGCGACATCTCGACGCACCCTCTTGGAACTGGACTCGCCCCGGACCGGCGGGCTGCGTGCCGTCAGCCGAGGCAGCCCACAGAGTCATCCGGGTTGATCAGGACCGGGCAGAGAGGGCGGCGTGATCGGCCCGCAATGAGGCTTTGTCGATCTTGCCGACCGCGTTCTTCGGGAGGACTTCCACCACGAAGAACGCGGTCGGGCGCTTGTAGCCGGTGAGGCTGCGTGCACAAAGTGCTTTCAGTGCCGTTGGATCGACGCTTGCGCCCGGTGACGGCTGGACGTAGGCGACGACCAGTTCTCCCCACTTTTCGTCGGGTACGCCGATCACCGCGGCCTCGAGTACCGATGGGTCGCCTGTCAGCACGTCCTCGATCTCCTTGGGGTAGATGTTCTCCCCACCGCGGATGATCATGTCTTTCGAGCGCCCGACCAGGGTCAGATAGCCCTCGGCGTCGAGGTGGCCGACATCGCCTGTGTGCAACCAGCCGTCGACTACGACTCTGGCGGTTTCGTCCGGACGGCCGAGATAGCCACGCATGACGTTGGGGCCCCTCATGATGACTTCACCGTCCGTGCCTGGCGCCACCTCGCTGCCGTCGGCGTCGATGATCCGGATCTCCTGGCCGGGGAAGGGCAGCCCCACGGTTCCGGCGCGCCGAGGGCCGCCGACGGGGTTGATGGTGGAGCCGCAGGTTCCTTCGGACAGGCCGTATCCCTCGACCAGTGGAAATCCGTACCGTGCCTCGAAGCGGGCCAGCAGCTCGGCGGAGGCGGGTGCGGCGCCGCAGACCGCGAACCGCAAGGACGATGTGTCGGGTCGAACGTCGTCCGGGAGCGCCGCGAGCATGCTGTAGATCGTGGGCACGGCACTGAAGAAGGTGGGGCGCTCCTGCTCGACGAGGTCGAAGAAGCTGCGGGGATCGAAGCGGCGGCCCGCGATGACGACACTGGCTCCGGCGAGCAGCGGCGTCAGGACGCTGACCACGATGCCGTTGACGTGGAAGAGCGGCAGGATCAGCAGACAGCGGTCCGCCGGCCCCAACTCCAGCGCCCGGCGCCCCATCTCCACCATGGCGTCAATGTTGGCGTGGTCGAGCATCACGCCCTTGGGTACCCCGGTCGTACCGCTGGTGTAGATGAGCAGGGCCAGCGTGGCCGGGGCCGGAAGCGGTGCTTGATCCGGCTCCACCGCTCCTTCGTGCAGTTCGCCGACGGCGAGTACGGCAACACCGTGCGCCGCTACGGCCGCGCCGTCCTCGACCACCAGCAGGCACGCACCGGAGTCCTGGAGCTGTCGCACCACTTCGACGTCGGTCATGCTCGGGTTGACCGGTGTGATGGTGGCGCCGAGCCGCCAGGCCGCGAACAGCAGTACGACGAACTCGACGCGATTCGTCAGCTTGAGGGCGACGACGTCCCCGGGACCGATTCCGAGGTCCCGGAGCTGACGCGCTGCCGTTCGGACCCGGCTGAGCAGCTGCGTGTTGGTGAGGGACTGGTGTCGGTCGGAGACCGCGGCTCCGTGGGGGTCGAGCTCGGCGCGGCGGTCGGGCAGAGAAGCGACATTCATGGCGAGGCGTACCTGTCTCGGTGTGATGCGGTCCGTTCGGCGGGCAGGTCAGGGAGTCGGTGCGACGGGCGCCGGGTGGAGCTGGCGGGTGAGGAACTCGATCTGGTCGCGTACCAGTTCCTCGAAGGTCTCGCCGGTGTAGAAGTCGAAGTGGCCGGCGTCGTACCTCTTGATCTCTCCCCGGGGCGCGGTGTCCGCGTACCTAAGGGTCTGGGCAGGGGGCGTGACGGAGTCGGTGTTGCTGACGCAGAAGAGGATCGGCATGGTGACCTTCCTCGCCGCACGCCCGGGCCGGTAGGCGGCGATGGTGGGGATCACCCGTGCCGCCACCTCGTTGCGGAACGTCTTACCGGGCGGCTGCAGTGCCAGGTATCCGGGGAGGGCGTCCGGCGCGTTCATGAGGGCCGGCGAGCCGGGGGCGGCGGCGATGGGAACCATCGCGGGTGCCTTGCCGCGTACTCTGGCTGCCAGATCCCGGGCGAGTACGGGGGTCATCCTGAGTGAGCCGAGAGGGCCCAGTGCGAGCGCGGAGGCGAGACCGTCGGTGAACGGGCACTGGGCCACGGCCGCGAGCAGTTCGGGATGGCGTGAGGCGACGGTGATGGCGTGGCCGCCGCCGAAGGAGCTGCCCCAGACCGCGACGCGGGAGCGGTCGATGTCGGGGCGGGCCTTGACGTAGGAGAGGGCGGCGTCCCAGTCGGCGAGCTGCCGCTTGATCGACAGGAGCTGGCGCGGGTGGCCGCCGCTGTCGCCGAAATGCCGGTAGGTGAACGCCACTGCGGCGATGCCGGCCTGCGCGAAACGCTCGGCGAACGCGTCCAGGCGCATGTCGCGGGTTGCGCCCAGGCCGTGCCCCAGGACGACGACGGGCGGCGATACGACGCCTGTGGGGAGGTACAGCCACCCGGCGCAGGAGCTGTCGCCGGAGGGGAAGGTGATGTCGTGACGGGTGAAGGAGTGCGCGGTGGTCATCGTCGGCTCACCGTCCGTTCGCCGAGCGGCGCCCGGGCACGCTGCCGGAGGCGAGCGCCTGCGCGTAGGTGTCCGGCTGGTAGAGCGGGAGCTCGCCGGTGGCGTCCGTCGCCTCCATGTAGTCGAGCATCAGTTCCTGCCCTTCCTCCGACATGACTCTGGTGAAGAACTCGGCGCGTTCGACGTGCAGCCCGTCCTCCAGTGACATCGAGCCGCCGAAGTACACCGACCTCTTGGCAGCCGCCACCGACCCCTTCGACCGCTTGCCGAAGTGCTCAGCGAGTTCGACCGCCTGCGCGAGCACCTTGTGCTGCGGAACGACCTGGTCGACCGCCCCGTTGGCGAGAGCCTCCGCGGGCGTGAACGGCTTGCCTTCGAGGATCGCGGCCAGGGACCGGTGGGTGCCGATCAGGCGGGTCAGCCGCTGGGTGCCGCCGCCGCCCGGGATGATGCCGAGGAGGATTTCCGGCTGGCCGATGAAGTAGTCCCCGTCGGCCATGACCCGCAGATCGCACGCCCAGGCGAACTCGGCGCCGAGGCCGAGAGCCGAGCCGTTGAGGGCGGCGACGAAGAGGACACCGCTGGCGTTCATCCGGAGGAAGGTCGTGTGCAGGCGCTCCAGTTGGAGGGCTCCCCGCATCGGGGTCCTGCGCAGCACGGGCCCGAGGAGACGGGACCGGTCCACATGCTTGGCCGCGCGTACGACGGCGGCGGCACCGCGTCGGCCGACCTTAGGGCTCGCGGCGCCCTCTTCCTGCAGCCACCGGACTGCGGCATGGCTGACGAACCGTTCCGGGTGCGCTCCGGTGAAGACGACGGCGCGGATGCGCGGATCGCGGTCGGCCCGGGTTACCAGTTTGGCCAGCTGGTTGGCGATGTCGAGGCCGAACACCTGGTGTGGACCGCCGTCCACCCGGACGACGAGGACGGCTCCCCGCTCCTCGATCTCCAGATGTCCTTTGTCTTTGTATGGCATGGCTTCTTCTCCCGTGCTCGGTCCATGGGATGAAAGTGCGAGTGCGTGAAGGACAGCCGCGGATGCGGGTGGCAGCGATGTGGGCGTGCCTGCCCCGACGGGGGCTGGGTCTGCACAGGCGGCAGGAGACTGGAACAGCGCGTGATGTCGTGTCCGGCATGGACGCGTGGATCCGGGACGGCATGTCACGCGCGATGTGTACTATTGCCGCGAAGATTTACATAACCAAGTTATTTCGGATGTGTCAACGATGGAGGCGTGCGAGACATGGCAGGGCGGGCGAGGCTTGATGACGCACCGGAACGGCTTGTGCAGGCGGCCATCGGTCTGCTGGCCGAGCAGGGGCCGTCGGCTTTGAAGGCGCGCACGGTGGCTTCCGCCAGCGGACTGTCGACGATGGTGGTCTACAGCCACTTCGGTGGCATTCCCGAGCTCATGAGTGCTGTCGCCGACCACGGGTTCAAGGAACTCGGCAGAGCGTTCGCCCACGTACCGGTGACGGAGGACCCGATCGCGGATCTCTTCGCCATGGCCTTGACCTGTCGTCGGCTGGCCCACGAGAACCCTCACCTCTACGACTTGATGTTCGGCCTGTCCACTCGGGCGACGTACCGGCCTCTTTCGGATGCGGACCTTCGCCTGAGCGGGCATTCCCCGGCCTTTCGTGAAGCCCACGCTCATGTCACTGCCGCGTGCGACCGGCTCGTGCGCTCCGGCAGGGTCGAGCGGCAGGAACCCGAAGTCGTCGCCGCCCAGTTGTGGAGTTTCGTTCATGGGTACATCACCCTCGAACTGGCCGAGCATTTCGTCGAGTTCGAGGACGCCGTCACGCAGGTGCTCCGGCCGATGGGCGTGAACTTCTCGGTCGGGCTGGGTGACAGCCGGGAACGTGCCGAGGCCTCCCATGAGGCCGGCGCGCGCCTGTACGACTCGATCATCCGAGGCGCCTGAGAGGCTGGGTGGTTGGGTGCATCCCTGCACGGCTACGACGACCTGCTCTCGGCAGCAGGGGTGTCGGTGCCGGGCATGAGTTGGTCGTGCCTCCCCAACGCCGCGACCTCCCGTTCGAGGGAGGGAACCGCCCGGGCCGCGAAACGCCTTGCCCAGGGCCAGGCCAGGGGTGAATTCAGCGCTCCCTTCGCCCAGTTGGCCACGAGGACCGCGCGCGGCACGTACACGCGGCTGCGTCGGCGCACGAGCCCGTCGACGATTGCGGCGGCCGCCCGGTCGGCGCTCGTGGTGACGTTGCCCGGATAAGGCAGCCGTCCGCGCAGCCCCTGGAAGGAGGGGAGATCCGCCTCGGCACCCCGGACGAGGTCCGTGTCGATCCAGGAGGGGTGCACCAGGCCGACCGTGATCCCGAGATGCGCCACCTCCTGGCGGTAGGTCAGGGCGAGCAGCTCGGCTGCCGCCTTGCTCGCGCCGTAGGAGGCCATCGCGGCGAGCGGCATGAACGACAGTGCGGACGCCACGACCAGCACGTGGCCTCGGCTGCGCTCGAGATGGGGCGTCGCGTACTTGAGGGTGCGGAACACGCCGTTCAGGTTGATGTCCAGAACCCGCTCGAACGACGCCTCGTCCGTCTGCCGCACCGTCCCGTACGCCACGACACCGGCGTTGGCGACCACGAGGTCGATGCCGCCCATGACCTTCGCGGCCTCGTCGATCGCCGACCGTAGAGCGGCCCCGTCGCGCACATCGGCCTCCCGCCAGGCGGCGCTGGGGCCCAGCTCGTCGGCGAGGGCGCGCAACCGATCGGCTTCGAGGCCGATCACGGTCACCCGGGCCCCTCGGGAGGCGGCCAGGCGGGCCACCTTCTCTCCGATTCCGCGTGCCGCTCCGGTGACAACCAGCTTTCTGTCCAGCAAGTCACGTTTCATGGCCGCAACATAACTTCGTTATTTATGGAACACAAGAGACTGCGCACCGGCCACCGCTCGGTTCACCTGCTGGGTCTCACCACTGGACGAACCTATGCTGGCTGCCATGAGACGGACATCCTTTGCCCAGTGGCCATGTTCGATCGCGCGGACCATGGACCTGCTCGGGGACTGGTGGACGCCGTTGGTGCTGCGTGAGGCGTTCTACGGGATCCGGCGGTTCGATGCGTTCCAGGAGTCGCTGGGCATCGCCCGCAACACGCTGACGGACCGGCTGCGTCGGCTGGTGGGGGAGGGGCTGCTGGAGATGCGGCCGTACCAGACGGAGCCGGTCCGCTACGACTACGTGCTCACCGAGAAGGGGCGCGACTTCTTCGGCGTGCTGCTGGCGATGAACCGGTGGGGAGACCGCTGGCTGGCCGGTGAGGCGGGCCCGCCGGTGGCGATGCGGCACGAGGTGTGCGGGCAGGAGACCCTTGCCCAGGTGGTGTGCGCCGCCTGCGGCGAGCCCATGACCGCGGACAACACCACCCCCCGGATGGGTCCCGGCTATCCGTCGCATCTGGCCGAACGACCGGATGTGCGGGAGCGATTCGCGGGCTGAATCGGCAGCCCCGCGGAAGCCATGGCCCCCTTGACAAGTAAGTCTATCTACGCAACTTTACCGGTCAGGTGCTCACGTGAGTGTTCTTGGCGGGCAGGAGGCTGCGGGATCATGGAGTGGACCGGCGCACGCTATGCGGACAAGCCGACGGTGGAGGTCCACACCTGGATCGCCGCCGGGCCGGCGCATGTGTGGGCGTTGGTGTCCGACATCGAGTTGATGCCGCGCATGAGCCCCGAGCTGCGGTCGGTGGAATGGCTGGACGGCAGGAGCGGCCCCGCGCTCGGCGCCCGGTTCGTCGGCCGGAGCAAGCATGAAGCGCTGGGCGAGTGGGCCACCACGTCCCACATCGTCGAGTACGAACCGCCGAGGAGGCTCGCCTGGGCGGTCGAGGACCCCCAGCATCCGACGGCGATCTGGCGGTTCACGTTGCAGCCGCAGGACGGTGGCACTCTGCTGCGGGAATGGATGCAGATGGGGCCGGCCCGGTCGGGTCTCTCATTCGCCATCGACCGCATGCCGGAGAAGGAACAGAAGATCGTCTTCGTGCGCATGCGGGAGTTCGAGACCAACATGACCGTCACCCTCGCAGAGATCAAGAAGCTGGCCGAGAGTGCCCACAGCTCAGGCGAGGCGGGTCTGTGATGCGCACCTCGACCACGATCGAAGCCTCCGGGGGCGTCTGGCGGGAGATCGTCGACTTCGTCACCGAGGCGGAGAAAGTCGGCCTCGACATCTGCTGGGTCGCGGAGGCGTGGGGCTCCGAGGCGCCCTCGCCGTTGGGCTATCTCGCCGCGAAGACCGAGCGCATGCTTCTCGGATCGGGAATCATCCAGCTCGGCACCCGCACTCCGATGGCCATAGCCCGCGCCGCGATCACACTGTCGCAGATATCGCAGGGGCGCTTTCTCCTCGGGCTCGGCCCCTCGGGACCGCAGGTGATCGAAGGGCTGCACGGCGTGCCGTTCGACCGGCCGCTGTCACGGATGCGCGAGACCGTCGAGATCGTGCGGCAGGCCGCCTCGGGGGAGAAAGTCGCTTACCCCGGGCGGGAGTTCCAGATCCCCCTGCCGGGCGGGGAGGGCAAGCCCATGCGTCTGTCGATGCGCGCGGAGCACGACATCCCCGTCTACCTGGCGACCCTCTCGCCGAAGATGCTGCACCTGACCGGTGAGATCGCCGACGGCTGGCTGGGCACCAGCTTCGTACCCGAGGGCGCCAAGGAGGCGTACTTCGACCACCTGGACCGGGGCCTGGCCACCGCCGGTCGTACGCGCGCCGACCTCGACATCTGCCAGGGTGCCGAGGTCGCCTTCGCGGACGACGAGGACGCGCTGCGCGCGATGGTGGCCGGACGCAAGAAGGAGCTGGCCTTCAGCCTCGGCGGCATGGGCTCCGCGACCACGAACTTCTACAACAACGCCTACAGCCGCCAGGGATGGGCCGAGGTGGCGGCCGACGTCCGGGCACGCTGGCAGGCCGGGGACCGGGACGGCGCGGTCGGCCTGGTCACCGACGAGATGGTGTTGGCGACCACGCTGATCGGAACCGAGGGCATGGTGCGCGAGCGGCTTCGCGTGTGGCGCGACGCCGGTGTCGACACTGTTCGCTTCTACCCCGCCGGCGAGACCCTGGACGCCCGACTCGCGACCCTGGGCCGGGCCGTCGACCTGGTCCGCGACATCGAGGACGAGGCGGCACTGTAACGACAGGCCATGGCGGCCGGGGCGGCACGACAGCGACAAGCCATGGCGACCGAAGCGGGTCGCCATGCGCCGACGCAGCCCATCAGGCCTTGGCCCTGGTCCACCGCGGGCGCTGATGGTAGTCGGCCGCCAGGCCCGACATCAGCAGGGTTATCGCACGGAACGTCCTGGCCAGGGCGGACTCCCGGTCCGTCGCGGCGGCGATGAGCTGGTTGCCCTCGCACAGGCCGGCCAACAGCGCCGCGCGCCGCCGTGGGCGCGCACCTTCCTGACCACACGCACACCGCCCTGGCCGCCCACCACTTGCCGTCCGGCCGGATCACCCTGCAGTCGGACGACAGTGGCGATGGGAACGTCTGGTTGCAGATCGCCGCGTTCGTCCAGAACGGTCAGCAGGCGTTCAATCGGCGGCAGGGCGACGGTGTCGTCGAAGTGCCGGTACTGCTCTCCCAGGACCGAGGGTGCCTGAGCCATCAGCTCTCGGTGCAGGGGATCGTCGATGGTCCGCCGCAGGAAGGCGTGCGTGAGGTCGGCCACCGCGGCCATGGCGGGCTTGGGCCGAGGCCGACGTCACCTCGGCGACCGAATTGACGCGCCTCTTGGAGCCCAGCGATGTGGTCGTCTCCATGGTCGGGCGGTTCATGCCCAAACCACAGATCGACCGCCAGACCACTCGAACGACCCCGGAACGATCGCTCCTGAATCAAGCCGGTGGATCCGGGCGCGGTGGGTGCAGAGCCCTTGCCGTCGCCCCACTCCAGCGTGTATCTATTACAACCGTAAGAAGAACGACCGTAATACAATTGCACGGAGCCGCGGTTCTCGCGCCGTGTCCGGGAAGGTCAGATGAAGACGACAAAGAACATGAAGTGGATCGACGTACCCACCCGCACGATCGATGTCGGCGGGGTGCCGTTCGCCTACCGCGAGCTCGGTCCGACCGGTGGTGTTCCGGTGGTGTTCCTGCATCACCTGATGGCTGTCCTTGACGACTGGGACCCGAGGATCATCGACGGCATCGCCGCCCGCCACCGGGTGATCACGTTCGACAACCGCGGGGTCGGCGCGTCCGGAGGATCCGTGCCGCCCGACGTCGCGGACATGGGCCGCGACGCCGTCGCCTTCATCCGGGCGATGGGACTCGAGAAGGTCGACCTCCTCGGGTTCTCGCTCGGGGGCGGAGTCGCACAGATGGTGGCCCTGCAGGCACCCGACCTCGTGCGCCGGATCATCCTGGCCGGGACCGGTCCCCGGGGAGGCGGCGGCATCAAGGAGATCAACAAGGTCGCGGTCAAGGCGTACGCCAAGTCCGCGCTCACCCTGAAAGACGCCAGGACATTCCTGTTCTTCCCGCGCGACGCCGAGGGCAAGCGGGCCGCGAAGGACTACCTCGCCCGGCTCAAGGAACGCACCCAGAATCGCGACGAGAAAATCTCCCTGCAGGCTCGACGCGCGCAACTGAAGGCCATCCGGGCGGCCGGACTGCACGCACCCGACGACCTCTCGGTGATCACCCAGCCGGTCTTCGTCGCCAACGGTGATCACGACCTCATGGTGGCCAGCAGCAACTCGTCCGACATGGCCCGCCGGATCCCGAACGCCCGCCTGAAGATCTACCCGAACGCCGGACACGGCGGCGTCTTCCAGTACCACCGGGAGTTTGTCCCCGAGGTTCTCGAGTTCCTCAATGGCTGACAGGTCCGACCGGTCGATCGCCGGAAAGGTCGCCCTCGTCACCGGCGGCGGCCGGGGCCTGGGCGCGGCGACCGCGCGGGCGCTGACCGCCGCCGGCGTCCGGGTCTTCGTGATCGATCTGCACCGCCCGGCCGCGGGCGAGGCGATCGACGAGCGGGTCACCCACCTGACCGGCGATGTGACCGACCTCGCCGACATGACCCGAGCGGCCGAGACCGTCGTCAGGCACGCCGGCCGCCTGGACATCGTGATCGCGAACGCAGGTGTACTCGGGCGGGGCGCAACCCTCCGGGCGTCTTCGACTTCGCTGGTCGATCGACTCTTCGACGTGAACGTCGGGGGTGCGCTCAACACGGTCCGCGCCGCCCTTCCGGGCCTCATCGAGAACCGTGGTCGGCTCGTACTCGTCTCGTCGGTCTTCGCCTTCGTCAACGGGGCCGGCGCCATCCCGTACGCGATGAGCAAGGCAGCGGTCGAGCAGCTCGGCCGTGGACTGCGGGTCGAACTCGCCGCTCACGGCGTCAGCGTCACGACCGCGTACTTCGCGGTGATCAACACGGACATGACCCGGCAGGGCCTCGACGAGGATCCAGTGGCCCAGGAACTGCTCGACACCCAACCGAGGTTCCTGCGCAAGCGCATCAGCCCCGAAGAAGCGGCGACAGCAATCGTCGACGGCCTGCGTCGCCGGGATGTGCAGGTGTTTCGTCCGCGCAGATGGACCGTGGTCTCGAAGGTCCGCGGCATCATCGCACCCGGGCTGGACGCCGGCCTTGCGCGTGATCGCACCGTCCAGAGCATCCTCGGACGCCTCGACGCGCGTGAGGGCGAGGACTTCCTGACCACCTGATGTCAGGAACAACGCGGTGCCCCGACTACGCACAGACCAGGAGCCATTGATGACGAGTTCGACCCGGAACGTGTCCGGTCTACTGACCCGCACCGCGTCGGAACACCCGGCGCGCACGGCGATCGTCTTCGGTGGCGATCGGATCTCCTACGCGGAACTCGACGCGGCGTCGAACCGGGTGGCGAACCTGCTGACCGAGCGCGGTGTTCGCCCTGGCGAGAAGGTCGCTCTGTCCTGCGCGAACATCCCGCAGTTCACGACGATCTACTTCGGAATCCTCAAGGCCGGCGCGGTCGTCGTGCCGTTGAACGTACTCCTCAAGGCGCGGGAGATCGCCTACCACCTCAACGACTCGGACGCGACGGCGTACTTCGCCGTCGAAGGCAGTCCAGAGCTCCCGATCGGGCGCGAGGCGTGGTCGGCCTTGCAGGCCGCCGACCGGGCCGCGCACTTCTTCCTCATCGGCAGCGGCGCGTCTGTGGACGGCGTCGCCCCGGACCAGATCTTTGCCGCCGCTGTCGCCGGGCAACCGGAGACGTTCGAGACGGTCGAGCGCGCCGACGACGACACCGCGGTCATCCTCTACACGTCCGGGACCACCGGGCAGCCCAAGGGCGCGGAACTCAGACACCGGAACGTGTACGACATCGCCCGAGCCGGGGCCCAGCTCTTCGAGTCGGACCCCGCGACACCCGACGTCTACCTGTGCGTCCTTCCGCTCTTCCATGCCTTCGGCCAGATGGTCATCCAGAACGGCGCCATCGCGTTCGGCGGCACACTCGTCCTGCAGGCAAGGTTCTCCGCCCATGAGGCGCTGGAGCTCATGCTCGACCATGCCGTGACGTTCTTCGGCGGCGTACCGACCATGTACTGGGGCCTGCTCGAGGCACTCGACGACAGCGTCGACGTCGCCCGGCTGGCCGCCAGCCTGCGCATCGCCGTGTCCGGTGGTTCCGCGCTTCCCGCGAAGATCCACCAAGAGTTCAAGAAACGCTTCGGTGTGACGATCCTCGAGGGCTACGGGCTCTCGGAGACGGTGGCCATCGCGTCATTCGCCACGTACGGCGAGGAGCCCCGAGTCGGATCGATCGGCCGACCCATCGCCGGGGTCCAGATGAAGCTCATCAACGACGACTGGTCGGATGTGGAGGACGACCCCGGCGCGGTCGGGGAGATCGCGATCAAGGGCTACAACATCATGAAGGGCTACTACAAGCGCCCCGAAGCCAGCTCGGAGGCCATCAACCAAGGATGGTTCCGCACCGGAGATCTGGCTCGCAAGGACGCGGACGGCTTCTACTTCGTAGTCGACCGGTCCAAGGACATGATCATTCGCGGCGGATTCAACGTCTACCCGCGCGAGCTCGAGGAGGTGCTCATGGAGCATCCCGCAGTCTCTCTGGTCGCCGTCATCGGAGTTCCGCACCCAAGTCACGGGGAAGAGATCAAGGCCGTCGTCGTCAAGAAGGCCGACGACAGTACGACTGAGGCCGAGCTGACAGCCTGGGGAAAAGAGCAGTTCGCCGGCTACAAATACCCGCGCATCGTCGAGTTCGTCGACGCCCTGCCCATGACCGCCACCGGGAAGATCCTCAAGCGCGAACTGTCCTAGTGGTCTCGCTCCGACTCCAGCATCGCAAAAATCGAACGGAAAGCTATGAAAAAGAGAGCTGATAACTAGGATTTCTTGAGTTGCAGTGGTCGGTGAGCCGCCTCGGCCGACCGGCGACGGGGCTCATCCGTACTTCCCGGGTCGCGAGAACTCCGTACTTCCGGTGGATTGGCGGCCATCGCCGCGAGAGGGGTGTGCCCCCTGGATTCGATGGCCTCCGTCAGAGAGACCGCGCTCACGGTCGGTGCTGAGGGCCTTGCCGGTCGACCTGCCGGAGCGCCGCGCTGCTACGACGTACGGTAGTTGGCCGGGCTGGCGCCGTAACGTGCCTTGAATGCCCGGGAGAAGTGTGATGAGTCCTTGAAGCCGACGCGCAGGGCGATATCCGCGATCGTCGGGGAGCCCTGGTCCGGCCGCCTCATCAGCATGGCTCGGGCGCGGTCGAGTCGCCGGTCGTAGAGCCAGGTTCGGGGCGTGCTGCCGGCTTCGTGGAAGAGTTGGTGGAGATAGCGCAGGGAGAAGCCGAGAGCCTGGCCGACGGCGAGCAGGGTGAGCCCGGGATCGTGCAGTCGTTCGTCCATGTACTCCTTGGCCCGCTCCAGGTCGCGGCGGTGGGCGGCCGGACCGGCTGGTTCGGCGCTGTGCCCTTGTGCGGAACACACGGTGGCCAGCAGGTCCAGGACGTTCGCCGTGATCGACCGGGCCAGCCCGGTGTCGAGAACGCGGGCCTCGTCCGCGAGCGCGCGCAGGACAGGACTGAAGAACGCGCCCGGGCCGCCCGTGGCCCGGAACGGCACCGCCGTGATCCGTTCGGCCGCCGCGCACCGGGAGGTGAGCATCCCCCGCGGTATCTGCAGGACGATCGACCGGAAACGCTCCTCGGACCGGAAGACGTACGGTCTGGCGCTGTCGACCAGCGTGAAGTCACCTGGACCCAGTGTGCAGGAACGGTCGTCCTGCCGCATGGACCCCGCCCCTTCGCGGATCAGGGTGAGGAAGAAGTCCTCTCCCTCCGTCCGGCGGACGAGTTCAGGGGTACGGGCAGCCTCGTGCGGGTCCGCGCTCATCGTGCTGAGGCGCAGCCCACCCGTCTCCCGGGCCACCGAGGAGGCGTCGAAGCCGGCCCTGCGCACGCCGGGGGCCGTCGCAGGCACTTCACCCGCGATCATCGCGACGAACGCGGTGCGCGTGACCGCGTTCCAGTAATCCCACTGGTCACCCCGGTCGAGGCCGGCCGTGGTGAAGCTCCATTCCGATGTCGCCGCGCGCTCCGGTACCGGAGACCGCGCGCTCCCCGTCATTTCGCTCATCATCAGGTTTCCTTAGCGTTACGACACGGCTCAGAGCATGACACGTGACCGAGCCGGACGAAACAGGCCATGTCGCAGAAACAGGCCCTGGCGCAAAGGACTGTCCCATGCTCACCACCATCTACGCGCAGGAGCGAGGCGGACTGCGCTTCGATGTCTTCGCGGGCTCCGAGCCTGCCCTGTCACCCAACTGCGTCCTCGTCAGCGGGGAGCGGGACGCGATCCTCATCGACGTCCAGTTCGTCCGGGACGAGGCACGTGAACTGGCCGAACGCGTCCGCGACACCGGCAAGAACCTCAAGGCGGTGTACATCACGCACGCTCACCCGGACCACTACGGCGGCATGGGCGAAATCCGCGCCGTGTTCCCGGACACCCCGATCCTGGCCAGACAGGGGGTCATCGACGGGATTCTGGAGTGGCCGGCCAAGCGCCTGCACTGGCAGGAGGCGTACGGGGACCAGATCCCGGACGAGATGCCGGTACCCGAGCCGCTGACCGGAGAGCGCCACTCCCTCGAAGGGCACGACGTGGTCTTCGTCGACCTGCCGGTCGCGGAGACGGTCCACGCGACCGCCTTCCACGTGCCCGGATCGCAGGCCCTGATCACCGGGGACCTGCTCAACCACCACTCGCACTGCTACATGGCGGACACCAACAACCCCGGCTCCTGGCTGACCGCCCTGGATCTGGTGCAGGCATTGGGCGAACTCGCCATCGTCGTTCCGGGCCACGGACCGGTGGGCGGAGTAGAGGTGATCGATGACACCAGAGCCTGGCTGCGGGACTACGAGGAAGTGGCCAAGCCTCGGGTGCCCGTCGCCGACATCGCGCGGGAAATGAGCCGCCGGTACCCGGACCGGGCTCTGCCCATGCTGCTCTGGCTCACCCGCGGGCCCTCGTTCGGCCTGGTCGGTCCGAAGGAACTGGGCGTGCCACCGGAGGTCTTCGGGGGCTGAGCCGACGGCCTCGGGAACGAGGGTGTCAGCTCTCCCATGCTCGACCCTGCCGTTGCCAGGGGACACCGGGGCTGCGACGCCGCCAGGATCTACGGCCGTCGCCCTGGTCCTTTACAGCGACGCCCGCCACGCCTTTCCTGTTCCAGCACGTCAATGCCTTCACGACCGAGGTGGCCAACTTTTTCGCCACCTGACCACGCCGCCCCAGACGTCGGCACCCAACCCGGGCGGCAGACCGCTGACACCGGATCAGAGGCACCTTCTGGCCTCTTCTGACCGTGCGAAGTGCCGCCTGACCCGACTGCCGGTCATCACCACCGAACGCCTCCGGGGCCGGCCCGACGGTGACCCGGCGCACCTCATGATCCGGCCCGATTCCGCTGTCCATCACCAGGGCGGAGCCGCTCGTCCAGCCACATCGGAGAAGCACATGTCTTCCTCGAACGAGACTCGAACGTCCACCGTCGAG
The DNA here is from genome assembly GCF_044766405.1 of Streptomyces sp. NPDC102270. NCBI lineage: Bacteria > Bacillati > Actinomycetota > Actinomycetes > Kitasatosporales > Streptomycetaceae > Streptomyces > Streptomyces sp. NPDC102270. Next base: position 93,722 of record NZ_JBIWLX010000013.1, on the reverse strand, counting down.
TTGCACGGACTTGCCGATGAGTACGTCAGGCGCGTCAACCTGCGTGACCTCGACATCCTGTTCGCCCTGTAGGCGCCGGACTTCCGCAACCAGGCCGCCGACGGCGCCACCACCGGCGTCGAGGAGACCCGCGCGGTGCTGCGTCGTTCCTCGACACGGTCCTCGACTTCGCCGCCCCGCCGGTCCGTGTCGTCGCCGAGGACGATCGGTTCGCGATCACCTTCATCCTCACCGGCACGAACACCGGGCCCTTCAGCCTAGTAGATGCCTCGCCAGGTGGGTGCGGTCTCGTCCGTTACGCGCCTGGCGAGATCGCCGATCGAGTCGATGGGGAAACGAGCCCCTCCCCGCCAGCCCCGAAGGGCCAGAAGCCACGAAAAGGTGACTGGGGGGAAGCCGGGTCACCCTGCAATATCCGGCGTCGATACGGCGCCGACCGTCGCGAGCGGACTCGGCCTTGCGTGGCGTCGGGCCAGGCTCCTGGTCCGTCTGCCGAGGCCCGGTTCGCCGTTCTCCCAAGAGACCTCGGGTGGTGCGCGTATACGGGTGCCGTCGACGGCCGTCCGGCGCCCTGGCCTTGCCCGGTCGGCGTTACGTCCGACTCACGCAGGGTGTCCTGCGCGCGTCTTCTCCAGCAGTGCCCGGTCGTGGGAGTTCACGATCACGAGGTCGGGTTCGCCCCGCTCGTACAGCTCGGCGAGGCGGGCGTGGTTGGTGCGGACGCGCTTGATGTCGTACGCGACCATCCGCTCCATGGCGCGCAGGGACGTGGGGACCGGTGAGCGGCCGTCGAGCGTGCCGTGGTGGTAGAAGGCGTCGCCCGCGTGCAGGATCCAGCGGTCGCCGGCGTCCACGGCGACGCAGGCGTGCCCGCGGGTGTGGCCCGGCAAGGAGAGCAGGACGATCGCCGGGGAGATCTCGTCCAGTTCCTTGGCCGCTGCGAACCCCCGCCACCGCTCCCCGTCCGGTGTGTGCTCGACGATCTTCGGGCCGTGCGCCCACTGGGCGGCCTCGTAGCGGAGTTTCTCCCGCCGGGACGGCGCGATCATCGAGGCGAGAGCCTCGGCTGCCGTGACGTGGACCTGGGCGTGCGGGAAGTCGGACAGGCCGCCGATGTGGTCCACGTCGAAGTGGGTGATGACGATGTGCCGTACGTCCTCGCGCCGGAAACCGAGCCGCTCGACCTGGCGGGCGGCGGTCTCCTCGGGGTCGAACACGGGCCGGATCATTCGGCGGGCCGGTCCGACGCGCTTGTGGTCGAAGACGTCGTCCAGACCGAAGCCGGTGTCGACGAGGGCCAGGCCGCTCTCGGTCTCCACGAGGAGGCAGTGGCACACCATGTCGGCCAGCTTCATACTGCCGCAGTTGAGGTGGTGGACTCTCATGGCAGTACGGCTTTCGGGGTGTGGACGAGGGCGGGGTCGGGTTCGCCGCCGGCTTCCTTGAGCAGGCCCCGCACGAAGCGTGCGGCCAGGATCCAGTTCCGCGGTCGCCTCATGTTCAGGCCTCCGATGAGCTGTTTCAGGAGCGTGAGGCTGTCGAAGTAGATGCGTTCGCAGACCAGGTCGTCGTTGGCGTCGAAGATGAAGTACGCCGTCATGCGGACCCGGAAGCGGTTGCCGGTCGGGGGAATCGCCCCGAGGGGGCCCAGGTGGGTGCCCAGCAGCCAGAACTCGACGATGACGGCGTCGTCGGTGTGGCGCAGAGCGATGATCTCGTGGTCCTGGTCGGGGAAGGCGGCACGGCTGCCGTGGTAGTAACCGCGTACGGCCCGGTCGCCGTCGTGCACCGTCATGGTCGGGATCAGCTCGTAGCGTGGGTGGGGGAAGGTGGCCAGGACGTCGTCCCAGTCCTGGCGGACCTCGTCGTGGAAGTGGTCCAGGACGAGCTTCTGGCGGGCCTTGCGGATGTCGTCAGTGATCATGAGTGAGTGATCGCCTTGTGGGTGAAGGTGGGTGCGGTGCCGGGGTTGGCCCAGAATGCCGTCAGCTCGCTGGACGGGAAGAACTGGAGAAGCGGGGGTCGGTCTGGGAGCGATCGACCAGCGTCTTCTCGAGGATGAGCGAGTTGTACTGGTCGGCGGTCGTCTCGATGGTGTTGGCGTTGAGGACGACCTCCTGCCGCCAGTTGCGGGCCCAGCGAGCGATACCGGGCATGCGCGAGTGCTCGGGGGTGAGGCACTCCGCGGCGATGGCGTTCTCGCTGGAGGCCCAGATGCCGGTGTCGGTGTTGAGGACGAGGGTCTGGTTGCCGAAAACGTGCCCCGGGGTTTCCACGATGGCGACCCCGGGACCGAGGATCAGGGAGCCGTCGACGGGGAGGAAGGCGTCCGGACGTACGTCCTGGTACGTCTCCGGCTGGTACCAGGGCTGTTGGAGGGGGTGCAGCTGGGACATGGACAGCATCTCGTGCCGTTGCACGATGACCCTGGCATGAGGGAAAGCGGGCTCGACCGCGTTGTCGCCGTCGAGGTCGCGCTGTGGGCTCGTGGTGCCCACCCAACGGCGCAGGTCCTGGGTGTGCAGGTGGTCGAAGAGGAGATAGTCGACGTCCTTGGGCCGGATGCCGAGCCGGGCCAGATGGCCGAGGACCGTGCCGTGCTCGGTGACGAGCAGGGACCGCAACATTCCCGGAGTGCGTCGGGCGAGCGCCGCGAAGTACGGTGTGTTCTGGCCGAGTTCGTGGTCGCTGGGTTCGAACAGCAGCACCCGCTGCCGCCCGTCGCTCTCCGTCCACCGTACGACCAGCATGCGGTTGGTGATCGCCACGAACGGCGCGATGGCAGAACTGGCCCGGAACAGGCCGAACTTGGTCGGGTAGGGAAGGGTGATGAGGTCGCAGGTCGTGACGCTGTCCGGGGTGCCGGTGGCGGCGAACTCGGCGCGGAAGTCCTTCGCCCGGGTCCGGGCCCAGACCAGCTTGGCGCCGTAGCCGCCGGGGACCTCGACGAGTCCGTCAAGGGTGGTGATGCGGGTGCCGGTCGTCGGCATGTCGACGACGTCGGTGTCGTGCCAGGCGAGCTTCATTTCTCCTGCTCCTCCTCCGGCCGGCAGAGCTTGTTGATGGGGTTGCCAGCTGCTCGCTGGGGAGTGCGCGCGAGGTCGGTTCATCTCGAGGGAACCGGCCTCCCGGGACCAAACCCCGCACAGGGGGCTGCCCCAGTTGAGGTGGTGAACCCTCATCCCAGCGCTTCCACGCTCAGAGTGCCAACGAGGGTACGACGACCTCCACGAGGTGTGGCCCGGGCTCGGCAATCGCCCGCTCGAGTGCCTCATTGAGTTCCGCGGCAGTATCGACACGGACCGAGGGCACACCGAACCCTTCGCCGATCTGGACGAAGTCGAGGTGGGTATCTCCCAGATCCAGCTGCGCTTTCGCCTTGGGGCCCGCTGCCTCGGCGCCGACCCTTTGGAGTTCGAGGTTGAGGATCGCGTAGGAGCGGTTGTTGAAGATCACGACGGTGATGTCGAGCTGCTCCCTCGCCATGGTCCACAGGGACTGGATCGTGTACATCGCGGATCCGTCGCCTTCGAGCGCGAAGACCGGACGATCCGGACAGGCGACAGCCGCGCCCACGGCGACCGGGAGCCCCTGGCCGATCGCACCACCTGTCAGAGTGAGTACATCGTGGCGTGGCGCCCCTGCGGTGTGCGCAGTCAGGGACAGCCCAGAGGTGTTCGACTCATCGGAGATGATCGCGCGTTCGGGGAGCACAGCGCCGATTGCCTGACAGACCTTGTCCGCGGTGAGCGGTCCCGTCGGCTTGTCCGGTCTGAATGACCGCGCGACCGGTGGTTCGACCTCCCACGCATCCACGGCATCCGCGAGCGCCTCCAGGGTCCCTTGGATGTCGTCGGTGGGTGCTACCAACTCATGGACCTCGCACCCGTCGGGAACGAGACAGCTCTCCTTGCCCGGATAGGCGAAGAATGACACGGGTGCCTTGGTGTCGACGAGCAACAGGTGGTCAAATCCCTCAAGTTGCGTCGCTGCGAACTCGGCGAGGTAGGCAAGGCGTTGTACCTGCGGGACGCCGGCCCCACGCTCCCACCGGGTCGGGAAGACCTCGCCGAGGAGTGTCGCCCCGGTTGCTTCCGCTATCCGGGTCGCCAGAAGCAGGGCGTCTGCTCGAAGTGCGCGGCCGCCGAGAAGCAATGCGGTCTTCTGGCCGCTCGCCAGGGCCGAGGCGACCCGCTCGATCGTCGTCGCCGGCACCGCTGACGGTGGCGTCACCGACAGCGGTGCGCCTGGCTCGGCGCCCTCGTTCCACGAGACGTCAGCCGGCAGGATCAATGTGGCGACCTGCCCGGGTGATCCGTGAGCGGCCTCGATCGCCTCGGCGGCGTCGCGACCCAGTTCCTGCGCGGACTGGGAGGTCCGAACCCAAGGGGAGACGTTACGAGCGACGGTCTCGATGTCGGACTGCAACTGGGTGTCGTACTGAACGTGGTGCGTAGCGTGATCGCCGACGATGTTGATCATCGGCACCTTGGCTTTACGGGCGTTGTGCAGGTTGGCGAGCCCGTTCCCGAGTCCGCACCCGAGGTGCAGCAACGTCGCCGCAGGGCGATCAGCCATGCGTGCATATCCGTCCGCGGCGCCCGTCGCCACACCTTCGAACAGAGCGAGAACGGCACGCATGTTCGGCTCGGAGTCCAAGGCGGCAACGAAGTGCATCTCCGATGTGCCGGGGTTGGTGAAGCACGTGGTCACGCCGGCATCGACCAGCGTTCGCATCAGTGCCTGGGCGCCGTTCATGAACTCGCGGACCCCGCTCCGATGGGGGCGAGCTCGGTGCGGTACGCGCTGCGCCATTCCGTCCACTCCGGCAGTGGGACCACCTTGTCGGGAAGGTTCGACACCAAGGCGTACTGGGGCACGAAGATCGCGCCCACGGACTGTGCCGAGATACCGAGCTCCCGCAGCTCGTCCGCGACCGGGTGCGAGCCGAGCACCAGCCGAGCGTGGCCGGGGCCCTGCAGGATCGTGGCGGTCACCTCGAGCTGGTACGGGACGTGGTACATCGCGTTGTCCACGGGGCTGACGGAGTAGCAGTGGAAGTCGCGGCGGAGGGTCTCGTGCGGACCGTCCGAGCGCTGGACCGCCAACGTGAAGATCGGGACGCCGTCCTGGCTGACCTCGGCGATCCGCTCGGTAGCGCTGTCCGAGAACTGGACATCAGCCATGACCTTGGGAAAGCCGAGAACGTCGCGTCCGACCAAGAGCGCCTGAGCACTGTCCACCGCGATGTGGACAATATACGAGCCGTTGCCGGGGAGTTCGTCCGCCTCGGTGATCGAGGCCACCGGCACGTTCTCACCGGGTGACCGGTGGACCGGAATACCGCAGACGAACTCGCGGTACGGGTCCAGGTTCTTCTCGAGGTACTCCATCACCTGAACGGTGATCAGTGCGTGTTCCGGGGTGACAAGAACAGGGCGAACGTCGGTTTCCGGCATCAGCTCCTCGGCCTTGGCCGCGTCGATGAGGAAGTGTCCGACGAACGAGCTGGCCCGCTCGGTCAGCAACGGCATCCGCACGGACGTTCCGTCGCTGAGCCAGTGCGTTCCCTGCGTGCCGTCGTCGACACCCATGATGGATTTCGTCATTGAAACCAACCTTCAGATCGTCGGCGGTGGGCACGGTCGTGGCTTCCGTGTCGATCGCCTCGCTGGTTCTGACGTTAGGAAACCGCCCAGGCCCGGCACAGGCTCCCAGCGGCCGAATACTTACTCGGATCGGCAATGTATGAGAGTGTCGGGTTCGTGATGGATCGGGGCGTACCGCGGGCTCCCGTGGGGACCCTGCTCACTGCACGATTCGGCGAGGAGCGCGGGGTCGGACTCGCGACCTCTCTGGCCGGGACCGGTCTGCGGCCCGATCAGCTCGCCGACCCGGCGCTCGAGGTGACCGCTGAGCAGGAGCTTGCCGTTTCGGCGAACCTCGCTCGTGCGCTCGGGAATCCGCCTGGGCTCGGGATCGAGGTCGGCACGCGCTTTCGGCTGACGTCGTACGGCATGTGGGGTTTCGCGCTCATCAGCAGCCCGACGCTTCGTTCGGCCCTCGATGTCGGCCTGCGGTTCATGGACCTGACCTTCGCGTTGTGCGAGATCGAGGCGCGACAGGTCGGCAGTGAGGTGTATCTGGTCCTGAGCTGCGACGACCTGGCGCCCGAGTTGCGGCGCTTCGCGGTCGAACGTGAAGCAGCGGGGATACAGACCATCCAGCGTGACATCTTCGCCACGCCCCGTGCGCTCAACCGAGTGAGTTTCGCCTTCCCGCCGCCGCGGCAGGCGTTGAAGCTCTACCGGGACGTGTTCGGCGTCGCGCCGGAGTTCGACGCCGACCAGAACGCGTTGGTGTTCGATGCCGGCCTCTTGGACGTTCCGCTGCCGCAGGCAAACGAGCTCACGACGGCGCAGGCACTGGAACATTGTCGAGAAAGCCTGGAACGCCGGAAAGCCCGTGGCGGCCTGTCGGGTCAGGTCCGCGACGTACTTGTCGCTCACCTTTCGGATCCACCGAATGCGGCGCAGGTCGCTGATCAGCTGCACATGAGCGCACGCACCCTACGGCATCGACTCGCGCAGGAAGGCACGTCCTTCCGTGTCCTGCTGGACGAGGTCCGCGAGCGTTTCGCTGAGGAGTTCCTCAGCCATGGACTGCGCGTCACCGAGATCGCGTCGCGGCTCGGATACGAAGAGGTCTCGAGCTTCTCCCAGGCGTTCCGCCGCTGGAAGGGGATCGGGCCCAGGGCCTACCGGGCCGCCACCGGCGTTCTCTGAAGCGTGTCGCAGAAGGCTGTGGAGACGTTCGCGGGACTGCGGATGAAGCAATTCGAGCGGGTGCTGAAAGCGGTGCGGGAGCGGGGTGGCGACGGGCCGCGGATCGGCCGTCCGTGGTGTCTGCCGTTTGCGTCCCGGGTACTGGTGGTGGCTGTCTACTACCGGACGAACCCCACCATGTCCTCGCCCTCGAGCCGGTCTCGCGTCCCGTCGATGCGGCGAACCGGCTGTGGATCGTCGACGGCACCTTGATTCCGGTCCGTGACCTCAAGGCCGGCGCCTCGAGCCGCACCTACCGGTTCTCAGCGAACGTGCAGGTCATCATCGATGCCGACACACGCCTGGTCGTGGCCACCGCCCGTCCCGCTCCGGACAACAAGGCCGACGCCCGGAGCATCGCCGCGTCCGTGCGCGGATCGAGCACGCGATCAACCGCGACGGCCCCGACACCTTCTCCCCGCGCAAGCTCGCCACCGAACTGGGCATCGACACCATGTCGCTCTACAACCACGTGCCGAACAAGGAGGCCCTGCTCGCCGGGGTTACCGAGGCGTTGCTCGACCGGATCGACTTCGCCGCGGCGGCCGCTGCCGACACCTGGCAGGACCGGGTCCGCGCGCACGCCGCCGCGTTCCGGGCCACCGCCCGGCAGCGCCCCAAGGCGTTCCCCCTGGTGCGCACCCGTCCCTCGCAGTCGCCGGCCCTTCTACGCCCGGTCCGCTCGGCCCTGACCGGCTTCGCCGAACCCGGGCTGGAGCCGCGGGCCCTACACGGCGTTCGCCGTCGGTTCGATCATGCGAGAGCTGGCCTTTTCGCTCACCGTGGGCACGATGGGCCCCGAACGGGTGCGGCAACGCGTCGCCGAGATCACCGCGCTGGGCGACTCTGACCTCCATCGCCCCGTATCTGGCGGTCAGCGACGCGGACGCCGAGTTCGAGGACGGACTCGAGCTACTGATCCCCGCCCTCGCCGTGCGGATCGGCAACTCCGGTCGGAGAGTCACCGGCAGTCGGTAGCACGCACTCAGGTCAAAGGACTTAGACACCGTTTCTTTTGGCCTGGGGTGGTCGTTGGTCAGTGCATGGCAGACCTGGTCCAGCGGCTGGTACCGGACGAGTTGTGGGAGCTGTTTCGCCGGGTGGTACCTCCTACGGAGGTCATACGTCCCCAGGGCGGGGGCCGACGACGGGCGGGCGACCGCGAGACGTTGGCGGCGATCATCTTCGTGGCCACGTCGGGCTGCACCTGGCGGCAACTCCCGCCGGTCTTCGGCCCGGCGTGGCCCACGGTCTACCGGCGCTTCGCGCAGTGGAGCCGTGCCCGCGTCTGGGCCAGGCTGCACCGCGTCATCCTCGACGAACTCGGCGCGCTCGGTGAGCTGGACTGGTCCCGATGTGCAATCGACTCGGTAAGCGTCAGGGCCGCAAAAGGGGGCTACTGACGGGACCGAATCCGACCGATCGCGGCAAGCTGGGATCGAAGATCCACCTGATCACCGACCGAAAAGGACTGCCCCTGTCCCTGGGCATCTCCGCAGCCAGCCTGCACGACAGTCAGGGCCTGGTGCCGCTCGTACGAGGCATACCGCCGATCCGGTCCCGCCGGGGCCCGCGTCGCAGGCGACCTGGGAAACTCCATGGCGACAAGGGATACGACTACGACCACCTGCGCCGATGGCTCCGCAGCCGCGGCATACGCCACCGCATCGCCCGCAAAGGCATCGAATCCTCACAACGACTCGGCCGCCACCGATGGGTGGTCGAGCGAACGGTGTCCTGGCTGGCAGGCTGCCGCCGTCTCCACCGCCGCTACGAGCGCAAGCCCGAGCACTTCCTGGCCTTCGTGGGCATCGCTGCCCTCCTCATCGGCAATCGGCGCCTCACACGGATCCGATGACTCACTGGTCAGAGGTGTTCCCCTCGTTCAGGATTCGCTCATGGACGAGCCAGCCACCATCGCCTGGAAGTACGCGGCGAACCTGATCTGCGAGGAAGACCTGCCCATGTTGGCGGCCCACCTACTGGCTGCCGGCCACGACTCTCCTTCACTGCGCGACCTGGTCGGCCGTTCCCGGCGCGAGCACCCAGCAGAGATCCGCAAGCTCTTCGGGCACACCATGGAGGAGCTCGGGATCCAGATCCCGGACTGCGAGACCGCTGAACGCTGCCTCCTGCATCACATGGCGACAGAGCTGACCGCCGGTGCCTTGTCACCGAAGATGGCCGCAGATCGAGTCTGGCAGGGGATCGAGGCGTTGACAGATCCTGAGCGGGAGTTCGTGGCGGCCGTGGGCCTGGAGTACCACCTCGACTTCATGTCCCCCGAAGAGGTCCGGGCCTGGGAGAACGCTGTACGCCTCGCCGCAAAGACTCTGGCTGGAACAGCCTTCCCACACACGCAGTGACACCAGCCACGGCCACACCCACCACTCACCAGCAGCCAGCCCTCATGCACACCAAAAGAAACGACCTCTTAGTGACGGACCCGCAGGGCAACCGGCCAACTATCCGGACCGGTGCCCGCGCCCGGCCACCTCCGCATCCCCCGGCGGGGAAGGGAGGCAGCGTTGAGACGACTCAGCGGGACAGTTCGCGGAAGAAGGTGCGGATGTCGCCGACGAGGAGTTCCGGTTGTTCCATGGCGGCGAAGTGGCCGCCGAGGTCGAACTCGGTCCAGTGCACGATGTGGTCGCGTTCCTCGACGGCACGGATGGGCAGGAGGGAGTCGTTCAGGAAGACCGCGACGCCCAGCGGGGTGGGCGAGTGCAGAGGGTAGCTCGATGAGCTGGCTTCGTCGGAGTGGGCGACCTCGTAGTAGAGGCGGGCCGATGAGGCTGCGGTGTTGGTCAGCCAGTACAGCGTGACGTCGGCGAGCATGAGGTCGCGGTCGACTGCGCCCCCGGGGGCGGCCGGTAGGGTTGTGGGTCCATTTCTGGAAGTCTCGGCGATCCAGGCGAGTTGCCCGGCGGGAGAGTCGGCCAGCGCGAATCCCACGGTCTGCGGCCGGGTCGACTGGAGGAGGAAGTAGGCGAATTCGTCGTCCCACCTTCTCCGGTTGCGCTCGTATCGGGCCTTGTCGTCCTGGCTGAGGCGATCAAGTTCCGCGGGTGTTCCGACGGGATCGGACGGCAGGAAGTTGACGTGCGCGCCGAGGACGTGGTCGGCATCGACGTGGCCCAGTGCCTGGGAGACGAACGAGCCCCAGTCGCCGCCCTGAGCTCCGTAGCGGTCATAGCCGAGGCGGGCCATCAGCTGCGCCCAGGCGCCGGCTGTCCGTGTGGGTTCCCAGCCTCGTTGGGTGACCGGGGTGGAGAAGCCGAATCCGGGCATGGACGGGATGACCAGGTGGAAGGCGTCAGCGGGGTCGGCGCCGTGTGCGCGTGGGTCGGAGAGGGGGCCGATGACGTCCCAGAACTCGAGGAACGAGCCGGGCCAGCCGTGGGTGAGGACCAGCGGGGTGGCGTCGGGCTCTGGTGAGCGGATGTGCAGGAAGTGGATGTTCTGGCCGTCGATCGTGGTGGTGAACTGCGGCAGTTCGTTCAGCCGCTTCTCCCAGACGCGCCAGTCGAAAGTGGTACGCCAGTACTCGGCCAACTCGGCCAGGTAGTCGACCGGGACACCCATCTCCCACCCCGTGCCGGGAATCGCGTCGGGCAGCCGGACCCGGCCGAGACGGTCGTGGAGATCGTCCAGGTCGGCCTGCGCGGTGTCGATGCGAAACGGGCGGATGTCGGTGTCGGTGTCGCTATTGCTGGTCATGTCCTCACTGGTTCCGTGGGGGTACCGATGCCGAGGTGGGGGGAAACTCGCCGATGCCAGCTGGGGAAACGCCTCCGTCGGCATGACTCGTCGGCTACGGGGGCAAGGTCCGAGACACGGTGTCCGGGGCGGTCGATATGCCGGAGACGTCCAGGGAACCGGTCGCGCGCAGGCCGGGTCGGATAGTCGTGGCAGCCCTTGCCGGTCGCACTCCAAGCAGCCCCTGGTCGGGGAAGTTCTTGTTGAGGTAGTCGGCGTTGACGCTCATCTGCGCATCGCCGTTCTCCTGCCACCAGTAGGGGAGAACGGCGTACACGGACTTCAATCGACCCTGTCCAACATGCCCGACGCCCCGATGTCGGCCGCCGATCGTATGTGCGGTCCACATCCTCAGGCGTGGCGCCGCCATTCGTCACCAGGGTCTGTGCCCGCTTCACCAGAGCAACGAACCAGGTGCTGACGACGTAGCCGTTCTGCTCCTTGCGAAGGCGGATGCGCAACACGTGGCGGAAGTGGAGAGCGCAGAACCTCGCCGGACGGCAGGTAGCCGACATCTTGTAACTGCCGGACCGGGACGGTTCGGTCAGATCTTCGTCTTCTCCCTGACCCACGCGCCGATCTGAGCGATGGCGGCGTCGGCCTCCGGAACGCGGCCGGCGCCGTAGACGTACGAGTGCTGGCCTCCGGGGACGACCACGGTGGTCGTGTCGATTCCGGCGTCCTTGACGCGGGCGGCGAACTCCTCGTCCTCGCCGGCCAGGACCTCGTACGTGCCCCAGGAGACGAGGGTGGGGGGCAGACCGCTCAGGTCCGCGCGGTTCAGGTTGATCCGGGTGTCCGTGAACTCGATGCCGGTGCCGCCGATCCAGGCGTCCCGGAAGAAGGCCAGCAGTTCCTTGCTGAGTATCTTGTCCGTCCCGGCGTTGGTCGTGATGGTCTCGTTGGCGATCTCGAGGTCGCACCAGGGGGAGATCGACACGATGGCGCCAGGCAGTGGCAGCTTCTTGTCGCGGAGGCGAAGGGCCAGGGCGACGGCGATGAACCCGCCGATCGAGTGGCCGATCGTGATGATGTTTCCCGACGCATACCCTTCGGAGAGCAGCCAGTTGAAGGCCGCCTCCGCGTCGTCCACCTGCGCCGGGTACTTGTTTTCCGGTGCCCGCCTGAAGTCCAGGACCAGTACGGGGGCCCCGGCGGCCTTGGCGATGTGGCCTGCGAGCTTCCGGTCGACGACCGCCGAAGAAACCACGGAACCCCCGGCGTGACCGTGCAGGAGGACGTAGTCGGTGTTGGCGTCGACGGGTTCGCACCAGATACCCGGCACGCCCCCCGCGTCCACCTCCCGGTAGGTGACGCCTTCCGGCTCACGCGCCATGAGATGGGAGCTCTCCACCCGGGTGCGAATCGCGTCCAGTTCGGACTCGGGAATCACCATTGCGGCGAAGAAATCCGCGAACGCGGTTGCTTCCGGGGTCAGTTCAACTGCAGCGTGCTCGGACACGTGGCACCTCCATGGGGCCATCTGGGCATACCGGCCCGCCAGGACCGGTACGCCGTGGTTTGTCAGGCGGTGAGGGTGGGGTAGTCGGTGTAGCCGGCCTCGTCGCCGCCGTAGAAGGTGGCGGGGTCGGGGGTGTTCAGCGGCGCGCCGGCGCGTATGCGCTCGACGAGGTCGGGGTTGGCGAGCGCCATGGTGCCGACGGTGATGATGTCGGCGACGCCGTCTTCGACGTCTTTCGCGCGGGTGGCGATGTCGGTGCCGGCCCGGTTGAGGACCAGGGTGTTCGGCCACAGCTTGCGGAGGATGTGCAGGGGTTCGTCGTCGCCGCCGTGGAGGATGTGCAGGTAGGCGAGGTCGAGCGGAGCGAGGGCGCTCACGAGCGCCGGGTACAGCTCGTGGGTGTCGCTCTCGGCGATGTCGTTGTAGGGGTTGCCGGGGGAGATCCGGATGCCGGTGCGGCCGGCGCCGATCTCGTCGGCCACGGCGGTGGCGATCTCGACGGCGAAGCGGATGCGGTTGTCGACGGAGCCGCCGTAGCGGTCGGTGCGCTGGTTGGTGTTGGTGGCGAGGAACTGGTGTGGGAGGTAGCCGTTGGCGCTGTGGATCTCGACGCCGTCGGCGCCGGCCGCGATGGCGGCCGCCGCCGCGCGGCGGTAGTCGTCGACCGTGGCGGTGACTTCCTCGGTGGACAGTTCGCGCGGCACCGGCATTTCCTGGAGGCCGGACGCGGTGAACATCTCGCCCGACGGCCGGACCGGGGAGGGGGCGACCGGCTGCCGGTGGTGGGGGGTGTTGTCGGGGTGGGCGATGCGGCCGGCGTGCATGAGCTGGATGACGATGCGTCCGTCGGCCTTGTGTACGGCGTCGGTGACCTTGCGCCAGCCTGCGATGTGCTCGCCGGTGTAGATGCCCGGGGTCATGGGGTAGCCCTGGCCGTCGGCGGAGGGCTGGGTGCCCTCGGTGATGATGAGGGCGTGCGAGGCGCGCTGGGTGTAGTACTCGGCGTTCAGGTCGGTCGGCACGCCGTCCGGTGTGGACCGGTTCCGCGTCAGGGGGGCCATCGCCAGCCGGTGCGGCAGGGCGATCTCCCCGGCGGCGATCGGGTTCCACAGGGCGTTCAACATGGATGTTTCCTCAAATGAAAGGGGGAGAGAGAACTGCGGGTGGTGGGCTGCCGCGAGTAGCGCCTACGCGGCAACCGGCCGGATGGGCCCGGTGACCTTCCACCGTGGAAGGCAGACCGCGTGGAGGGGCGGTCAGCGCGCGGACGGGCTTGGCGCACACCTGACCGCCACCATTGCGGTGTTGAGCCCAGGCTGTTCGTACAGGGCGAGGACGCCGAGCGCGTTGTCACAGAGGGACTCACGTACCGGAATCGGAGCGGCGGTCAGCCGCGGTAGCGATCGGCCGGGACCCGCCGCGACAGGTTCGGGACGAGCGCCTGACGGGCCTTCTCGAACGACTCCCAGTCGCCGATCTGAGGCAGTGACGGGATGGTGACGGGCTCCCCGGCGTCGAGGCCGGCGAGCGCCGCGTCGACGGCGTCGTCCACGCTCATGATCGCCTCGTCGGGAAGAGCCGCGAGCTCGATGCCGGAGCCGTCCCAGAGCTCCGTTCGGACAGCGCCCGGCAGCACGGTCTGCACCGTGACGGGGCTGTCCGCGAGTTCCTGCTGCAGGGCCTGGGTGAACGTCAGCACGTAGCTCTTGGTGCCGCTGTAGACGGCGCCGCCGGGCAGGAAATTGAGAGCCAGGGCAGAGGAGATGTTCACCACGGTGCCCCGCCCGCGGGCCGTCAGGCCCGGCAGGACCGCGGTGGTCAGCCTGGTCAGCGAGATCACGTTGAGGTTGATCAGAGCCTCGGAGGCCGCCGCGTCGGAGGTTGCCAGCGGCGCGAACACCGCCCCGCCGGCGTTGTTGATCAGTATCTCGATGCTCTCGTCGGTCCGCAGACGCTCCTCGACCACGGAGATCTCTGCCGCATCGGTGAGGTCGGCGGTGACGATGTCCACCGCGCGGCCCGTGCGGCTGCGGATGTCCGAAGCCAGCGTTTCCAGCCGCGCGGTGTTCCGCGCCACCAGGATCAGGTCGTAGCCCCGGTCGGCAAGCCGCTGCGCGTAGGCGGCACCCAGGCCGGCGGACGCGCCGGTGACGACGGCGGTCTTGTTCTGCGTGGTCATGGGGGTGGATCTCATTTCTGGTGGTGGATGAGTAGGGGGCCAATGCGTCGAACCCGCTTTAGATTATGATAGGTATCTAAAGCCGTCCAGTCAACGGTCTCCCGATCCAGTCACCCACGCCCGCGGCCGGAGACTGCTCGACGTACATGCAGGTACCAGGGCCGGCCGCCGATCAGGTTCGGGTGGACGACCTGTCTGGCGCATGGTCACCCTGGACGCGTTTCATGTACTGCCGCCGACGCGGGCACGGCGAGCGACACCCCTGCGGAGGCCCGCACCCCGCACACGCTCCCGGTGCAACGCGAGCCGCCTCCAGCCGACGTCACCCCCCGGCTGCTCGACGAAGGCATCGCACGATCGGAAGCCGCTTCCGGTCAGGGTGCGGGCCCACGAGCTCCTCGCCTTGTGGCAGCGAGAAAGAGCCGTACGGAAAGAGTCCACGTACGGAAAGTGGAGGCGACGGCCGGCCGACCGGCACTTCACGTATGATAGATGTTCTTCAGTATCTAACGTGGGCAGGTGAGCGATGAGTCGCGTTTCGCAGGCACAAGCGATGGAGAACCGCAGGCGCGCGGTCGCCGCGGCCTCCCAGCTCTTCCGGGAGCGCGGCGTGAACGGCATCAGCGTCGCCGACCTGATGAAGTCCATCGGGCTGACCACGGGCGGCTTCTACAAGCAGTTCGCCTCCAAGGAGGCGCTGGTGGCCGAGGCGGCTCAAGCCGCTTTCGGAGACCTCGACCAACTCCTGGCCTCGTTCGACACGGACCACGGCGATCACGACACCGCACGCGGCGCCCTCGTCGACTTCTACCTGTCGGCCGAGCACCGTGACCAGCCCGGCACCGGTTGTCCCACCGCGGGATTCGCAGGGGACATGGCTCGCGAGCCCACGGCTGGGGAGGTGCGCGAAACGTTCGCGGCCGGAGTCGAGGAATTCGCCGCGTGGATGTCCACCGACGCCGAAGACGGCCTTCCCATGGTGGCCACTCTGGTCGGCGCGATCCTGCTCGCCCGGGCCACGGCGGGCACAGAACTGTCGGAGAAGATCCTGGAGTCGACCCACAAAGCCCTTACCGCACCGCACGGGCCTTGACTCAAGGCCGGGTAGTCAAAGGGCTTACAGGCTTGCAGATCAATAACTCGCGGTCTTGACCTCTGGTGTGATGGTGATGCCTGCCTCGCGCGCCAACACCGCCACGTCATCGCCCGCTTCTACTACGAGGTCACCCACCCGGCGAACCGCCTGCAGCAGTCGGCCCACCCGGTCGGAGCCCGGCCAGAGCGGTCACCCACCCCGCTGGGCGTCGCGGTCTTCCCGTACGAGGCCCTGCCCATCCGCGCCCTCGCGGAACGCATCGCCAACGTCGTGCACTGGACCGAGTTCGACCGCGGCGGCCACTTCGCCGCCATGGAACAACCCGAACTGCTCGTCGGCGACATCAGCACCTTCTTCCGGGAACTGACCCACTGAGTCGTCACGCAGTCGCACGCCGCGCTCTGCAAGCCGAGGTCGGAGGCGACCGGGACGTCGTGGCTTGGCCAAACCGTCGCCCGTTCCATCGAGCCGCTCAAGGTCGGTACGAGGCTCGCCCGGCTGCACTTCCTGCCGAAACATCCGCCATGCGGGACGCTTGCCAGCCTCTCGACGGCAGCATAGTATTACAGTCATAATCCAATTTGGTTCGCCGAAGGGACTCGATCCTCATGTCCGAGCAGCCTCTACCCACCACCGGTCGCGCCTGGCACCTGGAGAACCGCCCCACGGGCACGCCGGTGCCGTCCGACTTCGCGCTGCGCGAGGTGGAGATCCCCGCCATCGACGCGGGCCAGCTCCTGGTCGCCAACGAATACCTTTCGGTCGACCCCTACATGCGCGGCCGGATGAGCGACAAGAAGTCCTACATCGAGCCGTTCGAGGTGGGCGCACCGATGGACGGCACCGCGGTCGGCCGCGTCCTGGCGTCCAATGCCGAGGGCTTCGCTCCCGGCGACTACGTGACCCACTTCCTCGGCATGCGCGACTACGCGGTCGTCGACGCGCAGACCGCCCAGAAGGTGGACCCGAACCTCGCGCCGCTCTCCACGTACCTGGGCGTGCTCGGCGCCACCGGCCTCACCGCCTACATCGGGCTGACACGCTTCGCGAAGATCAAGGAGGGCGACACGGTCTTCGTCTCCGGCGCGGCGGGCGCAGTCGGCAGCGCGGTCGGCCAGATCGCCAAGCTGCAGGGCGCCGGCCGGGTGATCGGCAGCGCGGGCTCGGACGAGAAGGTCAAACTGCTCACCGAGGAGTACGGCTACGACGCGGCGTTCAACTACAAGAACGGGCCGGTCGCCGAGCAGCTGGCGCAGGCGGCGCCGGACGGCATCGACGTCTTCTTCGACAACGTCGGCGGCGAACACCTGGAGGCTGCGATCGGCGCGCTCAAGCTCCACGCCCGTATCGTGCTGAGCGGAATGGTCTCGCAGTACAACGACGAGAAGGTCGTCGGGCCGCGCAACCTGTGGAACCTGGCCGTCACACGCTCGGACCTGCTCACCTTCATGGTGACCGAAGAACTCGACCTCCAGCCCGACTTCGTCCGCGATGTCGGCGGCTGGATCGGCGCCGGCAAGCTGCACTTCCAGGAGACCGTCATGGAGGGCCTCGAGAACACCATGGAGGCCTACCTCGCCCTCATGCGGGGCGAGAGCGTCGGCAAGATGATCGTCAAACTCTGAATCGGCCGTCACCAGACTCAGCGAGGGACCTGGGCCTGTGCTTGGGTTCCAGTGGTCGTCGCGACACCCCAGTTCAAGGGGTGCGATGGACTTCGAGGTCCGAGGGGACCGGTCTCCGCAGCGGCGTAAGAAGTTGTCCCGGGAGCGGGAGGCATACTCCCGGCTCGTGCAGCAGGGACACAGCAACACCGAAGCGTGCCGGATCGTCGGCGTAGATCGCCGGACGGGCAACAAGTGGCGTAACGGCCGCTTCGGATACCGGAACCGGATGCCGGTACCACCGATCCATGCGGTGGTACCGGCATCCGGCCCGTCCCGGTATCTGCGTGCGGACGAGCGGATCCACATCGCCGACCGGCTGCGGGAGAAGGCCACCGTCCCGGGCGATCGCCGCGGAACTGGGCCGCAGTCCCTCCACGATCAGCCGGGAGATCCGCCGCAACCGCACCGGCGGCACGCGTGGCCAGTGGCACTACCTCCCGCACGCCGACCAGGCCCGGGCCAACGCTCGTCGGCCCCGCCCCAAGCACCGCAAGACCAGCCAGAACCCCGAGCTGCGGGACGCTGTCCAGGCGATGCCGGACGAGAAGTGGAGCCCGGAGCAGATATGCCACGCTCTACGGCAGAAGTTTCCCGACCGGCCGGAGATCCACGTGGTCCACGAGACCGTCAACCAGGCCCCCTACGTCCAGGGCAGGGAACCCAGTTACTACAAGTGGCGGGACGGGGCCGACGCGCGGACCGCGCGACAGGCAGCCGACCGGGCCCTGGCCGAACAGATCCGCGCCATCCACACCGACTCCGACGGCGCCTACGGCTCTGTGCGGATCACCGCCGAGCTCCGCGCCGACGGCCGCAAGATCAACGAGAAACGGGTGGCCCGCGTGATGCGCAAGTTCTCCCCCAGGGCACACGCCTGCGCAAACGAGTCTGCACCACGATCCCCGAGCCGTCGGCGACACCGGTCCCGGACCTGTTCCAGCGAGGCTCCACCCCGAACTCGTCGCCGACGCCCTGCGGATGGCAGCCGCCACCCGCGGCGGTCTGAGCGGCGCGGTCTTTCATTCGGATCACGGTGCCCAGTACACATCGAGTGAATTCGCCGACCTGTGCGGCGAGTTGGACGTCATCCAGTCCATGGGCGCGGTCGGCACCTCCGCCGACATCGCCGCCTGCGAGAGCTTCCACGCCACCCTCAAGCGGGAGACCCTGCGCGGCGCCCACCGCTACCCGGGAACGGAACTCTGCCGACGCACCGTCTTCCGGTGGCTCACCCGCTACAACACCCGCCGCAGGCACTCCGCCAACGGACACCTCAGCCCTGTCGACTAAGAACACCAGCACCAGCACCAGCACCAGCACCAGCAGGAGTCCGATGAGCTCACGCTGGCCTTATAACCACCCGAACGCGTGTCCACTTTCGCGGGTGGAAGGCCCGTCCGACTGCTGGTCGACAGTGAGGACATCTTGGCTGGGGTGTTCACAGAAGTGCCGGGCGAAGATCCCAAGTGCCACTTGCTGCCGGACGGCCCTCTCACGGCTGGTCCTGAGTCGCACGAGGTGCGGCTGGCCGAGGCAACGTGCACCGAAGGGTACAGCGGCGCTCTCCGCCCGCGAGCAGTCAATCGGCGAGCAGATCCCGCTGCGGTGATACCGCCACCAGCACGCCATCACCTCACCATGCGGCGCCCATCTCCGACGCCGCCACCCGTGGCGTGGCGTCACCGGCGCACGGTGGCACACCTCGGCAATGCACTTCCACGACTCACATTCGATGCGCACACGCGCGCGAGCTCCGTTGTCTTTAAGCGCACCCCAGGTGCATCGTGATCCGCCAACTCACAACCGGGTCAGGATCCGGGTCCGGAGCAGCGCCGCCGCCGCGGCTGGGACCGGGCGAGTGTCCGGCTCTCTCCGCCGACGTGCTGTCCGGGCCGGGCGACTACACCAAGGCTCTCCGGGGCGGCACCGCGGCACCGCGTCCGCACGCCGAGCACATCCCAACGGCCGGAGCCGCCGCCTACCGAATCTTGCCCGCGCACCAACAGGCGTCGGTTTGGTGCGCGGGCGTGGATGGCGTGCTTTCAGAATCGGCCGGGGGTGCGGCCGAGGGTGTTCTGGGGGTCGGCGGGGTTGGGGCCTTGCACTGCTCCGACGTACAGCTCGACCTGGGACTTGAACCGGTCGACGGCGGCGCGGTCGCTCATGAACTTCGGAAAGTCGAGGGGGTCGGTGGTGCGGTAGTCGGCGAGGGGCTTCAGCCCCGCGGGCGGGGCGACATCGGCGCGTACCGACCAGGTGAAGCCGGCGATGACGTCCTGCTGAGCCTGTCGGGAGAGGAGCCAGCTCAGGAACAGTTTGGCGGTGGCCTGGTGCGGGGACCGCCGGAAGATGGCGGCGCGCTGCGCCCAGGACGGGAACCGGTCGTGGGCGGGCAGCACCTGAACGCTGTTGGGACCCGTGCCCCCGGCCCCGGCCGGGCTGGCAAGGTACGTGCCGCCGACCACGCCGCCGATTGATCCCCCCAGGCCGCGGACGTATGTGGGCCGCTGCGCGGCGAACTTCTCCAGCCAGCCCCAGCCGTACTGGTCGACGAACAGCTTGTACTGGAAGAGCACCGCGTCGTCGTCGTTGGGCCAGGTGGAGATGATCTTGTCGGTGAAGACGGGACTGAGCAGGTCGGTGGCACGGAAGTCGTTCGGGTCGGCCGGCGCCTGATGAATGCCGACGATCGGGGCGAACGCCCCGTAGTAGGCGCTCGCCCAGTAGCCGTCGGGGTCCTTGGCGTTGTCGAACACGTTGTCCCAGCCGACAGGGCGGTACCGCAGGAGTTCGCCCATGGCCTTCCAGCGGTCGAAGTCTTGTGTGGTCTGCAGGATGGCGATGTCGGCGACCAGGTTGCCGGTGGCGAGTTGATTGTCGATGCGCGCGTCGTGGTACTTGCTCAGGTCGGTGATCGTTTTGATCTGGATGCCAGGGAACTGCGCAAGGAAGGCCTGCGGGATGAAGTCGAAGAATCCGGGCGCGTCGCCGCCCATGTAGAGGGTCGCCCGTCCGCCCTCGTCCTTGGCCGCGCGGTACAGGGCCTGTAGCTGTTCCTGTTCGCCGGCCGTCGTTGGGCCGGCGGGCGCGGCGGAGGCCGCGTTCGATGTCATGGCCTGAAGACCGGCCGCGGCCGTGCCGAGCGCCCCGGCCCGCAGGAGCGTCCTTCTGGTGAATCCCATCGTGGGTACCTCTCGCTACGCCATCGACTTCAAATTTGAAGTCGATGCCCAAGGTACCCTCCACTTAAAATTTGAACAAGGAGGTGGCGACGTGGGTCACACGCGATGGTTGACCGGCAAGGAGATGCGGGCCTGGACGGCGTTCTTCAGTGCCGCCGCGCTGCTGAATCGGCGCCTTGACCAGCAGCTGAAGGACGACGCCGACCTGACGCACGTGCAGTACGAAATCCTGTCCAGGCTCTCCGGAGCTGCGGGCCACGAGCTGCGCATGACGGAACTCGCCGAGTCGGTGTACGCCTCCCAGAGCGGTGTGACGTACCAGATCAGCCAACTGGAGAAGGCGGGGCTGGTGCGGCGTCGGACCTGTCCGAGCGGCCCTCGTGCCGTGTATGCCGTCCTTACCGACGCCGGTTTCGCCACGCTCGAGCGGGCGGCCCCGGGCCACGTGACCGCGGTCCGCGAGCTGCTCATCGACGTCCTGACCCCCGAGCAGCTCACTGCCTTGGCCGACGGTCTGGGCAGGGCTCGCGACCGCATGCTTGGGCGGTGAGCCGACACTCGGCACAGCATCTGGATATGGAGGTCAGCAGGCGCGATACTTTCGTCGCCGTCGCCGAGAAGCTGCGCTTCGGCCGGGCGGCGACGCGCCTGCACGTGTCGCAGCCACCGCTGTCGCAGGCGATCCTGGCGCTGGAGCGGGAGTTGGGCGTGCAATGGTTGCATCGCAACAGCCGGCACGTGCGGCACCTGAGCAGGGCGGCGCCGGCCGGGCAACCTGGCGATCGAGCGGGCCGGGCGTCCCGGTCTACTTGATCCTGGACATGCTGAGGGGGCGGCGACCGTGCTGTGGGCCCCGTCCGCCGAGGGCTACACGTCCCGCCTCACCAAACCGTTCGGCGAGAAGATCGAGATCCCCGCGCCGTTCGACTGCACACTCGACACCGCTGGTTTCCAGGCACCCGAGGCCCCCGAAGCGTGACACGCAGGCGTGTGCCGTCGGCAGACGGGATCCCGCATGGCTGACGACACCGCGGCCGTCGTGACCCCGAGGGGGTAGGTCAGGTTCGGCGGGCCTCGGCGTCCCGTCTGGCGGTTGCGCTCCTGCCCTCGCGTTCCCGTGCGAAGGCCGCGCTGAGTTCACCCGTCACTTCGTTCATGGTGAAGGGCTCGCCGCACCCTTCACACACGGTGCCGCTTAGACCCACCTCGCGACCGCACGTCTTGTGAATGTGGTGGACGGCGACCCCTTCCCCGGGCTCCTTGCACCATGCCTCGCCCCATGCCCGCAGGGCGAGCAGCACCGAGGCGAAGGCTTCGCCCTTGTCAGTGAGGTGGTACTCGTAGCGGCGGGGCCTCTCGCTGTACGCACGGCGTTCGAGCATGCCGTCGGCCTCCAGCCGCTTGAGGCGGTTGGTCAGCATCTGCGGCGAAGCCAGGGTCTGGACCTGCAATGTGTCGAAGCGGCGGTTGCCCATCGTCAGCTCCCGCATGATCACGAGCGTCCAGCGGTCTCCGATCACCGCGCTCGACCGCGCGACGGGGCACTGCGTGCTCGTGATCTCTGACCAGCCACCCATACCGACGTCCTCCTCGTGAACTCGTTCCGCCCTCATCATCGCAGAGATCGAACGAGTTTCTATGAAAAATAGAGTTGGTAGCTATGTTTTTTTGAGTTACTCTGCGGATGAGCCGAGAGAGCGTCTATGTGACAAGACGTGGACTCCTCGGCGCTTCTGGAGGCACCACTCATGACCGATACGCAGTACGACCCGGCGCACACAGGGCTGCTCCTGATGGACCCCTACAACGACTTCCTCTCCGAAGGGGGGAAGCTGTGGCCTCTGGTCGAAGAGGTCGCCACGGAGGTCGGCCTGCTCGACAACCTGCGCGCGGTGACGGCCGCCGCGCGTGCGGCCGGCATCCAGGTCTTCGTCGTCCCGCACCGTCGCTGGCGCGAGGGCAACTACGCGAACTGGAACTTCCTCACCGCGGACCAAGCCGGCGGCAACCAGAACCGGGTCTTCGAAGACGGAGCCTGGGGCGGCGACTGGCACCCGGACTTCGCCCCCCAGGAGAGCGATGTCGTCGTCCACGAGCACTGGGGACAGAGCGGCTTCGCCAACACCGATCTCGACCTCCAGCTCAAGAAGCACGGCATCACCCACGTGGTGACCGTCGGCATGCTGGCCAACACCTGCATCGAGTCGACCAGCCGCTACGCCATGGAGCTGGGCTACCACGTGACCCTGGTACGCGGAGCGACCGCCGCGTGGACCCGGGAAATGCTGCACGCGGCCCACGAGCTGAACGGCCCGTCCTACGCCCACGCCATCGTGACCGCCGACGAGATCGTCACCGCCTTCAAGGGCGCACACGTCTGACGCTCACCACAGAACCGTCCAACGGGGGCGACATTTCCCCATTGCAGATGCACAGGTGACTCACTGCTCATGCGGTGCGGTGCGTTGCGTTGCGCTGAGAAAGGGTCAGAACCTATCGACTGACCAGGTGTTGGACAGTGCGGTGATCAGTGAGACAGCGGAGACGGCTACCGTCGACGCGCCGATCGAGGCCGTCGACATCGCTGACTGGGTGCTGAACCTGCCCGACGCGGAGTACCGGCGCTGCGCGCCGGGCGAGCACATCGCTGCGGGCCGGACCACCACGGATGACGGGCGCCCCATGTCCATCAACGTGGAGAACATCGGCGGCACCCTCGTCATCCAGCACTACGTGGTCGAGGTGCACGAGCCGCACCACTGCCACCTGGGACATGCGGGTGGAGTTGAACGATGACGGAACCTGCCATCTGACCAACACCGTGACCACCCACGCCACCCAGGGGTTCCTGGACGCTCTCGCTGAGGTCGGCGTGAGCTTTTGACGACGCCGCCGCGCAATATCATCCCGCGATCGTCGCCCACAACCAGCACGAGACTCCGCTCTTCGCGGCCAGCATGGCACGCAAGGCACTGGCCAAGCCGGCCGCGAGCTGATCTCTCCGTCTCGGCGACCACTGCTGCGCCGGCACGGCGCGGCAGTGGCCATGACGCGGCTGACCTCACGTGGCCGCCGACTCGATTTTCATCCTTCGAGGCTGAGCACGTTCTTCACTCAGGTTCACACGTTGGTAACGAGCACCATGCGCACCATGCGCAGTGCGCCTTTCCCCGGCGACGGGGCCTAGAAGGAGTCGACACTCATGTCCCAGCAAGCCG
The DNA here is from genome assembly GCF_044766405.1 of Streptomyces sp. NPDC102270. Classification (NCBI taxonomy): domain Bacteria; kingdom Bacillati; phylum Actinomycetota; class Actinomycetes; order Kitasatosporales; family Streptomycetaceae; genus Streptomyces; species Streptomyces sp. NPDC102270. Next base: position 70,335 of record NZ_JBIWLX010000013.1, on the reverse strand, counting down.
CTGCCCAGCCACGCATCAAGATCGAGGAGCTCGAGGGCGGGGTGATCATCGCCCGGCTCGCCCCTGATGAGCTGGGACTCTTCGGGCGCGATGACGCTCCGGAGTTCATCGAGCTCGTCCGGCGCGCCCACCGAGATCCGGCCATTCGCGCCGTGGTGTTCACCGGGTCACATCCCAGCCGCTTCATCAGCCACGCGGAAATCAGCTGGCTGCAGGAGGACGGATCGGTGATTCCCCCCGTGAGTACTCGGGTCACGAGCGCGGTGGCGAAGATCGCCCATTGGGCGGCCCGGTATCGGCTCACCCGGTGGGTGGCGGGCAAAACGCCGTTGATGGGGGGCATCCAGCTCGATGACCTGCACACGGCGTATCTCCGCATGGGCACCAGCTCCACGATCTTCGTGGCGGCCCTCAACGGGTCTGCGCTGGGTATTGGCGCCGAGATCTCGTGGGCTTGCGACCTGCGGCTGATGGCCGAGGGCGACCATTTCATCGGTCATCCGGAGATCCTGATGGGCATCCCGCCCGGCTCCGGTGGCACCCAGCGCATGCCCCGGCTCATCGGTTCCCACCGTGCGCTGGTGGCGATCCTGGAAGGCCGGCCGCTCCCCGCGGAGGAAGCACTCGCCGTCGGGGCCATCGACGAGATCGTGCCGGCCGATCAGCTCATGTCCCGGGCCGTCGAACGAGCCGCTCATCTCGCGGCGCGGCCGACCGAGGCGATCGCGGCCGTCAAGCGGGCGGTGAACGTGGGCAGCTCGCTGTCGCTCGCCGACGGTCTGCACCTCGAACGCTCCGAGTTCCTCGCCTCCCTGCCGCAGCCGAAGGCGCAGGAACTCATGAAGGGCTACTTGCGCGACACCGCGGCGAACGGTGAGCTGCCGCTGTACCAGCCCGGCGGCTATGCCGCCGCCCTCCAACGCGGAACCGCGACAGGCGACAAAGAGGAAGTGACGGCATGACACACAAGGCGACCACGAAGTTCAGCCGGCGCACCCTGCAGTTCGCCTCGGGTGACTCCTACTGCTCGGCCTGGCTGTACCTGCCGGACACCGCCTCCCACACGCCCGTGCCGGTCGTCGTGATGGGGCACGGCCTCGGCGCCACCCGGGAGATGGGGCTGGCGCCCTACGCCGAACGATTCGCCGCCACCGGGTTGGCGGTGCTGGTATTCACGTACCGCAATCTCGGCGACAGCGGGGGCAGACCGCGCCAGGTGTTGTCCATGACCAAACAATTGGCCGACTGGGACGCCGCCCTCGAGTACGCGGCCGGGCTCCCCGAAGTCGACCGGCAACGGGTCGCGGTGTGGGGCAGTTCGCTGGGCGGGGGCCACGCCATCGCCGTCGCCGCCCGGCATCCGGAACTGTGTGCCGTAGTCGCCCAGTGCCCCTTCACCGACGGGCCGGCTTCAGCCGGCGCGCTCGGAATACGGGAGACCCTGGTCCTGGGGGGCGTCCTGGCCCGTGACTTCCTGGCAGCGGCGCGCGGGAAGGAGCCGGTCACCGTTCCGGTTGCGGCAGCGCCCGGTCAACTGGGTCTGATGACCGCACCCGACGCGCTGCCCGGAATGCTGAAGTTGGTGCCCGACGGCTACGAGTGGGTCAACCGCGCAGCGGCCCGCAGCTTGATCAACATCGTCCGGTATCGGCCCGGCCGAGCGGCCAAGGACATCGCCGCGCCGATCCTCGTCTGCATCAGCAGAACCGATTCGGTCGCCCCGCCCGTGCCGACCGAACGCTACGTCCGTAAGGCACCGCGCGGCGACATCCGTCACTATGACGCCGGGCATTTCGACTTCTACTTCGGAAAGGCATTCGAGCAACTGGTCACCGATCAGACCGAGTTCTTGGTCAGCCACCTGAAACCCGCGCAGGTCACGAGCGGCTGAGCCGACCTCCCGTCACGGAGAGGCAGCCGATGTCTGTCTGACGCTTCACCGTGTTCGAGTCGCACTTGGGCTGCCCGGTCATGGCGTTTCCGTCTCGGTTGGGGCGAGGACGGGTGGGTAGCCCTTTGCACGGAGCCAGGCGTCCAGGGCGAGAGCGACGATGTCACCGTGAGGGATGTCGGTGTCGGCGTTGCAGCGGCGGATCCGGCGCTGGAACTGAAGGACTTCAGGGACGGCGTGGTTGAGCTGCCCTCGCTTGGTGTGCCGGTCTTTGATGACGTTCAGGGTGTCCGGGTGCGGAGTGAGAGCGTCGTCGGTTGGCTGGAACTCGGCGTCGAGGGCGTCGGCGATCTCACGCAGTCGGCGGGCGTAGGGGGAGTGATCAAGCACGAGAGCTGCTCCGGTCGGTCCGGCTAGGCGGATAGCTATCCGCCTACTGGGCTATGGGAATAGTCGGTACGAGGGGCGGCCGCATCCCGGCGTGGGTTGGCCGCCCCTCGTGCACTGCAGTCGGGCTCAGAACCCGCGGGCGGTGAGCCACTCGTCCAGTGCGACCGAGACGATGTCGCCGATGGGTAGGTGATCGAGTTCGTTGTCCAGTGCGAAGCGTTTGATCCGCTTCTTCAGCTTCAGTGCAGTAGGGACCGACGAGTCGAGGCTCTCGCGCGCGATGATGCGCTGGTTGAGAACGACGGCCGTCTCAGGAATGTCTTTGGGACGGCCGGATCCCTGAGCCCACGGTGTTCCTTCGCTTGGCGCTGCCTGCGATTCCACGTCCTGTTCCTGGCGAGCCCGTGGAACATCGTTCTTCACCGGGAAACCGTTGCCGCCTGCCGCCGGAGGAGCTACCGGGCGAAGCGCCACCTCGGCGGCCGGGGCTGCGCCAGGAGCCGCGGCCGGGCCGTGCTGCGGAACGGGCTCGGTCGGCTGCGTGGGCTGGACCGCATGTGCTGCGGGTTCGGAAGCCGGGAGCAAAGGCGGCACCCGTGTCTCCATTGGCTCCCCAGCGGAATCCATCCTCGTCCCGGGGGCGGCGACGCCCAGATGCCCGGCGTCTGGTTCCGTCACGGGGCCGCTCTGCGTGACCTCAACGGTCGGCTGGGCGGAGGGCTCCGCCACTTCGGGCGCCGCCTCGGTCCGGCCCCGTGCCGTCGCCTCGACGGGAACGGCGGAAGGAGCTGGCTCGACCTGCGACTCGTTGGCAGCGGGACGGCCGTCGCCCTGGGCGGCCGCCCGTTCAGCGGCGTACTGCTCGGGGGTGAGCTCCGCGGCCGGGGGAGGGGGAGGAGGGGTCGCCTTCTTGGCGCCGCCGAGGGTGCGACCAGTGCGGCGGGTCGGGGGCTTTATACGCTCGCTCATGCCGTCAGCTCCTTCATCAGCTCGGCGTACTCGCTCAGCTCGGTCGGGATCTCGCCGAAGGCCTCCATGTAGTGGACCCAGGAGTGGATGGTCGTCTCGGCGAGCGGGAACGGCTCGTCGCGGTCCGGGCCGATGCCCTCGCCCTCGACGGGCTCCAGCAGCTTGTCCTTGGCGTTGCGGGGCAGGCTGGTGCGGTCGTCGGCCTTGACCATGACGACGTGGGCGGTGACGCCGTGCTCGTTGCGGGCGGCGGCGCGTTCGGCCTCGTCGAAGGTGGCTACGAGCTTGCGGCGTTCGATCTTGGTGGGGGCGACCGGGACGAGCAGGAGGTTCGCCTCGGTGACAGCCTCGTGGAAGATGCGGGCGCTGCCGCCGCCGGCGTCGACCACGATCGCGCCGAACTCGGCGCGCTTGGCGCGGATGTACTCGGCGATGTCGTCGAACGGGTACCGCTCGACCACCAGGTTGGCCGGGATTTCGAAGCCCTCGGCCTGGGCGACCTTGAACCAGTCGTAGGCGGACTGGCTGGTGGCGTCGGCGTCCAGCAGCAGTGTGGGCAGGCCGAGGACGACGGCGTAGTAGAGGGCAATGAACCAGGCGGAAGTGGTCTTGCCGGTGCCGCCCTTGAGCATGCCGACGACGATCACGAAGGCGTCCCAGGCGTGGGCTGTGGCCGCGGCCAGGGTCTTGTGACGGGTGTTCTCGTTCACGTGTGCTTGATCTCCTGTAACTGGAAGGTCTGTTGACTTTGCGCGGGTCGACGACGTCGACACTTGCTTCGAGGCATGGCTGAGATTGCGGTCGAGCGGGGGTGCCCTTGCCGGGCAACTGCGGCCGGGATGGTGCATGGGCGGGGCCTTGTGGCGAGGGGTGCCGCGGCGAACGTCAGCAAGGGCGCTCATGACCGCTTCCTCGTTTTGTCCGCGGGGCCGTGGCGGTGCCGGGGCCGCATGGTGGTGCGGGCCTGGTGCAGGAGCCGGTAGACCGTGGCCACTGAGTAGTTGCAGTCCTCAGCAAGCTCCGGCACGGTGGAGCCGGCCTCGTACCGTGCCCGCAGGGACACCGCGAGCTTCTGCCGCTCGGCGGCCCGCGCTGCGGTGCGCATCCGCAGCGTCTGCTGCGTGGTGCGCACGGTGCCGCCGGCCTCGATCAGCAGGCGCCGGGCAGCACGCCTCGTCCCAGCCCCCGCCGCCGCGAGCTCGGTGAGGGTCGCGCCGTGCTGCTCGTAGAGGTTGCGAAGGTGGGCCGCGAGACGCTGGCGCGCTTGCGGGTCCTGGCGCACCCGGCGGGTCTGCCACGACGTGCGCATTTCGGTTCCGGCGTCGTGCAGCCGGTTGAGGACCGTGCCGTACGACAGGCCACTGGCGGCGACGAGTTCGTTGACCGTGGCACCGGACTCGTACTGCTTGCGCAGAGACTCGGGTGTCACCGTCTCGCTCGCATCGGATGTGACTGGGGGCTCTGGGTTCATGCGGCGGACTCCCATTCGCTGAGGGCTTCGGCATGGGCGGCGGCCAGCTCGTCGTAACTGCGCTGGTCCGATGGGGTGATGAGGATCAGTCGGCCGTCGGTGGCCAAGCGCCATTCGGCGTCAGGGCGGCCCGTGACCGGGTTGAGGACGCACCCGCCGGGGGCGTGCCACGCCGAGGGGATCTCGTCGGGTCGGGGTGCCGGGACGAGGACCTGGCGGCCGTCGCGGACGATCACCACGGCCTTGCTGCGGTGCTCCGACAGCCGCGCCAGTGCCTCCCGATACACCGCTCGCTCGGCAGCGTGCAGGGCCTTGCGCCGGGCGGCGACACCTGTGGTGCCGTATTGCTGGGCGACCGCGTCCCAGCCGTGTGCCGGGTGCGCGGTCGGGCCGGGAAGGGCATCCGGCAGGCTGGCGCCGAAGCCCTCCAGCGCGCGAGGCGCGAGGCTCCAGGTTTCGCCGCCGTGGTGCACGAGGCCGTGATCGGCCAGGCGACGCAAGGTCCGGTAGGCGGTAGCCCGGGACACCGACGCCGATCCGACGAGCTCGCCGATGGTCTGGTCCGGCCGGGCGTGCAGCGCGCCGATGATCATGAGAGCGGAGCTGCCGAGGCCGTGGTGGGCGAAGGCGTCGTGGCCCATCAGCCGGCCGATGACGGTGGAGTCGATGTCGGCCGCCACCCCTGTCTCAGGGGTGGGCCACTCCTCAAGTGCCGGGTCGGGGGGGTACTGAGTGGTCCGGAAACGAGACAGCTGGGCGGGGATGCCGTGATGGTCGGCGCTGCCGTCGCCGAGATACCAGGTGGAGCCCTCCCGGCCGTGGCCGACCCGCAGGCGGCGCAGCCAGCCTCGTGGCTTGAGGACGGTCTCGTAGACGATCCGCAGCGTCGTCCGGGAGATCCCGGCCTCCTCGGCGGTCTGCCGCTCACTGGCGTGGTGCAGGGGGCCGCCCGCGGTCTGGGCGAAGTTCAGATGCGCCCGCAGCACTCGCAGCGCGGTCCGGCCCCGCTCCCCGCGCCAGGGCGTCGTCTCGATTCGGTCCCGCAGCGCGGCGAGAACCTCGTACGCATGCTGGCGCGACTCCACGACCCGTGTGCTGTCGACCGCGGCCGAGGCGCTGGCCCACACCCGGCGGATGTAGTCCAGGACGCGCGCCTGCCCGGAGCGCAGCGCGATGTGCTGGGCGTGCCGTCCGCCCTCGTGGTCGGGGTGGAGCAGTAGCCGGGTCAGCTCGTCGGCGGTGCCGCCGGCGCGGGCCACGTGGCAGGCGATGGCCGCGGTGATCCGGTGCCCGTGCTCGGCCGCGCCCTGACGGTCCGCGCGCAGGACCAGGGTCCGGCCGCCGGAGGCGAGCCTGCTGTAACTGCCCGCCGCATAGCGGCCGGTGAGGTCCCCGAGCAGAATGAGATCGGCTGCGGCCGTAGGCAGCTGGTGAAGGCCCAGTCGCTCGCCTGGGTGAAATGGCCGTCGGGAAGAACCTGTCTGGTGGGTGCTGTGTGGCACTGTGGAGCCGTCCCGCAAGGACAGAGACGCCACCCAGGCCCGCTAAAACCACGGGTGGTGTCCGGTACCGACCTCCAACCGGTGCCAGCGAAGCCTCCAGGATGGCCATCCTGGAGGCTTCGTATGCCTGGCTCCGGTGCTGGAGGCAGGCGTCCCCATCGCGGCTCGACCGAGATCGACTCGGAGCGCCTCCAGAGGAGTCACAGCCTGATCGACACCGCCCTGACCTCGGCCGACTCAGAGCCAAACAGAGGGCGACTGCGTCTGACTGACTCCGAGCAGCTCGGGTCGCACCCGGGTCGAATCAGAGCGGTTTCCTCTGACTGCCTCCGATCGCCTCTGCAACCCGACCTAGCAGGTCACAGCCGATCCGGCCCGCGAAAGCGCAGGTCAGAAGGGTGCTCAGGAATACCCGGCGTACAGCCCGACTCGTCTGCCGCTCTGGGATGCTGGGGCAGGAGGGGGGTCTGTACGCTCACCGGTGTAATTGATGATCATGGAAGAGACATCAAGTGACTGACACCGTGACCGAGTTCGTGGCCGCCGATGACCAGGCGGTTCCGTTGCCGGAGGCCGCGACGGGCGAGCAGAAACTGATCGACCAGCTCGTCGAGCAGGCCCGCACCAAGGGGCTGCAGCTGACCAGGAGGGTGCTGGAGTCCGCCCTGGAGGGAGAGATCACCGACCATCTCGGCTATGACAAGCACGACCCGGCAGGCAAGGACGGCGGCAACTCCCGTAACGGCACCCGGCCCAAGAGGGTGCTGACGGACATCGGTCGAGATCGACGTGCCCCGCGACCGGGACGGCTCCTTCGAGTCGGCCATCGTCAAGAAGCGGCAGCGACGGCTGACCGGCGTCGACGAGACATCTCATGTCGTTGGCGCGTCAAGTTCGGCGGTCATGCGGCGAGGGTGAGACGCTCCGGGAACGCCTTCGCGGCGTCGTAGAGGGTGCGGTTCCGGAGGCAGTGGTAGAGGCAGCCGAGGAGCTTGCTGAACAGATTCCGCAGGGCCGGGGTATGGCGTTCGCCGCCGTCCCGCCGACGGTTGTAGTGGGCACGTGGCTCGGAGGAACGCAGCGCCGCGAGGTCGTGCCCCCGGTCGTGGTGTAGCCGATCACGGTCCGTCGCCTCCGCTTCGTGCCGTTCGGTACGTGCCGCTGCCGGGCTTCGTGCGATCACCGCTGTTCCGGGCTCGGCGAGCCTCGACAGGGCCCCGGGCGATGTCGAACCGGGCCGCGACCTGGGGACTCCGTCAGCTTGATCGGCTACACCACTCGGCGGCAACACCGTTGCGTCAGCGGCTTGAGCTAGTCGTCAAGTACCTGGCCAGAGGGCGGGGACCTCGAGTAGTTCCTGTGGTGTCAAGCCCAGGAACGTGCGCCCGGAGGTCCCGTGTCGCAGCAGTCTGCCAGCGTCGGACGAAGTCCGACACCCTTCGATCTGTATACCCCCCCCCGGCCATCTGGGCGAGTTGACCCAGATCGTCGACCCTTGCCTGGTCGACGCCGTCGTCGCCGAGACCGCCGCCCAGGAACAGCGGTTACGGCTGTTGCCGGCGCGGGTGGTGGTGTCTAGCATCATCGTTCACTTGTGCGACGTTCGATGAGGGCACGACGGGGGCGGCTGGCGTGCGTGCCGAGGCGTTGCGGGAACGGCGGGCGCGGTGCGCAGCACGTTAGTGCCGCAGTTGCATTTTCGTAAGCAGCGCGAGCAGGGTGCGCTGTTCCTCCGCGTCGAGACCGGCGAAGAGGCCGGAGGCGTGAAGTCGCGTCCTGAGCGCCTCCCATAGCTCGTGCCCGCGTTCCGTCAGGACCAGGGTTCGCTTGCGGCCGTCGGAGGGGTGAGGCCGGCGGGCGATGAGTCCCACGCTCTGGAGTTTGTCGGCGGCGAGGCTGACCGTCGAAGGATCGCAGCGGAGGCGGGCCGCCATGTCCCGCATGGTTGGCGGCTCGGTTCCCGGCGCGAGCGCCCACAGCGTGCCTGCGACGGAGGCCGGCACCCGGAACTCCCCGAGCACCTCGGCTACGACGGCGTCCGCGGAGTGTCCCACTTCCACGAGGACACGGACGATCTCGGCTTTCCGCTCGGCGTCCGCACGGTGAGTCGTCGGTGTCATCGCAGCACGGTCGGCAGTCATGGATCCATGTTACGCTCGAAATATCAATGAGAAACTCAATGAGTATGGAGATGTTAATGACTCACAGTAACGACGGTGAGACGGTGCTCGTTACGGGCGGAACGGGCTACCTGGCAGGCTGGGTGATCGCGGGCCTGCTCCAGCGCGGCTACCGGATACGCATCACCGTGCGCAGCCCCGGCAAGGCGGAGCAGGTGCGTGAAGCCGTCAGCGGGCGCGCAGGCCAGGAGGCGGCCGGGGATATCACGTTCGCTGTCGCTGATCTCCTCATCGACGATGGCTGGGACAGTGCCTTCGAGGGCGTCCATTACGTGATTCACACCGCGTCGCCGATGCCCTTCGACTCAGGCGCAGATCTCGTCAAGACCGCCCGAGAGGGCACCCGCCGTGTCCTGGGCGCCGCCGCCCGCGCCGGGGTGAAGCGTGCCGTGCTCACCTCTTCCGGCACCACGGCCGGTATGGGCGACTCGGGCACACCCGCGACCGAAACGACATACGCCGAGCCGTCCGGCACTCCGCAGCGCGCGTACCCGGACTCAAAGATCCTCGCGGAGCGCGACGCATGGGAGCTCGCCGATGCGGCCGGGCTCGAACTGTCCGCCATCCTGCCGACGTTCATGCAGGGACCCCCACTGGGCGCGCCGAACGGGGCAGGAACGACCGACGTCATCCGCCGCCTGCTCACCCGCGAAATCCCCGCTGTCCCGAACATCGGCTGGAACGTCGTCGACGTCCGCGACGTCGCCGAACTGCACATTCTCGCCATGACGAGTCCCGTCGCTGCGGGGCAGCGTTTCCTCGCTTCGGGCAGCTTCCTGTGGTACCGGGACATCGCCCGTATGCTGCGCGACAAGCTCCCGGACGAAGCCACCAAGGTACCCACGCGCACCATGCCCGACATCATCGTCAAACTGCTGGCCCGAGTGAACCCGCAGATGGCGATGGTGCGCTCCGAACTCGGTCGCAAGAGGCTCGTCGACAGCAGCAAAGCACGCACGCTCGGCTGGCAGCCCCGCCCCACCGAACAGACGATCATCGATACCGCTATCGCGCTCACGGCCAAGGACTCGCCCAGCAAGTAGCCGCCGCCCCCATCGTTGTGACCCAGGAACTCAACCGCACATCCACTACGTCACCCAAGTCCAGGACCACGGCAGGCATTACGGGACAGCCCTTGGCTTGAGTTCCGACCTCCCCCCGGTCACCAGGAGGCGCCCAGTTGCGTGAACGGCTATGAGCAGGTCCGGCTGTGGTGGACCAAGAGCGGGCGGCTCGGTGATGACGGCCGCCGTCGAGTGCCCGCGCTGGGGGCCCGACAGCGAGTGACGTCAGGCGGACCGGCTGACGTCGTCGAAGTCGGTGGAGGCCGACAGCTCGGCCCATGCCGGCATGTCGCGCTCGAAGGCTTCGCGTCCGGCCTGGACGAGCTGAAGGGCGTCGGTGCCGAGCAGCAGGCGCGTCGGCGGCTGGTCGGCCGCCACGATTCGCAGCACAGCGGCCGCGGCCTTGTCAGGGTCGCCCGGCTGGTGCCCGCTGCCGTGGATGCGCCGGGCGCGCAGCGGCTCGAACAGCTCGTCGTAGTCCGCGATCACACGGGGTGCGCGGATCATCGCGCGGCGGCGTGCGCCGGGTGACCGTCCCGGTGGCGGGTTCTCCGACGGGGGATTCGGCACGCCGAACGGCGCCCGGGGCGAGTGGCTCAGGACGATGGGGTTCTCGGGCAGGCGTTCTCAGCTCTGAAGGCGTCGGTCGTAGTCCATTTGGTGCGCCCTGATGTCGTCCGCGTTGTTGACCGTCCAGTCGTACAACCGGCCGAAGGGCTCCCTCAGGGATTCGCCGAGTGGGGTGAGGGAGTACTCGACCCCGACCGGCGAGGTGGGCAGCACGCGGCGCACGACCATCCCGTTGCGTTCCAGACGGCGCAGGGTCTGGGTCAAGACCCGCTGGGTCACGCCTTCAAGGCTGCGCTTGATCTCGTTGAACCGACGGGGCTTGTCAAGGACTGCCATCACCATCATCGACCACTTGTCAGCGATCTGGTCGAGGATCGGGCGGCTGGGGCAGTCGGACCGGTAGACGATGCCGGTGCCGGCATCGTTCTCAGAAACAGCCATGCCGGTATCCTCCGCGATCCTTGAGATGCCGAAAGTGCGTTATTGACGCCGGTCGCCCACCACCGCACTGTAAGTATGCATCAGGAACCTAGATGCCTATCAGGTACCGATCGGAGATCTCCGTGAACCACGACGCCTACGCGACCCTGCGGGTGAGTCGCGAGGACGGCATCGCCCGCGTCACCCTCGACAACCCACCCGTCAACGTCCTGAACGTTGCCCTGATGGCCGACCTCCGGCACCTGCTGACCGCGCTGAGGGACGACGACTCGGTCCGGGTGATCGTGTTCGACAGCGCCAACCCGGAGTTTTTCATAGCCCACGTCGACATGACGCTCGGTGATCAGCCGAGCGCCTTGGAGAAGCTCGCGGCCGGCCTTCCGGACGGTGTCAACGTCTTCCAGGCTCTGGGGGAGCTGCTCCGGCACCAGCCCCAGGTGACCATCGTCAAGCTTGCCGGGATGGCGCGCGGCGGAGGGGCGGAGTTCGTCACGGCCGCGGACATGGCGTTCGCTGCGATCGGTCGCGCCGGGATCGGCCAGATCGAGGCTCTCATGGGCATCGTCCCTGGCGGCGGAGGCACGCAGTACCTCGCCGGCCGGGTCGGCCGCAGTCGCGCCCTGGAGGCGGTGCTGAGTGCCGACCTGTACGACGCCGAAACCGCGGAGCGCTACGGCTGGGTCAACCGGGCCATCCCCGCCGGCGAGCTCGACGACATCGTCGACCGCCTCGCCCGTAACATCGCCGCCCTGCCCGAGGGCGTGATCGCGGCGGCCAAGCGCGCCATCGTCCCCGAGGACCTGGCCGAGGGTCTCCTGCGGGAGCACGACGCCTGGGCGGGCCAGATCGTCCGACCCGCGGCCGAGCGGCTGATCCGCGGCGGACTGGCCCATGGTGCCCAGACCCGCGACGGCGAGCGCGATCTGGAGGGCCTACTCCGAGGACTGGCCGGATAGGACCCGGGCGAGGGGCCCGCATACTCACCGGTGTCCTGTCGACCGCGGCAGCATGCGGCTCGCGGTTCGTGCCGCAGACCCACCGGCCCGGTGAAGAGGACGAGGTCGACTTCGGGGACGTCCACATCGCCCTGAACGGCGTGCGCACCCTGTGCTACCTGTTCGTCTTCCGGCTCTCCTTCTCCGGAAAGGCCATCCACCGCAGCTTCATCCCGCAGGCCCAGGAAGCCTTCTTCGAGGGCCACCGGCATGCCTTCCGGGTGCTGGGAGGGGTGCCGCGGGGGAAGGCCCGCCACGACAATCTCAGCTCCGTGGTCGCGCAGGTCCTCGGCTCACCCGGGCGAGGGTGGAGACCGAGCGATGGACCGCGTTCCGCTCCTGTGCCGACCCGGCCCGGCCTGGCCCGGCCTGGAATCCGGAAACCGGACCGAGCCGCCAGCGGCGCCGGTGGTGCCTTTCGGCGTCCATGCTGCATCTTCTGCTGTTCACCCCCCACCGGGTCCGTCGCCTCGTGCAGAGAAGGATTCGACCCCGTGCCACGGGGACGGGCCGCCCAGTGTCCGGGCAAGGTGTTCCTGCGACGTATCGAGCGAGCGGCGAGCCGCGTTGACGAACTTCAAGTGCGCCTCGTGCTACCCGCGGTGGCTCGGCCGGAGCTCTTCGAGGTCTGTCGGCTGACGGCCATGGAAGAGGATGGTGAACTCCTCGATGATGTCGCAGAGTTGTTCGGCTGCCGTGGCGGCTTCCCGGCTTGCCACCAGGCACATCGATTGCAGCGCGGCGTTGAAGGGTTCCCAGACGACGGCAGGCCGGCGCTTTTCGAAGGAACGCATGGCGGAGCTCCATCTCCACGGTGCCGAATGCCTGCAGGAACTTCTCCCAGGCGGCCGTCCTCGCATCCTGAAGCCACTGCCGATTCTGGCTGCGGCGCCCGACGATGCCGCCTGCGACGACACCCACGACGGCGGCGGCAACGCCACCTGCGGTGGATATCAAGAGCCCCCATGGGACAGCCACGTCACGTCTCCCTCACGGCTGTGTGACACCTTCGCCAGCGGTCCTGGACTGGACGTACTGGGCTGAGGCGATCGTCTGCTCCACGCTTCCTGGGCGAGGCTGATCACGAGAATCCCATCAGACCGGTCCAGCTCACACTCCGTCAACGGCCCACCAGGGCCGACGAAGGCTTGGCGCCGGTCTTCGCCCTGGCTCGCAGGCCAACCCTGCAACACCGGGCATCTGCCTCTCGACCTGCTGGCCTGGATGCCGATGCTCACCCTGACCGGCAGGGCCAGGCTCTGGGAACCCCGCCGCCTGCGGTTCCGCCTGTTGACCGCGGCCGGACAGCTCGGGAGCACCGGTCGTCGGCGAATCCTCCGCCTGGCCCGGCACTGGCCCTGGACCGGTCACATCACCGCAGCCCTCGACCCGTTCTTGATCATGCTCGCGCAAAGGACCGTTTGTGCGAGGACCACCCAGTGCGGCCACAACAGCCCGACCAGTCGGCGTGCGTCGTACCCACCTCGGTGTCCAGGTCGACGAGCGCGTGGGTTCAGCCGGTGGAGGACACCAGCCCGACCCGGTAGGCGAGGACGACGGCCTGGACTCGGTCGCGCAGGCCGAGTTTGGCCAGGATCCTCGACACGTAGGTCTTGACCGTCTCGGGGGTGATGAAGAGCTCCGCGGCGATCTCCGCGTTCGACAGCCCCTCAGCGATCTGCCGGAGCACCTCCAGCTCGCGCGGGGCCAGTGCTCGTACCACGTCCTCCCTGGCCGGCCGGGAAGTATCGGCCGGGCGCAGGTGTTCGGCGAAGTGGCCGATGAGCTGGCGGGTGACGGCGGGGGCCAGCAGCGCCTCGCCCCTGGCGACCGTCCGAATGCCGCTGACCAGCTCCGCCGGGGGCGCGTCCTTGAGCAGGAAGCCGCTGGCCCCGGCACGCAGCGCGTCGTAGACGTAGGCATCGACGTTGAAGGTGGTGACGACCAGCACCTTCGGCGGTGCCTCGGCGTCGGGACCGGTCAGTTGCCGGGTCGCCTGGATGCCGCCGAGCAGGGGCATCCGGATGTCCATCACCACCACGTCGGGACGCAGGCGCCCTGCGGCCTGGACCGCCTCGTGCCCGTTCTCGGCCTCTCCGACGACCTCCATGTCGGGCTGGGCGGAGAAGATGGTGACGTAGCCGGTGCGCACCAGTGCCTGGTCGTCGCAGACGAGCACACGGATCGGTGGTGGCGCATCGCTCACGGGGTCACTCCGATGCGGGCTTGGACGGAATGGTGGCGTGGACCTCAAACCCGCCTTCGGGCCGGGGTCCGGCCTCCAGTTCACCATCGACCATCCGTGCCCGTGCACGCAGCCCCGCCAGTCCACGCCCGCCCGCAGGGTCCGGCTTCCGCACGGCAGGTGCGGCCGCCGGGGAGGCGGTGGGCCCGTCGGTGGTCACTTTGATCTCGATGCGCTCCTCGCCGTGCCGGACCAGGACCCGTGTCCTCTGCCCGGCGGCGTACTTCATCGCATTGGTGAGCGCCTCTTGCACCACCCGGTACGCGGCCAGCTCCACGTCCACGGACTGTGCTCGCCGCTCGCCCTGCTCGCTGAACTCGACCGGCTGCCCCGACCTGCGGGCCTGTTCGACCAGGTCCCCGAGCCGTCCCAAGGTGGGTGCCCGGTCCGCGCGCGCCGGGTCCGCGGACGCTGACTCGCCGGTCGCCTCCAGCACGCCGAGCAGGTATCGCAGCTCTGTCAGCGCCCGACGGCCGGTGTCGCTGACGGCCGAGAGTCCCTCGCCGGCTTTGTCCGGTGCGGAGGTGAGCAGGAACTGTGCCGCGTCCGCCTGGACCACCATGGCCGTCACATGATGGGTGACCACGTCGTGCAGCTCGCTGGCGATTCGTGCCCGCTCTGCGGCCGTGGCCACTTCGGCGGTCAGTCGCCGCCGCTGCGCCTCTTCCGCCCGCCGTGTGCGCACGGTGCTCCCCACCAGCCAGAACGCGGCCAGAGTCAGATAGAACGCGAGATAGTCCGCGATGCCCTGCGGTGAGCCGAGGCGGTGCAGGACGAGGGCCAGCACGGCATAGCCCGCACTCACCACGCCCGCCAGACCATGGCGGAAGCGGACCTGGTGGGCCCCGGCCGAGTACAGGGCCAGATACAGTCCCAGACTCCCGAACGTCGTCGCGAAGCCCAGCGCCTGGTACGCGGCGAACGCGCCCGCGACGACAGCCAGACAGCCCGCGGGCCACCGCCGGCGGGCCGCCAGCGGCAGGGTCTGGGCCAGGATCAGCCCGACGCTCAGCGCGCTCGCCGGCCGCTCGGGCAGATCCCCGATCTGCCCTCCGATGTTGGACAGGGTCGGCACGAAGGCCAACAGGGCCGGCACCAGGGCGAGGACACCGTCCTTGAGGAAGGCGTCCCGCTCCTTCCACCAGTCGAGCGGCGCCCGGAGCAGCGCACGGCTCCAGGGCGCCTGAGGGGACATCACCACCGTTTCCTCCGGTCAGCCGGCCTGAGTGTGTCGTGCGGATCGACGGGGCAGCAGACGGCCGCCGCGGCGGGCGAGGACGAACATTCGGACGGCGAGCAGCACACCGATGACGACGGGCACCAGCGCCGCCTCCAGGCCGAAGCCACCGCCGGTCAGCACGGCGGAGCCATGCACGCCGACGGTGAACAGGCCCTCGGAGGCGTGCCCGGAGACCGGGATGCCGAGCAGCTGCTCGGTGGTGTTCCAGGCGAAGTGCAGACCCGCGACGAACCAGATGTTACGCCGCCACAGGAACGCGGCGCCGAGCATCACGCCCGCCTCCAAAGCGATCGCCAGCGCACTCCACGCAGTGGCTCCCGGAGCGCTCAGATGGGCCATGCCGAAGAACAGCCCGGTGATCACGATGGCGGCCCGGCTGCCCCACAACTGCTCCAGAGCCTGCAGCGCGAGACCGCGGAACAACAACTCCTCGGTGACCGCGGCGCCGATCTGCACCATGACCGCGGACCAGACGACCGCCATGAAGCCGTGGCCCGCCCAGGAGAACGAGTAGCCCCCGAACGCCGTGATCAGCAAGGCGGACACCAGAACGAAGCCCAGGCCGATCGCGCCGCCCAGCAATGCCTCCCGGCCGGCTCCCCGCCGGGCGATCTCCGGCGTCGAGCGTCGCGCGACACGGCGCATGACCAGCCAGTACACGGCCACCGCGGCCACCGCGCCCAGCACCGGAACCGGACCAGGACCCGTGGCGGTCAGGCCCGAGACCAGGCCGACGCCGACCAGGCCCGTCAGCATCCAGCCGAGCGGAGAGCGGACGATCCGGCCGAGACGACCGCCGCGAGCGTCGTGGCCGTCGGGGCCCCTGTCCGGGCCGGGGCCTCCGGCGTGCCGTGCGGTGGACGTTGTACTCATCGCGGCCTCCCCTGTAGCGGTCGCACAGGCTGCGACCTGACAACCACGCTAGGAATCCGGCGCCGTCCGCGAGTCACCCGCACATGGACAGCTCCTGTAGCTCTCGCGGGGGATGCGCACCGAAAAAGGATCAGGCATCCGAACTCGGCCTCCTTGAGGATGTCGATCAGATCGATGGTGCCTCAGCGGCGCTCGATCTCCGCCTTCGGCGCGACGAGGCTCGAAGGCTCCTCCTGCCTGCCCAGCGGCGAGACCTTGATCCACGGTTCGCCGTGCTTCTTGACGATGTCCACCCCGCCCGTGGTGCCCAACTCCAGCGCCGCTTCTGGAGGGCCTCGACGAACCTCTCCGGGTCCTGCGGCTGGCGGACCGCGTCGTAGCGCACATCGCGGTTGCCTCGAAGTCCGGCGGCAGATCATCCTCGGGGTTCCGCCACCGGTTCGCGCCCAGCACCCCCATCTCCCGCCCCGCAGTGCCACGAGCACACACGGCCCAGCGAAGCCCAGTTCGACGCGGCGATGCCGGCCCAGGACCGGAACCGGCCACACGGCAGCTGGAGCAAGCGGCGCACACCGCGGAAAGCGTAGGCCCCAGCAGTGTGACTGAGCACTTCGCGCGGCGAGTTGAGCGTTGATGGGTGCCGGTAGGGTCAGTCCATGGTCGCTGAGCAGGAACCGGGCTGGGCTTTCACTGACGTCGGCAACGACGGCGTCCGGTACTGCGTTGCGCACGCTGACGTTGTATGACCGGCGCCGACGCCTTTCTGGAGACTCTCGCGACAAGCGGCCTGCCGCCTCTGCGCGGCCGTCGGCACGTCGGCGACGACTTCCGCGCCGACGTCGTCACCCGCGACCTGGGGCCCCTGCGGCTGGTCGAGCTGGTCACCCCGGAGGGCGAGTGCTTCCGGGACGCGCGGTCCGTCCGCGCCGCCGACAGTGAACTGTGGCAGATCGAGCTGGTGACGCGAGGACGGGTGCGCGCAGAGCAGGGCGGCAGCACCGCTGTGCTCGGTCCCACCGACCTGGTCCTGGTCGACCCGGTGCGACCGGTCCGGTTCACCAGCACCGCGACCAGGCACGTGACCATGCTGGTGCCGCGGCAGTCGCTGCGGCTCGGACCGGACGAGGCGGACCGGCTGACCGGAGTGCGTATTCGCGGTGACCGCGGCCCCGGGGCTCTGGTGTCCTCGCTCGCACGGGACATGACGCGATCCCTGGACGGCTTCCGCGCCGACGAGGCGGACAGGTCGGCGGCCGCGGTGATCGAGCTGATCGCGGTTGCGCTCTCGGCTCAGCTGGGCGATTCACGTCCGGTCGCCGACGAGGTGTTGCGCAACCGGATCGTCGGCTTCATCGAGGCGAGGCTGTCCGACAGGGATCTCGCCCCGGCGAAGGTGGCCGCGGCGCACCACATGTCCGTGCGCCGCCTGCACAAGCTCTTCGAAGACCAGCCTCTGACGGTGTCGGCCCTGATTCGCCGACGGCGCCTGGAGCGGTGCCGCGCGGACCTGGCCAGAACCGACCGCACCGTCGCGGCCGTCGCCGCAAGCTGGGGGTTCGCCGATCCGGCGCACTTCAGCCGGCTGTTCAAGGCCACCTACGGGTACAACGCGGCGACGCTCATGTCCAACAGCCGTGCACAGATGGTCAATGTGCCCGCCGCCCGGCCGGCCCAGAATGGCAGCTGAGAACCGGGGAAAGCAGAAAGGCGATCACATGGAACAGTCCGTCGAAGCAATGAGTGCCATCCCGGCCCGGATGAACGAGGGCTGGAACAGCGGTAACGCCACCGCGTTCGTCGCCGATTTCGCGGATGACGCCGAGCTCGTGGACTTCGAGGGAACCATTCACAAGGGACGCCAAGCGGTCATCGCGTTCAATCAGCCGCTCTTCGACACCGTGCTGAAGGGTTCCCGGCTGGTGCGGAGCGAGGTGCCGTTCGCCCGGATCATCCGCCCGGGCTGGGGCGTGGTGCACCACCGCGTCGGCATGGTGATGCCGGGCGAGGAGGAGCCGCTGTCGAGCCGCTACTTCATGCAGATGCTCACGGTCGTGTGGCAGAACGACCGCTGGGAGGTCGCGACGCTGCAGAACGCGCGCTTGATCTCGTTGGAGACCGCGATGGCCCTGGACGCCCAAGCTGCAACTGAGTGAGGCACGATGCCCGGGCGGACGTGCGTGAGATCGACCGGGTCGGCGAAGGGACTCCCGGCGTCACCCGGTCAATCACGGTCGGCGGCGCCGTGCTGCAGGGAGCCCGTCGTGGAATCTCTCTCACCATGTGAGCGGGTGTTCAAAACCAAAGAACACGCCGAGGACGCCTGCCCGCTTGTCTACCAGTGCCGCCTGCCGCTGTCCACGCACACCGTCAACCACCTCGCCGACCTGCTACGCCGACACCTGAAGACGATCCGGTCCCGGTGCGGATCCTCCCGCCGGGGAGGATCGCGGTGATCGTCCTGGCCATACTGCGCCACGACCAGCGCCTGGCCGGCATGGCAGGCGGCAACAGCGTCTCCGAGTCCACGGTCCGCCGCTGGCGCGACGAACTCATCAAACTGCTCGCCGCCCAAGCGCCGTGCCTGGACCGCGCCCTGAAGAAGATCTCCAGGCAGGGCGGAGAAGTAGTCCTGATCGACGGCACCCTCATCCCCACCCAGCGCCGCACCGGAAAGGCTGACCGCCGCAACTACTCCGGCAAACACCGACGTCACGGCCTGCACTTCCTCGCCCTGACCGACGAGAAGGGCCGCCTGATCTGGATATCCGCCGCCCGGCCCGGCCGCACCCACGACAACACGGCCGCCCGCCACGACCACATCCTGGCCCACCTGCGCGCCGCCGGCCTCGGAGCCTTCGCCGACCTCGGCTTCCGCGGCCTGGACAACGACATCCTCGACCCCGTCATCGTCACCGGCTACGCGGCCAGCCGCACCCACAAGCTGACCCCCGGACAGAAGGAAGCCAACCGCGTCCTCGCCGTCGGACGCGCACCGGTCGAACACGGCTTCGCCCACCTCAAGAACTGGCGAATCCTCACCGAACTCCGCACCGACCCCGCCCGCGCCACCCGGCTCCTGCGAGCCCTGCTCGTCCTGACGAACCTCGAAGTCAACCGCTGACGGATGATCTTCACCGTGGACTTCCGCGCACCACCGGCATGAGCACCCCGAGCATCGGTCACACCAGCCCTTTGACCTGCTATTTCAAGTTTGCGGAGGCTCCGTGAGGCCCATGGCGGCCAACCGCTCCACTCGCGCGAGTGGCTGCACGGATGCCCACTGCGGTGCATGCCGGGGGAAGCAACTCCCCTCATTTGACTGACTGGCCACTCTCCTACATGCTGTACTCATGCCCAGGCCGAGGAGCGACGACAAACGCGCGGCGATCGTGGCTGCCGCCACACTGATCATCGCTGCTCAGGGGCTGGGGGCGACAACGGCGGCGATCGCGAAGGAGGCCGGCGTCTCGAACGGGTCGCTGTTCACCTACTTCGACACAAAAGCGGATCTCCTAAACCAGCTTTACCTGGAGCTGAAGGGGGAGATGGGGGCAGCCGCACTCGGCGGCCTGCCCGCAGCCGATGCGCGCACCCAGATGCTGCACATGTGGTCACGATGGATGGACTGGGCGACAGCCAATCCCCAGAAGCGCCGCACACTGGCGCAGCTCCAGGTCTCCGACGAGATAACGGCGTCCACCCATGAGTCCGCAAGCCGAACCATGTCAGGCATCGGGGGGATTCTGGAGCGCAGCCGGGCGAACGGCCCGATGCGCGACGCCCCGGCGACTTTGGTCTTCATGCTGTGCAATGCCCTGGCCGAGGCCACTATCGACTACATCATCGGTGACCCGGATCGCGCCGACGAGCATAAGCAGTCCGGTTTCGACGCGCTCTGGCGCATGATCGGCTGACCCGCCCCGCCTTTGGTCCACACCCTCATTTTAACGCATACCCATTAATGAGTGACTAGTCAGATGGCCAAGGAGCGTCATGCCCGACAAGGCTTACGTCATTACCGGCCCGACCTCCGGCTTCGGCCGCCGCACCGCCCTCGAACTGGCCAAGCACGGCACCGTCGTGCTGGTCGGGCGCGACGCCGCCAAGCTCAACGACGTACGCGAATGCATTGAAGGCAGAGGCGGAGAGGCCGTGACTGTCGTCTGCGACCTCTCGGACCTGACGAGCGTGCGACGCGCCGCCGCTCAGATCATCGAGCTCGACCTCCCGATCACTGGCGTGCTCAACAACGCCGGCATCTTCCCCAACCGTCCCGGCACGAACGTCCTCGGCTGGGACATCGCCTACGCGACCAACCACATCGGACCTTTCGTGTTCACGGAGACGCTCATGCCCCACCTCGGAGACGGCACCCAGGTGGTGTTCATCGTCTCCGCTGTGGAGGATCCGGAGCGCAAGCCCGCCACCATGTCCGGTTTCCGCGGCGCCCGGTACATCTCCGCCGAGGCGAGCACCCGAGGCAAGTGGAAGCCCGGCGGCTCGAAACTGCCCGGCGGAGACGCCTACGCCACATCCAAGCAGTGCAACCTGGCAACGGTGCTCGCCTTCGCCCGCGAAACACCCCGGCTGCGGTTCAACGCCATCGAGCCCGGCTTCGCCCCCGGCACGAATCTCGGCCGTGACGCTAACCTGTTCCTGCGTCTGCTGTCGAAGTACGTGCTCTCGCCTCTGGCCCCGCTCATCAAGTACTGGACCAACCCCGGCACCGCTGCTCGCCTGATCACCCGGATACTCACCGACGAGTCGGATGCCACCGGCGTCTACTACGACGAGAAAGGACGTCCAATGCGGGGTTCCACACAGGTGCGCGATCCTGCCTTCAACGCGCGGGTAGTCGCCGAGACCCGTGCGCTACTGGGGACAGTTCCCGCCTGAGGAATCCTTTCCGGATGCTCTGCGGGCGAGGGTCACGCAGTGTGCCAGTGGCTTGGCTCGGACCCTTGGTCGGGTAATTGATCTTCCGTTCGTCGCGCGGCAGGCTGCTTCCACGTTGTGATGGTGGAGGTGGTCGTGGGACGTCGTCCGGGGGTGTTCGTCCGGCCGGTGAGCATGGAGGAAGGGCGTCGGCTGCAGCGGATCAGCCGGACCGCGAAGGATGCGGTACGGCTGCGGCGAGCGATCGTGGTGATGATGTCCGCGCAGGGGCAGTCGGTTCCGGACATCACCTCGTTGATGCAGGTCAGCGCCGACTATGTGCGAGACGTCATCCACGCCTTCAACGAGCAGGGGTTCGAGGCGCTGGACCCAAAATGGAGCGGGGGTCGCCCCAGGATGATCAGCAGCCAGGTGCGTGAGCACATCTGCCTGATCGCCCGGACGTCCCCCGCCGACTGGAAGATCTCCGCGTTCTCCACCTGGAGCCTGACCAAGCTCGCCGAACACCTGGTCAAGCAGAACGTGGTCCCCGCCGTCAGCCGCGAGACACTGCGACGGATACTGCGCGAGGGCAGGGTCTCCTGGCAGACCAGCACGACCTGGAAGTCCTCGAACGACCCAGACTTCATCGCCAAGATGCACCGGATCCTGGCGCTCTACGACTCCCCGCCGACCGACGGCCAGGTGGTCTGTGTGGACGAGTTCGGGCCGCTCAACCTCATGCCCCGCAAAGGCAAGGCATGGCGCCCGCACCGCTCACCACGTGGTCTGCGGGCCACCTACAACCGCTACGACGGCGTGATGCACATACTTGCCGTCCTCGACCTGGCCACCGGCAGGATGTACTACCGCATCCGGCCCCGCAAACTGTGGTGCGAGTTCCTGTCCCTACTCAAGTCCCTGCGCATTCGCCGGCCCGGCGAGAAGCTCTACGTCGTCCTGGACAGCTTCTCCCCTCACAAGCACCCGAACGTCCGCGCGTGGGCCGCGGCGAACGACATCGAGCTGGTCTTCCTGCCGACCTACGGATCGTGGCTGAACTGGATCGAGTCCGAGTTCGCCGCCCTGCGCTACTCCGCCCTCAACGGCACCGACCAAACAGAACGCCGCCATCGGCGCCTACGTGCGCTGGCGAAATGCCCGCACCGAACCGGAGACCAGCTTTGCCCCCGACTCACCCATCCGTACCTGGACCGAGTACCCGGCCGAGGCTGCCTGACGGTCCGCTACCCTTCCGTCGGCTGTTGCCGGGGCGGTCCGGCGGGTAACCCGGGCACTGCGGCCCGTCGGGCGCCGGCGCGGTCTCCGGCTCGCCCATCCCGTCCGGGCTGACCCCACCACCCCGTCCCTCGGTTCCCTGACAGGCAGCTCACCAGGGAACCGGGCCGTGCTCGTCGAAGAAGCCGCCGGTCGGCCCGTCATCGGGCAGCGTGGCGAGCCGGACGACCACGGCCGCGCCGTCGGCCGCGGTGCGGGTGAGGCCGGGGAACGCGGTGGTGAGGTCGGTCGCACACGGCCCCGGATCGGCGGCGTTGACCAGGATGTTGCGGCTGCGCAGTTCCTTGGCGTACTGCACGGTCAGCGAGTTGAGTGCGGTCTTGGACGGGACGTACGCGGCCAACGGGGGCCGGGTTGTGAAGTAGTCCTCGGGATCGGTCATCCGGGCGATGGAGCCCAGTCCACTGCTGACATTGACGATCCGGGCGGCGGGGGAGCGGGCGAGCAGCGGCAGCATCGTGGTGGTCACGCTGATCACGCCGAACACGTTGGTCTCGAACACCTCGCGTACAGCGGGCAGTTCGACACTGCCAGGGCTCTGGGCGGCGAGGTCGCCAGAGATGCCGGCGTTGTTGACCAGGATGTCCAGCCGGCCAAAGCGCTCCTCGATCCAGCGGGCGGCGGATAGGACGCTGGCGCCGTCGGTGACGTCCAGGGTGACCGGGTACACCCGCGGGCCCAGGTCGGCTGCGGCTGCCGCACCGCGGTGCGGGTCGCGCGAGGCCAGCAGGACGTTCGTGCCGAGCGAGGCGAGCCGGGCTGCGACCTCGCGCCCGATGCCCTTGTTGGCACCGGTGACCAGGGCAGTCGTGGTTTCTGTCATGCGTTCAGCCCACCACGGGGGCGGCCGGGAGTTCCAACACCGATCAGGTACGCAGCGATACCGTGCGGGTATGGAAAGACTGGAGGTCCGCGAGCTCGTCTACTTCACCGCTGTCGCCGAAGAACTGCACTTCGGTCGGGCGGCCGCCCGGCTAGGGATGACCCAACCGCCGCTCTCCCGCGCCATTCAGCAGCTCGAACGACGGCTGGGCGTAGCCCTGTTGGAACGTGGCAGTCGCCGGGTCGCACTGACCGAGGCGGGGGCCGTCCTGCTCCGTGAGAGCCGTACGGTGCTCGACGCCGCGTCGGCCGCGGCGCGCCGCACCCGGCGGGCCGGCCGCGCCGACCCGCGTCTGGTCCTGGTCATCAAGCCGGGCGGCGACGGTGGCCTGCTGCCCGCGATCCTCGACGCCTATCAGGCTGAGCCGGGTGCGCTGCCGGTCGAGCTGGTGTGCAGCTTCGGCGAGCGTGAGATCCTCCTGCGGGAGGGCCGTGCCGACGCCGCCCTGCTTCACCGCCCCCACCCCGACCTCACCGGCCTGGACACCCAGGACCTCCTGACCGAGACTCAACTTCTCGTGATACCGAGTTCGCATCGCCTCGCGGGCCGTACCCGGGTCTGCCTGAACGACCTCGCCGGGGAGCCCCTGCCGCGCTGGCCGGGCGCATCTGAGGGTGGCTCACACGGACCCGAGGTCCACGACCTTGGGCAGCTTCTCCACCTCATCGCCTTGCGCCGCATGGTCGCCGTCCTCCCCTCCTCCATCCGCGACCAGCTCCGCGACGACCTGGTCGCTGTCCCAGTCGATGATGCCGAGCCCACCACGCTCGTCCTCGCCTGGCCCGAGCACGCCACCTCCCCAGCCCTGGCCGCCTTCGTCCGCGCGGCCGCCGCCGTGGCGGGCAAGGCGACGGGTGACGTTTCCCCATGATCTTGGACACTCGATGGTTATGCGGTGACGGCGTGTTGATGAGCAGGACCCGTACCGTCGGCTTCCCCGCCGACCTCCTTGCCGCACGGGACGGCGCCTGTACCGGGGTCCCCTCGGCGGCGTACGTGCGTACCGACTGTTCCCGCCGCCGCACCCCACCCGGTGCGACACGGCCCCGCCGACCGCGAACCCCTCGCCCTCCAGGTCGGTGACATGGGATATCTACCACCCGTGAATCGGCCGTACGGGGCTGCGACCGCGAGCCCGGCGACGTACTGCGCACGCATCGCGATGTGGCCTGGCCCGCGGCTCGGCGGGCGTTCAACGGGTCAGGGTCAGGCAGACGTTGTGGCCGCCGAAGCCGAAGGCGTTCGCGAGGGCGGCGGTGACCGGGCCGCGGCGGGGCCGTCCGGTCACGATGTCCAGGTCGATCCGCGGATCCCGGTTGTCGAGGTTGATGGTCGGCGGGACGGCCTGCTCGCGCAGGGCGAGGACGGCCACCAGGGCGCCGAGGGGCCCCGGCGGCGCCGAAGAGGCGCCCGGTCATCGCCTTCGTCGCGGTGACGGCCGGGTGATTGCCGATGGCTTCGGTGATCGCCCGGGCTTCGGTGAGGTCCCCGTGGGGTGTGGCGGTGGCGCGGGCCATGACCAGGTCGATGTCCCCCAGCGGCGAGCCCGGCGTCGGCGAGGGCCAGGCGTATGCCACGGGTCTGGCCCTCGGGGTGTCCCGCGGTCATGTGGTAGGCGTCGGAGGTGACGCCGGCCCCGGCGAGCCGGGCGTGCCGGATTTACCAGTTCGCCCGCGTCACGTCGGTGGACGCTCCTCCGCGAGCCGGGTGAGGACGGCGAGGGCCGTGGCGATCACGGGGTGCGACTCAGTGCCCGCGCGGACCAGTGCTTCTATGGTGCGCCCGGGGTCTGCCAGCGGCAGGACCGCAGTGCCGGCGGGTGGATTGTCACAGAGGAGGCCGGGGAGAATGGTCGCGGCCAGTCCGGTCGCGACGAGGGACATTCCCGAGCGGAGATCGTCGCAGTTGTGCTCGATGCGCGCAGTGAACCCGGCATTGCGGCAGGTATGCAGCAGAATTTCGCGGCAGCTGCTGGGCTCGGGCGCGGAGATCCACGCGTGGTCGCGCAGGATGCCAAGTCCCTCGCGGCCGACAGCCTCCCGCATCTGTTCGGGAACGGCGAGTACGAGGGGGTCGTGAAAGAGCTCGACGGCTGTGGTTCCGCTGGGCTGTCTGGTGCCGAGCAGGTGGTAGCGGTACGACACCGTCAGGTCCAGGCTGCGCTGCTTGAGCATAAGGACGGCGTCCTCCGGCTCGGCTTGAATGATCTTGGGCCGCAGCCCGGGGTGGAATGCCGACAGCTCCGCGACGAGGGGGACGGCGACGGAGGTCAGGGCGCTGGGAGGGCAGCCGATGCGCAACTCACCGCTGAGGTCGTCATCCAGGGCGCGTACGGCGCCTTCGGCCCGTTCCAGTGCGGCGAGCACATGCTCGCACTCCGCGGCGAGGGCGGTGCCGGCGGCCGTGAGCTGCACGCCTCTGCCCTCCCGGTACACCAGTGTGGCGTCGGCCTCAGCTTCCAGCGTCCGGAGCTGTTGTGAGATCGCCGACGGCGTGACTCCGTGAAGACCGGCGACGACGGCGACTTTTCCGTGTTCGGCCAGGTCACGCAGGATGACCAATCGCTTCACATCAATCATGAGTACATCTTAATTACATGTGTAGAAGATGTAGCTGGACTTCACTCCTTCGTCTCGTTCATCCTCGCCCCATGAACGCCATGAAGATCGCAGCGACCGACCCCGGGCATGGGGTGCACGGCACCGCACTCGACACCGGGACTCACGTCGCCGTCCCCGCCACCCGCAGCAACCGTCCACTCGGCCGGCGTCCGCGACTGGCCGTCGCGGCAGCCGCGAGAAGGGTTTGATCTCATGCGTGCCGTGCACGTCAAGATGACCGTGGCGACGGTGCTGCTCGGCTCCTATCTCGTCGCGGGCAAACTGATCCTGCGCGAGGTGCCGGTCTTCACTGCCACCTTTGTCAGGCTGGTCAGCGCTTGTCTCGTCCTGGCCGTCTACGTGGCGGTGAAGTCTCCGGACCGGGTGCGCCCGGGACGCCGGGACAGCACGGTGCTCTTCATGCAGGCCGTTCTGGGTGTCTTCCTTTTCAGTCTGTTCGCCATGTACGGGGTGAAGTTCACCGGGGGCATCGAAGCCGGCGTCATTCTGGGCATGGTGCCGATCTCCGTCAGCGTGGTCGCCCTGGTGTTTCTCGGGGAAAGTTTCTCCTCACGCAGGGCAGGAGGTATTGCCCTCGCGGTGCTGGGCGCCTTGAGCATCAATGTGATGAGCGCCCGGGCCTCAGGCGGTCCGGCAGGTTCCCATCTCGCGCTCGGCGCCCTGCTGCTGGTGTGCGCGGTCCTGTGCGAAGCCGTCTTTATGACCTTCGGCAAACTCCTGACCAGGCCTGTTCCCCCGGCCACACTGTCTCTCATCCTGTCAGTCGCCGGCGCTCTCATGTTCGCCGTACCGACCGCCCTCGAGTTCGACCGGGCCATGGTCACCAACATCTCCTGGCAGACGTGGGCATTGATGGTCTACACCGGGGTGGCTGTCAACGGAGTGGCTGCCGTTCTCATGTACGACAGCATGGACACGGTCGACACCACGGTCGCGGCCGCCTTCACAGCACTCACGCCGGTAAGCGGCGTAGTCCTGTCCGTGGTGTTCCTCGGCGAGAGCCTCCATCCCTATCACTTGGCAGGGATGGCCCTCGTGTTCATCGGTGTCTTCGTCGTCGCCAAGCAACCGGATGGCGAGGGCCGCGGAGAACAGAGCGGGCCTGGCGTCGAAGGGACAGCCACGAAAAGTCGGCCGCGGGAGGCGACCGACCTCCAGGAGGCAAGTCGGGAACGTCGCTTTCGTCGCTGACGCACGCGGAACATGGGAGTGACGTCGTGCTCCGGCAGCGGTCCGGCGTCGAGGTCGGGTAGCCGCCCGGTCGGCTCGGTGAGGCAACCCAGAACCGAGCGCTGTGAGGCGCCGGGGGCCCGGTATGGCGGACCGCTCCTTCGTACGTCTGACGCTCGAGGTCGACGGAAAGGCCCAGAGCGGTTCTTGGCGCAGCCGCTTCGTGCCGTTGGCCCCTGGCACACATCAGGTCAACGTCTACTTCCGGTACCCGTTCAAGACCCGCTGTTGCGCTGCCGGCGTCACCGTCCAGGTCACCGACGGTCAGAAAGTCACGCTGTCTCAGTACGTGCTCCGCAGCCTGATCCGCAAGTAAGTCCTTCCCGACTCCATTTCGGAGTTCCTTCGGGCTTCTGAGGGCCGCACTCCCGGTGACGGGGTGCGGCCCTTCGCCGTACCCCGTCACCGCAGGTCATCACCCACCCTCAGGTGGAACACAGGATTCCCTCAGCGGGCCGGGACACGATCGGTACATGACCAGCACCTCCGGGCCCCGAACGGGCCGTGTCCGCGTGCTCATCGTCGACGACGAGCCCGCACTCAACGAAGTGCTGTCCGTCGCCGTCACCGAGGCGGGCTGGCGCCCCTACCCGGCCCTGGACGGTCGCAGCCGCGCTGAGGAACGCACGCGACTGCGCACCGCACGCCGTCGTCCTCGACGGGATGCTGCCCGACCTGGACGGCCTCCAGGTGCTGCGCCGGCTGCGCTTCGAGAACCCGAAACTGCCCGTCCTCATGCTCACCGCCCGCGACGCCCTGGAACACCGGCTCGACGGGCTGGAGACCGGTGCCGACGACTACGTCACCAAGCCCTTCTCCCTGGAGGAGGTCGTACTGCGGCTGCGCGCACTGCTGCGCCGGGCCGGGTCCGGGCACGGACGCACCGACGACGGCGTCCATGTGCTCGGCGACCTGGTCCTGACCGAGGACACCCGCGAAGTGCGCCGCGCGGGCGAGCCGTCCGGCTCACCGCGAAGGAGTTCGACCTGCTCGGTCTGCTGCTCGGCCACCCGCGCCAGGTCCTCAGCAAGGCGCAGATCCTCGACCACGTCTGGAGCAGTTCCTTCGGCGGCGGCAATCTCGTCGAGGTCTGCATCTCCAACCTGCGCCGGAAGATCGACAGGGGACGGGCACCGATGATCCACACCGTGCGCGGGTTCGGGTACTCCATCAGGGCCGCGGAGGACGGGAGATGAGCCGGCCGCCGAGCGCGAGGACGCGCACCCGTTCCATCCGTACCCGCCTGCTCGTCCTCGTCAGCGCCACGCTGGTCGTCGTGTGTGTCGCGATGGGCCTGATCACCACGCTCTTCCAGCGCGACTATCTGATGGGCAACCTGGACGACCGGGTCCGCGACACCGCCGAACGGGCCCTGGGAGGAGCCTCGTTGCACCAGGACCTCCAGGACGATCTGACGTTCCTGGGGGAGAGCGGGCAGCCCGCCGGAATGCTCGCCGCCCGGCTGGACGAGGACGGCGCCGTCGTCTCCGCGGCCGTCGTCGTCCAGGGCGGCCCGACCCGCGGCCTCGGTACCGGCCGGCGCACCGCTCTGGCCGGCATCCGGGCGGACGGGGCGATGCACACCCGGACCGTGCCCGGCCTCGGCACCTACCGGGTCACCGTCCTCGTGGACGGAGGTGTCCGGGTCCTCGCCGGCCTGCCCATGGACGACGTCCAGGACATGATCAGTGGACTCGTGGTGATCGAGGCGGGCGTCGCCGTGGCCGGGCTCGCCGTCGCCGGCTGCGTCTGCGCGGTGGTCATACGGCGGCAACTGCGCCCCCTCGGCCGGGTCGCCGCCACCGCCGCCGAGGTCTCCCGCGCCCCGCTCGGACACGGCGAGGTCACCGGCCTGCCCCGGGTACCCGAGCGCGACACCGACCCCGACAGCGAGGCCGGCCAGGTCGGCGCCGCGCTCAACCATCTCCTCGACCACGTGGAGTCCTCCCTCGCCGAGCGGCAGCGCGGCGAGGAGCGGATGCGGCGCAGCCAGGAACACATGCGGCGCTTCCTGGCCGACGCCAGCCACGAACTGCGCACACCGCTCGCCGCGATCGCCGGATACGCCGAGCTGATGAACCGTGGCACCGACCGCATCGAACCGGTGCTGGCCTGGCGCCGGGTCTCGGCGGAGTCGGCACGGATGACGGGCCTGGTGGAGGACCTGCTCCTGCTGGCCCGCCTCGACGAGGGCCGCCCCCTCCAGTCCGCCGAGGTGGATCTGGCGGGACTGGTCGCGGAGGCGGTGTGGGACGCGCGCGCGGCGGGGAGCGGCCACGACTGGCAGCTCGAACTGAGCCTGGACACCCCGGCGTTGGTGACCGGAGACGCGGCCCGCCTGCATCAGGTGGTGGCCAACCTCCTGGCCAACGCGAGGATGCACACACCGGCCGGCACGAGGGTGACGGCAGCGGTGGAGTCCGCGGACGGACGCTGCGTGATCCGCGTCCGCGACAACGGCCCCGGCATTCCCCCGGCCCTCCTGCCCACGGTCTTCGAACGCTTCACCCGAGCAGACACCTCCCGCTCCCGAGCCGACGCCAACTCCGGTGGTTCCGGCCTGGGTCTGGCCATCGCGGCGGCGATCTCGGCGGCCCACGGAGGCCACATCCAGGTGAACAGTGTCCCGGGACGCACCGAGTTCACGATCGAGCTACCGGCGGCCATGGAGACGGCGGTGGAGGAGGAGCGGGCGGTCTCGGGCAACGGGGCGTCGGTGTAATTGCGTGGGCTGATCGTCTCTCAGGCGCTCAGCCCCTCACCCCCGTCGCATGGTCGAAAACCAGTGGAGCCGCGCCGCTGACCGCCATTACCGTGCTGCCGAACAGGGTTCCCCAGGCAAGGACGTGCCGTTGTACACCGTGTGAGACCCCCCGAGCGCTGATCGGTCGCGCGTCGCACCTGTGCGCCGCGCTGCTTTTTGCTGCGGACTTCTCACTGAAACCGGTGTACTCCTGTGCTCACCGACTGGGTGGTCATACCCACCCGCCTCCCGCTCGTCCTCCACCGTTGCCACGCGTGCGCGTCGGATCGCTTCCGGGCGAACGGCAAGTTTCGCGTCAACGCGAACCACAAGCTCATCGACGCCTGGCTCCTCGTGCTCTGCACCGTCTGCGGGGACACGGCGAAGCTCACGGTCCTGGAGCGGAGCCATGTGCGTTCCGTACGACCTGAACTGCTGGACCGGCTGCACGCCAACGACCCCGGTCTGGCAGCCGAGTTGCTCCAGGGCCCGGTCCTGCGACGCCGTAACCGCATCGCCCTGGACTGGGACGGCGCCTGGCGCCTCGACACCGGCGGAACGGGTCATCTCAGTCGCGAGGTGATCGACGTATCGGTCCGTTTCGCGGCCCGGATCCCCGTCCGCCCGGTGCGACTGATCGCCGAAGGCTGCGGCCTTTCCCGGGCCGCGGTCGAGAAACTCATCACGGAGGGCAAGCTGGTCTCCGCGGTCCGGCTGAACGCCAGACTCTCCAGCGCCTTCACCTTCACGCTCAAACGCTGAGCCCCGGGACGGGCACCTGGGGCCCGGCGCGGCCAGACCCCAGGTGCCCGTGAGGCGGGCAGGCGACCCCGGGCGCCGTGGACGCCGAGACCCCGTGATACCGAGCGGGACATCCGAGACTGCGCCCCCAAGGAGCCGTCCGCACGGCGGCCGCCGGCCATCACCCCCGATCGCATCGCCACGGGCCATTGGTCGGCGAGCAACGTGCGGCCCACCCTCGACGACCCCTTCGCCGGCTCCCCGGCCAAGGAGCGCGAGTCGACCCCTCGGCCGTCCGACGGCACCCGGCCCCCCGACCTCCCGCAGCACCGCGCTACCGCCGACCCCGGCGAACTCCGCAACCGCCTGCCCCACCAGAACGCGGCGGGTACTTACGGGGGGTGGGACCGAGCGGGTCCACCGACCCTTCTGGACCGGTACTTACAGGGGAGCCGAGACGGGGCGAGCCGACCGACTGGCCCGGGCTGGTCCTCACAGAGGAAGACGAGACGGCCGGGCCCACCGACCGGCCCTCACACAGTGAATCCGGACCGGGCGTACCCGCCGACCGGCGCCACGACGAACGACCGCAACGCCCCACGCCGCCTACGACAGCCACCCGACGCCCACCCCCGCCACAGCCCCTCCGCGACGAGTCGGCCACACTCCTGCCCGCCCCACCCCGCCGGGCACCCCGACTGACGCTCACCCGGTCTTCTCGCGAGCCGGAGCCGGAGCCGGGGGAAGCGCTCGGAGACATGCGCGGTGTCTCCCACATCGTGTCCCACGCCTCCGAACTCCAGAGCGACCCACACGCGACCGCACGTGTACACAAGGCGAAGACACCGCCAGCTGTTTACAGTCGCCCCGGTTCGCGCTACCTTCCGCAACACGTGGGGTGGGAGCGCTCCCATTCGGACGGACCGGAACCCGCCCGCCGGTCGCCCCCATCCCACGGCAGTCACAGGCAACCCCACACCCCACACGGCCCGTACCCCAAGGAACGGACTGGACTGTCATGATCCTGACAAAGTTATCGAGGGTGACACGCCCCAGAGCCCTCTTCCTGGTCCTCGTCTCCCTGCTCGCCACCATCCCCGCCCTCGGCCTCGTCCTCACGGCCGGCGGCAAGGCCGAGGCCCACGGCACCCCGATGAAGCCCGCCAGCCGCACCTTCCTGTGCTGGCAGGACGCGCTGACCGACACCGGTGAGATCAAGCCGGTCAACCCGGCCTGCCGGAACGCTCAGGCGGTCAGCGGCACCACACCGTTCTACAACTGGTTCTCCGTGCTCCGCTCGGACGGCGCCGGCCGCACCCGCGGCTTCGTGCCCGACGGCCAGCTGTGCAGCGGTGGCAACACCAACTTCACCGGTTTCAACGCCGCCCGCGACGACTGGCCGCTCACCCATCTCACCGCGGGCAAGACGGTCGACTTCTCCTACAACGCCTGGGCGGCGCACCCGGGTTGGTTCTACGTCTACGTCACCAAGGACGGCTTCGACCCCAAGAAGACCCTCACCTGGGACGACATGGAGGCCCAGCCGTTCCTCAGTGTCGACCATCCGCCGCTCAACGGCAGCCCGGGCACGGTCGAGGCCAACTACTCCTGGACGGGGCAGCTTCCGGCGAACAAGTCCGGCCGCCACATCATCTACATGGTCTGGCAGCGCTCGGACAGCGCGGAGACCTTCTACTCCTGCTCCGACGTCGTCTTCGACGGCGGCAACGGCGAGGTCACCGGCATCCACGAGCCCGGCAACCCGTCCGAGCCGGTGCCCGGTACCTGCACCGCCACCCGTAAGACCACGGGCAGTTGGAACGGCGGCTACCAGTCCGAGGTGACCGTCACGAACTCCGGCGACGTGCCGATGCTGGGCTGGATGGTCGACTGGACCCTGCCGGCCGGACAGAAGGTCGACAGTCTCTGGAACGGCAACGCCACCTACACCGGCCAGGACGTGATGGTGCACAACGCCAACTGGAACGGCTCGCTCAGTCCGGGACAGAGTGCGACGTTCGGATACGTCGTCACCGGATCCGGAGGCGACACCGCCACGACACTTCCCTGCCGGGTCGGCTGAGCCGCCGTCAGACACGCTCGGACCTTCATGCTCAGGGCGGACCCGGTGGGGCTGTGCGCCACCGGGTCCGCGAGCCGTGTCGGCACAAGGGGGGTGATGGCCGACACGGATGGTGCATGGCTTGTGACGACGCGACGCGCGACAACGTTGTCGAGTGGTCTACACCTGACTCTACCGCGCCAACGGACAACGATGTCAAATGAGTTGGGGAAATGGCTGGCCCGGCCGACCGGGCGACACCCTCGCGCGTCCCTTCCGCCGTACGCACCCTTCCGTGATACGCGTGGCGCACGTTACTGTCCCTGCGGCTTGTGCGACCTGTGGTGCGCGACCCGTCCGAAGGAGGAGGGGCCGCGTCATGCGTTTCCGTCCTACGTCCCTGCTGCTGGCGGCCGTTCTCGCGGCCACCGGCGCCACCCCCGCCCTCGCGGTGTCATCCACCTCGCCCCCCGGTCTCGTCGGCGACCCGACCGCCTACGTGGACCCGCTCATCGGCACGAAGAACGGCGGCAACGTCTTCCCCGGCGCCGTCACCCCGTTCGGCATGTTCTCCTTCAGCCCGGAGAACACCCGCGGCGACGCCACCCGCACTGCGGCTCCCGGCGGTTACCAGTACGACGCCACCCGCATCCGCGGCTTCAGCCTCACCCACATGTCCGGCACGGGCTGCGCGGGCGGCAGCGGCGACATCCCGCTCCTCCCCTTCGCCGGTGAGGTCACCTCGTCACCGGCGAGCGACACCAAGGACGCGGTGTACGCGGCCGACTTCAGCCACGCCGACGAGACCGCCGAACCCGGCCACTACAAGGTGGGCCTGGCCTCCGGCGTCACCGCCGACCTCGCGGCCACCGCCCGCACCGGCTCGGCCCGCTTCACCTACCCGGCCGACAAGCCTGCCTCGCTGCTGTTCCGTACCGCCAACTCCGAGGTGGGCTCGACCGGTTCGACGATCGAGATCGACCCGGCGACCCGGACGGTCTCCGGCTCGGTCACCTCCGGCAACTTCTGCGGCTACCTCGATCCCGAGGGACAACGCGCCTACTACACCCTGCACTTCACGGCCCACTTCGACCGCCCCTTCGCGGTCACCGGCACCTGGCAGGACGACAGGCTCGCCCCCGGGTCCCTCAATGCCTCCGGCGGAACAGGTGGGTTCTCCCAGGGCGGCCGGCCCGTCGCGGGCAAGGGGGCGGGCGGATACGTCCAGTTCGCACCCGGCACCGAACAGGTCGGCGTCAAGATCGGGATCTCGTACGTCAGCCGGGCGGGCGCCGAGGCCAACCTGGCCGCGGAGAACCCACCCAGGCGCTCCTTCGACGCGGTGCGCGACGCGGCCGGCCGCGCCTGGCGTGACCGGCTGCGGGCGATCCGTGTCGGCGGCGGCACCGACGACGAACGCACCACCTTCTACACCGCGCTCTACCACGCCCTCCTCCACCCCAACGTCATCAGCGACGCGGACGGCCGGTACCGGGGCAGCGACGACAAGGTGCACACCGTGGCGCGCGGCCACCGGGCCCAGTACGGCACCTTCTCCGGCTGGGACGTCTACCGCGGCCAGGTGCAGCTGCTGACCCTCCTCGACGCGCGCACCGGCTCGGACGTGGCGCAGTCGCTGTACGAACTGGCCCGGCAGAACGGCGGTGTCTGGGACCGCTGGTTGCACGGCGCGAGCGGCACCCACGTCATGAACGGCGACCCCTCACCCATCGCCCTGGCGGGCATCCACGCCTTCGGCGGCACCGACTTCGACCTGCGCGGCGCCCTGGACTCCCTCGTGAAGGCGGCCACGGTCCCCACCGCACAGGACCTGTCGTCGGCGGGGAAGCCGGTGCTGTCCGTCGGCCAGCGCCCCTCCCTCGACAAGTACCTGAAGCTGCACTACATGCCGTCCGTGTCCAACGCCTGGGGCGGTGCGGCCGAGACCGTGGAGATGTCCGGCGCCGACTTCGCGCTCTCCCGACTGGCGCGCGCGGTAGGGGAGAAGGACACGGCTGCCGCCTTCGCCGACAGATCCCAGTGGTGGCAGAACACCTTCAACATCGCCGCCGACCCGAGCGGCGGTTACCTCGCCAACCGCAAGGCGGACGGCAGCTGGGTCACCGGCTTCACCCCGGCCACCGGCAACGGTTTCGTCGAGGGGACCGCGGCCCAGTACACCTGGATGGTCCAGCACGACCCGGCGGGCCTGTTCGCCGCGATGGGCGGCCGCGACAAGGCTCTCGCCCGCCTGGACACCTTCTTCCACGACGACAAGGGCGACTGGGCCTTCACCGGCAACGGCGGCGAGAAGTCCGAGCTGGACAACGAGCCGTCGATCAACGTCCCGTACCTGTACGCCTACGCGGGCGCCCCCTACAAGACACAGGAGACCGTCCGCGCCGCCATGCGGCAGCTCTGGTCGACCCGGCCGGGCGGCATCCCCGGCAACGACGACCTCGGCGCGATGTCCGCCTGGTACGTCTTCTCCGCCCTCGGCATGTACCCCCAGGTGCCGTCCCGCTCCGAACTGGTCCTCGCCTCACCCCTGTTCCCGCGCATCGAGATCGACCGCCCCTTCGGCAACGACATCTCCGTCCGCGCACAGGGAGCGTCCGCCGACGCACCGTACGTCCACGCCCTGAAGGTCAACGGCCGTACCAGCCAGGCACCTTGGCTGCCGGCCTCTTTCGTGCGCGACGGCGGCCGGCTGGACTACACCCTGTCCACCGAGCCCGCCCCGGCCTGGGGAGCGGACGCGGCCCCGCCGTCCTTCCGCGAGGGTGAGCAGCCGTACCAGATCGGCGTCGGCCCGACCACGGCCACGATCGCGCCGGGCGGCAGCACGAAGGTCGGTGTCCGCGCCCTGTCCCTGAGCGGCGACGGCACGGGACCCGAGGTCCGCTTCCGCGTCGAGACACCGCGAGGCATCACGGCAACCCCCGCCGAGGGCACGGTGGCCGACGGCTCCCAGGAGATCACCCTGAGCACCACCGAGGGCGCCGCACAGGGCTTCTACGACGTCACGATCGCCGTCACCTCGGACGGCACCGCATACGAACAGCCCGTGTCCCTCACGGTGGCCGCGCCCGGCACCCTCCTCGCCGCGTACGACAACACCGGGAGTTCGGACGACACGGGCGACCACGACGAGGCCGACTACGACGGCGGCGGCTGGAGCTACTCCCGCCAGGCGCTGGAGACGGCCGGACTCACCCCGGGCGAGCGGGGCACGATCAACGGCCTGACCTTCACCTGGCCGAACTCGCCGAGCGGCCGACCCGACAACGCGACCGCATCGGGTCAGACCATCCGACTGGGCGACGCAGCAAGCGAGTTGTCCTTCCTGGGCAGCGCGGTCAACGGCAACCAGGAGAGCCGGGCCACCGTCACCTACACCGACGGCAGCACCGGCACGGCCGAACTCGCCTTCACCGACTGGACCGTCGGGGGAGGCGGCGGCACCGTCCAGTACGGCAACGAGGTCGTCGCCCGCGCCGCGTATCGCAACGTGGCGGGCGCGGACCGGGACCCGGTGGCGACGTACGTCTTCGCCACGAAGCCGTTCACGGCACCGGAGGGCAAGAAGATCGCGAGCGTGACACTGCCGCAGAACACGGACCTGCACGTCTTCACCCTGGCTACCGACTGAACTCCAACACCTCTCGCAGCCAGTCGAGTTGGTGCCGCACCTGCACCGCCTCGCCCCCCTCGTGGCCGTTGTACGGGTAGGCGTGGATCTCCTTTCGGGGGTCCACGCCGGTCAGTTCGCCGTAGCGGTTGAAGGCCGCGTACGCCCCGCTCGGCGGGCACACCGTGTCGCGCAGGCCGGTTCCGAAGTGGGCCGGGGCGGCAGCGCGCCGCGCGAAGGAGACGCCCTCCACGTACGAGAGCGTGCGGTACGCGGCCTCCTCCACGCCCCGGTGCACCGAGAGGTACGCGCCGATCTCGCCGTACGGACTGGCGTCGGTGAGGTCCAGGGCACGCCGGATCCCGCACAGGAAAGGCGCGGTGACCAGGACCGCCGCCAGATCCGGCACCAGCCCCGCGACCGCCAGCGCCAGTCCGCCGCCCTGGCTGTTGCCGACGGCCGCGACGCGGGACGCGTCCGCACCCGGAAGTGCGCGCACAGCGGCCACCGCACGCACCGCGTCCGTGATCAGCCGCCGGTAATGGTAGGCGCGCGGATCGAGCAGCCCCCGCACCGCGGGACCCGGGCCGCCCGGTGCCGAGGCGTGCGGGTCGGGGGTCGCGCCGCCGTTGCCGTACTGGTCGCCCTGGCCGCGGTTGTCCATCAGGAGATGCGCGTACCCGGCGTTCACCCAGGTCAGCCGCTCGTGGGGGAGGCCGCGGCCACGCCCGTAGCCGGCGTACTCGACAACCGTGGGCAGTGGCTCGCGCACCCCGGTGGGTCTGCTGTACCAGGCGCGTACCGGATCGCCGGCGAAGCCGCGGAAGGTCACGTCCCAGGTCTGGGTCAGCCGCAGCCCGCTCTCCGCCGGGTGCACCGACACCAACACGTCCGGCTGCGCCGCCTTCTTCAGGGTGTCACGCCAGAACTCGTCGAAATCCGGAGGTTCCTGGACATCGGGACGGTAGTGCTCCAGCTCCCTGACGGGCAGGTCGAACGCAGGCACAGAGCACCTCGCATGAGTCGGTCCATGTAGTGAAACTTGCGGAGAGGGCCGGGATGTCGCCCTCCTGTCCTACCCCACTCCTGTCCCAGGTATCTCCTGCCCGCCCCATTGACAGCGCTTTCTCCGGCACTCTAAGTTGCCGCGAAGTTACCGGTAAGCGCTCGAAAGTTTCGGTTCCGAGCCTCCGTCTGAGAGGACCGAGCATGAGCACATCCGTCAAGTCGGCCTCTCCACCGTCCAGCGTCGAGGACCCACCCGTGGCCGCCGCCCGCCCCGCGCCGCGCAGGAGTTGGCGCCGGACCCTGCGCCGCGACTGGCAGCTCTACTCGCTGGCCGTCCTGCCGCTGCTGTTCTTCCTGGTCTTCCGCTATCTGCCGATGATCGGCAACGTGATCGCGTTCCGGCGCTTCGAGCCCGGTGGCTCGATGTTCGGCGAGGACTGGGTGGGTCTGCGCTATGTGCGCATGTTCCTCGGCGACCCGACCTTCTGGCAGGTGTTCCGCAACACCCTGTGGCTCGGCGGGCTCACACTCGTGTTCTGCTTCCCGATCCCGATCGTCCTCGCCCTTCTGCTCAACGAGGTGCGCCGGCGGTCCTTGAAGCGGTTCGTGCAGTCGGTGTCGTACCTCCCGCACTTCCTGTCGATCGTGATCGTCGCCGGCCTCACGATGCAGATGCTCGCCACCGACGGTCCGGTCAACCACGCCCTGGCCTGGTTCGGCCACGACGAGATCCGCTTCATCCAGGAACCCGACTGGTTCCGCACGATC
Organism: Streptomyces sp. NPDC102270; assembly: GCF_044766405.1. NCBI lineage: Bacteria > Bacillati > Actinomycetota > Actinomycetes > Kitasatosporales > Streptomycetaceae > Streptomyces > Streptomyces sp. NPDC102270. The sequence continues at coordinate 32,643 of NZ_JBIWLX010000013.1, read as the reverse complement.
TACGTCGGCTCGGAGGTCTGGCAGACCGCAGGCTGGGGCACGATCCTCTACCTCGCCGCGCTCACCACCATCGACGAGGACCTGTACGAGGCCGCGCGCATCGACGGCGCCAACCGCTGGAAGCAGATCTGGCACGTCACCCTGCCTGGCATCCGCCCCACCATGATCACGCTGCTGATCCTCAACATCGGCACGTTCATGGCGGTCGGCTTCGAGAAGGTCCTGCTGCTCTACAACCCGCTGACGTACCCGACCGCCGACGTGATCTCGACGTACGTCTACCGGGCGGGAGTCGAGTCCAACAGCTTCAGTTACGCCGCCGCCATCGGCCTGTTCGAGGCGGTCATCGGCCTGGTCCTGATCACGACCGCCAACACGCTCTCGCGCCGCGCAGTGGGGACCAGCCTGTGGTGAAGCCGAGCCGTTCCTACCGGGTCTTCCAGGGCGTCAACGGAGTGATCCTCACCCTCGTGGTGCTCGTCACCCTGTACCCCTTCGTCAACATCGTCGCGAGGTCCTTCAGCGGGGAACGGCAGATCCGGGCCGGTGAAGTGACGCTGTGGCCCAAGGGATTCAACCTCACCACGTACCGGATCGTCTTCCAGGACTCGATGTTCTGGCGGAACTACGGCAACACCGTGTTCTACACGCTCGTGTCCACCGCCGTCGCCATGGTCCTGACCACCTGTTACGCCTACGTCCTGTCGAAGAAGCACCTCAGGGGGCGCGGACTGCTCGTCGGTATCGCCGTGTTCACGATGTTCTTCACCGGCGGTCTGATCCCGAACTACCTCCTGGTCACCCACCTCGGGCTGAAGAACAGCGTCTGGGCCATCGCGCTGCCCAACGCGATCAGCGTCTTCAACCTGCTGGTGATGAAGGCCTTCTTCGAGAGCCTGCCGACCGATCTGGAGGAGGCCGCGCAGATCGACGGCCTGAGCACCTACGGCATCCTCCTCAGGATCGTGCTGCCGCTGTCCAAGGCGGTCGTCGCGACCATGGTGCTCTTCTACACGGTGTCCTTCTGGAACTCCTGGTTCAGCGCGTTCCTCTACATGGACCACTCCGACCTGATGCCGGTCACCGTCTATCTGCGCAACCTCGTCGCCGGTGCCACCGGGGGCGGCAACGCGGGCGCCGGCACGGCGGAGCTCAGCCAGGTCGGCGCCAGCATCCAGGCGGTCACGATCGTGCTCACCGCGCTGCCGATCATCTGCGTGTACCCGTTCGTCCAGCGTTTCTTCGTCTCGGGCGTGATGCTCGGCGCGGTCAAGGGCTGACAGCCCGTCATTTCACTTACGGAACAAGGGAGTATCCGTGGAGAACACCGGACAGATGTCACGGCGTCAGATTCTGGCCGCCGCGGGATTCATCGGCCTCGCCACCCTCACCGGCTGCGGCAGCGGCGACGACGGAGGCGACTCCAAGGACCTGTCCAAGAAGCAGAACGGCGCGATGAAGGAGTATCAGGCGGGCCAGCAGTTCAAGGCCACCAAGGCGCTGTCCTTCTCCCTGCTGCACAACGACAACCCGGTCTACCCCCTCAAGAACACCTGGCTGTTCTGGAAGGAGGTCACCCAGCGCACCGGCGTCACCATCAAGCCCCTCGACGTCCCCCTGGCCGACTACGAGAAGAAGCGCAGCGTCCTCATCGGCGCGGGCGACGCGCCCTTCCTGATCCCGAAGACGTATCACCCCTCCGAGGTGGCCTTCGTCTCGTCGGGCGCCATCCTCCCGGTCAGCGACTACACGTACCTGATGCCCAACTTCCGGGACAAGGTGAAGAAGTGGCACCTGGAGCCGGAACTCGACTCCATCCGCCAGTCCGACGGCAAGTACTACCTGCTGCCCGGGCTGCACGAGAGGCCCAAGGCCGGCTACTCGCTGTCCTTCCGCACGGACATCCTCGACCGGCACGGACTGTCCCTGCCCACGACGTGGGACGAGGTGTACGACGTCCTCAAGGCGCTCAAGACGGAGTACCCGGACACATACCCGTGGACGGACCGCTGGAGCACCAACACCCCCTTCCCCTGCGGCGCGCTGTTCGGCTATCTCGGCCAGGCGTACGGCGTCCGGGCGGGCTGGGCGTACGACAACATCAGCTTCGACGCCAAGAAGCAGCAGTTCGTCTTCACGGCGACCCAGGACGGCTATCGGCAGATGATCGAGTACCTGAGAAAGATCGTCGCCGAGAAGCTGCTGGACCCCGAGAGCTTCACCCAGCAGGACGACCAGGCCGTGCAGAAGCTGCTGGCCGAGAAGTCCTATGTGATCAGCGCCAACCCGCAGGAGCTGGTCCAGAACTACCGCTACAACCTGAACAAGCAGGTCAAGGGCTCGAAGATCGAGATGGTCCCGGTTCCGCTCGGTCCGGCAGGACCGGTCCTGCTCAGCGGCATCCGGCTGGAGAACGGCGTCATGATCTCCAGCAAGGCCCTCAAGAGCGCCGACTTCGTCGCGATGATGCAGTTCGTGGACTGGCTCTGGTACTCCGACGAGGGCCAGAAGTTCTGCAAGTGGGGAGTGAAGGGCGTCACTTACACCGAGTCCGGCGGCACGTACACGCTGAAGCCCGGCATCTCGCTGATGGGCTCCGCTCCCGACGCCCCGAAGGACCTCCAGAAGGACTACGGCTTCTTCAACGGCGTGTTCACCTACGGCGGCAGCTGGGAGCTGGTGTCCTCCAACTTCAGCCCGGACGAGAAGAAGTTCCAGGACGTCATGTCCCGGCGCAAGGAACTGCCCGTCGACCCGGCCCACCCCCTGCAGTCCTTCGAGCAGGAGCAGGCGACCCTCTGGGACACCCCGCTCAAGGACCACGCCATCCAGAACACCCTCCAGTTCGTGCTCGGCAAGCGCCCGCTGTCCGAATGGGACGCGTTCATCGCCGAGTTGAAGGCGAAGAACATGCAGCAACTCGTCGACCTGCACAACACGGCGTACGAGCGTTTCCAGAAGGAGAACGGGTGATCTTCCGCGTCCCCACCGAGCCGTCCGGACCCTTCTCCGACGCCTGGCGCCACTGCGTGGGCACCGGGCGGATCGAACTCGCCCTGCGCCGCGACTACCAGGACTCCCTGAAGCTGCTCCAGCGCGAGATCGGCTTCCGGTACATCCGGGGCCACGGGCTGCTGAGCGACGGCATGGGCGTGTACCGGCCGTACGAGTGGCCCGAGGGCGTCCGGCGCGTCCGGCACTCCTTCACGTACGTCGACCAGGTCGTCGACGCCTACCTGGAGCTCGGCATCCGGCCCTTCCTCGAACTCGGCTTCATGCCGGCGGAGTTGGCGTCGGGTGAGCAGACCGTCTTCTGGTGGCACGGGAACGTCACCCCGCCCCGGTCCGAGAAGGAGTGGGCCGACCTGGTCCGGGCGACGCTCAGGCATCTCATCGACCGCTACGGCCTCGCCGAGGTGCGCACCTGGCCCGTCGAGGTGTGGAACGAGCCCAACCTGCCCGACTTCTGGGAAGGCGCGGACGAGAAGGCGTACCACCGTCTGTACGAGGTGACGGCGGGCGCGGTGAAGGACGTGGACCCGGATCTCCAGGTCGGCGGCCCCGCGATCTCCCCGGCCGCGGACGAGTGGCTGGACCGCTTCGCCGAGTTCGCCGCACAGCGCGATGTCCCGGTGGACTTCGTGTCGAAGCACGCCTACACCTCGGGCCCCGCCCAGCACGTCCCCTTCGGCACCCACCAGACCCTGGCACCGGCCCAGGACCTCCTGGACCAGTTCGCCACGCCCCGCGAACGGCTGAAGGACACCCGGCTCGCTGGACGCCCGGTCCACATCACGGAATTCAACTCCTCCTACCGCCCCGACAACCCGGTCCACGACACCGCCTTCCACGCGGCGTACCTGGCCCCGGTCCTCGCGCGCGGCGGCGATCACGTCGACTCCTTCTCGTACTGGACCTTCAGCGACATGTTCGAGGAGAACGGCCCGCCGACCGCGCTCTTCCACGGCGGCTTCGGTCTGCTCACCCACCGACAGGTGAGGAAACCGACCTACCACCTCTACGCCTTCATGGCCCGCATGGGCCCCGACCTGCTCACCCGTGGCGTCGACCACCTGGTCACCCGGCACCTCGACGGCCGGGTGACCGTCCTCGCCTGGGCGCCGGTCGACGCGAGCGGTGAGACGCCGGGGCCGTCCCGGCACCGGCTGCGCCTGTCCGTGCCGGTGCCGGGTGCGCGGGAGGCGTTCGTACGGCGGTCGGTGGTCGACGAGGAGCACGGCAACGCCCGCACGGCCTGGCAGCGGATGGGCAGCCCGCGTTCGCCCCACCCGCACCAGCTCGACGTACTCCACGAGGCCGCCGAGCCCGGCCGGCAGCACCTGCGACTGCCGGTCGAGGACGACCGGACCGAACTGGACCTGACGCTGGCCCGCCACGAGATCACGCTCGTGGAGGTGAGCCCGGTCGTGGAGGAGGCACCGGAGTGGTGGGACGAACGCCGACTGCTGGGGACGGGGCCGCAGTGAGCCGGGTGAGCCGTGTACGGGCGGCAGCCGGTCGCACCCGGGCGAGGGCACACGCCACCCCGGCCTACGCCACCCCGCCCTGTGTCACCCCGCCATACGCCACCCCGGCCGCCGCCCGACCCGGCGTCCCACCCACGGTGCGCGACGATCTCCCCGGCACTGCCCCACGCCGGCCACCCGCCGGGCGACGACCGCCGGAGAACCACGAGCTCCCCGCCCCCCACCCCACCGCCGCCCCCGCCTTCGGCACCGGCTCCCTCTCCCGCGCCGCGGCCCTCATCCACACCCTCGTCACCGTCGAGGCCCTGCTGCTCGTCGCAGCTTCCCCGGGCCTGGCGGGTCTGCTCCTGCTGGGTCCCGCCCCCGCCAACCTCCCGCTCGCCGCCGTATGCCTGCTGCCCCTCGGCCCGGCCGCGGCCGCCGCCCTGTACGCCCTCCACCACCGCGACCGCGACCTCACCGACCTCCACCCGGCCCGGTCCTACTGGCGCGGCTGGCGGCTCAACGCCGTCCCCGCCCTGCAGCTGTGGACCCCTCTGCTGGCCTGGCTCACCGTCATCGCCTTCACACTCACCCACTTCACCGCCACCGGCCTGCCCGGCTGGTGGGCCGTACTGCTCGCGGCGATCGGCGTCGGTTCCCTTCTCTGGGGTGCGCACGCGCTCGTCCTCACCGCCCTGTTCGCCTTCCGGGCGAGGGACACCGCACGCCTCGCCGGTTACTTCCTTTTCCGGCACGGGCGCGCCACCCTCGGTGCCGCCTCGCTGCTCGTCCTGTCGGCCGCCGGGACCGCCGTACTGACCGAGGCACTGCCCGCCCTGCTGGCGGCCCCGCTGCTGCTGTCCCTGCTGCACAGCAGCCGACCGGTGATCGCCGAGACCCAGGAGGACTTCACCGCATGAGCCCGTCGAGCTCCAAGGTCCCCTACGGCGGTGACTACAACCCCGAGCAGTGGCCGCAGGATGTCTGGGACGCCGACCACCGTCTGTTCACCCGGGCGGGAATCGACACCCTCACCGTCGGCGTCTTCTCCTGGTCCCTCACCCAACCCGCCGAGGACACCTACGACTTCACCGTCCTCGACCGCATCCTGGACCGGGCGGCGGCCGAGGGCCGACAGGTCTGTCTGGCCACCGGCACGGCCGCCCTGCCGCCTTGGCTCGCGCACCGGTATCCCGAGGTCAACCGCACCGACTTCGAGGGCCGCCGGCACCGCTACGGCCAGCGCCACAACTTCTGCCCCAGCTCACCGGCGTACCGCCGACTCGCCACGGCCATGGCGGAACGACTCGCCGAACGGTACGCGGACCACGCGGCGTTGCTCGCCTGGCACATCAACAACGAGTACGGCGGCGTCTGTTACTGCGACCTGTGCGCCGACGCCTTCCGGGACTGGCTGCGGAACAGATACGTCACCCTCGACGCCCTCAACGACGCCTGGTGGACGACCTTCTGGTCGCACCGCTACACCTCCTTCGAGGAGATCGAACCGCCGAGCGCCCTCACCGAGCACTGGCGGGGCCCCGACCACACCGCCTTCCAGGGCATCACGCTCGACTACTTCCGCTTCACCACCGACGCGCTGCTCGGCTGTTTCCTCGCCGAGAAGGAGGTGATCCGCACCCATGATCCGGTCACCCCCGTCACGACCAACTTCATGGGCATGTTTCGCCCCCTCGACTACCACCGCTGGGCACCCCACCTCGACTTCGTGTCCTGGGACAGCTACCCGCCCCTGGACGCCCCGCCGACCTGGGCCGCCCTGGCCCACGACCTGATGCGCGGCCTCAAGGGCGGCGCTCCCTTCTGGCTGATGGAGCAGACCCCGTCCACCACCGCCTGCCGTGACGTCAACCCCCTGCGCAGGCCGGGGGAGTTGCGCCTGGCCACCTACCAGGCGATCGCCCACGGCGCCGACGCGGCCCTCTACTTCCAGCTGCGCGCCTCCCGGGGAGCCTGCGAGAAGTACCACGGAGCGGTCATCGGCCACGCGGGCCGCGACGACACCCGGGTCTTCCGGGAAGTGGCCGCACTGGGCGAGGAGTTGGAGCTGCTCGGCAACGCGTCCCTCGGAGCCCGCACTCCCGCCCGCACCGCCCTGCTCTTCGACTGGGACAGCTGGTGGGCCCTGGAGATCTCCGACGGCCCCTCGCGCCTGGTCCGGTACCAGGAGGTGGTGCACGCCTACTACCGGGCCGCCCGCGAGGCGGGCGCGGACGTGGACGTCGTCCCGCACACCACCGACCTCACCCCGTACGACGTGGTCCTCGCCCCCGCCCTGCACATGGTCAAGGGCGACCTCGCCGCCCGCCTCGAAGCGGTGGCGGAACGCGGCGGCACGGTCCTCGCCACTTTCCTCTCCGGCCGGGTCGACGACCACGACCGCGCCTTCCTCACCGATGTGCCCGGTCCCCTCGCACCCCTGATGGGCATCCGGATCGACGAGTGGGACTCCCGTCCGCCGGAGTTCGTCCAGCCCGTCCCCGAACTGGGCTCGGAGGGACGGCTCGTCTTCGAGATCGTGCGGCCGCGGGGCGCCGAGACGGTCGCCACGTACGGCGCGGACTTCTATGCCGGCACCCCCGCGGTGACCCGCAACCACTACGGCCAGGGCGAGGGCTGGTACGTCGCCACCGCCCTCGATCAGCCGGGTGTGAACCAGGTGGTCCGCCGTGTCCTGGCCCGCCACGACCTGATCGGCCCCTACGCCAGTCACGAGGGACTGGAGGTTGCGGCCAGGACGGCCCCTGACGGAAGCCGCCTGCTGTTCCTTCTCAACCACGCTGAGGAGCCAGTCGAGTTGACGGCCCACGCCACCGCGACCGACCTGCTCACGGGAAAGCGGACGGAGGCGGGCGCCCCGCTCACTCTCGACCCGCGGGGCGTCGCCGTCCTGCGTCTTCAGTAGATGCGCCGCCCCTGCTCGTCCGGCACCCCCGACTTCCGGAAGAAGTAACTGTTGACCTGATCGCGCCATTCGCGGGCACTGCGGAGCTGTTCCTCGAACCGCTCCGTCACCCGCGCGTGGCGCGCCGGGTCCACGAGACCCGCCAGCGAGGCCCACACCTCCCGGGCCGCCTCCACCTCCGCCACGCCCTCGAAATGCGTGTCATAGATGTGCTGGATCACCGTATTGCCGCTGTGCAGCATGTGGTCGTACGACACGTGGTGGAAGAACAGCAACAGCTCGTCCGGGCAGGTCTCCGCGGACTCGTACACCTCGGCCCAGGGCTTCGCGTACTGCCCCGCGTACCCGGTCCCGCTCGCCACGCTCCGGTCGACACCGAGGCCGTCGCGGTCGGCGAAGTGGTAGGTGCCCCACGGGCTGTACTCGTACCCGTCGACGCTCGGCCCGTAGTGGTGCCCCGGCTGGACCATGAAGCCGACTCCGAGGGGCGCGGTGTACTTCTCGTACGTCCGCCATGATCCGGTCAATACTACGCGCACCCCCGCCGCCGGCCCGGCTCCGAAGGTGAGCCCGATCCATTCGTCGAGGACGCGATGCGGATCGGCTCCCGGCTCCCAGGCCAGCCGCCCGAACGTGTACAGGTTCGCCTGGGCCAGCGGATGCCCGGTCCAGAACGGGTCGTCCCCGACGTTGGACACGGCGACGAGTCCACCGCGCGCCAGCTCACCGACCGTGGAATCCCCGTTGATCCCGAAGCGCAGTACCTCGCTCCACATCGGCCCCAGCCAGCACGCGTGCCGCTGCTGCCCGGTGTACTCCTGCGTCGCCTGGAGCTCCACCGCGAGCCGCGTGCCGGGCATCGCCCCGATCAGGGGTGAGACCGGCTCCCGGACCTGGAAGTCCACCGGCCCGTGCTTGACCTGGAGGACGGCGTTGTCGGCGAACTCCCCGTCCAGCGGCACGAAATGGTCGTACGCGGCCCGCGCCCGGTCGGTCGAGCGGTCCCGCCAGTCCTGGCGGTGGTCGTAGACGAAGGCCCGCCAGTGGACCGTGCCGCCGTGCGGTTCCAGAGCGGCGGCCAGCATGTTGGCGCCGTCGGCGTGGGTGCGCCCGTACGCGAACGGGCCCGGCTGTCCCTCGGAGTCGGCCTTGACCACGAACCCGCCGAAGTCGGGGACCGCCGCGTACACCCGCGCGGCCGCCTCGGCCCACCACGCCGACACGTCCGGGTCGAGCGGATCGGCCGTCGGCAAACCGCCCAGCACCATCGGCGCGGCAAAGGTCACCGAGAGGTGGACGCCTATCCCGTACGGCCGCAACGCGTCCGCGATGTCGGCCACTTCACCGATCCGGTCGGTCAGCAGCCGTGCCTCGGTCGCGTGCACGTTGACGTTGTTGACGGCCAGGGCGTTGATCCCGCAGGACGCGAGCAGCCTTCCGTACCGCCGTACCCGCTCCCACTGCCCGCGCGCCCGCCCGTTCTCCCAGAACAGCGACCCGCCCGCGTATCCGCGCTCCACCTGGCCCATGACCGGGTGCACGGCCACGTTGTCCCAGTGGTCGAGCATCCGCAGCGCCAACTGCGGCCGGTGCTCCTCATGGTGGAGCTGCCCCTGGAACGCCGCCTCTCCGAGCCGCACGACGTGGAAGAACCCGTACAGCAACCCGCGCGCGCCGGACGCCGTGACGGTCGTACAGCCGTCACGGCGTCCGTACCCGAACCCCTCGGAGCCGTCGTCACCGTCCAGCTCCAACACCAGGTCGCCGGAACCGGGTGCACGCGAGACACTCCCGCCGAACCGCTCGCAGGCCGCAGTCACCTCCCCATGGACCGTGTCCACCAGCGGACCCGAACCACGGACCAGGGTCCGCCGGGTGCCGATCGGCCGGAACGCCCCGTCCGGCAGCCAGGCCGGATCGACACCCTGCATGAGACCCCCAACGCTCTTGCTCAGGCAAGCAGTTCGACTTCCGAGACCACCGCCTCGCCGTCGAGCACGAGACGGTACTTCCCGTACGTACCCGCGGACCTCACGGAGAACGCCCGTGTCTGCCGGTCCCATGTGAAGGCCTCACCGGAGCGCCGGTCGAGGGTCTTCCACGTGGTCCCGTCGTCCGAGCCCTGGAGCGTCCAGCCGCCCGGCGCCTTCGCATGGTCCCGGGACGATGTCACCGTGTACTGCCGGGCCTTGACCGATCCGGACACCGGCAGATCCACCGAGGTCACGGTCGCGTCCGTCGCGGAGGTGTTGTCGAACAGCGCCCCGTCACCGGCGAGCACGTCCGCACGCGGCGTCGGCACCTCGTCGTCGTGGGTGATGGACACCGGGGCCGCGTTCTTGCCCGTGCCCCACTTGGACGGCCGTGGACCCATGTCGAAGTCCAGGACGGCCCCCTTGGACAGGAGCGAGTGGGGGAGCGAAGTCGACGTCCAGGACTTCCCGTTGACCTTCAGGCCCTGCACGTACACGTTCCGCGCACTGTTCTTCGGCGCCCTGACCACCAGGTCCCGGCCGTTGTCCAGATGGACCGTGGCCTTGGTGAACAGCGGTGAGCCGACGGCGTATTCGCCGCTGCCCATCACCAGCGGGTAGAAGCCCAGCGCCGAGAAGAGGAACCAGGCCGACTGCTCGCCGTTGTCCTCGTCGCCGTGGTAGCCCTGCCCGATCTCGCTGCCGACGTACAGCCGCGACAGCACCTCACGGACGTTCCTCTGTGTCTTCCACGGCTGACCGGCCGCGTCGTACATGTAGGTGACGTGGTGGGCGACCTGGTTGGAGTGGCCGTACATGCCCATCCGGACGTCCCGCGCCTCCGTCATCTCGTGGATGACCCCGCCGTAGGAGCCGACGAACTCCGGCGAGGCCGTCTCGGGCGTCGCGAAGTACTCGTCCAGCTTCTCGGCGAGCCCGGAGCGGCCGCCGTACAGATTGGCGAGGCCCCGGCTGTCCTGCGGGGCGGTGAAGGCGTAACCCCAGCCATTGGTCTCGGTGTAGTCGTAGCCCCACACGTGCGGGTCGTAACTGGACGACGGAACACGCCAGTTACCGTCGACGTCCCGGCCCTGGAAGAACCCCGCCTTGGAGTCGAAGAGGTTCACATAGTCCCGGGCCCGGTTGAGGAAGTACTCCGACTCCTCCTTGTAGCGCTTCTCGCCGGTCTTCGCGAACAGCGCCTGTCCCATCCGCGCGATGCCGTAGTCGTTGAGGTAGCCCTCCAGCGCCCAGGACAGGCCCTCGTGGGTGTCGGTGCTGGTGTAGCCGAGGAAGGGCGAGGTCTCCATGCCCTTGCGGCCCACACCGGAGGACGGGGGCGCGACCGTGGCGTTCTTCAGGGCCGCGTCGTACGCCGACTTGGCGTCGAAGTCGACACCCTTGACGTACGCGTCCGCGAAGGCGACGTCCGAGGAGGTACCGGTCATCAGGTCCGCGTAACCGGGCGAGGACCAGCGCGAGGTCCACCCGCCGTCCTTGTACTGCTGGACGAACCCGTCGACCATCTCGCCCGCCTGAGAGGGCGTCAGCAGCGAGTACGCCGGCCAGGTGGTCCGATAGGTGTCCCAGAAGCCGTTGTTGACGTACACCTTGCCGTCGACGATCTTCGCTCCGGTGTGCGTCGGGGTGTCGGGGGAGGGCATCGGGGAGAACGGCGAGGCGTACTGGTACGTCGAACCGACCTTCTCGAAGCCGGAGTTGGGGTACAGGTACAGCCGGTACAGGCTGGAGTACAGCGTGGTGAGCTGGTCCTGTGTGGCGCCCTCCACCTCGACCTTGCCGAGCAGCCGGTCCCAGGCCCGCCGGGCACTTCCCTTCACGTCGTCGAAGGACGTGCCGTCCGGGATCTCCTGCCGCAGGTTGTCCCTGGCCTGGTCGAGGCTGATGAGGGAGGTGGCGACGCGCAGGGTGACGGTCCGGTCGGCGCCGGCGTCGAACCGCAGATAGCCCTTGACCCCGCTCGACGAGCCCTCCTGCACCGCCCGGTCGAACTCGCCGTACACGAACAGCCGGGTCGCTCCCGTCGACAGCCCGGACTTCACGTCCGAGTAGCCCGTGAAGGTCCCGCGCGCCTTGTCGAGCGTCAGCCCCGCCTGGTCCGTCACATTGTCGAAGAGCACGCTCGCGTCGTCGCCCGGGTAGCTGAAGCGCAGGACCGCCGCGTGGTCGGTGGGCGTCATCTCCGCCTTCAGCCCGTTCTCGAACCGCACGCCGTAGTAGTACGGCCGCGCTGTCTCGTTCTCGTGCCGGAAGGCCAGCTCCCGCGCCTCCCTGCCGGTGTCCGGGGTCCCGGCGGCGGCCGACGGCATCACCTGGAAGGTCTGCCGGTCGCCCATCCACGGGCTCGGCTCGTGGCTCGCGCTGAACGCCTGGATCGTCGGCAGGTTGTCGGCGTTGTTGGCGCGCGCGTAGTCGTACAGCCAGCTCAGCGAGGACGCGTTGGTCACCGGCGTCCAGAAGTTGAAGCCGTGCGGCACGGCCGTCGCCGGGAAGTCGTTGCCGCGCGAGAAGCCACCGCTGGAGTGGGTGCCGCGGGTGGTGAGCGCGTAGTCGGACGGATGCGCCTTGGGCTGCTCGGGCGCGGCCCGCTCCAGCGTCACGTCGTCCAGCCAGCCCCGGAACTTCGCCGGCCCGCTCGGGGAGTCGTACGCGACGAGGATCCGGTCGACGGTCTTCCCGGCCGCGACCGACCCGATCCGCGCGCCCACGTGGTTCCACTGGTTGACGTAGAGCGCCTTCGAGGCGCCCTGTCCCTGCGGCGACAGCGTGAATCCGTGCTGGTCACGCGCCCCGAGGTCGCTCAGGAAGGTGCCGTCGGTGAAGGCCAGGTCCAGGGAGACGTTCGTCGCGTCGTAGTCCCGGTCGCCGTCCGCCATCGCCGGGAAGATCCGGTAGGACAGCCGGGTGAGCGCGTCGACCTTCACGTCCACGTCGAAGACCTTGTTGTACGAGTACGCCCGCCCGTCCGCGGTGTGCCGTCCGGCGTAGCGCAGGGCTCTCTTTCCGGTGAATCCGGCGCCCGCCTTCGCGGTGGGCGATCCGCTCGGACCGCGGTCGACCAGCGACAGCATGTCCGGCGGCACCGGCCCCTCGCCGCCGCCCGTGGACAACTGCACATCGGCCAGCTGAAGGATGCCGGAGGCGCCGTTGTTCTTCGTGATCTCGAGCCGGAAGTGCTGGTATTCGGCCGCATCCGCGATGGCGTACGACTTTGTCCGGAACCGTTCGTCGAACGATTCGCCGGAGCGGGTGTCGAGGGTCTTCCAGTCCTTGCCGTCCGTCGAGCCCTTCAGCGTCCAGTCGCTGGGATCGCGCTCGGCGGCGTCATTGGCCGAGGTCAGCGCATAGGTGACCACCTTGAGCGGCTTGGCCAGGTCGAACTCGGCCCAGCCGGTGGACTCGAAGGCCAGCCACTTGGTGCCGGGCTCGCCGTCGACGAGGTTCTCCTTCACCTCGCCGCCGCCGGTGTTCTCGGCACTCGCCCGGACGTCCGTGACCTGGTCGGTGACATTGCCGGGGATGCCGGTGCGGTAGCCGCCGTCGACGCCGGAAGCCCGGCCGCCGTCGACGCTGCTGGTCCAGTCCGGTGCCGGTTCGCCGGCCTCGAAGGAGGAGGCGAACCCCCGGTCCGCCGGGGCCGGGGCCTCGGGCAGGGCGACCGCGGCGCCCTGCGAGCCCACCGTCACGCAAAAGGCGGCCGTGATCACGACCGCCGTACTCCGTCTGAGCCGAGTTCTGTGCCGATCCATCGGCGAGTACCCTCCCTGCACAAGGACGGACAACGTTGTCACACAATCCGTGCAAGGATCAGTAGTGGCCCAAGTGGTCAGTGATGTCAAGAGTGTTGGCTGTGGCATTCGGGGCTTATGTCGAGGATTTTTCCGGCAAGCTTCGCAGAGGGCGCCCATATTTCCGCGAGGTCTCAACTCGAAAACACCCATGGCCAACATTGCATTCGATCTTGCTACGTCGACCGGAAGTGGACTATACCTGTCGGCGATTCACCCCTTCTGAACGAACCTCTTGCACGAACCTGCTTGACCTGACCGCGGTGCCGGGGAGGATCCGGTTCACCGCCTGAGTCCTGGAGAAGGCGAGGACTTGAGCATGGGATCCACTTCCGCAGACAGCCACGGTGATGAAGGTGTCGGCCGCCGCGATCTGATCAAGCGGTCCGCCGCGCTCGGACTGGCCGCCGTTCCCGCGACCGGGTTTCTGTCCGCCTGCGCCAGCGGCGGCGGTGGCGATTCGAGTGACAACAGCACCAAGGGCACCGCCTCGAAGGACAACCCCTTCGGCGCGGCGAAGGGCAGCAAGCTCGACGTCGTGATCTTCAAGGGCGGCTACGGCGACGACTACGCCAAGGCGTGGGAAGCCGACTTCCAGAAGAAGCTCGGGATCACCTCCACCCACACCGGCACCCAGGAGATCACCGGAAAGCTCCAGCCGCGCTTCAACGCGGGCAACCCGCCGGACATCGTCGACGACTCCGGCGCCCAGCAGATCAAGCCCGACGTCCTCTACAAGAACGGTCAGCTGCTCGATCTCGCCGAGGTTCTGGACGCGCCCGCGATCGACGACCCGAGCAAGAAGGTCCGCGACCTCATCATCCCGGGGACGCTCGACGCGGGTCTTCAAGAGGGCAAGATCGTCGCCCTCAACTACATCTACACCGTCTGGGGCCTGTGGTACTCGGGCAAGCTCTTCAAGGAGAAGGGCTGGGAGGAGCCCAAGACCTGGGACGACTTCCTCGCCGTCTGTCAGGACGCCAAGAAGCAGGGCATCGGCGGCCTCGCCCACCAGGGCAAGTACCCGTACTACATCAACGTCGCCATCATGGACCTGATCGCCAAGAAGGGCGGTCTGGACGCCATGAAGGCGATCGACAACCTCGACCCGAAGGCCTTCGTCGGCTCGGACGCGGCCCAGGCCGGCGTCGAGGCGATCTACGAGGTGGTGGAGAAGGGTCTGTTGATGCCGGGCACCAACGGCCTCACCCACACCGAGTCCCAGACCCGCTGGAACCAGTACAAGGCCGCCTTCATCACCTGCGGTTCCTGGCTGGAGAACGAGCAGCTCAAGCAGACGCCGGCGGACTTCGACATGAAGTTCATGCCGATGCCGCTGCTGCCCGGCAGCGCGCTGCCCTTCGAGGCGATCCGGGCCGGCTCCGGCGAGCCCTTCATCATCCCGGCCAAGGCCAAGAACCTGGCGGGCGCGAAGGAGTTCATGCGGCACATGCTCTCCAAGGAGTGGTCGACGCTCTTCGCCAAGGAGGCCAACTCCCTCACCATCCTCAAGGACGGCGTGGACCCGAGCGTGAAGCTGCGCCCCGGCACCCAGTCCACCGTCGAGGCCTCGAAGGCGGCCGGTGACCACACCTTCCGTTACCTGTACACCGAGTGGTACAGCGAGATGGGAGCGGCGATCGAGGCCGCGTCCAACGAGCTGATGGCCAAGCGCATCCAGCCGAAGGAGTGGCTGAAGCGGGCCCAGGCCGCGGTCGACAAGCAGGCCAAGGACCCGGCCTCCAAGAAGAACCACCGGGACTGACCGCAACGCCGTTTCCCGGGCCGGAGTGCTCCGGCCCGGGAAAGGAGACCAGGGGCAGGAATCGCCAATGCGCAAAGGGCAGTACAGGTTCGTCGCGGGTTTTCTCTTCGCTCCCGTGTCGCTCTATCTGATCTTCGTGATCTGGCCCTACGTCCAGACGTTCGGCTATTCGCTGACCGACTGGAAAGGGCAGTCGCAGACGTTCAAGTTCATCGGCCTGGACAACTACAAGGCGCTGTTCCAGGACGACGTCTTCATGCAGGCGATCTGGCACAACATCCTGTTCCTGATCTTCATCCCGGTGATCACCATTCTGCTCGCCCTGTTCTTCGCGTTCATGCTGAACGCGGGAGGCCGCAGCAGGGCCGGCGGGGTGCGGGGAGTCGCCGGATCGCAGATCTACAAGGTCGTCTACTTCTTTCCCCAGGTGCTGTCGCTGGCGATCGTGGCCGTGCTGTTCAACGCGGTGTACCGCAGTGACGGCGGCGGACTCCTCAACGGAATCCTGATCAAACTCGGCCTGGTCTCCGCCGAGAATCCGATGGAATGGCTCAACGAGCCCAACCTGGTGCTGTGGATGCTGGTCATCGCCGTGGTGTGGCACGGCGTCGGCTTCTACCTCGTGCTGTTCTCGGCCGCCATGCAGTCCATTCCGAAGGACATCTACGAGGCCGCGCTCATCGACGGCGCGGGCCGCAACCAGTCCTTCTTCCGCATCACGCTGCCACTGCTGTGGGACACCGTGCAGACCGCCTGGGTCTATCTGGGCATCGTCGCGATGGACATGTTCGTGCTGGTGTCCTCGATGACCCAGAACATGGGCGCCTACGGAGGCGGCCCCGACCATCACAGCGACGTGATGTCGACGGTGATGATGCGCAACTTCCAGTACTTCGGCAAGAGCGGATACGCCTGCGCGATGGGCGTCGTCATGCTGCTGCTCACCCTGGTCCTGTCCGTGGTCATGCTGCGTGCCACCCGCCGCGACCGCGTCGAGTTCTGAGCGGGAGAGATACGACGATGAGCGCACCCATCAAGGAGACCGCCGCCGTCCCGGCACAGCGGGCCACGGACACGGCCCCGGCCCGCCCCGGCAGCGAGCGCAGCGAGGGCGTCGTCCTGAACGCCTTCTCGCACGGCTTCCTCGCGCTGTGGGCCCTGCTGATCGTGCTGCCACTGCTGTGGCTGGTGCTCAGCTCCTTCAAGACCGATGCCCAGATCGGCGGTTCGGCCTTCGGCTGGCCGCAGAACTGGTCCCTCGACGTCTTCGGACGGGCCTGGGACAAGGGCATCGGCGACTACTTCCTGAACACCGTCATCGTGCTGGTCTTCTCGGTCCCGCTGACGATGCTGCTCGGCTCCATGGCCGCCTACGTCCTGGCCCGCTACCAGTTCTGGGGCAACAGGTTCCTGTACTTCTTCTTCGTCGCGGGCGCGATGTTCCCGGTGTTCCTGGCCCTGGTCCCGCTGTTCTTCATGGTGAAGCGGCTGGACATGCTGAACACCTACCAGGGGCTGATCCTGGTGTACGTCGCCTACTCGATGCCGTTCACGGTGTTCTTCATGCACGCCTTCTTCCGGACGCTGCCGACGGCCGTCTTCGAGGCCGCGGTCCTCGACGGCGCCTCGCACACCCGGACCTTCTTCCAGGTCATGCTGCCCATGGCGAAGCCGGGACTGATCAGCGTCGGCATCTTCAACACCCTCGGCCAGTGGAACCAGTTCATCCTTCCCACGGTGTTGATGCAGCCGCAGAGCGGCGACGATCCGGAGCGCTATGTGCTGACCCAGGGCCTGATCCAGCTCCAGCAGCAGATGGGATACGCCTCGGACCTGCCCGTGCTCTTCGCCGGGGTGACCATCGCGATGATCCCCATGCTGGTGGTGTACCTGTCCTTCCAGCGCCAGGTGCAGGCGGGGCTGACTTCGGCGACCCTGAAGTAGCGCTGCGCGAGCGCACGCACGCGCACCGTCCCCGCCTTCGGTGACGGTGCGCCCACGTGTGCCCTACACCCCGGATAGTGTTCAACCTCTTGACGGGAGGCGACCCGAACGGCTCAGCTTAGAGTTCACTAGTTGGACATAGACGGGGCCTCATCGATGCGGTCCCCGCGCGCAGGAGGTCGTCGTGGAGACTCCGGGGTCGCAGTCGTCGCTGCACCGAGCCAACCTGGAGCGGGTCGTACGGGCCGTCCGGCTGGCCGGGTCCCTCACGCAGGCGGAGATCGCCCGGACCACGGGACTGTCCGCCGCGACCGTCTCCAATATCGTCCGTGAGCTCAAGGACGGCGGAACCGTCGAGGTCACGCCCACTTCGGCGGGTGGCCGGCGGGCACGCGCGGTCTCCCTGAGCGGAGACGCGGGCATCGTCATAGGGGTGGACTTCGGGCACACCCATCTGCGCGTCGCGATCGGGAACCTCGCCCATCAGGTGCTTGCCGAGGAGTCCGAGCCGCTGGACGTGGACGCCTCCTCCAGTCAGGGCTTCGACCGGGCGGAGCAGCTGGTCAGCAGGCTGATCGAGGCGACCGGGGTGGACCGCTCGAAGATCGCCGGCGTGGGCCTCGGCGTGCCCGGCCCGATCGATCTGGAATCCGGCTCGCTGGGCTCCTCCGCCATCCTGCCGGGCTGGATCGGCACCAAGCCCGCCGAGGAGCTCGGGGGGCGCCTCGGCGTGCCCGTCCACGTGGACAACGACGCCAACCTGGGCGCCCTCGGCGAGCTGGTCTGGGGCAGTGGCCGGGGGGTGCGCGACCTGGCGTACATCAAGGTCGCGAGCGGTGTGGGCGCCGGTCTGGTGATCCAGGGCAAGATCTACCGAGGCCCGGGTGGCACAGCGGGTGAAATCGGGCATATTACTCTTGATGAGTCCGGCCCCGTCTGCCGTTGCGGCAACCGCGGCTGCCTGGAGACCTTCGCGGCCGCGCGCTATGTGCTCCCGCTGCTCCAGTCCAGCCACGGCACCGATCTCACCATGGAAGGCGTTGTTCGACTCGCACGGGACGGAGACCCTGGCTGCCGTCGGGTGATCGCCGACGTCGGCCGACACATCGGCAGTGGAGTCGCCAATCTCTGCAACTTGCTGAACCCGAGCCGAGTCGTCCTGGGCGGTGATCTCGCCGAGGCCGGTGAGCTGGTGCTCGGGCCGATCAGGGAGTCCGTCGGCCGCTATGCGATCCCCAGTGCGGCACGTCAACTGAGCGTGCTTCCAGGGGCACTTGGAGGTCGCGCGGAGGTGCTCGGAGCGCTCGCCCTCGCCCTCAGCGAGATGGGTGATTCGACCCTTTTGGACAGCACGCTGCATGCAGCGGCACCTGCCTTCACTTAGAGAACGCAGGACGCCGTTGCCATCTCGTTAAGTATTTACTTCTTGACGTCGCACGTGCGGCCGAGTTGACTTCCAGCCACCTCGGCCGCAACGACGCGGCCTCGTCAGGGAGGTTTCTCAAGTGAACACGCTCATGCGTCGTGCCGCCGTGTCCGTAGCGATTTCGGCGCTCGCCGTCTCGGTCGCCGCCTGCGGCAAGGCCGGCGACAACAGCAGCGGCAGTGACAGCAGCAGCTCCGGCTCCGGCAGCAAGTCGATCGGCCTGCTCCTGCCCGACAACGTCACCGCGCGGTACGAGAAGTTCGACAAGCCGTACTTTGTGGCCAAGGTCAAGGAGCTGTGCAGCGACTGCACCGTCTCCTATGCCAACGCCGCGGCCGACCCGGCCAAGCAGGCCCAGCAGATGAGCAGCATGGTCACCAAGGGCGTCAAGGTGATCGTGGTCTCCGCGCAGGACTCGGCGGCCATCAAGTCCTCCATCGCCTCCGCGGTCAGCAAGGGCGTCAAGGTCGTCGCGTACGACCGTCTGGCCCAGGGCCCGGTCTCCGCGTACGTCTCCTTCGACAACGTCAAGGTCGGCGAGCTCCAGGGTCAGGCCCTGCTCGACGCGCTGGGCTCCAAGGCGACCCCGAAGTCCAAGGTCGTCATGATCAACGGTGACGACGCCGACCCGAACGCCGCGCAGTTCAAGGAAGGCGCGCACAAGATCCTCGACGGCAAGGTCGACATCGCCTACGAGCAGTCCGGCCTGTGGAAGGACACCGTCGCCGCGCAGAAGGTGTCCGCGGCCATCACCCAGCTGGGCGCCAAGAACATCGCGGGCGTCTACGCCGCCAACGACGGCATGGCCGGTGGTATCGCCAACACCCTCAAGGGCGCGGGCATCAGCACCATCCCGCTGACCGGTCAGGACGCCGAGCTCGCGGCCATCCAGCGGATCGTCGCCGGCACCCAGTCCGCCACGGTCTACAAGGCCTACAAGCCGGAGGCCGACACCGCCGCCGAGCTCGCGGTCAACCTGCTGCAGGGCAAGGACATCAAGTCCCTGGCCGACACCACGGTGACCAGCGGCTCCGGCGACAAGGTCCAGGCGAAGCTGCTGACCCCCGTCTCGGTGACCGTGAAGAACATCAACGACACGGTCGTCAAGGACGGTCTGTACAAGGTCACCGACATCTGCACCGCGGACTACGCCGCCGCGTGCAAGAAGGCCGGCCTTCAGTAAGAGCCGCTGAGCCCTCGGGGTGAGTCCTTCGACGGACCCGCCCCGACAGGCAGGCACAGAGCCTGTCCGGCGCCCGCACCGCCTTCATACCCCGCTGCGGGGCGGGCGCCGGACGGAAGCATGGCGAACGCAGCCGTTGCCAAGAGGCATCGGCCGCCCGCATGTTCGACTAGTAAATGCGTACCAACGGCACAACTCGTCAGTCGAGTGCTACGAGCCGAGTGCCGTGCGTACGACCCCTCCGCGCCTTACCCCAAGCGCGGCATCCCCGCCGGTCAGGCGGCGAAGGAGATGGTTCACGTGTCCGCTACGCCCGTGCTGGCGTTGCGCGGAGTCTCCAAGCGATTCGGTGCGGTGCAGGCCCTCACCGATGTCGAACTGGAGGTCCACGCCGGTGAAGTGGTCGCCCTTGTCGGCGACAACGGCGCCGGAAAGTCCACGCTGGTCAAGACGATCGCCGGTGTCCACCCCATCGATGAGGGCGTCATCGAGTGGGACGGCAACCAGGTCAGCATCAACAAGCCGCACGACGCCCAGGGACTCGGCGTCGCGACGGTCTACCAGGACCTCGCCCTGTGCGACAACCTCGATGTGGTCGGCAACCTCTACCTCGGACGCGAGCTGCTGCGCCGCGGCGTCATCGACGAGGTCACGATGGAGCAGAAGGCCCGCGAGCTGCTGAGCACGCTCTCCATCCGCATCCCGAGTGTGCGCATCCCGATCGCGAGCCTCTCCGGCGGTCAGCGCCAGGTCGTCGCCATCGCGCGCGCCCTGATCGGCGACCCCAAGGTCGTGATCCTGGACGAGCCCACCGCCGCCCTCGGTGTCGAGCAGACCGCACAGGTCCTCGACCTCGTCGAGCGGCTGCGCGAGCGCAACCTCGGCGTCATCCTCATCAGCCACAACATGGCCGACGTGAAGGCAGTCGCCGACACCGTCGCCGTGCTGCGGCTGGGCAGGAACAATGGTTCCTTCTCGGTGAAGGACACCAGTCAGGAAGAGATCATCTCCGCGATCACGGGTGCCACGGACAACGCCGTGACCCGTCGCGCGGGGCGTCGCAGCACGGAGGCCGCGAAGTGAGCGACACATCCAAGGTTTCCAAGGCGGACGCCGCGACGGAGCACCAGACCACGGTTGCCCCCGCCGACGATCCCACCGCCGCGCCGGTCTCGGTGGTCGACCCCCGGCTGCTGGTCCGCGAAGAGGGCCTCAAGGGCTACTGGACCGAGTTCACCCGCAAGGTCAAGGGCGGTGAGCTGGGCTCCCTGCCGGTCGTGATCGGCCTGATCGTCATCTGGGCGATCTTCCAGTTCAAGAACGACCGCTTCCTGAGCGCCGACAACCTCTCCAACATCAGCTACTACATGTCGGCCACCGGCATGATCGCCATCGGCCTGGTGTTCGTGCTGCTGCTCGGCGAGATCGACCTGTCGGTCGGCTCCGTCAGCGGCCTGGCCTCCACCCTGTTCGCCGTGTGGGTGGTGCAGCACGGCATGAACGCCTGGCTCGCGCTGCTCCTGGCGATTCTCGTCGGCATCGCCATCGGCGCACTGCACGGCTGGTTCTTCGCCAAGATCGGGGTGCCGGCATTCGTCGTCACTCTGGCCGGCCTCCTGGGCTGGAACGGTCTGATGCTGTGGCTGCTGGGCTCCAGCGGCACCATCAACATCCCGTCCGACTCGGGTCCGATCCACCTGCTCGGCCAGAACTCCTTCTTCATGGACCAGGCCATCATCGGCGGGTACCTGCTGGCCGGCCTCGCCGTCGTGCTGACCCTCGTCGGCAACTTCGGCGAGCAGCGGCGCCGCAAGGCCGCGGGTGTGCCCTTCCGGCCGACCGGCGAGATCCTGCTGCGCGTCGGCGCGCTCGCCGTCGCGTCCTTCGTGGCCGCGTCCGTGCTCAACAACGCCAACGGTGTCTCCAACTCGCTGGTGATCTTCCTGGCGGCGCTGGTGATCGTGGACTTCGTGCTGCGGCGTACGACGTACGGCCGCAAGGTCTTCGCGGTCGGCGGCGGCATCGAGGCGGCCCGTCGTGCCGGTATCAACGTGCCGATGGTCCGGATCACCGTCTTCGCCATCTCCGGCGGGTTCGCGGCGATCGGCGGTATGTTCTTCGCCGGTCAGACCGCGAGCGCCACGCTGTCCGCCGGCGGCGGCAACACCCTGATGCTCGCCATCGCGGCGGCCGTCATCGGCGGTACGAGCCTGTTCGGCGGCCGCGGTTCGGTGTGGTCCGCCCTCCTGGGCATGCTGGTCATCCAGTCCATCACGACCGGTCTGGACCTGCTGAACATGAACGCCTCGATCCAGTACATGATCACCGGCGGTGTTCTGCTGGGCGCGGTCGTCATCGACTCGGTGTCGCGCAGGTCTCAGAAGGCGGCGGGTCGCGGATAGCGCCTGGTCGCACCCTTCAGGTCGATCGTCTTGCCCGGCACCCACCAGGTGCCGGGCAAGATTGTTCTCGCAGAACATTAGACTCGACCCGCCCGGCAAAGCTCGATCAGCTCTAACGCAAGGAGGCACGGGTGCCGCTGCTGACCCGTATCAGGGGACCGCGCGATCTGGACCGGCTCAGCCTCGAGGAGCTGGACCAGCTGGCGGAGGAGATCAGGAGCTTCCTCGTCGGTGCGGTCTCCAAGACCGGCGGCCACCTCGGCCCCAACCTCGGTGTGGTCGAGCTGACCATCGCCCTGCACCGGGTGTTCGACTCGCCCAAGGACCGGGTCCTCTTCGACACCGGCCACCAGTCGTACGTGCACAAGCTGCTCACCGGGCGCCACGACTTCTCGAAGCTGCGCTCCAAGGGCGGGCTGTCCGGCTACCCCTCGCGCGCCGAGTCCGACCACGACGTCATCGAGAACAGCCACGCCTCGACCGTCCTCGGCTGGGCCGACGGCCTCGCGAAAGCCAACCAGGTCCTCAAGCGGGACGACCATGTCGTCGCCGTCATCGGTGACGGCGCCCTGACCGGAGGTATGGCCTGGGAGGCGCTGAACAACATCGCCGACGCCAAGGACCGTCCGCTCGTCATCGTCGTCAACGACAACGAGCGCTCCTACGCGCCGACCATCGGCGGCCTCGCCAACCACCTCGCGACCCTGCGCACCACCGACGGCTACGAGCGCTTCCTGGCCCGCGGCAAGGACCTCCTGGAGCGGACCCCCGTCGTCGGCCGGCCGCTCTACGAGACCCTGCACGGCGCCAAGAAGGGCCTCAAGGACTTCATCGCGCCCCAGGGCATGTTCGAGGACCTCGGCCTGAAGTACGTCGGCCCCATCGACGGCCACGACATTGAGGCACTGGAGTCGGCGCTGGCCCGTGCCAAGCGGTTCGGCGGCCCGGTGATCGTGCACTGCCTCACCGAGAAGGGCCGCGGCTACAAGCCCGCCGAGCAGGACGAGGCCGACCGCTTCCACGGCATCGGCCCCATCCACCCCGACACCGGCCTGCCCGTGAAGGCCTCCGCCGCCAGCTGGACCTCCGTCTTCGGCGACGAGATGGTCAAGCTCGGCCGTGAGCGCGGGGACATCGTCGCCATCACCGCGGCGATGCTCCAGCCGGTCGGATTGAAGAAGTTCGCGGACACCTACCCCGACCGCATCTACGACGTCGGCATCGCCGAGCAGCACGCGGCCGTGTCCGCGGCGGGCCTCGCGACCGGCGGCCTGCACCCGGTGTTCGCCGTCTACGCCACCTTCCTCAACCGCGCCTTCGACCAGGTCCTCATGGACGTCGCCCTGCACAAGTGCGGTGTGACCTTCGTGCTCGACCGGGCCGGTGTCACCGGCGACGACGGCGCCTCGCACAACGGCATGTGGGACATGTCGATGCTCCAGGTCGTGCCGACGCTCCGGCTCGCCGCCCCGCGCGACGCCGAGCAGCTGCGCGCCCAGCTGCGCGAGGCCGTCCAGGTCGACGATGCGCCGACCGTGCTGCGCTACTCCAAGGGCGTCGTCGGCCCCGCCGTACCCGCCGTGGGCACCGTCGGCTCCATGGACGTCCTGCGCGAGCCGGGGACGGACAGGCCCGACGTGCTCCTCGTCTCCATCGGCGCCCTCGCCCCGATGTGCCTGGAGATCGCCGGTCTGCTGGACAAGCAGGGCATCTCCACCACCGTCGTCGACCCGCGCTGGGTCAAGCCCGTCGACGAGGCCATGGCCCCGCTCGCCGAGCGGCACCGCGTGGTCGTCACCGTCGAGGACAACAGCCGCGTCGGCGGAGTCGGCTCGGCGATCGCACAGGCCCTGCGTGACGCGGGCGTCGACGTCCCGCTGCGCGACTTCGGCATCCCGCCCCGCTTCCTCGACCACGCCTCCCGCGCCGAGATCATGGCCGAGATCGGGCTGACCGCGCCCGACATCGCCCGCCAGGTCACGGGTCTCGTCTCCAAGCTGGACGGCCGGTACGACAGCGCCCCCGCCGAGGCGCAGCCCGCCCGCGACTAGCGCCTTCCCAGCTCGGCCGTACGGGCCGGTGACACCACTCCTGACAGTGGTGTCACCGGCCCGTTCGCGTGAATCCGCCCGCGCCGGGGCATACGACCTACGCCCCCTCTCGATCATGTCGGGGACGACACAGCGTGGGAGGTACCCGTGAGCAGCACCCTCTTCCGGACGAAGAAGGTCGAGCAGTCCATCCTCGACACCGAGGAGCGAGAGCACGCGCTCAAGAAGTCGTTGTCCGCGCTGGATCTGACCGTCTTCGGCGTCGGTGTCATCATCGGCACCGGCATCTTCGTCCTGACCGGCACCGTCGCCAAGAACAACGCCGGCCCGGCGGTCGCCCTGGCCTTCGTCGTGGCCGGCGTCGTCTGCGCGCTCGCCGCGCTCTGCTACGCCGAGTTCGCCTCCACCGTCCCGGTGGCCGGGTCGGCGTACACCTTCAGTTACGCCTCCCTCGGTGAACTGCCCGCCTGGATCATCGGCTGGGACCTGGTCCTGGAGTTCGCGCTGGGCACGGCGGTGGTGTCCGTCGGCTGGTCCGGCTACATCGCCTCGCTGCTGGACAACGCGGGCTGGCATCTGCCGGCGGCGCTCGGCAGCCGCGACGGGGCCCACGGCTTCGGCTTCGACATCCTCGCCGCCGCGCTCGTCCTGGTGCTCACCGGCATCCTCGTGCTCGGCACCAAGCTGTCCGCGCGCGTGACCTCGATCGTCGTCGCCATCAAGGTGACGGTCGTCCTGACCGTGATCATCGCCGGTGCCTTCTTCGTCAAGGGCGACCACTACCACCCGTTCATCCCGAAGGCGAAGGACGTGCCGGCCGGTGACAGTCTCCAGGCGCCGCTGATCCAGCTGATGTTCGGCTGGGCGCCCTCCAACTTCGGCGTGATGGGCATCTTCACCGCCGCCTCCGTCGTCTTCTTCGCCTTCATCGGCTTCGACGTCGTCGCCACGGCCGCCGAGGAGACCAGGAACCCGCAGCGCGACATGCCCCGCGGCATCCTCGGCTCCCTGATCATCTGCACGACTCTCTACGTGGCCGTGTCGATCGTCGTGACGGGCATGCAGAAGTACACGGACCTGTCCATCACGGCCCCGCTCGCGGACGCCTTCAAGGCCACCGGCCACCCCTGGTTCGCGGGCTTCATCAGCTTCGGCGCGGCGGTGGGCCTCACGACGGTGTGCATGATCCTGCTGCTGGGCCAGACCCGGGTCTTCTTCGCGATGAGCCGCGACGGACTGCTGCCCACCTTCTTCTCCCACGTCCACCCGAAGTTCAGGACCCCGCACCGTCCGACCATCCTGCTCGGCGTGATCATCGCAATCGTCGCCGGCTTCACGCCCCTGAGTGCACTCGCCGAACTGGTCAACATCGGCACCCTGTTCGCCTTCGTGGTCGTCGCCATCGGCGTGATCATCCTGCGCAGGTCCCGCCCCGACCTGCCCCGCGCCTTCCGCACGCCGTGGGTGCCGTTCATCCCGATCCTGTCGGTGGCGGCCTCCCTCTGGCTGATGCTCAACCTCCCGGCCGAGACCTGGCTGCGGTTCGCGATCTGGATGGTCATCGGCTTCGCCGTGTACTTCCTCTACGGCCGCAGCCACAGCCGCCTCGGCCGGAGCACGGCGACGACGGCCGGCAAGACGGAGTGACCCGGGAGGGTGCAGCCGGGCACGTGACTGCACCCACCTCAGGACGACACAGCGGCGTACATCGGAACGTGCTCACGGCCGAACCGTCCGCGGCCCCGCCACCTCCGCTCCCAACTCCCCGACCCGCCGCCGCAGTTCACGGTCCGCGGTGACCACCAGCACAGGCCGCTCGCCGGCCTGTGCCACCAGCTCCACCATCCGGTCGTCCCCGCTCCCCGCGGCCGACTCCACCCGAACCCCCGGCACGGACTCCACCCCCCGGGCCGCCCCCTCCACCACCAGCACGATCTCCACCGCCCCGTCCCGCCCCGGTACCCCGTCCACCGCCAGCCGGTCCCGCAACCGCTCCGCCGCCCCCCGCCGGTCCCGCCACCATCCGTCCGGCACCGACCCGACGACATTCGCGGCATCCACGACGACCAGCAGCACGTCACTCATGCCCCCAGCGTCCCACGACCGGCCCACCCGAAGACGGCGCCAACAGCCCGATTAGAGTGGACCCGTGTCAATGGTCCGTACAGTGAACGGCGACTGGCTCATCCGCGCCCGCGACGGCCGACTCGGCGTCTACGCCACCCGTGACGAAGCGGTGTGGTGCAGGGCGGAGAGCCGCCCGGGCGGCGACACCTGGCTGCCCTGGCGCAAGGTCGGCGGCGACCAGCGCCTGCACCCCGGCCTCGCCGTGGGACACGGGGCCGACGGCTACGCACACCTCGCCGCCTGGCGGCCCACCAAGGGCCAGGAGTCGGGCCTGGTCCACTCCACGCACTTCCGCGTCCACCTCGCCGCCCTCGACTGGATTGCGGTCGGCCACCCCGACAGAGCCGGCGCGCGCACCGGGACACCCGCCGTGGCCGTCGACGCGGAGGGCCGGGCCCATGTCTTCGTCCGCAACCGCGGTGACGGTGTGCACGCCCTCATCCAGAAGGAGCGCGGCGGCTGGAACGCCTGGGCCGACCTCGGGGGGACCGGCGTGCACGAGCAACTGACCGCCGTGACAGGGGAGTCGGGCCGGATCGAGCTGTACGGCACCGACCCGGCCGGTGTCCTGCGCTGGCGTCAGGTCGAGGCGGGCGCGCCTCCCGTCCCCGCCGACCCGCTGCCGGTGCGCGTCGAGCCGGGCACACTCAGCGCGCTGCCCACCTCGAAGGAGCACATCACCCTGTTCTTCGCGGACCCCGAGGGCATGCTCTACGCCTGGCGTCCGGACACCGAGCCCACCCCGCTGCTGGCGGCGGCCGGCCCCGGCCCGGCGGCCCTGCTGCGCTGCACCCTCGAGGGCCACGACTGCACGCTGCTCGCCCAGCGTTCGGCCTCCGGCCGGGTGGCCTTCGCCGCCTGTCCGACCGAGCAGGAGTCGGCGGGCCTGTGGTGGACGGAGTCCGGGCCGCAGTTGCCCGCGGGTACGGCCGTGG
Organism: Streptomyces sp. NPDC102270; assembly: GCF_044766405.1. Classification (NCBI taxonomy): domain Bacteria; kingdom Bacillati; phylum Actinomycetota; class Actinomycetes; order Kitasatosporales; family Streptomycetaceae; genus Streptomyces; species Streptomyces sp. NPDC102270. The sequence goes on along the minus strand of NZ_JBIWLX010000013.1, from coordinate 5,633 downwards.
CCCTCGCCGAGGACGCGGACGGCCGTATTGTCGCCGCCACGGTGACCCCCGAAGGGGACCTCCGGATCGCCCGTCAGAAGGACGAGCCGGGCCTGGCACTGGCCGCCTGGCAGGAGGTCTGACGGCCCGCCGAGGACAGCCGGGCCACGGGCGTCGCAGGGGTGGTGACCGTCGCCGCGAACGGCACGGAGGCGGTCGCGCCCGCCCAGTTCCGGACCCGCGTGGCCTCGAAGAACCCGGGCTGTGCCGACGGTTCGACGCCGACGGCTCGGCGCGTCCGGCCCCGGCGAGGGTGGCGCGTGAGGGAAGCGACCTTCGAACAACTCGTCGCCCAGCCGAAGACACCGGGCCGAAGACACCGGGCCGCCGCCGGGACCGAACGCCGGAGGGCCTCCGCCCGGAAGCCCGGAGCGGAGGCCCTCTTCACAGCCGTACGACCGTTACGCCGGAACCGACGCCACGCCCGGAGCCAGGAACTTCTTGCCGTTCACGCGCTCGGAGACACCCTCGCGGTCCAGGTACGGCGTGATGCCGCCCAGGTGGAAGGGCCAGCCGGCGCCCGTGATCAGGCAGAGGTCGATGTCCTGCGCCTCGGCGACGACACCCTCGTCGAGCATGAGCCCGATCTCCTGCGCCACCGCGTCCAGGACACGCTCGCGGACCTGCTCCTCGGACAGGACGACATCGCCCTGCTTGAGCAGCGCCGCGACCTCCGGGTCCAGCTCCGGCTTCCCGGAGTCGTAGACGTAGAAGCCGCGCTTGCCCGCCTTGACGACGGCCGCGAGGTTCGGGGAGACCGTGAAGCGGTCCGGGAAGGCCCGGTTGAGGGTCTCCGAGACGTGCAGACCGATCGCGGGACCGACCAGCTCCAGGAGGACGAGAGGAGACATCGGCAGGCCCAGGGGCTCCACCGCCTTCTCCGCCACCTCGACCGGGGTGCCCTCGTCGATGACGTTCTGGATCTCGCCCATGAAGCGGGTGAGGATGCGGTTCACGACGAACGCCGGGGCGTCCTTGACCAGCACCGCGGTCTTCTTCAGCTTCTTGGCGACGGCGAAGGCGGTGGCCAGCGACGCGTCGTCGGTCTGCTCACCACGGACGATCTCCAGGAGCGGGAGGATCGCGACCGGGTTGAAGAAGTGGAAGCCCACGACCCGCTCGGGGTTCTTCAGCTTCGACGCCATCTCGGAGACCGAGAGCGAGGAGGTGTTGGTGGCGAGGATCGCGTGCGCCGGGGCGACCGCCTCGACCTCCGCGAACACCTGCTGCTTGACGCCGATCTCCTCGAACACGGCCTCGATGATGAAGTCCGCGTCGGAGAAGCCCTCCGCCTTGTCCAGCACACCCGTGACCAGGGCCTTGAGGCGGTTGGCCTTGTCCTGGTTGATACGGCCCTTGCCGAGCAGCTTCTCGATCTCGGCGTGGACATAGCCCACACCCTTGTCGACGCGCTCCTGGTCGATGTCGGTCAGCACGACCGGCACCTCCAGGCGGCGCAGGAAGAGCAGCGCGAGCTGGGAGGCCATCAGACCGGCGCCGACGACACCGACCTTGGTGACCGGGCGGGCCAGGTTCTTGTCCGGGGCGCCCGCGGGACGCTTGCCGCGCTTCTGCACCAGGTTGAACGCGTAGATGCCGGAGCGCAGTTCGCCACCCATGATCAGGTCGGCGAGGGCCTGGTCCTCGGCGTCGTAGCCCTGCTGGAGGTCGCCGTTCTTGGCGGCGGCGATGATGTCGAGGGCGCGGTAGGCGGCCGGAGCGGCCCCGTGCACCTTCGAGTCCGCGATGAAGCGGCCCTTGGCGACGGCCTGGTCCCAGGCCTCACCGCGGTCGATCGCCGGGCGGTCGATGACGATCTCGCCCTTGAGGACGGACGCCGTCCACAGCAGGGACTGCTCCAGGAAGTCCGCGCCCTCGAACAGCGCGTCGGCGATGCCCAGTTCGTAGACCTGCGCGCCCTTGAGCTGCTTGTTCTGGTTGAGCGAGTTCTCGATGATGACCGAGACGGCCTTCTCGGCGCCGATCAGGTTCGGCAGCAGGGTGCAGCCGCCCCAGCCGGGGACCAGCCCGAGGAAGACCTCGGGGAGCGAGAAGGCGGGCAGGGCCGCGGAGACCGTGCGGTAGGTGCAGTGCAGACCGACCTCGACGCCACCGCCCATCGCCGCGCCGTTGTAGTACGCGAAGGTCGGTACCGCGATGCCCGCGAGGCGCTTGAAGACTTCGTGGCCGCCCTTGCCGATGGCGAGCGCGTCCTTGTGCTCCTTGAGGAGCTCGACGCCCTTGAGGTCGGCGCCGACGGCGAAGATGAACGGCTTGCCGGTGATGCCGACGCCGACGATCTCGCCCGCCGAGGCCTCCTTCTCCACCTGGTCGATGGCGGTGTTCAGGTTCGCCAGCGAGGCAGGGCCGAAGGTGGTCGGCTTGGTGTGGTCGAAGCCGTTGTCCAGCGTGATGAGGGCGAAGCGCCCCGCGTTGAACGGCAGGTCCAGGTGGCGTACGTGCGCCTGGGTGACGACCTCGTCCGGGAACAGCTCGGCCGCACCCTTCAAAAGCTCCGTGGTGCTCACTTGCTGCCTCCGGCGTCCTTGTGGTTCGGGTTCTCCCAGATGACCGTCGCGCCCATGCCGAAGCCGACGCACATGGTGGTCAGGCCGTAGCGGACCTCGGGCTGCTCCTCGAACTGGCGGGCCAGCTGCGTCATCAGACGCACACCCGAGGAGGCCAGCGGGTGGCCGTACGCGATGGCGCCGCCGTACTGGTTGACGCGGGCGTCGTCGTCCGCGATGCCGTAGTGCTCGAGGAAGGCCAGGACCTGGACCGCGAAGGCCTCGTTGATCTCGAACAGACCGATGTCGGAGATGGACAGCCCCGCCTGCGCGAGGGCCTTCTCCGTGGCCGGGATCGGGCCGTAGCCCATGACCTCGGGCTCGACACCCGCGAAGGAGTACGAGACCAGGCGCATCTTCACCGGCAGGTCGTTCTCGCGGGCGAAGTCCTCGGAGGCGATGAGGGAGGCGGTGGCGCCGTCGTTCAGACCGGCCGCGTTACCGGCGGTGACCCGCCCGTGCACACGGAACGGCGTCTTCAGACCGGAGAGGTTCTCCAGGGTGGTGCCGGGACGCATCGGCTCGTCGGCCGTCACCAGACCCCAGCCGGTCTCGCCGGCCTCCGGGTTGGTGCGGCGCACCGAGATCGGCACCAGGTCGGCCTGGATCTTGCCGTTGGCGTACGCCTTGGCGGCCTTCTCCTGGGAGCGCACGGCGTACTCGTCGGCGCGCTGCTTGGTGATCGTCGGGTAGCGGTCGTGCAGGTTCTCCGCCGTCATGCCCATGAACAGGGCGGACTCGTCGACCAGCTTCTCGCTCACGAACCGCGGGTTCGGGTCCACGCCCTCGCCCATGGGGTGGCGGCCCATGTGCTCGACACCACCGGCGATGGCGATGTCGTACGCCCCGAAGGCCACGGAACCGGCCACCGTGGTGACGGCGGTCAGCGCACCGGCACACATGCGGTCGATGGAGTAACCGGGTACGGACTGCGGCAGACCGGCGAGGATCCCGGCGGTACGGCCGATGGTGAGCCCCTGGTCACCGATCTGCGTGGTCGCGGCGATGGCGACCTCGTCGATCTTCTTGGGGTCGAGACCCGGGTTGCGGCGCAGCAGCTCCCGGATCGCCTTCACGACGAGGTCGTCGGCACGGGTCTCGTGGTAGATGCCCTTCGGGCCCGCCTTGCCGAACGGGGTGCGGACGCCGTCGACGAAGACGACGTCCCTGACGGTACGAGGCACGATGGCTCTCCTCCAGATGCGGGATCTGCACTGCTGCGATGCGCTGAGCGCGCGCTCAGGACCCATGCTACTTATGAGTAACGTGACTGCCCAGTCCTGGGGGAGGGAGCGGCGAAGGTCACACCGCGGGAGGCGCCGTGGAGCCCCGCGGTGTCAGTACCGGAGTGGGTACGGGGTGCGAGCCGGGTCCCTCGCCGGTGATTACTCCGAACAGGGTCCGAGCCGCCTCGGCACCGAATCCGTGTACGTCGTGGCTCATCGCGGAGAGCGTGGGATGGGTGAGCCGGCACAGCTGGGAGTCGTCCCAGGCGAGCAGCGAGACATCGCGCGGGACGTGCAGGCCCATCTCCGCGGCGACCGACAGCCCGGCCACCGCCATGATGTCGTTGTCGTAGACGATCGCCGTCGGCCGGTCCGCCGGCGGGGAGGTCAGCAGGGACCGGGTGGCCCGCCCTCCGGCCTCTCCCGAGTAGTCGGTGGTCACCTGCCAGGCCCCGGCCAGCCCGAGCCCGCGCGCCGCGTCGTCGAACGCGGCCGTCCGCATCGCCGTGTGCCCCAGCGCCGCCGCACCTCCGACCCGGGCGATCCGCCGATGTCCCAGCGCCGCGAGATACCGCACGGCCTCCGTCACGGCGGTCGCGTCGTCGGTCCACACGGAGGTGAGACCGCCGGTGAGGGAGGGATGCCCTACGGCCGCCACCGGCATCCCCAGCCGCTCGGCCGCCGCGACACGCGGATCGTCCACCCGGAAGTCGACCAGGATCGACCCCCCGACCTGCCGTCCCCGCCACCACGACTCCTGGAGCCCGACCTCCTCCTCCACGTTCCGCACGAGCCGCAGCAACAGGGAGCAGTTCCGCTCGATCAGCACGCTCTCCACGCCCGACACGAACTCCATGTAGAAGGGTTCGAGCCCCAGCAGCCGCGCCGGCCGGCAGATCGCGAGCCCCACCACGTCCACCCGCGACCCGGCCAGCGTCCGTGCCGTGAGGTTCGGCGCCCAGCCCAGCTCCCGCGCGGCCCGGAAGATCCGGTCCCGGGTCGCCTCCGACAGCCCCGGCTTGTGGTTGAAGGCGAGCGACACGGCCCCCTTGGACACGCCGGCGCGCGCGGCGACGTCCTTGATGGTGACGCGCGAGGCCGGCTGGGCTGTCATCGGCCGGGCTCCAGGCAGTACAGGGCGGACCGGGCGGCATCCGCGTCAGGAGTCTCCCAGCCGCTGACCCCGATGGTCACCCGCTCCCCGGGCAACAACGTCACCAGCCCCCGGTCGGCCCGCGCCGCCGGATTCAGCCGGTCGGCCTGGAGCAACAGATCCCGCACGAGGGTGCGCGCGGTCACCGTCACGGCGCCGGGTGCCACGGACACGTCGAACTCGGGCCTGGGATAGGGGATGTCACGATCGGGAGAGGGAAAGTACAGGGCCCTGAGAGCCTCCGGCACCTGGCCGCCCGCCGAGTCCCGGCCCGCGCCCGGGGCGGCTTGCGGGTCCTGGCCCGCGCCTGCGGCGGCTTCCGGGTCCAGGCCGCCGGATTCCGCGCCCGACCCCTGACCCGCGCCCGAGCCTTGAGCCGCGCCTGCCTCCTGACTATCACCCGAGCCCTGGCCCGCGCCCGGGGCGGCTGGCGGGTCCTGGCCCGCGCCTGCGGCGGCTTCCGGGTCCAGGCCGCCGGATTCCGCGCCCGAGCCCTGAGCCGCGCCCGAGCCTTGAGCCGGGCCCGACCCCTGACCCGCCCCGGAGTCCTGGCCCGCGCCCGAGCCCTGAGCCGCGCCCGAGCCTTGAGCCGGGCCCGACCCCTGACCCGCCCCGGAGTCCTGGCCCGCGCCCGAGCCCTGAGCCGCG